>JARYMB010000046.1 GCA_029907345.1 Methanolinea sp.
GGGCCTCCGCCTCTGCCGCGGACGGAGGGGGCGGAATCGCTCCAGCCGCGGGGGACGGCCCGTCCACCCGCTTCTCCCGCCGGTGCCGCCCGGACCGGTCGCGGAGCTCCTGCCACCGCTGCCTCCCCCCGCCGCAGGAGTCGTGCTTGCAGCCGGCGTACAGGGCTCCGCTCGGGAACTGGATCGCGAACGCCCCGTCCCGGTGGGCCGACGAGAACGGGCACTCCTCGAGGACAAACAGGGTCCCGCCCTGCCACGGTTTCTCGGACCGGACCGCGATCCCGTGGGCCGGGAGCCACTCGCGGAGGTCGATGCCCGGTCCCTTTGCCGGCCGCCCCCGGCCGGGGTCGGTCACCGGGAGCAGGGCGGCGAGCCGGCTGAGCCGGTCGTCCGGAACCGCCTGCACAACGGCGGGGACAGAGAGGAGGCGGGCCTGCCGGTGCGGCCGGAAAGCGGTGTTGTCGCCCTTCTTCGGGACCGTCCCGTAGAGCTTCCAGATGCGGGCCGCGTTGTGGTTCGCGGCATCGACGGCCACGACACCGTCCGAAAAGAGCGTGTCGAGGACCGCGAGGCACGCCTTCACGAGGTCCGCGGACTGCCTGTCGTTGGGAAGGTCGATGCGGTAGAGGAGGTGGGCCCCGTTCCCCGAGTCGGCGATGACCGGGTCGGGCCACCCCCGTTCCTGCCCGAGGAACGCGGCGATTGCGGTGGCCCGGGCGAGTGCCGCTGCGTGCTCCGCGTCGGTCGATGAGACCCCGCTCGGCCGGACCGGGTCGAGGTCGATGGGGAGCCACCGCCGCCGGACCACGTCGGCGTCGCTGGTGGTCGGGTCTTTCCGCCCGAGGTCCATCTTGACCCGGTTGGCCCTCCGCGAGAGGAGGGCGGGGTCCACCTCGTTGAGGGTGACGTACACCCCCGCGACGTCCGGGAGCGCATCGAGGTTTGCGGCCTTTTCCGCCAGGGCATCGGGGTCGTCGAAGTACCCAGAATGGACCCCGCGGCCGCCCAGCGCCCGCAGTTCCACGACCCCTCCGGCCGGAAAGAGTGTCGCGAGGGCCCTTTTGATCTCCCCGGTCATGCCGGCCCGTCCTGCCAGTCGGGAACGAGGGGGAAGAGCGGGGCCGAGACCGCCTCGCCCCGGGCCACCCGCGAAAAGCTCACGAGCGGGACGATGAAGTGGCCGGCCCGGGTGTAGAGGAGGACTGCCTTCCCGCCCCGGCTGATGGCCGCGTGGCCCTCGATGGAGACCGGTTCAGTTTCTTCCTTTCCCCCGGCGGAGGGCCCTTGCCGGCCCCGGGTGATCGGGACGATCCTGCCGTAGGCAAGGAGAGACCGGACCTCTTTTGCCTCGAGCCGGTAGGACTCGCCCCCGGCCTCGATCCGGAGGGAATCGTCCCCGGCCCGTGCGAGGGTGCCGGGTTCAGTCACCGCGGTCACCCCTCTTTCCATGCCGGATCCGCAGGACGTAGGTGTGGCCGGCGGTCCGCCTGATCCTGACCTCGGTGATGGTATCCCCGCGTTTCCTGATCTCTTCCGAGAGGGCCTGGGGGATGAGGTAGAGCGGGACCGGCGACGACGAGTACTGTGCCGGGGACATCATGCCACCTCCGGCAACCGGCCCGTGTACCCGGGCACCCATACCTTTTTCAGGCCGGGGTGAGAGGTTATTCCGGGTCCTCCGCCGGAAACCATGGGGGAAAATGGCTCACGTTCCGGGGGGCCCGCTACGATGTCCTGCATGTCTCACCTTCTCCCGTTGGAAAGAGCCCTTTGGAGCAAAAGGACTCCCCGGTGCGAACGGACGCCGTCCGGTGTCCGCAATGTTTTCCTGGTTGTCGTGTGACCACCTGTCGTTCCATGTTTTTATCGTTCCTGCAGGGGAGCCGTCGCAGCCGCTCCCTGCACACCAGCATGGAGGGGCGGAGGTAATAAGGGTGAACGGGGCGTGTTGAAAGTGGGGTGAGAAAAGCGTTGCGGTAGATGATAAAGGAAAGAGGGGGGGAAATCCTGGCTTGCCATTTTTCCGGTCGGGTACCTGGGGGTTCCAGGTAAAGGAATCCGGAAACCGGTGGTGGTTGCCGGAGGGGAGAAAGAAAAGATATTCGAACGGGGATACGGGAAGAACACGGGCATGGGCCTCTTTTTGTCCCGCGAGATCCTCGCGATCACCGGGATTTCGATCACCGGGAACGGCGAGCCGGGGAAGGGGGCACGGTTCGCGATCAGGGTGCCGCCTGGAGTCAGGGAAAGAATTAACGGGTCCGTGAAAATCTGGTGAGGTATAGAGTGAATAAAACACGTGATCCCTGTGGGATACCGAAGGATAGGGGATGAAACCGGCAGAGATCCTTGAGCGATCGTTTATGATCAGGAAAAAGGTCTCGTGTTCTGTACCGGTCACCGGCTCTCCGCCCATGGTTGCAGTCATATCGGCATCGGCGAGGAGCTTGCTCTCTATGGTGGCAACAACCGCAGTCAAAGGAGAACGCACGCTTGGAGTACCAGTGGTCTTACCATCGTCATCCTGGAAGAAGACAAAGATCCCGCAGATCGTCTTGATCTTGATAATCGGGTCAATCTTCGCGCCACCCACCCCGGGGAGGTGTACACGATGGGGTTGATGGTGATGATGGGGACGGGATTATTGCAAATGCCATCGCATTCGCAATCGGGGTTGCCAGGCCCGGCCATAGCATAACGTCCGGAATTTTTCCGCCATCAAATCGCAATATTCAAGTTCTCTTTGCATATAATAAAAGAAAATCAGTAAACAATCAGTAAAAGTAAAAGGAGTTCCCAATGTCCAACCACCGATTATTCCTGACATGCATGGTTATTGCCATCATGATGATTATGGCCTGTTTTTCCGGGTGCACGAGCAGCCAGACGGAGCAGAAAAAGGTAATGGTTTATGCCGGTGCCGGCCTGAAAAAACCGCTCGACACAATAGCCCAGATGTACCAGAACGAAAAAGGCGTGAACGTAACCATCAACTACGGAGGATCCGGCGCGCTCTATACCCAGATCGCGCAGGGACAACCTGCGGATCTCTTCTTCTCGGCCGACTGGAAGTTCATTGACATGCTCAACAATGCCAGCAAAGTGGCAGAATCAAAAAAGTTCCTCAAAGAGTACGTGGTGCTGGTTACGTCAAAGACCGGCGAACAAAAAGGTATTGTCTCGGCGCAGAATATTACAAATAACAATGTCGTTGTGGTTGTCTGTGATCCCAGCGCTCCTATCGGATCTTACTCCGAGAACGTTCTCAAAAAGCTGGATCTCTGGAACCAGACCAACCGGAAGGGCAACATTAAGGCACGCCCGGCTACCGTGAACCAGGCAGCCCTCATGATCCAGAACGATGAAGCCGATGCAGGGTTCATCTTCTCCAGCACGGCAAATCTCTATGGCCTTGCAATACGGGAGAAATACCCGCATACGCTGAGCGGGGATATCACCTTCGGGCTTGCAGTTCTAAAAGGCCAGAACGAGGCAGTAGCCAAAGACTTCATGGACTATATCGTTGCCCACCAGAGTGAGTTCACACAGTATGGGTGGGACCCGTATGCGTAAGGTCAGCCTGATCGAACTCCTCTTTGTCCCTTTTTTCCTCCTGCTGATCGTCTACCCGGTTGCGGCAATCATCTTCAACCTTACTCCTGCCGGTATCGCAAAGACATTTGCCGACCCGCTCTTCTGGACCAGCGTCGGCAGCACGATCCTGACAGCCTTCTTTGCCGCCCTGATGGGACTTGCCCTTGCCCTCGGGTTCGGCTACTACTACATATTCCGGAAGGGGACGGTGATGTACCGGGTTGCAGATTTTCTCAACGACCTGCCCATTGCCCTCCCGCACACGGTTGCCGGCCTTGCCCTCCTCCTTGCTTTCGGGAGGAAGGCGTTCGGTTTTGCCGGTCCGACCGGGCTTGCATTCACGCTGTTTGCCGTCACGCTCGCGATGTTCTTTGTCTCATACCCGCTCGCCGCGAGGACGATTGCATCGGGCGCGGATGAGATCGAACGCGAGGTGATCGATGTCGCACGG
>JARYMB010000047.1 GCA_029907345.1 Methanolinea sp.
GGCCGGGGAGGCAGGGGGATGTCCTTTTCCACCAGTTCAATGCATGTGTCCGTTATGGCTGGTTGAGAGGGGCAATGTATGATCTTCAGAGATGCAAAAGGGAAAGGGCTATTAGAATAGAATGATCCGGAATCCGGAGAGAAAAGCGCCCTCACGCAATTCAACGGATTAATCATGAACCGTGCAGCCCCGGAACTGGCCGCGGGTGACCTTACGCCACGTGACCGGAATGGCAGGGGGAAAGCACGGGAAAAAAGACAGGCTGATCTTTTTTTTACCATGGCTCACTATTTTCTGGTTTTATGGAAAAATACTCAACGAAAGGAGTCATATATGAAGTGATAACTAGTTTAATATGATTTAAACAAATTCTCCGGTTCTTTCATGTATTCCTCTGAAAAGAAAATTTCAATCCTATTTTAGTCCGATTCAAACTGAAATGCCTTTATTATGTCCCCTTTGTGATCTTTATTTCAATCCTATTTTAGTCCGATTCAAACAATCCAGCAATCCATATCATTGTAAGACGGAAAAATTTCAATCCTATTTTAGTTTGATTCAAACCTGATAGTGGCAGAATCGGTATTAAGACACGGTATCTGGATTCTGAAGGAAGATAGTAATGAAAACAGCAGGATGGGGCAATCAAGTTAGTGGGAACGAGGTGAAGAATCGTCCTTATATACTTCAGTGATTGCCCATTCTACTTTCAATTGGCGATGAGATAAATTTTGTGGGAGATATTCTCGCCCGAACGGCTGCCTGATTTCAATCCTATTTTAGTCCGATTCAAACTCAGGAAAGAAGAAACTACAAACAACTGGGACACTATTTCAATCCTATTTTAGTCCGATTCAAACGAGTTTATTTTTGTACTTAAAATGTTTTTGTTATGCGATTTCAATCCTATTTTAGTCCGATTCAAACATATGCAGTCACCCGCGACACCCGGTTGTAACCGAAATTTCAATCCTATTTTAGTCCGATTCAAACATTGTCAGGACAGAGACAATGAAAGCCGTCAACGAATTTCAATCCTATTTTAGTCCGATTCAAACTAACCATTAGAAAGAAGAATGGGACTTTTGTACATTCATTTCAATCCTATTTTAGTCCGATTCAAACTCACGGTATCGTTGATTGACGACACCACAATGAAGAATTTCAATCCTATTTTAGTCCGATTCAAACCAGGGTTCTACGAGTGCTTCTGGGAATGTAGCAAAAATTTCAATCCTATTTTAGTCCGATTCAAACGGAAGCCTGGGCCATCCAGTTCATGTTGCGCAATCTCATTTCAATCCTATTTTAGTCCGATTCAAACACGAGATTCGCGGTTATCAGTATCGCCAGGACAAAGAATTTCAATCCTATTTTAGTCCGATTCAAACATTTTGAGTCCCTCTATAAACGTGTTGCACAGCGCGCATTTCAATCCTATTTTAGTCCGATTCAAACTCCCGTCCCCGGTGGCCCTATCAATAAGATACCGCGATTTCAATCCTATTTTAGTCCGATTCAAACCCTGTTCCCATGCACAATGTCAGTGATGAGATAGATTTCAATCCTATTTTAGTCCGATTCAAACAGGTCTCTGAAAGGTTTTTGAGAAGGTCGGTCATCATTTCAATACTATTTTAGTCCGATTCAAACTTGCACTTTCTACAACGAGGCTATATGAGAAACCTCATTTCAATCCTATTTTAGTCCGATTCAAACTTATCCATTCAGTCACCTGTGGCCAGGCATGTAAGATTTCAATCCTATTTTAGTCCGATTCAAACTCACCTTTCGCGGCTGATACTTAAGACAGATGAACCATTTCAATCCTATTTTAGTCCGATTCAAACAGAGATCCAGACCTTAGTATTCTCCAGGAATGCCGTATTTCAATCCTATTTTAGTCCGATTCAAACACAGTCCCACCGCTTGCATGGTAACTGGTATCGTTTCCATTTCAATCCTATTTTAGTCCGATTCAAACAATGAAGAAAAAACGTTCGAAACGTTGCATAAGCTCATTTCAATCCTATTTTAGTCCGATTCAAACCTTAAATGCCTTTGATATGTCCCCCTGATAATCTCGATTTCAATCCTATTTTAGTCCGATTCAAACGATCCGGCCGTTATAGATGAACGTCTCCGAGGTAAGATTTCAATCCTATTTTAGTCCGATTCAAACTAACCAATGCCCTGGGGGCCGTGGTCCGGTTCATACATTTCAATCCTATTTTAGTCCGATTCAAACTCCAGAGCATCGACGGAATATCTAATATACTTAATCGATTTCAATCCTATTTTAGTCCGATTCAAACGACAATGGAGCGGGCATACTGCCGGCCTCCCGTTTACATTTCAATCCTATTTTAGTCCGATTCAAACTCTGGCAGCTTGGAACATCTAAGCTGCTCCGAATAGATTTCAATCCTATTTTAGTCCGATTCAAACCAGCCGGACGCGGGCGTTTATTGCCGTTCTTTATGAATTTCAATCCTATTTTAGTCCGATTCAAACTTTAAAATTATTATTTTACATTACAGATATTATCGCTAATTTCAATCCTATTTTAGTCCGATTCAAACTCTCACAAACGATATACTCATCTCTGACATAATCGCATTTCAATCCTATTTTAGTCCGATTCAAACGGATTTCTCCACCTTACCAACCAGGTCAAAGATCAGATTTCAATCCTATTTTAGTCCGATTCAAACAGCCAGAGGAGATCCCATAGCCTGCCCTCGATGCTCATTTCAATCCTATTTTAGTCCGATTCAAACGGTGGTGTTGGTGAGCGTCCCGTTCACATCAGAAAGTATTTCAATCCTATTTTAGTCCGATTCAAACATGATGGATCTGAAACATACGTGTAATTAATTCCATATTTCAATCCTATTTTAGTCCGATTCAAACATTTTGAGGTCTGAAATAACCTCTTCAATTTTTGGCGAATTTCAATCCTATTTTAGTCCGATTCAAACAGCCAATCGACGCCCCGGGGGCGATTGAAAAATTTTATTTCAATCCTATTTTAGTCCGATTCAAACTGATAACTTCGAAAACGACCACGAGATTGACAACGATATTTCAATCCTATTTTAGTCCGATTCAAACAAAACACCACCGTGTTATCAACAAACGCATTGAAAAGATTTCAATCCTATTTTAGTCCGATTCAAACGAACTTCCCGCGGACCGTCTCAAATACCGTCACGAAATATTTCAATCCTATTTTAGTCCGATTCAAACAATATACTTAAACTCGTTGAGTAACATGTGTTTTTGATTTCAATCCTATTTTAGTCCGATTCAAACAACTAAGAAAAATATTTTATGATATGAACGTGACATATTTCAATCCTATTTTAGTCCGATTCAAACAAAATTCTCAAGTGAGTGGAACGGACACAATTGGGTATTTCAATCCTATTTTAGTCCGATTCAAACTTCCATTGCGACAGACGGCTTTCCCACCGGTATCAATTTCAATCCTATTTTAGTCCGATTCAAACAGACCTTTCCAGATGTGGTTAAGTCCGATATTGCATATTTCAATCCTATTTTAGTCCGATTCAAACAGCGCCCAAAAATGGGTATTTTGAGGTTATATCCAAGCTCAAGTAATCATAGTAGATGTATGTGTCGGGGATGTTAGATAATGTATTCGATTTATAAAGATACACGAGAT
>JARYMB010000048.1 GCA_029907345.1 Methanolinea sp.
GCAAACGCACAAGGGGCGGGATCCGGCCCCGGATCGGGAAACGGTGACTCCGGTACCGGGAGAAAGACACCTCCATGTCCCTCTTTGCACCATTTGCAGGAAGAGCAGAGCACGACCGGAGAGCCGGGCAGTGGTTCTGCCGTCCCGTGCGTTCCTGCAAAAGGTGCAAACGTCTCCGCGGAACCCGCGGATAAGTCCCCGATCACGGTTCCGGACGTGCAGGATGGTTCCCATGTTTGCACCGGCGGGTGCAAGGATGTGCAAACGTGCATCAATGGTGCAAAGGTCCCAAAGCCGTTCCGCGTGGACCCCCTGCCCGGTCTCCTCGATCACCGTGACTTCACGCGGGTGCAATCGGACCTTGGCCGGTGCGACATCTGCAACGGGGGAAAGGCGGTCTTCTGGTGTGCGGAGAAACGGGTCGGTGTGTGCGAGCGGTGCTACGGGAGGATGGTTAGGGAATGGAACAGGGAGAGGGGGGTGGTGTAATTATTCTTCTCGATCTCCAAGGTTTCGGAACCCCTCCAAAAATGTATCCACTTCTTCATCCGTTTTGAAATATCCCTCGTATCCCACCCAGTCCTCACTCCCGTCAGAGCTCTCATAAACCCAGTCGTGGATGTTCTTGGGCAGGATATGGATCAGTTCTTCTTTTGTACGGTTGAAATACTGTGAGAAACGGTTTGAATAGACCTGGAATTTCAATCCCGTTTCGGAATTACTTTTCGAAGGAATCAGGTTGAAAATCACACCCTTTCCAATCTCCCCGATATTTTTTCCTTCAAATCCAATAGAGGATCGGGTTGTCCTCGAACTCTCGAAATAATCCTTCACATTCTCTACGAGCGTGGAATAGATTTCATTTACCCCGTTTTGTTTTGCAATTTCTTCGAGTTCCTCCCTTGTGAGAGAACGCTTCCTCTTTGAATCTGTACCACGTTTGGTATTGGATGAGACAGTCTCCGGATCGATGAGGAACACCCTTGAAATGTATTCAGCCTGGTTATTTTCCCTGAAATACTGGAATTCAGCGATATTTATCCCGACTCCGCGGGTTTCCGAGAGGTAGTGCACGATGCGGTCCGTGCTCGCGTCGATATCGGACGCGACGACGAGCATCGAATGGGAGGCATTCAATACATCGGGGAGATTTTCCTGGAATTTTTGAAAGAATGCATTCTCAAGGGGACCTTTTTCTTTCAGATAGCTGTTTGCGATGGAAATCACATCATCCCTTGATAAATTACGCACCCAGCTCGCGTAATCGAGCACCTGGGCAACAGTTTCCCTCGGTGTCCTGTCCCGCTTCAATTCGATAATGACGAGGTCCCCGTTCCTGTCAATGCACAAGAGGTCGATAAAAGTGTCATAGTCGGTGGGCACTTGTCGTCCGATAACGAGGTAATCGTCTGACAGGATAGATATATCCTGCTCGATCCAATCTTCAAGCCGTGATTCAAAATCGAGTTTTTTCCGATGCATCTCGTTTAAAATATTACCTTTTGATACCATCCACAATTTGACATTGTGAGCCATAGATTATCATGGAACAAATATTTTGGTAAAGATACCGGTTTTTTGTGCCCGCCGGAAAAAATTGTTCCAATCGTGAATGGCTTTTTTCAATTCTTCGATGGTCAGCATCGGATCTGGCTTGTGAATCAACCGGTGGCAATTTGAACAGAGCGGTACCAGGTCACTTTTTGGGTCTACGGCCCGTTCCCCCCTTATAGAGGCATGTGGTTTGAGGTGATGTATTTCGATGTAACCCTCGCCGAATTTTCCATGCTTCCTTTCAAAGTTGAAGCCGCAAACTGTACATGTCGTACCGTGGATTTTTATTGTCTCTTTTACGTAAACGAGGATTTCTCTCGGGACAGGTTTGAATCCTGGTTTTCTCTTTTCCCCCTGAAATGAGAGGATAATCCGGTTCAACAGTACAAAAATCTCCTATTAATTGATAACTGATTTAAATAAAAACAGGCTGGCATTTTCTTCATTGTCCCGGGAACCTTATAACAACGGGAAAGAAGAGATAAAATCCCCTGATTGCTTCATTCTCACAAAGGAACCAACTCCCCCTACCCGCACACTTCCCTCACCTTCTCCGGCTCCCACCGGAGCGCAATCTCCCTCGTCCTCCCG
Organism: Methanolinea sp.; assembly: GCA_029907345.1. Taxonomy (GTDB): domain Archaea; phylum Halobacteriota; class Methanomicrobia; order Methanomicrobiales; family Methanospirillaceae; genus Methanolinea_A. Next base: position 2,146 of record JARYMB010000048.1, read on the forward strand.
TTCCCGGCCACGTGGGAGAGCTCGATGAGGCGCATCTGGTCAAACTTCCGGAGCCTCTCGTAGAAGCTGGAATAGCTCATCGCCATTTTCTCTGCTGCAGCATCGTAGACTGCACCGGTCGAAAGGTACGAACCGGTACCGACCGCCATGTCGGCGATGACGTAGAGCAGGGACCGCTCGGGAGGCGTCAGGGCCCGGACCGAGGCCGAGAGCTGGACGAAGCGGGAGACCTCGTACGCGGCGAGGACGTCGTCCTCCCGTATGGCCGTCCTCCCGTCCCGCTCGGCGAGGAGGGCGCTCTGCCTGATGAGGTCGAGCCCGACCCGCAGGTCCCCGGACCGCATTGTCTGCCCCACGATGAGCCCGAGGAGTGCGTCGGAGACCACGTTCGGGTAGAGACCCCTGCGGACCCGCTCCCCGAGGATCGCGGCGATCTCCTCTTCCCTATAGGGCGGAAAGAAGATCTCCCGCAACTGGAGGACCGAGAGCACGCCGGAATCCAGTTCCTGCGGGAGTTTGACGTCCATGGTGCTCATCGGGAGGATGACGCCGGCCCGGGCACCGGGAAATTCCTGGTGGAGGCGGAGGATGGAGAAGAGGACGCCGTTTAAGACCCTGTTCGGGAGCAGGTAGTTGGCATCGTC
>JARYMB010000049.1 GCA_029907345.1 Methanolinea sp.
CCCGGCCGGGGTCGGATGACCGCGTGTCCCGTATGGTGATCGAGAAACGGTTCCCCTCATGCCCGCCGAGGGACAGGGGCTGCTGCGATCTCCCGACCGGGACTATTTCGATGTCTCCGAGGGTGACCCGTGCGATATCGTTTTCCCGGACTCCGTAGATGGCAATCAGCTGAGTGGTGAGGGCATGGGTATCCTTCGTCCCCGTCCACGAGACCCGGCGGTGCGATATCCCCAGCTGCCTTGCGATCTCGCGGGCTGCCCGCTGCATCTCCCAGTTCCTCTTCGTCAGCCGGCAGACGAGGTACGGCCCCTCGTCTCCCGGTGCGGCAAAGACCTCGTCCACAGCAAAGTCCTCCGCACGCTCCCGCAGCCTGCCGCCTGTTCCCGGTGTATCGCTCGCGTAGTAGCGCATCCCGAGGAACTTTTCGAGGGGATAGGGGCTCTCTCTCATGGACCAGTCCTCCAGTCAGGGAACACGCAGCCGGGCACGGGTACCATCCGTCCGGCCTTTACAGGAGGGACAGGGAACTCGTTATCCGGTCGAGATCCTCGCTCTTTGCAGGCCCGAGGCCGAGCGCGGTCACGGTTCCCGGCGGGATCTCCGTCAGTCCGGCGTCCTGGACAAGACCGGTCGCAATCCCGGAGTGTTCGGCAAGGCTCTTGAGTTCCAGGAGATCCCTTTCGCCGGGAACCTTCAGGACAACCTTCTTCTGCCCTTCCTGGAACCATTTTTTCTTTATGGCTGCATCGGCCCTCTCGTACGCGATGATCGCGGCATGGGCGACCTGCGCACACGTCTTGCCGCAGCTCATCCTGATATCGCTCCGGACGACGATGCACTGTTTCCAGACAAACTGTGGTTCTCTCTCCATCTGCGGGAGAATGTTTCCCCCGCGAGGTGAAAAATGGGCGTGAGGGAGAATGTGCGGACGGACCGGGTTCCGGCGGGCCCGCGTCGCCATACCCGGCTGCTTTCGTTCTTCCTGCCAGCCGGCCCGCCGGTCTTTTCAGATCCCTTGATACGGCCACGTGCTGACAATGGAAGGGGAAACCGTGACGGGACACTTCGACGTGGTCGTGGTCGGTGGCGGACCTTCGGGGAGCACGTGCGCACGGCTGTGCGCGGAGCAGGGCCTCTCGGTCTGCCTCCTCGAGGAACATGCATCCGCGGGGATCCCTGTCCAGTGTGCCGGACTCCTGTCCCTTGCGGCCTTCGAAGAGTGCAGTGTCACGCATTCGTGCATCATTGCAACAGTAAGGGGCGCCCGGATCGTCTCGTCGCTTGGTCCCGTCCTCTCCTTTGATGCAGGCGTTCCGAAAGCCTACGTCGTGGACCGTGCCATCCTCGACCGCGAGATGCTCGCGCGTGCTGCCCGGGCCGGGGCAGAAATCCGGATGAAAACCGCGTTCTTCCGGCGGCAGGGGCACAGCATCGTCACGAGGGGAGTACGCGGGAAGGAGGAGATCTCGTTCCGGGTTCTCGTCGGGGCTGACGGGGCGGCAAGCCGGGTCGCCCGCGAGACAGGCATGCCACGCCCCGCGCACGTCCTTGCCGGCCTTCAGGCTGACATCGTCCGGGAGATGGAAGGAGGCCTCGTGGAGATCCATCCCGATGCCTCCCCGGACTTTTTCGGGTGGGCGATTCCCATCGGCCCGGGAAGGGCACGGGTGGGACTTGCCGGTCTGGGTGATGTCAGGACGAACTTCTCACGGTTCCTGAACCGGTTTCTCGGGGATGGTCACCAGGCATCCGTCCAGCTCGTGAGCGGGGCGATTCCCATCGGGCCGAGGGCCCGGACGTATGGCAACCGTGTCCTGCTCGTCGGGGACGCTGCAGGGATGGCCAAGCCCACGTCGGGCGGGGGTGTCTACACGGGTGTCCGGGCAGCGCGGCATGCTGCGCGCGTCATCGGGGAGGCTGTCAGGAGGGATAATTTCAGCGATGATGCCCTCTCCCTCTACGAGAAGGCCTGGAGAGCAGACTTCGGCCGCGAGATCCTTCTCGGTCTCCGGCTCTTCGAGGCCCGCCGGAAGATGACCCCTGGTGATATTGCAGGGATAATCAGGGCACTCGACAACCCGGGCATCATCAGGGACATCGTGGCCCTGGGAGACATCGACCGGCCCGGAAAGATTGTCCGCCGCCTTGCTACGAGGCCGGAACTCTTTCCCCTTGTTGGCACGATTATCCGCTCAATGGTATTAAAAAATTTCAATAAGAACATTTTTTAAAGAATAAGTAAAACTATCAAATGTAAGAGTATTATTCTGGTGATTGGATTGCACATCCCTGATAGTTTCATTCCACTCCTGCAGGCAGCAGTGTACTGGGTCATTGCCCTCGTGTTCATTGCCCTGTCCCTGCGGTGGGCAAGGGCCGAGATGCGTGAAGAAAAGGTCCCTCTCGTCGCCGTGCTTGCGGCGGGAATCTTTGCCATACAGGCGGTCAACGTCCCCATTCCGTGGGGGACGAGCGGTCACATGGTGGGGGCCGCCCTCGCTGCGATCGTCCTTGGTTCACCCTTTGCAGCGGTCTTCGTTCTCACCCTCGTCCTCATC
>JARYMB010000004.1 GCA_029907345.1 Methanolinea sp.
GGCGGGTTCTGGACGATGAGACACTTGGGGTGCCTCTGCATAACAGGTCTTCCCCGCACCGGATCCTGTTCCCGGTAGTGGAGGGCAAATGCCCGTGCATACGCTTCCTTGTCCTCCCTTACCTCGGAATAGGAGGGTATCTCGAGCAGCCCGGGATATCGACCCGGCTCAAAACCCGGGGGGGAGACCTTCTCGACGGTCCCGGGGATGGGCGGGGTTTCCCCCATCTCTTTTCCGGAGGCCAGCCTGCGTGCGATTTCCCGCAACTGCTGCTCCCCCATGCCAAAGACGAGGAGCTGCGCCGGGGAATCGGCAAGGACTGACTGGCGGACCCTGTCGGACCAGTAGTCGTAGTGGGCAAAGCGCCGGAGCGATGCCTCGATCCCGCCGAGAACGATGGGTATTTCCGGGAAGAGTGCATGCAGCCTGTCGGAGTAAACGAGTGCCGCCCGGTCAGGGCGGCGGAGTTTCCCGCCCGGGGAGTAAACGTCTTCTGACCGCCTCTTCCGTGCCGGGGTGTAATTGTTCACCATGGAATCGCAGGTCCCGGGTGCCACCGCGAAGAAGAGGCGGGGGGCACCGAGTGCGAGGAAATCGTCTTTGCCCTTCCAGTCCGGCTGGGCGATGATCCCGACGGAGTACCCTTCTTCCCACAGGACGCGGCCGAGGAGGGCTGTGGGAAACGCGGGGTGGTCGACGTAGGCATCCCCGCTCACGATGATGATGTCGAACTGGTCGATGCGGAGCCTTGCTGCCTCCTCCCTGCTCATCGGGAGGACCCGCGGCTGTCTCTTCCTCATCCTTCTAGTCCAGGGAGACGTGGCCGGGGAGGGAGAGACCCGTGAGCGGGTCCGGGAACCTCCCGGTCTCTATCCCCCTGACCTCGAAGATGATTGCTTCGACAACGATGTACACGTCGGCGGCGTCCCTCATGCACCCTGTCAACGCACGGACCCCCCGCCCGGTCGCTGTATGGAGGTGGACATGGGGTTTTCCGTCGTTCCACGAGATTGTCCCGATCCCAATGATTTCCCACCCGTCCCGGACGTCCTCGCGGTGCGGGACCGGGGGGAGGACCGGTTCCTCCGGCCCGGTGACCAGGTGTGCCGACCTGACTGCACCGAGTACCTGGATGAAACCGGATCGGATTTTCTTTTCCGCAACGCAGGTCTCGAGTGCCCGGATGAGGTCTTCCCCGTGGTCGATTCGGAGGACAAAGATCCGGCCGGGACGTCCTTCAATGCACTGCACGTGACACCCTCCCGGGAGAGGTGCAAAGTTGCATCATCTTCCCCCCACCCCACCACCGCCGAAACCGCCGCCGCCTCCGAAAGACCCCCCGCCGAAACCGCCGCCGCCTCCTCCCCGGGACGGGGGTGTGAAGGCAAGTACCGGGATAAAGGCGGCGTTCAGGCCGCTTGCAAGCGGGACGCCTGCTTCCGGCAGGGAGACGTTTAAGTCCCTCATCGCTTTCTCGACCCTGTCCCCGACACCAAGGGCCGTTCCATACACCAGCCATTCGCCCCACATGGAGATATCTGCCGGCGCATACTGCCGGATGAGGGCAAGATCCGAGAGGAAACGGGCGAACGCATCCCATTCCAGTTTCTCCCGGTAACGGTCGTCCTTCCAGTGGCCAAAGAGGGTGGACGGGAAGGCAAGGGCAATTCCTGACTGGACGATCATCGCTCCGAAGAGGAGAGCTGCAGGCGCGAGGAGGGACGAGAGCTGCGGTGTGACAATCAGGGCCATGACCGAGACGGCACAGAGCGCGATGGCCACGAAGAGGAGGGGAAAGATATGGTCCCTGCCGTCCACGACGTAGCGGGCAACCAGGCGCGGATCGGATTTCCGGGTCACGGAAAGCAGGTCTCTCTGGTACTTCAGGATCATCCGCTCGGCTGTTGCGTCTCTCCGGGCAAGTGCAACGGTATTCTGGAGAGATTCTGAGTCAACGGTCCCGCCTTCCCCGATTTCCTGGAGGAAATCAAGGACTCTCTGCTCGTACGGGTCCGTCGCTGTCTTCTGGTTCACCGTGATCCTGACCCCCTTTCCATCGGGCTTTTCCTGGATCGTGATTGCCTTTTTCCGGTGGAGGTCAAGCAGGGTTGCAAAGTACCCGTCCTGGTCAAATGTCATGGGGTCTCCCTTGAAGAGGAGGTTGACTGCCCATGGTTTCATCGTCGGGTCAGGCGTAAAGCTCAGGTACTCCGGGACCGTAAATTCTCTCTCCGTCCCGTATTTCCTGTACAAAAAGACGAGGAAGAGTGGCGAAAGGACGATTATCGCAAAGCCGAGGCCGTACAGCACCCGGGCAAAATAAAGGGGAAAAATATCATAGAAGGGGTTTGCAGCCAGAGTTTTCGCCCTGACACCGTCTACGGGCACCGGGAACCCGGGCAGGCCATCCTTCTCTGGAGGTGCAAAGAGTGTCTCGATCCCGAGAACCTCGTCTGTTGCAAGGTTCCCTGATATGCTGACCCACTCCCCTTCCCGCGTCACGGAAAGCCCGGGGGGATGGGGGAAGACTTCTCCGGCATACCGCGACGGGATGCGAATCTCGAGGTGCCTGTAGGGGATGTGGCGGTCGACGAGGCGGAGGTTGAGGTGCGCGTCTTTTGCGTCATATTCGATGGGGGGATGGAGGATATACGTGAAGGAGACGGTGTAGGTTCCGGCTGGGAAATACCCGGGGTTGTAGATACCGACCTCGTTCCTCTCGGCCCTGTCCTCGATGAATCTTACGTACGCAGGGTTGTCGTCCCGGTAGAGGGTCACTTTCCCGGACGATTCCCGGATGTACCCCACTGTTCCCGGCGGGATTTCCATGTCCACGATCTGGATGAAAGGTGACTGCAATGGTTGCGCGGAGAGGGGGTCCTGCCAGTAGCGGTAGAGCATCCTGTAGGTGCCGCTGCTCCTGACCTCGTAGGTATACACCTCCTCGAACGTGCCGTTCTCATGGAGAGTTGCCCTGTAGTCCGCGATGACAAGGTCCCCCTCGAGGAGGGCCGGGACAAAAAATGCGATGACTATTGCCACTGCCCCGATGGCAAGGGCAACTGCAACGAGGAGGAGGAGGTCCCTTCTCTCGCCGGTAAGTGCCATGGTCAGAACGCAATCCTGGGTGGTGTCTGGATTGCCTCTTCGAACTCAAGGTACTGGAGCTTGGAAAGGCCGAGGATCCTGGCGATGATATTTGACGGGATCACGTCGCAGAGAGTGTTGTATTGCTGGGAGATGTTGTTATAGGTATACCTCTGGCGGGCAATCTCGTCCTCGACTCCCCTGACCGAGTCCATCAGGGTCATGACGGTGCTGTTGGTCTTGAGGTCCGGGTAGTTTTCTGCCACGGCAAAGAGCCGGCCGAGAAGAGAACGGGACTCCCTCTCGATCTGGTTGAGGTCTCCTGGTCCGGCCGAGCCGACGCTTGCCCGCATCGCCGTCACCTTTTCGAATGTCTCGCGCTCGAACGCGGCATAGCTCTTGACTGCCCCGAGGAGCTGCTCGATCATGTCGAGGCGTTTCTTCATCGCGACACGGATCTGGCCAAGTGTCGCTTCGGAGGAGTTCTTGAGGCTGAAGAACCGGTTATAGATACCCACGAAGTAGAGCACCAGTCCCACCGCGATGATGATGAGGATACCGATGATTATCCAGGGTACGAGGTCACCAAGTGCCATATCTCATCTATTATCCCGGGGTATCATTAAGTTCCCCACGATCGCAGCCGCCCGGTATCTTTCTGGATGCAGAGAGAATGCTCACGCAGGGAAAGAAGATGGCAATATGCAGGTATTATACCAAAAAAAGGCCTCCCTGCTGATGGATATCAAAACGGATGGAAGAGAATTACGAGGGTACGATCCTCCCGACGACCCGGAGCTTTCCCCCTTCGAGATGGTGGATGAGGACTGCCGCACCCGGGGGATACACGAGGTCTCTTTCCGACCGGAAAGTCACCTCAGGTTTCCTCCAGTCCCCGCTGTTGTTCACGTAGGCGACCCTTGCCGGGATAAACTGCATCCAGTGACCCAAATAGACGACCATCTGTTCCCTGAGCGGCCCCGGCCAGTAACGGACGAGTTCTGCCCGCCCGTTCAGGATGCCGGAAACGGTGAGGGAGGGATTGCTGGAGAGGACAAAACCCCGGTCGATATCCCCGGCTTCCACTCCCTTGAGGGCAAGGCCCACCCTGTCCCCTGCGGTCGCTTCTGCCACGTCCTCGTCATGCTTCTGGATCGAGCGGACGTGGGCAACCCTGCTCGTCGGAAAGACCCGGAGTTCGTCGTGGACCCTGACCGTACCTTCGGCTACTCCCCCGAGGACGACAGTCCCGACACCCTTGACGGGGAAGTGGTGGTCGACAGGGACCGAACCGTACTTGAGGCCTTTCCCGCGGGCCGGCTGCTCCCCTGCATGGTCAAGGAACATCTCCCGGAGGTGGTTGTGGTCGTCGGGCTCAAGCGTGTAGTTCTCAACGACCGTCCCCTTCACGAGCGGGAGAACCTGGTCGGGGGAGAGGTAATTCCGGAGCACAAGGACCCCTTTCTCCACCCCCGCTGCATCGAGCATGAGGACACACTCCCCGAATGCCGGGTTTATCTCGTCAACGACCAGGAGGGCCATATCAGCCATGGACACGGCGAAAAAGAGAGAGGAAATCTTCTCTGGGTACCGGCCCGGCTCGATATAGGTGACAGTTGTCCGGTCCCTCTTCTGGTTATAGAAGGTGATGTCCGAGACGGTTCCCTTCTTTCCGAGGTGACCGGCATACCCTTCCGGGCCGATGACCGCGACGGTGAGGTTGGGCATGTGTGGTAGTGTAATGAGCGTTAAAACCTTTTAAGTTTGTATATCTCAATGAAAAAACTACATATATTCCCAGACATAATGAAAAACGTGGCATAATAATTGAAGGGGAGAGAAGGATACCAGCGGATTTTAAGAAAATAATTCAGGTTTTTCTGTTTCTTTTCGGGTTGGTTATTTTATTCTATTTGATTATTTCATCGGGGATTATAAACAACCTCGAGGTTTTTTTCATTTTGAATTTTGGTTATTTTTTTCTGGCGATTTTCTTTTCAATAACTAATATTATACTAAAAATCTACAGGTGGTATTATCTATCGGAACTTTTTCAAAAATCAATCTCATGGCAGGATGCCTCCATTATAACCCTTTCAAGTTTTTTTTATGCGAATATTACCCCTGGGAAAATTGGCGATTTGTTCAAGGCATATTACATGAGGGCAAAATACGGCCTTAATCTCCTGAATGGTATATCAATGATCTTCTTTGAGAGACTATTTGAGATTATTATTCTTTTTTTCTGTGCCCTTCTGATTGTATCGAGAGAGATCGATAATTCCACAATTATTATACTTCAATTCACAGCCGTTCTGATCATACTACTGATTGTCTTTTATTATAAATCTGAGTGGATAGTAAACGTTTTATCAAAAATTCTTGTAAAAATTACAGATAATGATAGGTTTAACATTTCATTCTCACTTCAGAAGATATCTCCTTGTCATGTTGCTATCGTATTTCTCATAACGTTCCTTTCCCTTATCTGTGAATTTGTCCGTCTATGGTTAGTGGTTGCTGCATTTGGTTTTATTATTAATCCATGGGACATTGCTATCATCTTCAGCATCTCAATAATATTTGGCCTTATCTCCCAAATTCCCCTCGGCATCGGGGTCATGGAAGGCTCCCTGAGTTTTTTATTGGAACGATTAGGAATTCCGATTCAATATTCCGTTCCTATTGTATTAATCGACAGAATGATTTCTATGTATCTTGTTCTTGTGGTGGGGTTCATTGTATCTCATTTATCATGGAATGAATTAAGAAAATTGAAACCGGAGTCCCCATGATCTCGTTGATAATCCCACTTTTTAATGAGGAGGATAATATACATCTCTACCGGGAGGAATTGTTTCCCGTTGTAAAAAAAATTTCTGAAAAATACAATCTTGGATTTGAATACATATTCGTTGATGATGGGAGTTCTGATAATACACGGGGAATTCTGGAAAACGTTTCTTACGATTTGGAGCATTGGAAATTAATTTCCCATGACAGAAACAGGGGATTGGGTGCAGCGATCAAGACAGGGATTGAAAATTCGAGTGGTGATTGCATCATCTGTTTGGATGCTGACCTTACTTTCCGACCGGAAAATATCGAAGATTTACTATTAAAATTTTTCAAAACGAATGCAGATTGTATATCGGGTTCACCCTACCTTGAAAAAGAGCATATCATGGATGTTGAACCCCACCGGCTTTTTTTAAGCAAGTCAATAAATCTCATTTATCGTATTCTCCTTGGAAAAAGGATTACCTCTATCAGCCCGATTTTTCGTCTTTATAAAAAATCCGTTTTCAGAGATATGGAATTAAAAAGTAACAATTTTGAGATTAATGCTGAAATTCTCTCAAAACTCATTATCAATGGAAAAACAGTTGAAGAAATTCCCGTTCCCCTTTATAAAAGGAGGTACGGCTACTCCAAAATAAATGTGAAAAAAGAGATTATCAACAATATCATTTTAATTGGTAAAATAGTGAAAGTGAAATATTTCCATGGGTCATGGTCATAATCTTCCCTTTAACCTACCTGGAACAGGTATATCCCGGTGTATTCTCCTATGAAACGACTATTTTGTTCCAGCCATTCGATGCTCGCACCCGATGGTTCTGATGCAGAAATATCGCGGGTTAATATGAAATAAATTCTTTTTCCCTGATAATCCCGGACTGCTTCTTCCAATTCCCTGATATTGGACGCCCCGATTTGCGTTGTATTATCCATCAATGGATCGTAATAATAGTTAAATGGATAATGTAAATATGCAGGCATGAGGACCACTACATCTCCATCATTTGTGTAATTTTCAAATTCATGTGAAAAATCCCGCCAATTTTCTTTTGTATAGACTGTGTAGGTGGTTACCAGGAGAGGGACATGTAATAAGGCTATTCCAATAATCAGAATGAGAACTACCATCCTCTTCTTAAAAATATGGCAGAAGATTCGTGTCGAATATGCAATTCCCAAAAACAGGAAAGGTATCATGATATAAAAAAATCTTAACTCAAAGGGCATCTTAAAAGAAATGAAATAACTCATGAGAAAGATAGTCACAATTCCAAACAGTAAGAAGATCCCTTTTTTCCTCTCTTCATAGAGGCACCAGATAATTCCGATAATGAAGAGTATTGACAGGATTCCAACAAGAAGGAGATCACCCCCCAATAACGCGGGTATGGCATAAATAAGGACTATAATCCCACTAAGTCCATAGGTTGGACTTACAGCAGTCCTCTTTAAAAATAAGTCGAATGTGACAATTATCAAGGGAAGTGTAATAACAATGAAAGAGACCAAAAAAATTCCCAAGTTTTTCATATATTCTTTCTTTTTCTCCTTATCGAATATGATGAAGAATGAGCCGAAGAAAAGGAGGATACCAGGGATTAGTGCCGTGTAAAAATGGGTCCATAATGCCAGTCCTGAAAAAACACCGCAGAGAACCCAATGAGACACCTGGTTACGTGTAAGTCCCATGAAAAAGAGGAGGATAGCAAGGGATGCAAATAAGAGGGCCAGCGTATATGCCCTTGCTTCCTGGGAGTAGTACAGTAAAAAGATTGAAAATGTTGCCAGTGTGGCACATATTATACCTGAATTCTTATCCTTGAATTCTTTTCCCAACAGGAAAAAAACGGGTATCAGGAGAGTCCCGGCAAGCGCAGGGATGGTTCTCAGGATTGCCTCTGAATTCCCGAAGTGGAGCATGAGAGACTCGATGAGATAGAAAAGGGGAGGATTGAACTCAGCCCCTGTTTCAAGAGACCCCCAAAGTTCAGAATAGGGGAGAGAGGCAAAGTGGTAAGTCATTGCTTCATCAAGCCAGAGGGAATTGAAACTAATATTATAGAATCTCAATAAAAAACCGGTAAATGTAAGAATAACTATGATTTGAACGTATCTGTCTTTTAACAGGGAGGAGACGATGCTCTGAGTGGACCATGCGAAAGAATCCAACGAGGATGTATTCAAATCGCATGGATCTCTTGTCTTTTTTTCAAATCCTGAACTTTCCCTTCTTTTTGCCATTACATGCTATAATGAATCGGATTCTATAAAGATATCCAATTTTTTATTCTCCCTGCAACTTGGAGGGACAATCTTTGGAGGCCGCATAGACTTGGTTAAACAGGATAATTTTTTGGCTCTTCGCTAATCTGAGTGGGTAATGAGAACCCAATGTGGGGGCTGGTCGCCCCCACACCCCCACATGAGGATGGTTCCGCCGCCCCCGAAGGGCGCCCCGGCGGCGGTTTCACGAAGGGTTTCATAGAAAGTCTATGTTTCTTCTTTGAATAAACCAATTCAAAACGAAGAAAGAATGTCATGCACTCATGCAACTTACCCACTTAAAATGACGAAGAGGGAATTTTTTTCATTTCACCGCCAGTTTTCCTTCTCATAACACAGATGGCGCCTTGAGCACCTGCAGCAGTTCCTCCTCGTTCCGGACGACCCGCGATGACTTCTCGAGCATCAGGTTGACATGTTCATGCATCCCTGCCCGCCGGAAATCCGTCCTCAACGCGACAACAGGAATCCCCCGGGCATAAGCGTATCCCATCTCCCACGACGTCCCTGAGTCTGCATCCGCCCCGTCGATGACGGCAACGACAATGTCGCTCCTGGCTATCTCCCCGCAGCACCGGGAAAAAATTCTTCGCTGCGATTCTTCATCCCGGTGGCTGCTGTCATCGCCTGCCTCCTGGGGGAGGAAGACCGAGAAGAAGTGTGCAGCGAGGAGATCCCGGAGGTGGACATTGTAACGCCTTTCTGCAGCAGAAAAGAGGGGGGCGGCAAGGTAGATGCGGTACCGGGAAAAGTCAGTAACATCGATTGCCGGAATGGCGGAAAATCTTGCCAGGAAGACGCCTCTTCCTGCCCGGCGGGCAGGGCCCTTCCCGTCATCGCCATAGTATGTTGTATCCACCCCGCAGGTTGGGGAAGAGTTGACACCCACGATGCAGAGCGGCGGGCCCCGGGCTCTGATGATCTCTTCCACATCCCTTTCGAGCCGGTCAAGGAGATGGAAAAAATCATCCGTGTTGAGTCGTTCGAGGAACGTCCCCGGCTCCCGGTCCCTCCCCAGAAAAAGCATCTCCGGACAGGGAAGGAGGACAACATCTATTCCACAATCCCTGCAGCGGCAGAGGGCCTTCTCGAAAGCCCGGAGGTCGGATTCCCGCGTTATCCCCCTGGCCCTCAACCCCGGGTCCCTGATACAGGGACACGCCAGAACGTACATTGATAGAAAATGGAAAGGAAAGAATACATAGATGATCCCCCTGTTTGCCTTCCGGGACAACAGCTGCGATCCCCGCAAGTGCACCGTCCGGAGGCTCGAGAGGGCCGGGCTCATCCGGGTCTTTTCAAAAGTATCCCGGATTCCGAGAAATACTCTCCTCCTTGACCCTACCGCAGAACGGGCCCTCTCTCCTGCCGACAGGAGCCCCCGTTCACTCTCCGTCCTCGACTGTTCCTGGGAGGTTCTCGAAGACATCCCCCTCGGCTCCTGGCGTCACCGGAGGGCCCTCCCCTTCCTGGTTGCGGCCAACCCCGTCAATTTCGGGAGGCCCTGGCGCTTATCCTCTGTCGAAGCTCTTGCCGCAGCACTTTTCATCATCGGGGAGAGAGAACAGGCAGGGGAAATCCTTGGCACAGTCCCCTGGGGTACTCGTTTCCTCGAATTAAACGAAGAACCCCTCGACCTCTATTCAAAGGCGCGGGACAGCCGGGAAGTCCTCGAGGTGCAGAAACTCTACTATTGACCTTTTCCCGGTGAATGCTGTACCCGATACACCTGTCCCCGCTGCCTCCGGCACTCTCCCTCCCGATACCCGGAAAACACCTGTTCCCGGCCGGTATCCCCTACTGCATCGACCCCGGAACCGGGAGAAATTCCCGTGCCTTTTTCCATTCTGAAATGTCCCTGAACGACTCAATTGCCCCGATGATATTTCCTTCCCCGTCAAAGAGGGGTGTCGCCTTGGCCCAGAGGAGCCTCTCTTTCCTGTCATTGTTCGCAGGAATGGTCGCTTCGGCATAGATGCTGTCACCGAACTTCCTGATCGAAGGCCAGGATTTCGCAAGTTCGTGTGCGGGGAGGTCAAGGATATCGACGAGGACGGGCATCTTTCCCTGCAGGAATGCCAGAGCGTCTCCATACCTGTCAGAACCGAGCATCTCGTTACTCCTGACTCCTGTCAGGACCTCCATGGCCCTGTTCCAGGCAATGACCTTCCCTTCCCTCCCGATGATGAATGTCGGGTCAGGCATGAACTCCACGGCTTCCTGGAGTTTCTCGTAGGTCGTCTTGAGGGCCTTTTCAATGACCTTCTGGGCGGAGGTTTCCATCATGACACCGATAATGCAGAGGGGATGCCCCCCGTCATCCCTGACGAGAGTCATGGAGGCCTGGAAAAACCGGGAAGATTTCTGCCCTGTCTGAACGCGGATCTCGCCGTTCCATACCCCTGCCCGCATGATTTCTCTCTTGATTTCGTCGATGGGCGGGAAGAAGTCCCGCGTCACAGTCCAGAAGTCTTCCATGCGGTTCTCCTGCATGTCGCGGAGGTTCTTTGCCCCGAACAGGGATAAGAAGACCCGGTTTGCATAGATCAGGTTTTCGCCCGTATCAAAGATCATGATGGCATTCGTTGCTGACTCGACGGCAACATTTTTGATGCGGATTTCCCTTTCCGCCTCGATCCTGTCGGTTATATCAATGAACGATGCCATTGTTGCGATAGGGTTCCCGGAAGAGTCCCTGACCAGGTTTGACGTGTGATGGGTATAGACGCGGCTTCCGTCTTTCCGGTGGATTACTATCTCGCCGTTCCACTCTCCTTTTTCATGGAGTCCCCTCATTGCCTCCCTTATCCCGACTTCGGGCGTACGTGACGAGGCAAGGGATTCGATGGGCTGCCCGATGATGTCCCCGGGACGGGGAATTCCAAACATCCTGAGAAATGCTGCATTTACATACGTTATGCGACCGTCAAGGGTGGCAATGCCAATGCCATTGATGGAGGAAGACACAGCCATATCCAGGATCCGGAGTCTCTCCTCGGCAAGTCTCCTCTCGGTGATATCCCTTCCGACTCCCTGGTACTCGACGATCTTCCCGGTAGCATCAATGATTGCCCGGTTCGTCCACTGGTGCCACCTTGTTTCCCCCGACGGGTCAATAACCCTCTGTTCATGGGTCATCACCTCGTGACCAGGCGCAAGGGAGAGGAGGTTTTGCCTTACCCTGTCCCTGTCTTCGGGGTGGACAAACGAAAGCATGTTTTTCCCAAGGATCTCGTCGGCGGGTTTTCCGAGGAACTTGCTCACAGCACCATTGACAAACGTGAGGGAGAAACCCGGATCGAACCGGCAGATAAACTCTGTCTGGTCCTCGACGATTGCCCGGTACCTCTCCTCGCTCATCCTCAGTTTCTTCTCGAAGTCGCGGGAAAGGGTCACGTCCTCGAAAATGAGGGTATATCCCCTGCTCCCGTCGTCGAAGACGGTGGGGACAACCTTGTATGCCAGAGTGTAGTCTTTCCCGGAAACGGACAGGTTTACCTCATGCCTGCTTTCCGCCGGGAAAGCGTCTTCCCCGGGGATCGTCCCTGAGAAGATCGCCCTGATTCCCGGGATGGCAGAGGTTCTGATATCGCTTCCCATCAGGTCATCCTTCTTTAACGAGAAGAAAGTGAGGAAGTTATCGTTGACATCGATTATCCGGAAATCCGAATCGAGTATGAGGATCAGTTCCGTTGCGAACTTGAGGATCGAAGATATAGGTACCCGCTGGGCAAGGGAATAGACCTTGGCGTTACCATAGAGCCGAACCTCGACCTCTCCCGTGATGAGAAGGATCTCCAGGTATTTTGCGACAGAATTCCTGTTTAACTTCAGGGCATGGGAAATATCCGATATTGTGAGTCCCCTGGGCCTGCTCTTCAGCAGTTTTTTTATCCTTATGATTTTTTCCTGGTCCAGAATCATGACTGATGTGTGATCTCGTCCATCCTGCCATAAAGATATGCCAATCAGTTGGCTCACCTTCATGACGCACGTGTCCTCGTCGAAAGTGCAATACTTTTCAGGAAAAATCCTTTCCCCGGGAGTGGCACCTTCGGAGAGCCCCCTTGGGACACAAAAAAATATTTCATTACCTGTGGTTCATGCTTATCAATGGAGCCCCCGGGAAAGAGTGCTGAGATTCTTCTTGTCGAGGACAATCCCAATGATGTCGAGCTTATCCTCCATGTCTTCCAGTGGTGTAACCTTTCTGAAAGGGTCCATGTTGCATGGAACGGTGAAGAGGCCCTCGACTACGTGTTTGGCACAGGTCCCTACAGGGAGAGAGACATCAATACTCAGCCGAACGTCATCCTCCTCGATCTCAAACTCCCCAAGATCGATGGCATCGAGGTCCTCAAACGCCTGAAAGGTGACCCGAAGACCCGTACCATTCCCGTTGTGGTACTGACCTCCTCGCGGGAAGAGCGGGATATCGTGGAGACCTATGGCCTCGGGGTGAACAGCTACATCGTAAAACCGGTGAAATTCGATGATTTTGCGAATGTCATCCGGGAACTTGGACTCTACTGGAGGATGATCAACCAGCCGCCCATCAGGGAAGACGGTGAGTAGGTCTTACTCTTTCCCTTCTTCGTTCATGTACTGTTCTATCTTTTTCTCCTCCCATTCCCTTGTCAGAATTTTTCCCCTGCCAAAGACATGTGCGGCATGGAAAAGAAGTGCGACTCCCCATGCCAGTGTTACCCAGTAAAACCACCAGTATCCGGGCGAGCTTACATAGTTAATGATTACCAGGAGCAGGTTGATGAGCAGGAAGACTGACAGGTGGGAATAGAACCCCTTGAGTTCTCCAACCCGTTGCACCGCCCGCTCCCTTCTCTCATCGGTCATCGTTTTTTCCGTCCCTGGTACACTGTAGATCAATCCATGATTATATATTTATCCAATTAACCTGGGACCGGATATTGCCTGTGGGGGGGAAAGATGAACATTTTGCCTGCCATTTGCCACCCGTTAAAGTGGTGCGAGTCTCATATCGTCCTTCCATAGTCCTGCTGCCCCATGAGGAGGAGTGCCTGGTATGTCCCGTGGAGAAAAGCCAGCCATGCCCTCCCCGGGGTGCTTTTTGTATCGGGGGTCAGGACGGGCGACCTTGCCGCTGAAGTTCCCCTCCATCTTCCGGAAGTCCCGCGGTGAATATGCAAGGATTATGCAGGATACTTCCCGTCCGCGGTCATCTCGGGTGCGATGTTCTTTTCCTCACTTGCTGGTCGGCGACAAGGAGGTAGTATGCTGCAAGCCCCTTCCATTCTCCCCACTGCCGGGAGATCTCTCGTGCCCGTGCCGGGCTGATTTCCTCCCCGGGGCAGTAGAAATGGCCAATCGCACGCCTTATCCCGAGGTCGTCTGCAGGGAACATGTCCAGGCGATGGAGCCCCCGGAGCAGCACGAACTCTGCTGTCCACCGTCCAATCCCCCTGATCCGGCATAAATCCCGTATCAGAGAGTCTGAATCGCCTGTGCGTCCCAGGGATTCAAGGTCAAGTGCCCCGTCCCTCACCATGCGTGCAACAGATTTTATATTGTCGCCCTTCCGTGCAGAGAGTCCGCATTCCCGGATTTCAGCCGGATCGGCGTCCGCGAGATCCTCCGGCCGGGGATATGCATAGTACGTCCTTTTGGCCGCCCTTACTTCCTCCCCGAACCGCTTCACCAGTCGCGATTCTATCTTCCGTGCAACCGGTGTCGCAATCTGCTGCTCGATGATCGATATCACGAGTGCCTCAAAGACCGTCTCTGACGAGGGCATCTTCAGGCCGGACAGGTCTGAATTGATACGGGTGAGAACAGGGTCTTCCTCCGTGGCCCGGTAATACCTGTTTAAGTCATCGTCAAGGCCGAGCAGGTGGGAGATGCATCTTCTCACGTCTCCTGCGCAATACTCACTCTCTTCTTCCCCGGCAAGGGCATCGACGGCAAGGACCGTGTCGCCGTCCTCTCCTACATCCCTGATGCGGATGACAAACGGATCGCCCCCGACCCGGATGACCTGCGAAAAGATCCCATTCTGAAATGTCCTGAATGCCGGGTCTCCACCGGAAAAGACCCTGCAACTGAGGGAGAAGTCATACGGGGCGACCGGGCGGATGAGGAACGACATTCCGGGTGATCCAATGGGCGGGACAGGAGAAAAGACTGGTGATATTCCTCTCACCTTTTCCCCACATTTGACAACCTTTAATGCTCCTCATTCCCACTCCCTCACCATATGATCAAAGTTGCCATCAACGGGTACGGGACGATTGGAAAGCGTGTTGCCGATGCAGTGGCTGCCCAGCCTGACATGAAAGTGGTGGGGGTATCCAAGACGAGACCGAGCCACGAAGCCTTCGTGGCAAAGTCGAGGGGTTACCCGCTCTACATTGCCGATCTCTCGAAAAAGGATGCCTTCGAGAGGGCCGGTCTGCCTGTCGCGGGGAGCGTCGAGGACATGCTGAAAGCCGCCGACATCGTGGTGGATGCAACGCCGGGCGGCATCGGGGAGAAGAACCGGCCTCTCTACGAGAGAGCCGGTGTGAAGGCTGTCTGGCAGGGCGGAGAGGAGCACGAGGTCGCCGGGTTCTCCTTTAATTCCGACTGCAATTATACCGAGGCCATCGGGAGGCAGTTTGCACGTGTCGTCTCCTGCAACACCACGGGACTGTGCCGTATCATCAACGCCATGGACAAAAATTTTGGCGTCGAAAAAGTCCGGGCGGTGATGGTCCGCCGGGGCGGGGACCCTGCCGACATCAAGCGGGGGCCGATCGATGCCATCGTGCTGAATCCCGTCCACATCCCGAGTCACCACGGGCCGGACGTCCAGAGCGTCCTGCCCCACATCAACATCGTGACGCTCGCGATGATCGTCCCCGTGACGATGATGCACATGCACGTTGTCCAGATGGACCTGAAAAAAGCGGCAACCCGTGAGGAAGTCATCAGGATCATCGAGAAAAATCCCCGCATGGGGCTTGTCCGGAAGGCCACCGGGATCACGAGCACGGCCGAGCTGAAGGAATACGCCATGGACATGGGAAGGCCCCGCTCGGACCTCTGGGAGAACGGTATCTTCGAGGACTCCATCTCCTGCACCGGGAAAGAACTCTACCTTTTCCAGGCGATCCACCAGGAGGCCGACGTCGTCGTCGAGAACATCGACTGCATCCGGGCGATGACGGGAATCGAGAAAGACCCTGCAAAATCCATCGCAATGACAAACCACGCATTGAATTTTGTTGCAATCAGGTAAACCCCCTTTTTTCTTCGTCATTTCAGGTCGTTTGCGGGATCCACCAATGACGCGGACGAGGGATGTACCAATCGCCTGAGATCTTCCGGATATGCATTCAACCTGTTTTTTCCCGGGGTCAGGCATCCACACAAGCATTAACACCCTGCATTTCCCATTTTGTACGAATGGATGCGTATGCTCTTGCGACGAGGAACACGGTTGAAGTCGTCACGACCGACGAACTCCGCGAACTCCTCAAAAGGGATAAAAAGAGGGTATATGCCGGGTATGAACCGAGCGGCGAGATCCATCTCGGTCACCTCGTGACAGTCAACAAGCTCATCGACCTCCAGGCGGCCGGGTTCGAGGTTGTCGTCCTGCTCGCTGACCTCCATGCATTCCTGAACAGGAAAGGGACGATGGAAGAAGTCCGGGAACTGGCCGATTACAACAGGCGGTGTTTCGAGGGACTCGGCCTTTCCGGTGTCAGGTACGTGCTCGGGTCTGACCTGCAGCTTGACAGGGACTACGAACTGATGGTGCTCCGGCTCTCGCAGCAGATCACGCTGAACAGGGCCACGCGGAGCATGGACGAGGTGGGGAGGCAGATGGACAATCCCACCGTATCCCAGATGATTTACCCGATCATGCAGATGGTGGACATCGCACGGCTCGGTGTCGATGCTGCCGTCGGGGGCATAGACCAGAGGAAGATCCACATGCTCGCAAGGGAACACCTCCCCTCCGTCGGGTACCCGGCGCCCGTCTGCATCCACACGCCGATACTCAACGGCCTCGACGGCAGGAAGATGTCCTCCTCGAGCCACAATTACATATCCGTTGCAGACAGCATTGAGAATATCGAGAAGAAGTGCCAGAAGGCGTTCTGTCCGCCGGAGTGCGAGAACAATCCAATCCTCCAGATCCTCCAGTACCATGTCTTCCCCCGCATCCCCCACGTCGTGGTGCGCCGGCCCGAAAAGTTCGGCGGCGACCGCGAGTTCGCCAGCTACGCCGAGCTCGAGGACGCATACCGGAAAGGGGAGATACACCCCCTCGACCTCAAGAAGACGACCGCCCGGTACCTGGCGGAGATCCTCGCAGGTGTCAGGGACCACGTTTCATGAACGGGTGAGAGTCACGTGAGCATCGACCGCATCGAGAACAGGTTTGACCGGAAGATTGCGGAACTCGGGGTCCGCGTCCGGGACATGGACCAGCTCAAGGTGCGGGAAGACGTCTTTGACGAGATCACACTCCTTTCCCTCTACCGCCTCGTCCACAAGGGCTGGATCACCGCAATCGGGGGGTCGATCTCGACGGGGAAGGAAGCGAACGTTTTTTTCGGTGAACGGGACGAGATGGACCTTGCCATCAAGATCTACCGGATCCGGACGGCAAACTTCAATGCCATGAGCGAGTACATCATCGGTGACCGGAGGTTTGCAGGGATCCGGAGGACCCGCAAGGATATCGTCTTTGCATGGACCAGGAAGGAGTATTCAAACCTCCTGCGTGCCCACGAGGCGGGTCTTCCTGTCCCAAAACCTCTCGTCTGGGACAGGAACATCCTCATCATGGAGTTCCTCGGGGAGGATGAACGCCCCTATCCCCAGCTCCGTGTCGCTGAAATGGAAAACCCGGTCCGAACGTACCGCGAAATCCTCGATTATATCAGGGTGCTCTACCAGAAGGCCGGCCTCATCCATGCCGACCTTTCCGAGTACAACATCCTCGCAGGTGACCGCCTCTATCTGATCGACATGGGGCAGGCGGTCATGCAGGATCATCCCCGGGCACTCCACTTCCTCGCCCGGGACATCGCCAACATCAACAGGTTTTTCCGGTCAAAGTGCCCTCTCCGTGATGAAAGGGAATTCTTTTCAGAAGTGACCGGAATCCCGCTCCACGGGAAGGCCCCTGGTGAAGGGGGGAATGAGAAGACATGATGCAGGAACTGAAAGTGGCCCAGAACCGACTGGGTGTCCTGATTGGGAAGGGCGGCCAGGTAAAAAAGGACCTGGAAGAGAAGACAGGAACCAGCATAAGTATCGACAGCCAGGAAGGGATGGTCAGGGTCGAGGGAGAGTCCGCTGTCCCCTTCCTCAGGGCAGTCGAGGTCATCAATGCCATCAACCGGGGTTTTTCACCCGAAAGGGCGTTTTCCCTTCTTGATGACGAGGACCTCCTCCTCGAAGTGATTGACCTTTCGGGGATTGCTGACACGCCGCGACAGCTGGACCGGCTCAGGGGGAGGATCATCGGCCGGGATGGCAGGGCACGGGAGCAGATCGAGCACATGACAAACACCCGGATCTCCGTTCTGGGAAAGACAATCGCTCTCATCGGCCTGCCTGAACAACTCAAAATCGCCCGGACCGCCATTGACATGCTCATCGAGGGCGCCCCCCACGAGGCTGTCTTTTCCTACCTCGAGAAGAAAAGACTGGAATCACGCCAGAACATGGTCGATTATTACTACTGAACCATGCAAGGGCAAAAGTGGCTACCCGCATGACGTACAAAAGCCTGCGAGGCATTATTTCCAGTGCAGGTGAATACCGGAAAATAGCTTGCTTTTTATTGGAATCGGATTATAATGAGCTCTGTCGAGTGGAAATAAAGGGGTTATAAATGAGGGTGAGAGATCTCCCGCTTCCCGGCTACCTGCTGGACATCTATGCCAGCCTCGGCATCAACGATCTCTACCCCCCGCAGGCAGAGTGCGTCCGGAAGGGTCTCTTCGAAGGAAAGAACATCCTCCTCGCAGTCCCCACTGCAAGCGGAAAGACGCTGGTCGCCGAGATGGCCATGCACCACCATATCTCCCGGGGAGGAAAGTGCCTGTACATCGTCCCCCTCAAGGCCCTGGCAAGCGAGAAGTACGAGGACTTTGCCCGTAAAAAGGTCCGGGTAGGTATTTCGACCGGTGACTTCGACCGCCGGGATGAAAATCTCGGGCGGAATGATATCATCGTGGCCACGAGCGAGAAGGTTGACTCGCTGATACGCAACCGGGCACACTGGATACCGTCAATCACGCTCCTCGTCGTGGACGAGGTGCACCTCATCGACGATCCCCACCGGGGCCCGACTCTCGAGATGGTCATCACGAAGATGCGGGCAAGAAACGGGAATCTCCAGGTTATTGCCCTCTCCGCAACGATAGGAAACCCGGGCGCACTCGCCGGCTGGCTCGATGCCGAGGTGGTGACAGGGTCGTGGCGCCCGGTCGATCTCCGCCAGGGCGTCTATTGCAACGGCAAGATCTGTTTCGGCAAAGAAACCCGGAAAGTGCCTCCTGTGTCGAAGAACGAGGATATCAATCTCCTCCTCGACACGGTGGCGGAGGGCGGGCAGTGCCTCGTCTTCGTCGCGTCGCGCAGGAATGCCGAGGCATATGCGCGGAGGGCGGCAGCAGCACTTAAATGCACGGATCCGGCTCTGGACGAGTACGCTGCCCGCTTGAAGAAGGCTGCCCTGACCGGCAACGAGGAGTCCCTTGCCTCCTGCGTCGCCCTGGGTGCGGCGTTTCACCATGCCGGGCTCTCCCGGGAGTCCCGGGCAATCGTGGAGGAGGGGTTCAGGAAAGGGCTGGTCCGGTGCATCGCATCCACCCCGACCCTCGCTGCCGGGTTGAACCTCCCTGCCCGGCGGGTCATTGTCCGCGATTTCCGCCGGTTCGAGGCCGGGCAGGGGATGGTCCCCATCCCGGCCCGCGAATATCACCAGATGGCAGGCCGGGCAGGGCGGCCGGGTCTTGACCCCTACGGGGAGGCTGTACTCATCGCGCGGGACGCGGATGAGGCCCGGGAACTTGAAGAATTCTACATCAATGCCTCTCCCGAGGATGTGCACTCCCGGTGCGCGGACGAGTCCGCGCTGATAACACACATCCTGTCACTGATCGCATCCGGTTTTGCCCGAACGCACGATGACCTGGTTCAGTTCCTGCGGAGGACGTTTTACCATTACCAGCACAAAAAGAGCAGCATCATGGAGGCTGTCACGAATAAATCCCTGGATTTTCTCGAGAGGGCCGGGATGATCACGAACCTCTCCGATCACCTGGCCGCAACAGAGTACGGAAACCTGGTCTCCCTCCTCTACATCGATCCGCGGGGTGCAGAGACAATCGTCTCGGGAATCGCCTCAGCAGAGAACTACTCGGATATGGGCCTCCTCCACCTCATCTGCAGCACGCCGGACATGTTCTGCCTGTATGCCAGCAACAGGGACCTCCCCGTCCTGGAGAGGTACCTTCTCGAGAACGAGGATGAACTCTGGCTGACACTGGGCTTTGGCGAGGAGGAGACCTTCTTCCGTGCCCTCAAGACCGCCCTTGTCCTCCGGGACTGGGCTGGCGAGGTCCCCATCGAGACCATATGCGAAAGGTACTCCATAGGCCCGGGAGATGTCCATGCCCTCGTCGAGAGCTGCAACTGGCTCCTCCATGCCTCGGGCCGCCTTTCCTCGTTATATGCGCCCCGCTTCACCCGGGCAATCCGCGAGTTCGAGATCTGCATGAAGCATGGTGTCAGGCGGGAACTCCTGCCGCTCGTCAGGCTCCGCAATATCGGCCGGGTACGGGCGCGGAGCCTCTATTCCAACGGGATAACGTCTCCGGACGCCATTCGTGCCGCGGATCCGAGGGTGCTTGCGTCCATCCTCGGCCGCGGGATTGCCCAGTCTGTCCTGCAGCAGCTGGACCTGGAGAGTGCCAGTGGCCCCGGCAATCGCACAGGGGACGAAGAGGGAGAAAATGGCCTTCACGACCAGTCCCGTCTTGACGCCTTCAACGGGGTGATCTGAATGGAGACATTTTCCATTCGGAAGGTGAGGGTCACAATCGATGACCTGGAGGGGTTTCTCCAAAAGATTAACGGTATCGCAGCCCGGGCAGGGACTCATATCATCCTCTTCGATGCAGGCAGTATGGCAGGATCTGCCCATGCCATGTCTGCCCTCCGCCACGCCTTCCGGGCACTGGAAAACGGCACGATGATCTCGGCGAGAGTGGAAGTGGAGGCCCTCCTCTATGCAGCAGGGTCACGACAGATCGTGGAGGGAACACGGTTCGGTGTCCACGCGGGGGAAAACCAGGCATACCTCTGCATCTGCCCGGAGAACGATGCGGCATGGAGGGAACTTGCACCCCTGTTTAGTCCTGCCGACGACGAGGACTGGGAGACCATTACTCCGGAAAAGGCAGCCCTTCTCTGTTCGCTCTTCTCCATCACCCCCCGTGAGCTCGAAGTCTGCGGGATCGAGAGGGTGGCGGATCTTGTCCTGGAGAGGGTGGCACTCCTCGAAGTATACCGGTAGAGGGTGCCCTGGCCGGGGGTACATTTACCGGTCTTTTTTACCTGTCTGCCATGTTTTCCCGCAGTTTTCCTGGCTGATTCAAGGCCATGGGAAACGGTATCCGGAACGAATCCATATGAGCGCAGTTTTTCCCGTTATTGCGGGTATTGGGGGTGATGCCTGAAGAGGGATAATCGTGACCGGATAAAAGATTTTCAGAAATACAGAGACGTGATCCAGAAATGGCGATCCCAGGCCACCGTGAAATCAATGATCTCTCTTCCTTGCATGCGATACGATGTGACGCAATTCCGGAAGAATGATCTCCTTCATGGCAAGTGTCACCGCCGGTGTCGATCCCGGGAGACAGAAAACGATTCTCTCTCCACACGTCCCTGCAACAGCTCTCGATAAAATTGCTGCCGTGCCGATATCTGCATAACTTTTCTGCCTGAATATCTCTCCGAATCCATCGATTACCTTGTCCAGAAGAGGGACCACCGCTTCAATGGTACAGTCATCGGGCGAGATGCCCGTTCCCCCGTTGAGGATGATGCAATTGCAGCCATCGAGGACCGCATGGAGCTCTCTCCGGATCATCATGATATCATCTTTGACGAGAGAATAGTGGAGAACTGGGATGTTTGCTCCTTCCAGGAGGGAAAGGATCGCTTTTCCGCTTTCGTCTGTGTCCCTGGTCCGCGAGGTGGATACGGTGATTATTGCCGCACTGATGTCAACGGATTTTTCATGTTCCTTTTTCATTGGTACCTGATTCGTTTCTTCGAAAGATTAAACAATTTTCCTTTGTGCTGAACAATTTTTTGACCATGAGTGAGGATGGGAACCGACCCTTTTATTTCCACTGGAAATGGGAGGGTTCCAGGAATGTTTTCTAAAGGGAGATGGCAGGTTTCCAACCTGCACATGCAGGAAAGCCAGGAAGGGGAGGCGTTCATTCTGTTACGTGCTCTCCCCAAATCTGCACACGCAGGAAAGCCGATAAAGGGAGGCGTTCGTCCTGTTACGTGCACTCCCCCAATCTGCACATGCAGGAAAGCCGATAAAGGGAGGCGTTCGTCCTGTTACGTGCACTCCCCCAATCTGCACATGCAGAAGAGTCAGGAAGGGGAGGAGTATGTCCTGTTACGAGCTCTTCCTTCTAAAATGTGCTTATTTGGATGATTGTTCCGAAGCAAATCATTTTTCCGAGGCATTTTTGGCTCTTCGCCAATCTGAGCGGGTAATGAGAACCCAATGTGGGGGCCGGTCGCCCCCACACCCCCCACGGGGATGGTCCCGCCGCCCCTAAAAAATGCGCCCCGGCGGCGGTTTCACGAAGGGTTTCATAGAAAGTCTGTGTTTCTTCTTTGAACAAACCAATTCAAAACGAAGAAAGAATGTCATGCACTCATGCAACTTACCCACCCAAAATGATGAAGAGGCACATTTTTTTACAACACCTCTTTCATCAGGACCTCAATAGGTCAATCAGCCAATATGGAGCTGATTCATTGTTCCATTT
The DNA here is from genome assembly GCA_029907345.1 of Methanolinea sp. Classification (GTDB taxonomy): domain Archaea; phylum Halobacteriota; class Methanomicrobia; order Methanomicrobiales; family Methanospirillaceae; genus Methanolinea_A. The sequence continues at coordinate 22,239 of JARYMB010000004.1, forward strand.
TCATGTGGACTCCAGGGGGATTAATCAGGTGTCAGTTCACGGGGCGTGTGGATAAGCAAAAGGATCAGGGGTTGCATTTCTATATTTTCACGTTGTATCTCTATTCCGGAACGTCATCCTCTGATATTTATTGAGGTTTTGGGGACTTGTAAAATCCGTCCCTCATCTATTTCCGGGGAACCCCTTTATTTCCACTGGAGAAGGGGGTGCAGATCTCTTTTTTTCATTGTCTTTTCCATCACATTACTATAGAGTCCCGGGTTATGGAATGTATATCCCAATTGAGGTCTGGAACATTTCAGTAAGATTTTATAAAAGAAAAGGAAAATAAAAAATGAATTGTTCCTGTTCTAACTAAACTTCATAATGTGAAGTTCATTCCAATTTTCCAGTCGAAATCATGGGGTCCCCCCCCTCGAAAAGAATGTTTTTGGCAGTCCTATGGAAATAAACGTTTTTCACATCAGCCAGAATCCTCATAAAAATTGGATTCTCCTTCCAATAGACTCACACCAGACTTTCTCCAGTGGAAATGAAGGGGTTTATATCAGGTTCAAACAGCTGACTTTTTGAGTGTTGGCAGGGATATGATCATCTCCCAGGGGGTCAGGGATGTCAGACGACCAGAGTGCAGCAGTCGGGCTTTTCAAAAAATATCTGGAGACAAACAGGATATTTAAGAACAGGGAGGTCCTGCGCCATTCCTACAGGCCCCATATCCTTCCCCACAGGCGGCCACAGATAGACCAGGTCGCAGCAATCCTTGCACCTTCACTCCGGAACGAGACCCCCTCGAATATCCTCATCTATGGCAAGACCGGAACAGGGAAAACAGCGGTTGTACGCTACGTCGGGTCGGAACTCGAGACTGCAGGGAGCCACATGGGAACAGTCTGCAGGGTCGTCCACCTCAACTGCGAGGTGATTGACACCCAGTACCGTGTGCTCGCACAGATATCAAAGACACTCCTTGGCGAGGACGAAACGGCAAGCGACAAGGCCCGGACCCACATCCCCATGACAGGTTGGCCGACTGACCAGGTCTATGCCGAACTCAAGAACCAGCTCGAGGGCATGGGGGGAGTCCTCATCATCGTTCTCGACGAGATTGACAAACTCGTCAAGAAGAGCGGCGACGAAACCCTCTACAACCTCTCCCGAATCAACTCCGACCTGAAAAAATCCAAAGTGAGTATGATCGGGATCTCGAATGACCTCTCCTTCAAGGATTTCCTCGATCCAAGGGTCCTGTCCTCTCTCTCCGAAGAGGAACTCGTCTTCCCGCCCTACAATGCCCCCCAGCTCTGCGACATCCTGAAGCAGCGCGCAGAGATAGCATTCCTCGAGGGGGTCCTCGACGAGGGGGTAATACCGCTCTGCGCGGCTCTCGCGGCCCAGGAACACGGGGATGCGCGCCGGGCCCTCGACCTTCTCCGCGTATCGGGAGAGATTGCCGACAGGGAAGAGGCCAGCCGCGTCACGGAGGCTCACGTGAAGATGGCCCAGGCAAAGATCGAGACGGACTCGATGATCGAGTGTATCGCGACACTGCCCACCCAGAGCAAGGTCGTCCTCTACGCCATGCTCCTCCTCGACCAGATGGGCCAGACCATCTTCACGAGCGGGGAGGTGAGCAGGATCTACAAGGAGATTGCACCCTCTCTTGACCTTGATATCCTCACGCACCGGAGGATCACGGACCTCATTTCCGAGCTGAACATGCTCGGGGTCATCAACACCCGCGTGGTGAGCCGGGGTCGCTACGGCAGGACAAAAGAGATGTGGTTTGATACGAATACACGTAAGATATGGGATGTGATCACCTCGGATGCCCGCTTAAGTGCCCAGGGTATCGCCGAGAGGGACGTCCAGTGGTGCAGATCCCTTTTCAGGTGAAACAGTCATGGATGAAAGAGACCTTCTCCTGCTCCAGCTCCTCGAGGAGAACAGCCGCCTGACCACGCAGGACCTGGCAGTCATGACAGAGATGACGCCGGAAGAGGTTTCAGCACGGGTGGCGGCACTGGAAGCCTCAGGCGTGATCCGAAGCTATACTGCAGTTATCGACTGGGAGAAGGCAGGAAACGGCGAGGTGTCTGCAATCATCGAGCTGAAGGTGAACCCTGAGCGGGACTATGGATACGACCGGATCGCCGAGAGGATAGCCAGGTTCCGCCAGGTCAGGTCCCTCCGGCTCATCACGGGAACGTACGACCTCCAGCTCACCGTCACAGGCAGGAACATGCAGGAAGTTGCACGCTTCGTGTCCGAGTACATCGCCCCGATGGACCGGATACGGGAGACTGCAACGCACATCATCATGAAGACCTACAAGGAAAACGGTCGCACCTTCTGCGAAAAGGAAGAGGGCGAACGTATCCCGTACTCGCTGTGAGGTCACGATGAGGGATTTCGTCTCCCGGAAGGCAAGGGAAATTCCCCCTTCCGGCATCCGCAGGTTCTTTGACCTTGCCCTGACGATGGACGAGGTCATCTCCCTCGGCGTGGGCGAACCGGACTTTTCAACACCCTGGAACATCTGCGAGGCAAGTATTTACTTCATCGAACAGGGAGGAACCTCCTACACGCCGAACCGGGGAATCAAACCTCTCCGGGAGGCACTGTCCCGCTGGCTCCGCGACCATTACGGGCTCTCCTATGATCCGGAAACCGAGATGATCATCACCACAGGTGTATCCGAGGGCTTGGACATTGCGATACGCGCAATTGTCGATCCGGGGGACGAGGTGCTCGTTGCAGAGCCCTGCTATGTCTCCTATTCTCCATGCGTGACACTGGCGGGAGGAAGACCGGTCCCGGTCCCCTGTGTCGAGAAGGACAGGTTCAGGCTCAATCCCGACCGGCTGATGGAGAAGATCTCGAAAAAGAGCAAGGCTCTCGTCATGAACTTCCCGAACAACCCGACGGGGGCGGTCATGGGGAAGGAGGATCTCAGGGCGATAGCCGACATCGTCTGTGACCATGACCTCGTGCTGGTGAGCGACGAGGTATACTCGGAACTGACCTACAGCGGGAGCCACGTCGCGGCAGCAACCGTGGGCGACCTTGCGCACCGCACGATAACCCTGAACGGTTTTTCGAAGGCGTATGCAATGACGGGGTGGCGGATCGGGTATCTCTGCGCACCGCAGGAGATCTGCGATGCAGCCCTCAAGATCCACCAGTATGTGATGCTCTGTGCCCCGGTCATGGGACAGGTCGCGGCCCTCGAAGGGATACGGAGGGGAGAGGAGGAAAAGGACAGGATGGTCAGGGAATACCGCGTGCGCCGGAACCTTTTCGTCGAGGGCCTGAACCGTATCGGGCTTTCCTGTCACCGACCCGAGGGCGCCTTCTATGCGTTCCCCTCCGTTGCAGAAACAGGGCTCTCTGACCAGGAATTTGCAGAGGGGCTTCTCCTCGAGGAACACGTGGCCGTTGTCCCAGGCAACGTCTTTGGGAGCGGTGGGGAAGGGCATGTCCGGTGCGCATACGCCGTTTCGCGGGAGGATCTCGCGCGGGCTCTCCAGAGGATGGAAGAGTTCGTCTCGAAGTGTAAAAAGAAGGCCATCCCGCTGGTTCGGTCCGGTAATCATTCCTAGAAGCAGCAGGCCTCCTTTCCCATCCATTCCCCCCGGGCCTCATCCCCCGGTTCGCGAAGGAATGCGGGAAGAGTGGCGGAAAGGAAATTTTGGAGGTATCCCTGCCTGTCCGTCGGATAGCCGGAAAACCGCCCTGCACTCCACCCCTGCCAGGGCATCGGCAAGGCCCCCACGATAGGCTTTTATCCGGTATCCGGTTGTATAGTATATGGTTGTACCATGAGTTGCACCATAGTCGTGGGCGGTTTTTTTGGTGATGAAGGGAAGGGCAAGATCGTTGCACACCTTGCCTACCAGGACCACCCCTCCATCATCTCCCGGGGAGGGGTCGGTCCGAATGCCGGCCACACGGTAAAGATGGGAGAGAAGGAGTACGGTGTGCGCATGGTCCCATCGGGGTTCGTATATCCCCATGCCCGCCTCATGATTGGAACCGGTGTCCTGGTGGACCCGAGGGTCTTTGGCCGGGAAGTCGAGATGCTCGGGGTCGGGGGAAGGATATTCGTCGACTACCGGTGTGCCATCATCGATGAAGGTCACATCGAGAGGGACAAGTCAAGTTCCCACCTTGCAAAGACGATAGGAAGCACGGGCAGCGGGTGCGGACCTGCAAACGCAGACCGCGTCCTCCGCGTGGCCAGGCTGGCGCGGGACATTCCCGAGCTTGGTCCCTACGTTGCAGATGTTCCCCTCGAGATCAATTCAGCCCTCGACCGGGGCGAAAACATCCTCCTTGAAGGGACACAGGGATTCGGGATATCGCTCTACTATGGGACCTACCCGTATGTGACGAGCAAGGATACATCGGCGTCCCAGATAGCGGCCGATAACGGGGTGGGACCGACACGCATCGATGATGTCGTGGTCGTCTTCAAGGCTTACCCGACAAGGGTGGGCGAGGGACCGTTCTCGACCGAGATGGAAAGGGAGGTATCCGACCGCATGGGTATTCAGGAGTTCGGGACCGTGACACACAGGCAGAGGAGAATAGGCCAGTGGGACGGAAAGATGGCGCGGTATTCCGCCATGGTGAACGGCTGTACCCAGGCCGCGATCACGGGGATCGACCGGGTTGACAGGGACTGTTTTGGAATAACGGAGTATGATCGGCTGACGAAAAAAGCCCGTGACTTCCTCGAGCAGGCAGAAGAGGATATTGGATGTCCCATCACCCTCATCTCGACCGGGCCGGACGTCTCCCAGATCATCGATATCAGGGGCGAGATATGAAACGCTCCCTCCTGCCCATCCTCTGCTGCCCGGTCTGCAAGGGGGACCTCACCCTTCGTGTGACACTCGAGGACGAAAAGGAGATACTCGAGGGAGTACTCCGGTGCCCGGTCTGCGATGTCGATTACCCGATCGAGGATGGTATCCCCGACCTGCTCCCCCGCGAAAAAAAGTAAAAAACCTGGCGCAGGAAGGCCTGGAAAGATAAAACGGAAAAACCCGCGCCGGGCTGACGCAACGTGCCCGGCGCACCTGCCTCCACCCCGGTTGTAACCCTGCCTGCCTACCACCCATGCTCATCATACGCCTTGCAGTCATTCCCCTCTCCCTCCTCGTTGACAGGGTGACGGGAGATCCCCATTCCCGTTTTCATCCTGTCGCACTCCTGGGGCGGTTCATCGCATTCTGGGGAGATCCGCGGAAATTCCGGCCGTCACTGCAACGGGCTGCCGGCGTGGTCATGTGGTTTGCAACCGTGGCCATCTTCTCGGTTCCCTTCCTCCTCGCCGAGGTCTTCCTGCCATGGTATGCCCTCCTGGTCGCCGCCCCCGCCCTCCTCAAGGTATGCCTTGCCTGGCGTTCCCTCGAGGAACACGTGGATGCGGTGGAAAAGGCCCTCTCTGCCGGCCTCCCGGAGGGAAGGGAAAAGGTCAGGTTCATGGTGAGCAGGGATCCGCGGGAACTCTCCGAAGACCAGGTGCGTTCAGCCGCGTACGAATCGCTCTCCGAGAACCTCGTGGACAGCATCGTTGCACCCCTCTTCTACTATGCCCTGTTCGGCCTTGCCGGTGCCGCAGTCTACCGCGCGGCAAACACGATGGATGCAATGCTCGGGTACCGTGACGAGAGGGAACGAATCGGGTGGTTCCCGGCCCGGGCTGACGATGTCCTGAACTATGTCCCGGCACGCCTGGCAACCGGAATCCTCCTCCTCTACTTTGCAGCCCGGGGACGGTATGCACCTGCGATCCGGTGCCTCCGGCAGGATGCAAAGAAACGCCCGGGGTATAACGGCGGGCTCTCCATGGCCGTGATTGCAGGCGGGACCGGGGTCCAGTTCGAGAAACCCGGTTCCTACACGATCGGCTCCCGTGAGAAGGCTCTTCGGGACGCCGGCCCGGATATCATCGCTGCCGTCCGGGCCTGCACCCTCGCAAGTTCCGCCCTCTTTATGCTGATACCAATATTTTTGGCCCTCCTCGTCCAATTCATATAAACATATGAAACTCGAGGAACTGAGATTTGGCACCGAACTCCTGAAACGCGGCTTTGCATCCATGCAGAAGGGAGGGGTGATCATGGATGTGGTCAACGCAGAGCAGGCGCGGATCGCGGAAGATGCTGGTGCCGTCGCGGTCATGGCGCTGGAACGCGTCCCCGCGGATATCAGGAAGGCAGGTGGCGTGGCGAGGATGGCCGACCCTGCCATCATCCTCGAGATCATGGACGCCGTCTCGATCCCCGTGATGGCAAAAGTCCGCATCGGGCACTTTGTCGAGGCCCAGATCCTCGAATCCCTCGGCGTGGACATGATCGACGAGAGCGAGGTGCTCACCCCCGCCGACGAGGAGTACCACATCGACAAGAAGGCATTTTCGGTCCCCTTCGTGTGCGGCGCACGCGACCTCGGCGAGGCACTCCGCCGTATCCACGAGGGCGCGGCGATGATCCGGACGAAGGGGGAGGCAGGGACCGGAAACGTGGTGGAGGCGGTCCGCCACATGCGCAACATCATGGGAGAGATCAGGGCCCTCCAGGGGAAGACACCGCAGGAAATCACGAGCCGGGCGCGGGAACTCGAGGCACCGCCCGATCTGCTCCTCGAGACGGTGAAGATGGGCCGTCTCCCGGTCGTCAACTTCTCTGCCGGCGGGATTGCCACACCCGCAGATGCCGCCCTGATGATGCAGATGGGGGCAGACGGTGTCTTCGTGGGGTCGGGGATATTCCACTCGGGTAACCCGGAGAAGATGGCCCGTGCCATCGTCGAGGCCGTAAACCACTACGACGATCCGAAAGTGATCGCCGAGGTGAGCAAGGGACTCGGCCAGCCCATGAAGGGTATCGACGTCCATACCCTCCGCGAGGACGAGGTGCTCCAGTACCGTGGGCGTTAGGCTCGGGGTGCTGGCTCTCCAGGGAGACGTGAGCGAGCACATTCAGGGTTTTGAACGGGCGCTCCGGGTCATGGGGGAGGCCGATGGGGCTGTCATCCCCGTCCGGAAGCCCCGGGACCTCGAAGGACTCCACGGCCTTGCCATCCCGGGTGGCGAGTCCACCACCATCTCCCGCCTGATCGGGAAGAATGGGTTATTCGAACCCATCGCCGGATTCGACGGCGGCATCTTTGCCACGTGCGCGGGAATGGTGCTCGTGGCAGACCGCGTGGACGACCCCCGCGTGAGGACTCTCGGCCTCATTGACATGGCTGTGCAGAGGAACGCGTTTGGGCGCCAGAGGGAGTCTTTCGAGGCTGACATCGAGGTCAGGGGGCTCGAGCGGCCATACCATGCGTATTTCATCCGGGCCCCGGTTGCGCGGGAGGTCGGCAATAGCGTGGAGGTCCTGGCAGAGATCCCTGCGGGTATCGTTGCGGTCAGGAAAGGCCAGCACATGGCCCTCTCCTTTCACCCTGAGCTCGGCGGCGATCCGAGGATCCACGTGATGTTTCTGGAACACCTTTTCACAGGAAAATGAGGGCTGCCCTGTCCATTCGGGAATAATCGTTCCAAGAGTGTTTTTAAAAAGAAAAAGTTTCCGGGATACTATACAAGGAACAGCGGAGCAAAGACCACCGAGACGATGGCCATCAGCTTGAGGAGGATGTTGAGGGCCGGTCCCGCAGTGTCCTTGAAGGGGTCCCCGACCGTGTCACCCGTGACCGCTGCCTTGTGCGCAGAAGATCCCTTTCCTCCCAGGTGGCCCTGCTCGATGTACTTCTTGGCGTTGTCCCAGGCACCACCCGTGTTGGCCATCATGACGGCCACGATGAACCCTGAGGCTATCGATCCGACGAGGAGACCGGCGAGTGCATGGGTGCCAAGGGTGAGGCCGACGACAAGGGGTGCGGCAATGGCCAGCACGCCCGGTGCAATCATCTGCCTGAGAGCTGCATTCGTGGAGATGGTGATGCAGGCGCCGTAATCGGGGTCGGTCTTGCCCTCCATGAGGCCCGGGATCTCCTTGAACTGGCGCCGGACCTCCTGGACGATGTAGCCTGCAGCCTTCCCGACCGCGGTCATGGCAAAGGAGCAGAAGAGGAAGGGGAGCATGGCACCGATGAGCACGCCGACGAAGACGACCGGCTCGAGCATGTTCACGATCTCGAGACGGACCGCCTGGGAATACGCTGCAAAGAGACCGAGTGCGGTAAGTGCAGCGCCGCCGATAGCAAAGCCCTTCCCGATGGCGGCAGTCGTGTTCCCCACGGCGTCGAGGGTGTCTGTGATACCCCTGACCTCCTTGGGCTGGTGGGACATCTCGGCGATACCACCGGCATTGTCCGCCACCGGCCCGTACGCGTCCACCGAGAGGGTGATCCCGAGCGTCGCGAGCATCCCGACACCCGCGATGGCAACGCCGTAGAGGCCGGCCTGCTGCGCAGCGATCAGGATGGCAACGACAACGATCAGGACGGGGAAGAGGGTGGACTCGAACCCGACGGCAAGGCCGGTGATGATGTTCGTGGCAGCACCCGTCTCGCTCGCCCTTGCAATCTTCTGGGTCGGTGACCGCTCGTAGGATGTGTAGAACTCGGTCACGATCCCGATCAGGAAACCTGCGACGAGGCCGGCGACGGTCGCGACGAAGACGCCGAGATACTGGGGTCCAAGGAGCGTTGTCACGAGGTAGTACACGGCCGCCACCGTAAGGAGGAGGCTCACGAAAGTACCTGTGTTGAACGCCTTGTGGATGGCACCGCTCTCGTTCTTCGAGCTCCGGACAAAGAAACTCCCGATGATGGACGCGATGATGCCGAGACCTGCGATCAGCATCGGGAGGAGGACGAGGTTCATTGTGGAGACTCCCGCGAACTTTGCAGCGGCAAGGACGGAGACTCCCATGAGCATCGTTGCGACGATGGAACCGACGTACGACTCGTAGAGGTCTGCTCCCATCCCGGCGATGTCCCCGACATTGTCCCCGACGTTATCGGCAATGACTGCAGGGTTCCTCGGGTCGTCTTCCGGAATCCCGGCCTCGACCTTGCCGACCAGGTCAGCACCGACATCAGCGGCCTTGGTGAAAATACCGCCGCCCACACGGGCAAAGAGCGCAATGGAACTTGCACCGAGTGAGAAGCCGGAAAGGATGTTGATGATCTCGGAAAGCCCGAGCGTTGTGAGGGAGTTCAACCCGAGGAAGAGGAGGGAGAGCCCCATGAGCCCGAGACCGACGACGGTCAGCCCCATCACGGTCCCGGACGCGTATGACACCCGGAAAGCCCGGGCCATCCCCTCGCGGGCGGCATTCGTCGTCCGCACGTTTGCCATCGTTGCCGCCGACATCCCGATGAACCCGGCCGTTGCGGAGAGGGCAGCACCGACCAGGAACGCGACGGATGTCAGGGGGTGAATGCCGGGAATGAGGTAGAGCACGATGGCAAGAACGACCACGAAGACCGCGATTGCCTTGTACTGGCTCCTCAAATAGACCATCGAACCAAGCCGGATGGCACCGGCGATTTTCTGCATCAATTCAGTCCCTGTACCCTCCCTCTTCATGACGGTGAAGGAGTACCCGGCAAACACAAGGCCGAGCAGGGCACAGACAGGAACAATGAGGAACATATCCATAGCACAGAACCTCCGGAGAACCCAACCGGTCTCCACGCATACCTGTTGCGTCTGAGATCAATTGATCCCCGTGCATAAAAAGGCGGCTGATATCAGTTGAAGTCGAGGACACTGTAACCCAGTGTCTGGAGGTCGAGGAGAACCGCACGGCCTGGTGTCGGGGTGATGTTCATCTGCTTCTGGAATGCTGTCTGTGACTGCCAGGTACCCGAGTTGACGCAGAGAACACCCCTGTAGTCAGAAACACCCATGATGTGGATATGCCCGGTGTGGAGAACCTCCGGGATGGGGTCGATGATCAGGGGGTCTTCCTTCCCGGCTGCAATCGGGGTCCTCTTTCCATAGGTGGGTGCGAGGTGACGCCGCTGCAGCATACCGGCCATCACGGGGGCAGAGTTGTCGTAGCTGGCACCCGGTATCAGGCTGATGAAGTCATCGAGTGACCTCCCGTGGTACATCAGGACCCGTACCCCCTGCAGGCTCACCAGCGCCGGGTTCTCGACAAGGATGCAGTTTTTGGGGAAATTCGCGGAGAATCCGGGGGGTATGGCGGGTTGGGGCTCGGCCTGCCTCACCACGTCGTGGTTGCCGGGGGAGATGATGATCTTCATCCGGGAGGGAAGATCCCGGAGCATCGACCCGAACACCTCGTACTGCTCGTAGATGTTCTTTATGGTCAGTTCCTGGTCCTGGTTCGGGTAGACGCCGATACCGTCGACAAGGTCGCCTGCTATGAGCAGGTAGGAGACATCCGAGCCGGAGAGCCAGTCGGCAAACCGGTTCCACGTCTCCTCGAGGAACGTATTGCTCCCGACATGGACATCGGAGATGAGGACTGCCTTCCCGGGCTTTTCGCTCCGGAAAGGTGCATGGGAGAGCGGGATGTCGGGCCGGAACATCTGTTCGGCAAAAAAGAGCCTCCCGTCGCCTGACAGCGTCCCCCGGACGCCGACCACCTCGTCGGGGACGAGCGTCTCGGCTTCCGCGAACTGGGGCCGGTCCTTGTGGAAGAGGACCTGGATAGAGGAGGTGGGATCTTCCACTTCCACCATGCGGTGACCATTCGCCGTGGTCCTGTTCTCCACGACGAGTCCCATGATCGAGCATGCCTCCTGGCGGTAGCGTGAGCCCTTCTTCAGTGCCTCGATTGGCATCGGGGCTGCCCGTGACCGGATGCACTCGCCCAGGCGCTGGTACCTGTCCCGGAAATAGGCGGAATAATCTGCAACGCTCGCGGTGGACCGGGAGGAACCGGCTGCTCCCCGGATCACCTCGCACTCGGGATCGGTCAGGAACCGGCTCCCGTCACGGTCAGGGTGCAGGCCGGGGATGTGCCTGACCGAGACCACCACGGCGTCGCCGGGCACGTTCGCGATGATGCGGTCGATAAGACCCGGGTCGTCCTTTTCGGCGATGTACCGGACGACCTCCGGGTGCACCTGGAGTTTCGTCTCGAGGAAACGCTGGACGATGGTTGCCGCATCGAGCATCGATCATATATGGACAGTGCCCGATATAGGGTTTTCACTCCTGTCCCGGAGGACCCCGGAAACACTCCCGATTCGCTCTCCCGCAGGGTGAACGGGAGGACCCCGGCCCAAACACACGGGCCCGGGTGCGATTCCTTATCATGCCTGGAAAAAAATAGATCAGGGTCCAGGAATGTCGCACGAAGAAAAAAATGACAAAGAAAAGGGACTCCTGCAGAGATTTCTCTCAAGCAGCAACCCCTGGGTCTCACTTGCCCGCGAGCTTGCCTGGGTGGCCGCGGTGGTGGGAGGAATAGCCCTTGCGCTGTTCCTCGTCTCGGGTACGTGGCCCGCGGTCGTGACGATAGAATCGGAGAGCATGGTTCCGCACATGAACGTCGGCGACCTGGTCTTCGTGGTCAGCGCCGACCGGTTCGGCGAACTCCAGACGTGGACGACCGGGAAGGAGACCGGGTACCAGAAGTTCGGCGACTACGGCGACATCCTCATCTACCGGCCCAACGATGCACCCAATCCCCCCGTATCCATCCCGTTCATCACGGGGGGTGTCCACCCCATCATCCACAGGGCGATGGATAAAATCGGGGAGGGCGAGACCATCCCCAAGTACTACAATGTCTACCGTGGGCAGGCAACACCTGCCCGGTACGTCCCGGCGACCATCCGGAACAACAGCCTCGTTCTCATGGACGGGACCGTCGTAACACCACAGAATGCCGACCCGCTGGTCGGATACGTGGTGCAGACAGCAATAAAGAGCCCGCATGCCGGGTACATCACCAAGGGAGACAACAACCTCGTCAGTGACCAGGGGGGGTATCTCTCCTCCGTGTCCGGGCAGGTCATCATGCCCGTCCGGGAGGACTGGGTGGTTGGCAAAGCCCTGTTCACAATACCGCTCCTGGGATACCTGCCCCTCAACATCGTCCCGGTGGCAGTCATCCTCATCGCGTTCATGATAGTGTGGGAATACCACTCGAAGAAGAAGGAACGCAGCGTTACGAAGAAAGGGAAGAAGAAGAGGTGAAGGGACGGGAGTGCGGTCCATAAAGGAGATACTTGCCGGTGCCCGTGCAGGCGACCGGATGACTGAAGGAGAGGCCCTCGCCCTCCTCTCGGCGAAGGGCCGTGACATATTCGATATTTGCAGGACAGCGGACGAAGTGCGCGAGGAGAAGGTCGGATCAACCGTCACTTACGTCCGCAACCAGAACATCCACCTTACGAACATCTGCAAGAACCTCTGCGGTTTCTGCGCATTCGGCCGGCGGGCAACAGACGAGGGGGCATTCTGCGACGATCCCGAGACCCTCCAAAGCAAGGTCCGCCAGGCTCAGAATAACAGGGTCACCGAGATCTGCCTCCTCTCCGGGGTGCATCCGGACTTTGATGCCAACCGGTATGCCGGGATCCTCGCCTGTATCAGGGAGACTGCACCGGGTGTCCACATCCATGCTTTCTCTCCCGACGAGGTGAACCATGCCGCGGTACGATCGGGACTTACGACCCGTGAAGTTCTCAAAATGCTGAAAGATGCAGGACTTGGCTCCCTCCAGGGAACGGCCGCCGAGATTCTCGTGGACAGCGTGAGGGACGTCATCTGCCCCTCCAAGGTTTCCACAGCGGAGTGGGAGAGGATCATCCGGGAGGCGCACTCCCTTGGCATCTCCTCGACAGCAACGATCATGTACGGGTCGTGCGAGACCCCTGCCGACCGGGTCACGCACCTTTCCATCCTGCGGGATATCCAGGATGAAACGGGCGGGTTTTCAGAGCTCGTCCCCCTCTCCTTTCTCCACCAGAACACGAGACTCTACCGGGAAGGGCTAGCCCCTGCGGGAGCGACGGGAAGGGAAGATCTCCTCCTGGTCGCTGTTGCCCGGCTGTTCCTCGATAATTTCCGGAACATCCAGGTCCCGTGGGGGAAGATTGGGCTCAAGCTGGGCCAGCTTGCGCTCCTGTCGGGTGCAAACGACCTTGCAGGCACAATGTTTTCAGATGACGTTTCGGAGAGCGCGGGGGCAAGCGGGGCAGATTACCTTGACCCGGCGGAGATGGAACGCATCTGCCATGATATCGGCCGGGAACTCCGGCAACGGCTTACGGATTATACCCTGGTCTGAACGTCAGTCTCCGGACCAGCAGTAGAAGGTCCCCCTTGCTTCCCGGCGTGTTTTCAGGTGGGGATCGGCGGAAAGTGCACGGAGAAGCTTGATCACTTCCTGGCGGTGCAGCCCCGTCTGGGCTACGAGGTCTTCGAGGGTGGCCGGCCGCCTCCTGATTGCCTCGATGACGACGGATTGTGCATCCCCCGGGGGACGACCCTGTACCTCCCCATACCGGAGCGGGAGAAATGCCTCCTCTTCCCCGATACCAAGGATCCGGGCTGCCCTTTGCAGTTCACCGGTGCCTGCCGCGCGGACCCAGGGTTCTGGTCCCGGACGGTCGAGGGTGTTCAGCTGCACCCTGTCCGGCCGTATCCTCCCGATCGCCTCCCTCAGGGCACGCAGGGCATCGTCTCCCGTGTTGAGGCCGGGAACGAGGAAAACCTCGAGCCAGATCTCCCCGGGATACGTCTCCCGGAACCGGCACAATCCCTCGATGATGGCGCGGACAGAGACGCCCGCCGCAGGCCTGTGGATCTTCTGGAACGTCTCCTCGTCGACGGTCGAAAGCGTGGGTAAAACCACGTCAGCCGGGCGCAGCGCATCCTGGATGTCGCCGTTCCCAAGGAGGCTCCCATTCGTGAGAACTGCAACCCTGTAACCCGGAAAGGTGTCCTTGATGAAACGAATCACCCTCCCGATGGAGAGGGACAGCGTCGGCTCGCCCGATCCCGAGAAGGTGATGAAATCAAGGTCCGGCCGTGAGGAAAGGAACATGAAAAGCTCACGCTCGACCTCTTCCGGCGGGAAGAACTCCTGCCGGGTGGTAGTCTTCAGGGTTGTCCGGCCGACTTCGCAGTACACGCAATCGAAGGAACAGACCTTGTGGGGGACAAGGTCAACGCCAAGGGAGCGGCCGAGGCGCCGGGACGCAACAGGGCCAAAAATGTGCATGTACTTCATGGTAATCGTGGGATGGACCGGTTTTGCGGGTGATACTCATCACAATCAACGAGATGAGATGTACCTGAGCATGGTCTCTTTTCAAGTGGTTCTGTTCCGGGGTGTACCGGTGGGAATGTACCATCTCTATCTATTTATGCTCATATGAGTAAAATAACTCATCATGATTATCTGCATCACGTCCAAAGGTCCGAAGTCCTCGGACCCTGTGGAAGAGCGGTTTGGAAGATCACCCTATTTCCTCTTTTATGACACGGGAAAAGGCATCTTTGATCCTGTCGCAAACAAGTTCGCCGATGCAGCCGGCGGTGTCGGCCCGCGTGCGGCGCAGGTCCTGATCGATCGCGGGACAAAGGTGTTGATAACCGGGAACGTTGGAGGAAATGCCCTTTCGGTGATACAGGCCGCCGGAATCGGGGTGTTCCGGTACAGGGACGGCGGGTCGGTCGAAGACGCATTCCAGAAGTACCAGAAGGGACTCCTCGAGAAGATGGCGTAGGAGTGCCGGATGCGGGTCGTGGTTGCCAGCGGGAAAGGGGGAACGGGAAAGACCCTCGTCGCAGCGAACCTGGCGGCCGTGGTTGCCGGTTCACGCGACGTCGTCCTCGTCGACTGTGACGTCGAAGAGCCGAACCTGCACCTGTTTTTCCCTTCGGAAAAAAAGGTGCTGCCCGTACTGGCAGACGTCCCGGTCTTCGACCCGGTCCGGTGCGACCACTGCGGGGAATGTGCGCGGACCTGCCAGTACGGGGCCATCGTCGTCCTGTCGCAAAAGAACCTTTTTTTCCCCGAGATGTGTCACGGGTGCGGGGGCTGCGAGATAGTCTGTCCGCAGGGGGCCATCACGATGGGAAAGAGGGAAGTGGGGAGGATAGAATTCTCCATGCCCCGGTCCGGTATCACCCTCGTCTCCGGCGTTCTGAACGAAAGGGAGGTCGCAGCACCCCGCGTTATCCGCGAGGCACTGCGCTATGCGGCAGGCCACCCCCTCGTCATCTGCGATGCACCGCCGGGAACGGCATGCCCGCTCGTCGAGACCCTTGAGGGAGCGGATTTCTGCATCCTCGTCACGGAACCGACGCCCTTTGGCCTCCACGATCTCTCCCTTGCTGCAGGGGTGACCGACGTTCTCGGTGTCCCGGCAGGGGTCGTCATCAACCGGAGCATGGGGGAGGACGGGATGATACGGGAGTTCTGCCGTTCGAAAAACATCCCGGTACTCTGGACGATTCCCTTTGACAGGCGGACAGCAGAACTTGCAAACGACGGGAGGGTTCTGACGGACGAGGTTCCGGAGATGAAGGAACTTTTCCTTGAGCTGTTTGCAGAAGTTCGTGGCCGGGGGGAGGAGGGGGCATGATACAGATCGCAGTCCTCTCCGGGAAAGGTGGAACGGGCAAGACCGTTGTGACAGGCGCCCTTGCAGAGCTCCTGCCTGGAAAGAAGGTATTTGCTGATTGTGACGTGGAGGCCGCGAATCTTGCCCTCCTCCTCTCGCCACGAGAGAGGTCCCGTATCCCCTTTTTCGGTATGAAAAAAGCCATGATTGAGAAGGAATCGTGTGTTGCCTGCGGGCTCTGCGCGCATGCATGTCGGTTCGGCGCAATCAGGGCCGGGACCAATGGTCTGTTTTCCGTCGATCCGGTCCGGTGCGAGGGGTGCGGGGTGTGTGCGGGCGTCTGCCCGGAGAGGGCAATTGTCCTCCGGGAGAACCAGGACGGGGAGATCATCCTTGCAGACACGGACCTTGGGCCCCTCGTATACGCGGAACTGAAGCCTGGTTCGGGCAACTCCGGCCTCCTGGTCCACGAGGTGAAAAAGGCGGCACACAGGGAAGTCCGGGGTCAGGACCTCGTCCTGATCGATGGACCCCCCGGTATCGGGTGCCCGGTCATCTCCACGATGAGCGGGATACACATCGCTGTCATCGTCACGGAACCGGGTATCGCAGCGATGCATGACCTCAAAAGACTCGTTACGGTCTCGCGCGGTTTTTCTCTCTCCCTGTGTGCAATCATCAACAGGGCTGACCTCCACGAGGGGTATGCACAAGCGATCGGGAGGTTCTGTGCAGACGAAGAAATACCCCTCCTCGGAAAGGTCCCCTTCGACCCAACAGTCCAGGCCGCAGTCAGGAAGGGGGTGCCTGTAACGCGTTTTGGATGTCCTGCAACGGCCGCACTCCGCGACATAGCAGCGAATCTTGCAGAAATTCTCGGAGAAAAGGCTTCGGATCGTTTGAAAGGCCGGAATGAATGAACGGGGGTTGCCGGAAGAGTCCCGCGTCTCCTGATCCCCGGGCCGCTTCACCCGCCCGGGAAAAATCAACCATTCCGGACGATTCCAGCGCGAAAATGTCCCCCCGGAACAGAAGGGATGAAAAGACAGGGAAACGTTAAAAACAGGTGAGGAAACGCCTCCTGTCCGGGTCCAGTAATGCGTGCTGGAGAAGAGATCTTTACGAGAGGAGGTCGAGTGCTTCCCTGCCGGTCATCCCCTCGCGGACTCCGAGTCCCTGCGCACTGCTGTTCGCTTCCTTAACAATTCCGGCCAGCAAATCCTCGATGGTTGCAATCGACGGGCCGGTGGACGGCCTGACACGGGCAGCAGGGTAGCCGAACTTCTCCAGGGCAGCAACATCGACAGCCCCGCACCCGACCATCCCCTTCCTTGCCACGACCCCGACGAGGTTCACCGGCCCGAGGGGGACGACGAACCCCTCACCGGCCGAGTTCCGGAGAAAAACACGTTCTGTCTGCATGTTCAGATAAAGGAGGGGCAGGGCCAAAAATGTCATGGAAGCGGGTTTTATATAGTGAGTCCTCCCAGTCTGTCAGATGACGCATGTCAACGGATAGCATGGCCCTTTCAGCGACACTCTCCGGCAAGGAGCTCTTTACACTCCTCGACGACGTGCTCGCAGGGCACCGTCTCACCGTCGGGGAGGCGGCAGGCCTCTTCAGGGTGAAGGGGAGGGATATCTGGCGCGTCGCGGAGGCTGCTGACGAACAAAGGGCCCGTATCGTGGGTGACACGGTCACATACGTCCGGAACCAGAATATCAATGTCACGAACCTCTGTATCAATTCCTGCGGATTCTGCGGTTTCTCCCGGAAACCCGGGGACCCCGATGCCTACCACCATTCTGCTGACATCGTGCGGAAAAAGGCTGCAGAGGCACTTGCACGGAAGGTGACCGAGATATGCACCGTATCAGGCCTGCATCCCGACTTCGACGCAGAGTCCTACCTCCGAATCCTTTCAAGTATCCGCGAGGGGGCTCCCGGTGTTCACATCCATGCAAGCAACCCTATGGAAGTTGCGTACGGGGCGAAGAAGAGTGGTATTTCCACGCGCGAGATGCTGTCCCGGATGAAAGACGCGGGGCTCGGGTCGCTCTGCGGGACGGCTGCCGAGATCCTTTCCGATGACGTGCGGAAGGTCATCTGCCCGGGAAAGATCTCGAGTGCGGAATGGGAGAGGATCATCAGGGAAGCACACGCCCTCGGCATACGGACTACGGCCACGATCATGTACGGGCACTGCGAGACCGCGGAAGACCGGGCCCGCCACCTCGGTATCCTGCGCAGAATCCAGGACGATACGGCGGGGTTCACCGAGTTCGTCCCGCTCAGTTTCATCCATTACCAGACTCCCCTCTACCGGAAAGGTATCGCACGGGCAGGGGCGACGGGGAGGGAAGACCTCCTCATGGTTGCCGTCTCCCGCCTCTTCCTTGATAATATCCCCCACATCCAGGTATCCTGGGTCAAGCTCGGGCTCAAGATGGCCCAGATGGGACTCCTTGCAGGCGGGGATGACCTTGGGGGCACCATGTTCGAGGAGAGCATCTCCAAGGGTGCAGGGGCGACCGGCACCGATTACCTCGACCCGGCAGAGATGAAACGGATCGTCGAGGACGCCGGACGCATCTTACGCCAGCGAACGACGCTTTACAGGATCCTGCCCGGTACATGAGACGGGAAAGATTCTCCGGTAAAAAAGGAGGAAAGGAAAAAAGGCAGGAACCCCTGCCAGGAGAAAAAGAGGATGATAATCAATCGGAGGGCTTGAGAAGCTGGACGATCTTGTCCCCGAGTTCCTGTGCACGTTTCAGGCCGCGTTTGTCCTTCTCGATGTCCCCTTCGAGGTAGCCCTTGCCCCTGACCCACCCAAGATACGCGAACTCGTGCGAGTTCAGGAATCCTTCGAGCGTCTCGATGGTCCGGGCACCCCCCTTGTTGGCACAGACCGCGACGGCAACCGCTTTCCTCCCCGCAAGTTGTCTCCTGTGGTACAGGGAATAACTCCTGTCGATGAAGTTCTTGAGGTGACCGCAGACATCGTAGTAGTACGTGGGTGACCCGATGACGAGAACCTCGCATTCGAGGACCTTCTCCATGACGGCGCTCCAGTCATCGTTCCTGATGACGCACCAGTCGTTCTCCTTGCATTTCTCGCAGCCCAAACAGGGTTTTATCTCTTTTCCTGCCAGCGAGATGAACTCGGTCTTAATACCGGCACTCTCGCAGCGCTCGAGAACTGCCCTGACCAGGCGGGACGTGTTCCCGTTCTTCCGCATGCTTCCGGAGATTCCCAGCACACTCATGGAGTAACACTCACCTTAGGGGTTTTTGATAGTTTTGCTATGGACAGAAAGCGAGAGAATTGCAGCGGCTTCTTCTATCTGCGCGGCAGGATGGGTTGAATAGAAAAAGAGGTGCGAGAGGCACCTGCAATCGCTGCAGCCGAAGCGGGGGACGGGAATGCCTGATAAGAGAGATGCCAGGCGGCATTCGGCACGGTTTCCGTCCGGGAAACAATACACGGTCTCCAGGGAAAACGACGGGCTGCAGAGGAGGTAGTCGATGTGCCAGCGTGGCCGCGATCCGGGGCTCTTCCAGAGCCGGATGTGGCGGGTGACCCGTGAAAGTCCCCCCGGTCCCAGTGCCGACCCGACGTACACGTAATATCCGCAGGGAAACTCGAGCTCCCCGAGTGCCCCCACGCGCACCCTGCACGATTCGCAAGAAAGGACGAGGCAGTAAGTGCCCTTAATCATAGGTCATGCGGAGGAGTTCCCGTGCGGCGTGGATATGCCGGATCCCGCCCCGCTCCACGGGTGAGCCGTGCCCCGGGTAGAGACCCTCGATGGAGAGTTCCGCGAGCCGCTCGAGGGACTGTTGGAGGGCGGTTCGGCTCCCGCCCGGGAAATCGAACCTCCCGAAACCGCCGTCTGAAAAGACGGTATCTCCCGAGATGAGGGCACGATCCGCCTCGTGCAGGAGGCAGATGCTTCCCGGCGTGTGACCCGGCGTGTGGATGACAAGGAGGTCCCCGATGCGGTCCCCGTCGGCGAGGATCCTGTCCGGCGGGCGCATCGGGGCACGTGCACCGAAATGAAGCGAAAGGGATTCTGCATCGCTCGAGAGACCGGGAGCGTCCTTTCCGTGGATGCTGACACGGGCGTTGCACATCCGGGCGATCTCGTTGAGGTGGGCGACATGGTCGAAATGGCAATGGGTAAGGACGATCTCTTTGATCGTGTCCCTGTATCTCTCCAGGGCAGTAGGAAGAACCCCTGCATCCACAAGGACGTTACCGACGATGTAGGAGTTGCCGAAGAAGCCGCTGCCTGGAATCCACCGGACCGGCATGGTAGAATAATTAGGTTCTCCCACCCAATGTCTGTTATGCCCAGCCTCATCCATGAATGCCTCTCCGGTCTGCCAGAACTGGTGGAGGATGTGGCAAGAAAGGAGGGGATCAGCCCGAGGGCTGCCGCCCGGTCCGTTGTAAGGGGAAGGCTGGTGATCCCTGCAAACCCCAACAGGAACCACCGCACCTGCGGTATCGGCGAAGGGTGCCGTGTCAAGGTCAACGTCAACGTGGGGACGTCGGGGCCCCTCTGCGACGTCGCGCTCGAGGAGGCAAAGGCACGTGCCGCCCTCGAGAACGGTGCGGACACCCTGATGGACCTTTCCACGGGCGGGGATCTCCGGGCGATCCGCAGGATGCTCCTCTCGCTCGATGTCCCGGTCGGCACGGTCCCTGTCTACGAGGCTGTCCGCCGCGCGGGCAGTGCGGCCGACGTCGATGCCGACCTCCTCTTCTCTGTGATCAGGGAACACTGCCGGGACGGCGTCGATTTCCTCACCCTCCACTGCGGGGTCAACCGGGACGTCCTTTCCAGCCTTCGGTCCGATCCCCGGATCATGCCCGTCGTGTCGAGGGGCGGCGCGTTCCACGTGGCCATGATGGTCCAGCGGGACGAGGAAAACCCGCTCTACGAAGAGTTTGACTACCTCCTCGAGATCCTCTCGGAGTACGGGGTCGTGGCAAGCCTCGGGGACGGTATGCGCCCCGGATGCCTCCAGGACGCCGAGAGGCATGCAAAGACAGTCGAGTACCTGACTCTCGGGAAGCTGGCCGGCCGGGCCCTCGAGGCCGGCGTCCAGAGGATGATCGAGGGCCCGGGCCACGTGCCCCTCCCGCAGGTCCCCTGCAACGTCCAGGCGATCAAGGAGCTCTCCAACGATGCACCTCTCTACCTGCTCGGGCCCATTGTCACCGACCTTGCCCCGGGGTACGACCACGTCGTTTCTGCAATCGGGGGAGCAGTCGCCGCGATGCACGGGGCAGACTTCCTCTGCATGGTCTCTCCCAGCGAACACCTCGCTTTGCCGAACGTTGATGACATCGTAGAAGGGACGAGGGTTGCCCGTATTGCAGCCCATATCGGGGACATCTCCCGCCACCGGGAGGGATACAAGGCTGCCCGGGAGCTCCAGATGGCAGAGGCACGCCAGAATCTTGACTGGAAATCCATGTTCTCCCTTGCCCTGTTTGGCGACCATGCCCGCAGGATCCACGAGCGTGACGGGGAGTCCGAGACATGCTCGATGTGCGGAGATCTCTGCGCCGTCAGACTCGTCCGGGAGATATTCAGGAGAAAAGGAGAGTAAACCGCGGAGCACCCCGCCTCTCTTTCCTTCCCTGCCGCAGAAAGGATAGATTCATTTTTCACAATCCGGGTCATCAGGGGGAAAAATGCACCCGTGACGTTGAAATCCGGATGGATGTAGTCCGGAAGGGAGATGTGGGTGTTTATGGCAGGATCTGCCATTCATGAAGACCCATGCCGGCAATAAGCCGGAGGTCATTCCTTCAGGAGAGAGAGGATACGGATAGCGAGGAGAGCAGCGTTCTCGCCGTTGTCCACGCCTACGCACGCAACCGGGACACCCTTGGGCATCTGGACAATGGAAAGAAGTGCATCGAGCCCGCCCATCAGTTTCCCGCTCACGGGGACCCCGATGACAGGGCGCGTTGTCCGGGAGGCCACGACTCCCGGGAGCGCTGCCGAGAGTCCTGCGACTGCAATGAAAACCTTGCATTGACATTCGCGGATGTACGTATCGAGGACTTCCGGTTCCCTGTGGGCCGAGATTACCCGGGCCTCCCAGGAAACACCGTGTTCGTTCAGGACATCCGCGACTTTCTGGACGACGGATGCATCCGAGGCTGATCCGCTGAGAATCGACACGTCAACCATGGCATTCGCCATCCACACTTATATGCCGCGGTTGTGAAAATACTATGGGCTGGTTTTTATGGAAAAAGAACCTCTCCTGATGCTGCCAGGGCCTGTACCCATGCCGGAACGGGTCAGGGCAGCGATGGTGCGGCAGGCAATCAACCACCGGGGGCAGGAGTTCTCGGCGGTATACGCCGACTGCGTGCGGATCCTCAAGGAGGCATTCGGGACTGCAAACGACCTCTTCGTGGTCAGCGGGTCGGGAACGGCAGCAATGGAGGCAGCAGTCGGGAACTTTGGACGGGGAAAAAAGATTGCCTGCCTCGTGAACGGGAAGTTCGGGGAACGGCTCTTCAAGATTGCCCAGCGGTACGGGACCGCAACAGAGGTCGCCTCGCCGTGGGGGACACCCCTTGATCTCGTGCGCCTTGAAGAGGCACTCGAGGGCGGTGCAGAGATGGTCACCCTCGTGCACAACGAGACGTCCGCCGGGATTAAGAACCCTGCACAGAAGGTCGGCAGTCTCTGCCGGAAGTACGATGCACTCTTCGTTATGGATGGCATCACGTCCATCGGCGGGGACGAGGTGAGGGCGGACGAATGGGGTGTCGATGTCGTGGTGGCAGGATCCCAGAAATGCCTTGCCGCCCCTGCAGGACTCTCCGCAATCTCGGTAAGCGCGAGGGCGTGGGAGAGGATGACCGAGCCGCGCCCGTTTTACCTTGACCTTGCCGCGTACAGGAAGAGTGCGACCGGAAAGCTCATGGAGACCCCGTATACCCCGGCCGTTCCGCTCTTCCTCGCCCTCAGGGAGGCCTGCCTGATCCTCGCCGAAGAAGGGCTTTCCGCACGGATTACGCGCCATCGGCGGCTGGCAGATGCCGTCAGGGCCGCCGCAGGGGCGTGGGAGGTATCCCTCTTCCCGAAGATCGACGCGGACCATTCCTACTCCAATACCGCCACCGCGTTCTCGTACCCTGCAGGTGTGGATGACAGCGCGTTCCGCGGGACAATCAGGAAGATGGGGATCGAGATTGCCGGGGGTCAGGACCACCTCAAGGGCAGGATATTCCGGATCGGGACAATGGGGGCCATCGGGGCGCCTGAAGTCCTTGCAACGCTCGCTGCAGTCCAGTATGCCCTCGGGAAGCATGGCTTCGTGCCGGAGGGCGACGGCGTCATGGCTGCCGCAGAGGTCCTGGGATGAAGATAGGGATTGCCGATACGACATTTGCCCGCGTCAACATGGGGAGCATCGCCATCGACGAGATACGCAAGCAGGCCAGTGTCCCGATCGAAAGGGTGACCGTGCCGGGCATCAAGGACCTCCCTGTTGCCTGCAAAAAGCTGATCGAGGAGAGAAAGTGCGATATCGTCATCGCCCTCGGAATGCCCGGCGGAAAGGAGAAGGACCGGATGTGCGCCCACGAGGCATCCCTCGGCCTGATCGCCTGCCAGCTCATGACGAACACGCACATCATCGAGGTCTTCGTGCACGAGGACGAGGCATCGGACGACAGGGAGCTCGCATGGCTCGCCGAGATGCGGACGCGGGAGCATGCCGTCAACGCCGTCAGGATGGTGCTCCGGCCGGCAGACCTCGTCAGGGAGGCAGGGACGGGACAGAGGCAGGGGTTTCCGGACGCCGGACCGGCCCGCCGCTGACATGCCACGTACGGGATATGGTTATCATTCTGCAGAGTGGAGATAGTTAGGGGAGGAGAGAATGGGAATCCGCCTGGGTTTTGTGGTCTCGGAGTTCAACCGGGATATCACCTACATGATGGAAGTGGAGGCACGCGAACACGCTGCTTTTCTCGGAGCTGAAGTGACAGAGTGCCGGTACGTTCCCGGGGCGTATGACATGCCCCTTGCAGTCAAGAGGATGCTCAAAGAGGGGAAGGTGGATGCCGTGGTCACCATCGGGTGCGTGATCGAGGGTGCAACGCAACACGACGAGATCGTTGTCCAGCACGCGGCACGAAAGATCATCGACCTTTCCCTCGAGTTCGAAAAGCCCGTGACCCTCGGGATATCCGGTCCCGGAATGACGCGGCTCGAGGCGACCGAGCGCATCGATTATGCCAGGAGAGCAGTCGAATCTGCAGTCAAGATGGTCCAGAGATTGCAATGAGGGAGCTCTCCCGCAAGCTTGCAGGTATTCCTGCCTCGGCCACGCTCGAGATCTCGAATCTTGCCCGGCAGATGGAGAAGCGGGGTATCCCGGTCATCTCGCTCTCCATCGGTGAGCCTGACTTTGATACCCCGCAGCACATAAAGGACGCCTGCATCAGGGCCCTTGAGGCGGGTGAAACCCACTATGCCCCGAGCAACGGAATCCCGGAACTCCTCGACGCGATATCGTCCAAGATTTCCCGTGAGAACGGTTTTTCCTGCACTCCCGAACAGGTCATCGTCACCTGTGGCGCAAAGGATGCCATCTACGACGCGATGGAGGCCGTGCTCAACCCCGGCGAGGAAGTGATCATCCTTGACCCTGCCTGGGTCTCGTACGAACCCTGCGTCATGATTGCCGGGGGAAGGCCTGTCCATCACCCCCTCAATACGCGGACGTTCCAGATTGATGACAGCATCCTCGAGAGGGTGACACCCCGGACCAAAATGGTGGTCATCAACTCGCCGTCCAATCCCTCGGGAGCGGTCCTCAACATGGAGTCCCTGCGGACCATTGCAGACATGTGCACGGATTTCGACATCATCGCTCTCTCGGACGAGATCTACGAGAAGCTGATCTACGGCAGGAAGCACGTCTCCCTCGCCTCGCTGGGCGACATGGCCGAGAGGACAATCACCATCAATGGTTTTTCCAAGGCGTATGCAATGACCGGGTGGAGACTCGGATACGCCGTTGCTCCCCTGCCGATCATCCGCCAGATGTCCAAGGTCCAGCAGCACTCCGTCAGCCACCCGACGACCTTTGCCATGTACGGGGGTATTGCTGCCCTCTCCTGCGACCAGTCCTGCGTCGAGGTCATGAGAACCGAGTTTCAGAGGAGGAGGGACTTCCTGGTCCAGGAGCTCCTCCTGATGGGGTACACGGTGGCTCCCGCCGACGGTGCGTTCTACGCCTACCTGAAAGTCGAGGGTGATGACATGGAAGTGGCACGGCGGTGGCTGGAAGACTGCCACGTTGCCGTGACTCCCGGGTCGGCATTCCATACCCCGGGATGGGAACGCATCTCCTATGCAACCTCGATGGAGAACCTCAAAGAAGCAGTCCGCCGGATACGCCGGGCGACCTGATCAGCCTTATAAAAGGTTTAAAGGATCGTTTATCATACTCTCTCTTTTTTCCGGTGAAGGTGACCCACCCGCATCGATTCCGAAAAACCGCCGCCCCGGGTTCCTGCCAGGGGTAACAAGTTCTTTTTTCATTCCTGGTGCGCCTGCGATTTTTGGGGAAGAAGGATACGGTGCCTTTATCGACGGACCGTGCGCAAGTACCCCCATGTTTCTGCGGCATGTTGCCGGGTGCAGGAGAGAGCGTGCGGGGGACGGATCGCTCCTCTGCGAAATCGTCCATCCGCACCGGGAAAGGGATACGATCCCGTTCCGGCCAAGCATCGCCCATGCCATCGTCCCTCCGGGAGAATCGACTCTCCCCCACAGGCTCCGGCAGTCGACAGAGGTTTATTGCATCGTCGCCGGTAAGGGCAGGATGCATATCGATGGCGAGAGCAGTGAAGTCGGAGAGGGCTGCGCGGTCCTGATCCCGCGGGGGGCTGTCCAGTGGGTGGAGAATACGGGAAATGTCCCCCTCGCGTTCTACGCAATCGTCGATCCGGCCTGGAGAAGGGAAGACGAGGAGGTCTTTTCCCCGGAATCCTGATGGGATTTGGGCATGGATGAAGGATCACGAAAACGGGGTATTGGGAAATGCGCACGAGAGTCCTCTTTGTCTGTTCGCGCAACGCGGGACGCTCCCAGATGGCAGAGGGGATAGCCAGAACACTTCTCCCCCACTGCGAGATCTTCAGCGCAGGCGAACGACCTTCTGTTATCAGCCCGGTTGCAATCAGCGTCATGGCGGAACGGGGTATCGATATCTCTTCCCAGTACTCGAAAGGGACAGGGGATCTTCCGCCCGGAGATTTCGACGTGCTCGTCATCCTGGGCCTCTGGGAGAACCCCGATCGCCTGCCCCGGGCGCGCAGGGTGATCCGGGAGATCCTGCCCGATCCCCGCGA
Organism: Methanolinea sp.; assembly: GCA_029907345.1. Lineage (GTDB taxonomy): Archaea > Halobacteriota > Methanomicrobia > Methanomicrobiales > Methanospirillaceae > Methanolinea_A. The sequence continues at coordinate 48,170 of JARYMB010000004.1, forward strand.
CCTTTCAGGCAGCACGGGAGGGGTAAAAGAGGGTTTCAGGATGTTGCGGGACCTCCTCTGGGAGAAGATCAGGGCGTGGGAGGAGGAGGGGGTCTTCCGCGTGGAGGGGAAAGGTTAGTTCAGTTGCCGACCCTTTCTGTCCTGTATGGAACAGAATCCGATGGAGCTTTTTCTCCGGGAAGCGCCGGAGGTTGCACATGCATTCGACAACCTGGTCGAAGCCATCCGAAAGGGTGACTGGACGGACGCAAAGACCAAGCAGCTCCTCAATATCGCCATCCAGACCGCTCAAAGGAATCCCCGCGGGGTCTTTTTCCACGCCGGCATGGCCCGGGACGCGGGCGCACGCCGCGAGGAAGTCGTCGGCGCGGTGGTGATGAACCTCCATCTCTCCGGACTCGGCCCCGTCCTTGACTGCCTGCCTGCAGCGGTGCAGGGGTATGAACGGGAGAGTGGCGGGATTTGACAGGAATGAATGCGACCGGCCGGAAAAGGAGTTGGCGGAAACAGGAGGGAGAAAAGTGAGTGACAGGTGGGATCACACCCTCGTTATCCTCTGCGTGTTCTGTGTCGCTGTCGCCGGTATAGCGGGGATATGGCTTGCATTTCCGGCTGGTGAAAGGGCAGACCGGGACGTTCTCTTCCAGGTCTCCACCATCGGGGCGCTCATGGAGGGGAACTACAGGGGGCTTTTTCCGTTCGGGGAGATCAGGAAACGCGGGGACTTGGGAATCGGGACCTTCGATAGCCTTGACGGGGAAATGATCGCCGTCAATGGGGAGTATTTCCAGGTCACCGCTGACGGGTCCGTCCTGCCCGTTTCGGACAGGGCATTGACGCCATTTGCAACGGTCACTTTCTTTGAACCTGACATCTCGTTCTTCCTTGCCCGGGCGGACAATTTTTCTGATTTTTCCCGCCGGGTGGAGAGATCCCTGCCATCAAAAGACCAGATCTATGCGATCAGGATCCCGGGGAAATTCCCGTATGTACGCGCCCGGAGCGTGCCACGGCAGGAGGAACCCTATCCGCGGCTCGTGGATGCGGTCAGGAACCAGTCGGTATTTGTATTTGAAGGAACCCGCGGGACGATAGCGGGGTTCTGGTTCCCTGCAGCATTCGATGGATTGAACGTACCCGGCTTTCACCTGCACTATATCACCGATGACAGGAAGGCGGGAGGGCATGTCCTTGACTTCTCCCTCGAAAATGCAACCGTAGAAATCGACGTCACGCCACGCTTCCTCGTGGCACTCACCCCGGTTGGGGGGAATGCCGCCGGCCTCCCTGGTCCGAACAGCACGGAACTGGCAAGCGTGGAACAGGGTGGCTGATATTTCCCTGTTTTTCCTTTTTTATCCGTATTCCACGCGATGATCGAAAGATATTTTGTGCTTTGGAAGAAACGACCCAAAGGAGACATATCCGGGCAGTGGCACCGGCAGGAAGGCAGAAGGGGTTTTATCAACCCGGAAAACGGGATGGCAGGGATAATCTCCTGCGGCCCGGACATGGTGGTGCGGAGTCATGCGGACGATATACCGTGGCACTCGGGATGGACTGGAACAGATTGAGACGTACGAGGGTGGTGCATGGATCAACCTGGTCAATCCCACGCCCGGTGAAATCGAGGAAGTCGTCTCCTGGTTCCAGTTTCCGTCCGATTTCCTGACAGACCCTCTCGATGTCGACGAGAGGGCCCGCGTCGAGCGGGAAGAGGGGAGCACCCTCATCGTCCTGCGTATACCCCACCGGGAATCTCCCGGCGCAGATATCCCCTACACAACAATTCCCCTTGGGATCATTCTCACCCAGAACGTGACCATCACCGTCTGCCTGACAGCTGCCGATCTGATTGACGAATTTTTATCCGGAAAGGTGAAACATTTCTCGCCCGATAAGCAGAGCCGGTTCATCCTGCTCCTTTTTTACCGCAATACCCTCCTCTACATGCGTTACCTGAGGGACATCAACCGGATGACGACGCAGGTCGAGCGATCGCTCTACCGTGCCCTCAAGAACGAGCAGCTGATTCACCTGCTGAACCTGGAAAAGAGCCTCGTCTTTTTCGTCACATCGCTCCGCTCCAATGCCCTCATGATGGAAAAGTTTCATGCCACAGGGTGCGTCCGGATGAGCGAGGAAGACCGCGATCTCTTCGAGGACATGATCATCGAGAACAAGCAGGCCCTCGAGATGGCAAACATTTACAGCAACATCCTTTCCGATATGATGGATGCGTTTGCATCGGTCATCTCGAATAACCTCAACGTTATCATGAAGCTCTTAACGACTATCACCATCATCCTCATGATACCGACCCTCGTCGCAAGCGTCTACGGCATGAATGTCGATTTGCCATTCCAGGACACACCTTATGCATTCGCCTTTACGATGGTTCTCTCGTTTGCCCTCTCGGCGATCGGGATACTCATCTTCTGGAGGAAGGAACTCCTGTAATTTCCCCGTTCCAAAAGCCCGCCAGCCACTTACGGTGAACCAGTCCTCATCACCTGTGTATATCCCGCGCGAGAAAGTGCATATACAGGGGAGGAGAGATTTATTACCATGAAACACGTCGCTGACCTCCTCTTTGCGCCTGCACGCTTTTTTTCAGCCATGGAAGGTAAAAAACCGGGTCTGGGAATCCCTGTCCTGATAGCAGTGATCGGAGCGGCTATCTCCGCTCTGGCGGCCTATGCAATGTCAGACCTGTATGCCGGGATGTTTGCCGCAGCTGGCACAGGGATGGACATGGGAATGTTCATGGGGCTGGTGGGGGCAGCCGGTGCGTTCATAGGTTTCATCGTGATCTGGTGGGTTGTCCTGGCCGGGGCATTTTACGTGGTGTCCATACCTTTCAGGGGAAAGGGGTCATTTTCAAGGACCCTGGCTGCCACGGGGTACGGGCTTGTGCCGACAGTCATCGGTAGTGCCCTGTCGGCAGTCTCGCTCCTCTCGTACCTGCCCAGGATTACGGTACCTGTCATCAGGAATATCCAGGACCCGGCCATCATCCAGGCTGCAATCACGAAACTGATGCAGGACCCTGCCATGCAGGAATATACACTGGTTTCCACTGCATTCACCATCGTCTTCCTCGTCTGGAGTGCAAATATCTGGATTTTCGGCATGAAGTACGCCCGGGAACTGAATACCAGGAATGCATGCATCACCGTCCTTGTCCCGGTCGGGATCATTATCCTTTACCACCTCGTTACAATTCTTGCAAAAGGATTTTTCATGGGGGGTTCCTGAGAGCATGACCGGTTACCGGGCCATTCCCTTCCTGCTTGCGCTGTTGTTACTCATCCTCCCCGCAGCCGCAGCCGAACAGAGCCAGATCGCAGCCGCGCAGGTGATGGTGACGAACGTCACCCTCAACCCCCAGGTTTTCATGGTCGGCGATTCCGGGACAATCACGGTTGAAATCATCAACAACGGGGCACAGAGCGTGGCGATACGGAGGGCAACGCTCTACGATGAGAAGATACGGGTCGATTCGAGGGCGTACGAGACAACGATGTACCTGGGCGCGGGAAACCGGATGACATTCACGTTCACCGTCAGCGCACCGGTCCCTGAGGGGATTTACTACCCGGTATTCTCGCTTGATTTCCGCGATGCGGGTTACCTCCGGTACCCCGTGAAACTCCGCGTCCAGGACCAGCCCCTCACCGTTGCAGTCCTCTCAAGGCCTGATGTCTTCACAGGCGGGAAGAAAGAGAAGGTGGAGGTACTCGTGGGAAATCCAAGGGATAACGCTGTTTCGGGAGTTACGGTCTATCCTGTCGGGGAAGGGATCGATGCAACACCCACCCGGCACTTCATCGGCCTCCTTGCCCCGGACAAGTCACAGAATGTCGCCTTCCAGATCACTCCCGGCAAGTCGGCGGTTCTTGAGTTCCATGTGGACTATTACAACGGGATCAATCCCCATACGGAGATAATCAGGGTCCCGATAGACGTGGGAAAGAGCAAGATCCAGGCAGAACCCATCCTCTCCAACCTCCGTGTCGAGTGGTCGGGGACCTACTATACCCTGACGGGAGATGTCACCAACGCCGGACTTGAACCTGCAAACGCCGTCGTCATCACGATGGGGGAAGGTGCTGTGCCCCAGGATCCCTACAGGCAGTATGCCATCGGGACACTGCAACCGGATGACTTTTCGGGGTTCGAGGTCACGTTCTCTGTCGATGGAGACAGGACATCGGTGCCCGTCGTCATCACCCACAAGGACGCCGACGGAAACCTCTACACAACAACCTACCCTGTCGACATTCCTGCAAAAGGAACCCGGAAACCTGCAGCAGGCACGGAGGAGTCACCCCTGCCGGTGATCGCAGGAGTGATTGTGGCCTGTGCCGCAGTCATCGGGGGAATAGTGTGGTATTCCTGGAGAAAGAGATGAACGGGTCCCCGGAGCATGACCCCGTGATCGTGTTCCGGGACGTAATCAAGATTTACCCGCTGCCTGCCGGTGACGTCGTCGCGCTCGACCATGTCAGCATCACGGTTGAGCCGGGAGACTTCATCGCCATCATGGGGCCGTCGGGCTCGGGCAAGTCGACGCTCCTCAACCTCATGGGCTGCCTGGACACTCCCACGTCGGGGTACCTCGAGATAAAGGACAGGGATGTCGGCTCCATGAACGATGATGAACTGACGATGCTGCGCAGGGACCATATCGGGTTCATCTTCCAGCAGTTCAACCTCATTCCCCTGCTCACTGCGCTGGAGAACGTCCAGTACCCTCTCATCCTCAAGTCGGGGAGCAGGGATTGCACAGAACGCTGTATCGATATTCTCAGGGCAATGGATCTCGATCCCTCCCTGTATACCCATAAACCTGCCGAGCTCTCCGGAGGGCAGCAGCAGCGCGTGGCAATTGCCAGGGCTCTTGTCAACGATCCTGACATCCTCCTTGCAGACGAACCCACGGGAAACCTCGACACGAAGACAGGCTCGGCAATCATGGAGCTCCTCAGGGAACTGAACGAGAAGAGGAAAAAGACCATCATCATGGTGACGCACGACCCGAACGTTGCCCGCTATGCCCACCGGACGATCAGGATCGTGGACGGGAGGATCACATGAGGGGCAGGCAGGAAGGGAAATCGTGTCAACGACCCCGGTCTCTGCAGGGCGGGAGCAGGTGAAGGGGGACAATGCAGACCACCCTGTTCTTTGAATTTGCAAAACGGAACGTGAGGCTTCACTGGCTCCGTTCGCTCCTTGCCATCATCGGGATCATCATCGGGGTGACGGCAATCGTCTCGATGGGTATCCTTGGAAACAGCCTTGTCCTGGCCATCTCGGACAGCCTGTCCACGGTGGGCGACAGCGTCATCGTGACGCCCCACGTCGGGGGCGGTACCTTTTCCATGGGCTCGGCGAGTGAACGCATTACGGAAAGGCAGCTTGAACAGATCAAGAGGGCCGTTGCCCCTGATATCACGATCCCGGTCTATTCCGGCAGCGCACGGATGAAGGTGGGGACAAAAGACACTGCCGGGGTGGTCTACGGCCTGCGTCCTGACGATATTCCTGTCCTGCTCGAAGTCGAACAGGGATCGTACCTCAGGGGAAGCTCGGGGGCAATGGCAGGTGCCCGGTTTGCAAAGGAAAACGACCTCAGGGTCGGCTCGCGCATCACCATCAAGGACAAGGGCACACTCCGGGTGGTCGGTATCCTCAAGGAGAGGGGCATGGGTTTTGACATCAACCCTGACTACGGCATCGTCGTCGAGGACAAGTGGTACCAGCAGGCATACGGGCAGAAAGACTACGACATGGTCATCGTCAAGGTCAGGGACATCTCCCGGATCGGGGAGACCAAGGAGGTCATCGAGAAGCAGTTGAACCGCCGCGAGACCGTTGTCGACGTCATCGATACGAAGGCAATCCTCGAGACTATCCTGGACACATTCGGGCGGATTTCCACATTCACCACGGCTATTGGCGGGATATCCCTGATAGTGGCCGGTGTGAGCATTCTCAACATCATGATGATGTCCGTGACCGAGAGGATCAGGGAGATAGGGGTGTTGCGGAGCATCGGGACACTCCGGAAAGAAGTGATGTCCATGTTCCTCTTCGAGGCCCTCATCCTCGGTATCATCGGGAGCCTGATCGGGGGCGTGCTGAGCATCATCGGTGGCTACGCGGTCAGCCTCCTGATGCTCCGGACATCGGAGTATCTCTTCGTCCCGTCGAGCATGGTCTACGTGTTTTACGGCGTCGCGTTTGGAATCGGAACAAGTCTCCTTTCCGGGCTGTATCCTGCCTGGAAAGCATCGAACCTCAACCCGATCGAAGCACTGCGGCACGAGTGAACAACCACGGGGAAAATCACCCCCGTTCTTCCGTTACGGTAACCCCCGGAAGGAAAGGCTGTGAACCCCGCGCCGGTCTGAATGCATCCCTGATGAGCCGGGGTACATCCCTGTCCGCAATCGATGGATCCAGTCTATACACCAGGACCGTGTCATCTTCGAGCATCACGAGGGCGACAGGGGTCAAGCTCCCCGTGCACCCCGATTCCCATCGTGCCGCTGTTCGCCTGCTGACAAGGAAGAACGACCGGTCCCCGATACGCACGGCAGGGGCTGCCTGGTATGTGCAGGAAAAGGTCACGATTCCCCCCTCCCTCCCCCGGAGGGACGGGAAAAAATTCCTAATTCTCCAAGTAGCCGCATCGCGTATACAGGGAGCGTGAGAGGGTACCGCACAAGGACGTCGGCATCGAGGCCTCCCTCGAACCGCTCCCGGGAAAAGTCAGGAGTCACCACAATGGAGACAGAGGGAGCATTAGCACAGATGATTGACTTTGCCGCCCAGTAACAGCCGTAGAAAATTCCCGTTTCGGCAGGGCTTCCCAGGCCTATCTCCGCCCTGCAATGGAGGTGGCGGATGGAGAGCGAACGGACGATGCGGCGAAAAAGGTCGATGGATTCCGGGAGATGGGAGAGCACTCCCGTAACAAGCCGGATCGGGGACGGGCCGCCCCCGGTCCCAAAGACCGGGCGCTTTATGGGGCGCCGCGTCACGAAACGCCCGAACGGTGTTCTGACAGGGATCCCGAGAACGACAGCAGAAAGATCCCCTTCCTGCAAAGGAAACCGGCTCCTGATCCCCATGCCCAGCCACGTGACAGAGAAAAACCCCCTGTTCCCGGAACTGCCGAACCCGACCAGTACCCTGATACGGAGGGGTACTGCACAGATGGCGGTCCCGAGGAGGGCGGTTGCGATGATTATGACCAGTCCGAGGAGGGCAGGAGAGGTCTCCATGGGAAATTACCCGGCCCTTTTCACTCTTTTGGCTCCGGAACTTTCGATTCTGACATGGCTTTAATGGCCTTAATGACCTGGGGGGCCAGCGACTCGGAGAGTGCCGTGATGATCTGGGCCACCGGGTTATCGCGGTGCAGCGAGAGCACCTGGATGCCGTCGGGCCCCCTGATGTCCTTGTAAACCAGCACGAGTGCGACAGGAGCTATTTTTCCGCCGCCTCCGCTCCCTTCGCCCTCGCCCTCTTTTCCCTTTCCTCCCCCGGCACCAAAGCCAAAACCGAATTCTGTCACGGCGATGACGGCCTTGTCCCCGAGGTCAACGGTGTCCCCGATGACATGGGCCGGTGAGAGGAGCCGGTCCAGCTCGTCAGCACACAATTTGAGCATCTGCTCGCCTGTCATGGATCTGTAGTCACCTTGAACCAGTCATACGACAGGCCCGGTTAAGTAGTCTCCCATGAGTTGCAGAAAAAGTGTCCGCGGATGTCTCGCAGGAACAGGTGTTCCGTGGTGCACGGGGAGGAAAACAGACATGGCGGGAAAAAGAGTGAGACATCCGGAGTTTTTCCTCCCTTCCTACCGCCCAATATAGAGGGTCTTTGTCCTCGTGTAGGAGAGGAGGGCCTGCGATCCGTTCTCGCGGCCCAGTCCCGAGGCCTTGACACCTCCAAACGGTATCTCGGGCGGAAGGGTGAGGTGACGGTTCACCCAGACCACACCGGCATCCACGCGGGCAAAGACCTCGCGGGCGACAGAGATGTCCCTTGTCCAGATCGAAGCGCCGAGTCCGTACCTGGTCTCGTTTGCATGCCGGATAGCAGTATCCAGGTCATCAAAGCACATCACGGGAAGAACGGGGCCAAAGATCTCCTTCCTGAGGAGTGCAGACTCGGGGTGCACGTCTTTGACAACCGTCGGTGCAAAGAAAGAGCCCCTGTCATAGGCAGGACCGTGGAGCGGCTCTCCCCCCGCCAGGATGGTCCCCTCTCCCTTGCGTTTGAAATCCTCCATGAACCTCCTGATCTCATCGCGCTGCCCCGGACCGCAAAGGGGCCCCATATCGATCCCTTCGTCGAGGCCGTTTCCAACCCTGAGTCTTTCTACCCGCGCACACAGCTTTCGGAGGAATTCGCCAATTATTGCCTCATGGACAAAAAGGCGCTTGACGGCGGTACAGGTCTGCCCGGCGTTGTAGAAACGCCCTTTCACGGCTCCTGCGACTGCACTCTCGATATCCGCGTCCTTCCAGACGATCATCGGGTCGGATCCTCCAAGCTCCAGTGTGAGATCCTTAAAAGAGCCTGCTCCAAGTTCCTGCACGCGCAGTCCTGTCTCCACGTTTCCGGTGAAGGAGACCCTGCTGATACGGGGGTGGCGCACGATACCTTCACCCACGACATCCCCTATCCCCGTCACGACGTTGAGGACGCCGGGGGGGAGCCCGGCCTCTTCGAGGGTGCGGGCCAGGACACAGTCTGTCAGGGGAGTCCTCGAGGCAGGTTTGAGGACGAGAGTGTTGCCGGCAAGGAGGGCGGGGGCGGTCTTCCATGCCATCAGGAGGGCCGGCATGTTCCAGGGGATGATCGCACCGCAGACGCCGAGGGGCTCCCGCGTGACGATGGCATCGCCAGCCGGGCCGAGCGAAATGTATTCCCCCTGAAACGTGCCCGCAATCCCTGCGTAATACTCGAGAACGTTGGCAAAACCCCGGACTTCGTCGGCAGATTCCCGGAGGGGTTTTCCCTGTTCCAGGGTCAGGAGGCGGGAAATGTCCCTGTACCGTTCCCGCACGAGCGATGCACCCCGGAGGAGGATGGAACCCCTCTCGCGTGCCGTCCGTGAAGCCCACGCGGGAAATGCATCCTCGGCTGCCCTGACGGCATCATCGACCTCGTAGAGAGTTCCCTCAGGGACACGATCGATCTCCTCGCCGGTGGCCGGGTTCACGACCGGCATCCACCGGTCGTCGGCGCCGGCTACATCCCTGCCGCCAATTCTCATGTGCATGAAGCAAGGATCGAGACCTGACCCCTCTTATAATTGATCCCGATCCCCCGGGGTCCGGGGGACCCTGCGGGTTCGGCTGTCCCGCCCGGGACAAGTCCCCGAACGCCGGATCAGTCCTGGTCGAGCAGTTCCTTCAGCCTGGATGCCATCTGCCTTACCTGTGCGTAGGGATCGGAGAGCAACACGTCAAGGGTTCCATTTGCCCCTGCGGAGAGGATATCGCGTCCATAACCAGCCTTTGCCAGCCACGTGAGGGTATGGAGGGCCGGGATGCGTATCTTTTCATCCGCGTCGCGTGTGGCGGCAAGGAGGAGAGGGATACCTCCGTGGGAGACGAAGGCCGGAGCGGCGGTATCTGTCGAAGAAAGAAAGACGACAAGACGGGAGAGAAGTTTTCGCCTCGAAACGCGGTCATCACCCTCGATTGCCCTCTCGAGACCGCAGACGAGATCCCGTCCCTCTTTATTTGCAGTCATCTCCCATCTGTTCCCTGCCTGGAGAAATAAGGTTTTTTAATACTTCCGGCGCCAGTCTGATGAAAGAGAAGAAGAGGGTGGTATGAGGATCGGTATCATGGGGGACACGCATGACCATATCCCCCATATCAGGAAGGCCGTGGAGGCCCTCACCCGCGAAGGAGTCGAAATCGTGCTCCATACAGGCGATTTCATCGCGCCGTTCGTCATCCCGGAGATAGCGAGGGTGGGAGTGCCTGTCGTGGGAGTATTCGGAAACAACGATGGTGACTGCCCCCTGCTCCTTGCCCGCTGCCGGGAGCAGGGCAACATGGAGATCCGGGGTTACTTTGCGGAACTGGAGTTGGATGGCCAGAAAATCGCGCTCCTGCACGGCCACGACAGGGAGAGGCTCTCGGGGTGCATGGAATGCGGGCTCTACGACCTCGTGGTATACGGGCATACCCACAGGAGCGCAATGACCCGGGTGGGAAAGAGCCTCTGCATAAACCCGGGGGAAGTCTGCGGTTACCTGACGGGAGACCCGGGTATTGCCCTCTACGAGACCAAAGACCGGAAAGCCCGTCTGATCCACCTCTGATGGCTCAGACGGTGAGAAAACCTCCGGTTCTGGAAAAGGTCCACTCTCCGTGAAACGTTCAGCCGGCCATGGTGCGGAGGGCCTCTTCCATGCCCTGGAGTACCCTTTCGACCACGGCTGCAGGAACGCTGTCGCTGCAGAACCCGGACGTGAGGGTAAGGGTCTCCCCAAAAGTGCTTGCAGCAACAGAGAAACCCGGGGGATAGTCCACAGGGGGTACCAGAAAAGCCGATACTGCTCTTGCATCACCAAAGTCCGTGCAATCAGGAGGTATGATGCCGGTATTGGAGAAGAACGGGTTCTTGGGGTAGCCTTGCGTTCTGCTGGCCCCCGCGAGGTCCTCGAGAGATCCGCGGACGCTGGAAAGACCTCGTTCAAACCGCTCGTGCAGGCGAATCGCGGCACCGAGACCCGCACGGTGCCTCTTCTTCTCTTCCATCGCGCGGTGTGTCTCCCGGGCATGGGAGAGCGGAGAAAGGGACCTGTCTGCAGGGAGCCGGATCTCGAAGGCAACCGAGAGGTTTGCAACAGCGGGTATCGGCACGCCGGGCACAAGGCGGCGAAGGTCGACAGAGGTGAGTACAGGGTATGTCCTTTTGTCGCTGTGGGGGATCTCCCTGCTGACGCTCTGGAAGAATGCCGAGAGGAGGAGATCGTTGATTGTCATTCCCTCCGACCGGGATAGCGAACGAACCCTTCGGAACAGATCAGGGCCTATCTTTCTCCATGTGTAGCAAGGAGACCGGCATTGCCCGGGGATGCAGGGGATCCCCCATTCCGCAGATGAATCGCCGCAAGCCCTGCGGGCCTTCTCCCGGTCCCCGGGGGAAAATGCCGAGAAGATGGGTGCATAGGATCGGTCACCGGGAAGAGTGCAGGGCCAAAAAGGAGCATTCATTCCCCGGGACTCCCGGTAGGAGCGGGCGATGCGGGCTGCGGTTTCCCTGACGCCGCAGGCATCGGACGCAGTGTGGTTGACAGAAAGAACGATTATATCTTCCCCGCCGCGGATGAGGGTGAGCCGCGCCTGCGGGCCGATCCGGGGATCGATCCTCTGGAGAAGGACATGCCGGAGGGTTATTTCCGGATCATCCTCGTGGACCATTGAGAAGAACGCGGCGGTGGAAAGCGACGGGATCTCCTCCCAGCAGGGGACAGGAGAATCGAGGAACCGGGAGCGGAGCACGGGCTCGGTCGCAAGGGCTGACTGCATTGCACGCACGAGCCTTCCCTCGTCCAGCCTGCCACCAACAGTGATCACGAGGTGAATCATCTGGTTCCATGTAGTGGAAAGGAGGAAGTCCCACTGGTCGTTGACAGGAGCGGGGAACGTCCTTCCGTGAAAATTTCCGGTCTCTCCAGGCATTCTCCTCCATGTGCAGAGAGGAAAGGGATCCGAAAAGCTCCCTGCACGCTGCAGGCGGTAATTATCGAAGGGAAACGAGAAAAGATTTTGTGAACCCCGGCTTTTATTTCCGGTTTTTTACCATTCCTTTTTGCCATGGTCCGGCAGGCCGGACGGGTGCTTTGGGTAATTCCGGGTGTATCATCCGCAATGATTCCGTACCATAATATCCAGTAATAGACTTAGATATACAACAATGTATTTATTTATACAAAATCCATTCTTCATTATGAAGACGAAGATCCTCCTTGACGAAGACCAGATGCCACGGCAGTGGTACAACATTCTCCCTGACCTGCCTTCGCCACTCGATCCCCCCCTGCACCCGGGGACCGGAAAACCGCTCGTCCCTGATGACCTCAAGCCCATCTTCCCGATGGAGCTCATCCGGCAGGAGATGAGCGATCGGAAATTCATCGGGATTCCTTCCGAGGTCAGGGATATACTCCTTCTCTGGAGACCGACCCCCCTTTTCCGGGCGCACCGGCTCGAAAAACACCTTGGAACTCCGGCACATATTTATTACAAGTACGAAGGGGTGAGCCCTCCCGGAAGCCACAAGCCAAACACCGCTGTTGCCCAGGCGTACTACAACATGAAGGAGGGCATCCAGCGGATAGCGACCGAGACCGGTGCGGGCCAGTGGGGGTCGGCACTTGCATTCGCGACCCAGCTGTTCGGTCTTGCCTGCACGATCTACATGGTCCGTTCCAGTTATGCCCAGAAACCCTACCGCAAATCCATGATGCAGGTCTGGGGGGCCGAATGCATCCCGAGCCCGAGCACCAGGACAAAGGCGGGTCAGGCGGTGCTCGAGAGGGATCCGCAGACGACAGGGAGCCTTGGTATTGCAATCTCCGAGGCCGTCGAGGATGCAGCGACACATCCCGACACCAACTATTCCCTGGGATCTGTCCTGAACCACGTCTGCCTCCACCAGACCGTAATCGGCCAGGAATGCAGGGAACAGCTTGCCTCCGTTGATGAATACCCCGACGTTGTGATCGGGTGCGTGGGAGGAGGATCGAACTTTGCGGGTATTTCTTTCCCGTTTGCGGGTGACAAGCTGAAGGGAAAGAGAAAGGACCTGGACATCATCGCCGTGGAACCGGCGTCGTGCCCGACTCTCACGAAGGGGCTCTACACGTATGACTATGGGGACGTGGCGGGTCTCACTCCCCTCCTCAAGATGTTCACGCTCGGTCATGACTTTGTCCCTCCATCCATCCATGCGGGCGGACTCCGGTACCACGGAGACTCCCCCATCGTCTCGCGCCTGGTGCACGACGGCGTCATGAGGGCAGTCTCGTACCACCAGAGCGAGGTCTTTGATGCAGCCCAGACCTTTGCCCGCACGGAGGGAATCATCGTCGCGCCCGAGACATCGCATGCCGTGAAGGCTGCAATCGACGAGGCGCTCGCATGCAGGAGGAATGGCCAGACAAAGACGATCCTCTTCAACTGCTCGGGACACGGGAACTTCGATATGTCCGCGTACGATGCGTATTATGCGGGGCAGCTCGTGGATTACGAGTATCCCGACAAGCTTATCCGGGAGGCACTCTCCCGTATCCCCAGGGTCCCCGGGACATGAAAAGAGAGGAGCGAAGCATCCGGGCGGCATGAACGAATCCAATCTTTTTCATCCCGGGGAAAACCGGATCTTGCAAATAGGTTTTGTTGTCAATCCCATTGCCGGCATGGGAGGGACGGTCGGGCTGAAGGGAACAGACGGGCTGGTCGAGGAGGCAGTCTCCCGCGGGGCCGTTCCCCGTGCACCCCGGCGGGCGGAGGAGGCAGTACGACTCCTCGCGGGTCTTCCCATCCGGTTCCTCACCTGCGGGGGCGCGATGGGGGAGGAATCGCTGGCCCGCGCCGGGATTACAGGCTACGAGATCGTTTCCAACCCTCCCGGAGGGAAGACGGGTCCGGACGACACGGTTGAGGCGTGCAGGAGATTTGCCCGGAGAGGGGTTGACCTCATCCTCTTCTGCGGTGGTGACGGGACAGCCCGTGACATTTTTTCCGTCGTCGGGGACACCATTCCCATCCTGGGCATCCCCGCGGGAGTGAAGATGTACTCATCGGTCTTTGCAATCACGCCGGAGGCCGCAGCAACGATCATCAGGGAAGGACTCGAACAGGGTGGGAGGTTCCACGTCCGGGATGCAGAGGTGGTCGATGTTGACGAGGAGGCATACCGGCGGGGCGAACTTGCCACCAGCCTCTTTGGCGTTGCACGATCACCGTACAGGCCCGGTCTTTCGCAGATGGCAAAGCAGGTCTATGAAGATTCTGACGAGGAGAGGTCGAAGGCAGAGATCGCACGGTTCATCAGGGAGGTCATCGAAGGGACACCTGATATTCTCTATATCCTTGGGCCCGGCGGGACAACAGCTGCTGTTGCCCGGGAACTGGGCGTCAGTAAGACACTCCTCGGTTTCGATGCCGTGAAAGCAGGAGCACTCGTTGCACCGGACCTGGACGAGCAGGGGATCTGCAGCCTCCTTGCCCGGAATCCCCGTGCAAGGCTCGTCGTGAGCATCATCGGGGCCCAGGGGGCAATCCTCGGGAGGGGGACCCAGCAGGTAACACCACGCGTCATCAGGGCGATTGGAAAGGAGAACATCATTGTCATTGCAACCCCGCACAAGCTCCTGCAGACCCCGCACCTCTTTGTTGACACGGGTGACAGTACCCTCGACGGCGAGCTGGGCGACTCGATCCAGGTCGTATCCGGTTACAGGGTGGCCCGCAGGGTAAGGATAAAAAGAAACCTGCCGGCATGAGCCTTGGGGAATCACAGCTATCGATCTTCGATCCCTCCCGGTAAAGTATTTGACCCGGCAGAACCTTTGTCTCCAGTGGGATAGCCTGCAGGAAACAAAAATGGAACACCGGGGAGAACGGAGAGAGACAGGGGCGTACCTGGACAATCCGGCAAGGGAGATCGAGCCCGGCGACCATGTTGCGATCATCTTCAGGGAGACCAGCGAGCTTGCGGAAGTCACGGAGATGATCCGCGAAAGGTGCGTGAAAAAGGGGTGGTCTCTCCTCTACATTGCCCGCTTCATGGAAAAGAACCCTGCAGTTGAAGGAGAACGGGCGATGACGGGGAAGGAGGGGTGCACATGGGTCCTCTCGCACGATGATCCCGATTTCCACCGGAATTTTGCAACCGCTGAAAGTGCATACGCATACATCAGGAAGAAATCAGAAGAGGCTGAAAAAAGCGGATATTCGGCACTCTGCATCATGCGCGAAGTCCCACCGCTCTCGACCCGCCGGTCTGACCAGCACCTTGTGAGCGACCTTGCCGAGCTCGAATCCCTCTTCCAGGAAGAGAATATTATCCTTGTCTGTGCATACAGCCTCGCGGACTCTCCGCCAACTGTGCTCCAGAACGTCCTCAGGACACATCCGCTCGTCGTTCTGGACAAAAAGGTCCTCGAGAACTTTTTCTTCATCCCGGCATCCGATGCAAAACGATATAACCTTCCCTCTCTCGAACTGCAGCACTGGCTGGATACGCTGCGGGAGATCTCCCGGAGGACCGAGGCCCTCCGCGAGAACGAGGCACGTTACCGCGATCTTCTCGAAAATGCAAGCGATCTCATCCAGAGCGTCGATGCAGAGGGGAGGTTCCTGTTCGTGAACAGGACGTGGAGGGAGACTCTGGGGTATACACACGAGGATCTCTGGCACATGACCCTCTTTGATGTCATCGACCCTGTTTCCCTCGATCACTGCAGGGAGCTGTTCCAGCGGGTGACGTCCGGGGAGGATGTCGGAAGGTTCGAGGCCGTGTTCAGGGCGAAGTCGGGAAAGAAGGTGTACCTCGAGGGGAGATCAAACTGCCTCATCCTTGAGGGGAAGCCCCGGTATACGCGCGGAATTTTCAGGGATATCACGAATAAAAGAACAGGGCAGGGGTCTATGCACCCCAAAAGATGATACCCGCGGTTTTCATTCCGGAGAAAAAACCCAGGCCGGGCCGGTTGTTCTTTGTGGCCATCATTTTACACAGACAGCTTTGAAAAAAGTGTAACAGAAGACACCTTCGGGCTCAGCTGCCCGGAGGAGGTCACGTATCCCCTGGTCGAAGTCTTCGGGAGACATCTTTCCCCGTCGGTTTACCTCGTCCCGGACACCCTCGATCATGGCAGTGAATGTCTGTCTTGTAAAACCGCACGCCAGGTCTGGCCGCGACCCATCGACATAGACCTGCCTTGGTGAGACATGAACGTCCCGGAATCCTGCAGACGAGAGGAGAGGAAAGAGTTCCCGGCCTATCCGGGGATTTCCTCCCATCTCCTTCTGGAGTTCCTCAAGGCAGCGGATGCACTCGTTCGCATGCAGGCTCTCGGGATAGAAAAAGGCTGATCCATGGTCCCCTTCAATGACGGTCAGTGTTCCGCCCTGTTTAAGGACCCTTCGCACGGAGGTGAGTGCAGCGGGGGGATTCCGGAGATGTTCGAGGACAAAACAGATAAAAACGTGGTCGAATACTTCATCCGGAAAAGGTAGTTCAAAAAGATCGGCCCTTGCAAAGGAGACGTTCTCCCATCGTCCCGCTTTTCCGGCATTCCGTGCCTGGCAAAGAGACGCATTCGAAATGTCAACGGAGACGATCCCTAAGTCTGTATTCCTCGATGCAAGGATGCCCGTCTGTGCCCCAACGCCGCACCCCGCCTCAAGGACAAGCGAGCCCGGGGGATAGACGGTATCATGGTGGAGCAGTGAAGACAGAGTGTTCGCCTGGTCGGAGAGGCGGAGAGCCTCGCGACTGGAATGGCCGTGGACATACTCTTCCGGGTTCCTGGTGGTCATTGGTAGTAATCATGGGAGTTGGTACGAGATGTGAATTTCGATTAATCATTTCGGGAGTGATTTTCCGGTTGCACTGAAATCGCCTGGCCGAGCGTGCAGGAGGGTCCTGTCCATTCCTCGTCAGGAATGGGGAATGGACCTTAACCTGCAGGCCCCTGGACAAGGCCCCGGTCAGCGATGGTGAATCCATGCGGTATTATACATCTGGAACGACCACCTTTTTTCCCATGGAACACGTGAAGAGGGCTTTTGATGCCGTTGCAGCGCATTACGACGCCCAGCGAAAGTACATCATCCCGGATATGGACGATTTCTACGGGGCAGCGGCCTGGGCGGCAGACTGGCCCGGGAACGATCCTTTGGTCCTTGATATCGGTGCCGGAACCGGGCTCCTGTCAGCCCTGATCCTCGGGAAGTTCCCTCTTGCCACGCTGACGCTCCTTGATATATCGGAGGGGATGCTCGAGGTTGCAAGGAAGCGTTTTTTGGGCTGTCCCCGGGTCAGGTTCGTGGTTGCTGATTACAGCCGGGCTGATCTTCCCGGAAAGTACGATATCGTCTGTTCCGCTCTCTCAATCCATCACCTGGAACACGAAGACAAGCGGCAGCTTTTCAGGAAAATTTACCAGGCTCTCTCGCCCGGAGGAATCTTTGTCAACGCAGACCAGGTCAAAGCCCCTTCCGACTGGCTCTCCCGGAAATACCGCGAGTACTGGGATTCCTACCTGGCCCTTGCCCCGATCGATCCCGGAGAACTGGAGGCTGCAAGGGTCCGGCGGGAGACGCTCGATAAGAACGCCCTGCTCCTCGACCAGGTGAGGTGGCTTGCAGAGGCAGGGTTCTCCGGGGTGGATGTTGTCTACAAGAACAGGACATTTTGCGTGTTCGTTGGAAAGAAGGGGGAAGAGGGTGATGATTAGGCGGTAACCGGCTCTTTTTTCGCATCAGGTGCAACCCGGAGGAGGCTGGGAATAATCCAAACAAACGTAACCACCATGGTTGTTCCCCTTCACACGTCTAATAAAAAACACCAAAGTATAAATAATAGCATCAATGTACATAAATAAACATGACAAACCAGAAGAATGATACCCTGGTGATGCCGGTGGACTGGGGACTGCCGCCGGACCGGCGGCATATTCCACCAGGGATGAAGGGCAAAAAAATTGTCCCTGCGACCTGAAAGAGTGCAGGTTCCACCTGGAAACGCTGAAAGTCCCTTTCCCGGCAGCAGATCCGTTCACCCTTTTTTCGCGTATCGGCAATGGATTCGGGTGCATCCTCGAATCCGTCGAAGGGGTCCCGAGGAGGGCGGTTCGGTCCATCGTCGTGTTCGATCCCCCCGCCATCCTCACTCTCGGGAAAAATGCCACGTGCTCGGGAGATCCGGCCATCCTCGGACGTCTGTCCATCCCCCCGGGTGACAACCCGGTTACACAATTAAGGGCGATTTGCGGGCAGATGCGGCGCCCGGACGAAAGCAGGACCGGTTTTACAGGGGGGCTGGTCGGGTACCTTTCCTACGATGCGGTGACTGCCCTCTCGGGAGGACGCGTCCAGGCGGGGGAGGACGGGCATCCTGCCCGGTTCATGCTCTGCACACGCGGGGTCGTCTATGACCACGTGCACGAAACCTGCATCCTTTTTGACAATTCCCTCGTCACGGGCGATGACGAGAGGAGAAATGTGAAAAAGGAGGCCATAAAAAGGCTATGCGGGCTCAGGGATGCAGTGGCAGCGGTTCCCCCGGCAGGAAGAGAGGAGAGGAAACCGTCTCCCCGGAGGGAGCTTCCTGATCTCTCCTCGAGCATGGACCGGGAGGAATTCGGGGCAGCCGTCCGGCGGGCACTGGAGTACATCAGGAACGGCGACATCTTCCAGGTCGTGCTGTCCCGCAAAATTACATGCCCATACGCGGGTGACCCCCTCGCCCTCTACGGGGCGATCAGGCGGATCAACCCCTCCCCCTACCTCTACTACCTCCGTTTCGGGGACGAGGCCATTATCGGGTCAAGCCCCGAGATGCTGGTGCGTGTCGAGGGGAACTTTATCCAGACCGTCCCGATAGCAGGGACGAGGCCCCGGGGGAAGGACCCGGCCGGTGACGATGCCCTGGCCGCCGAGCTCCTCTCCGACCCCAAGGAGAGGGCAGAGCACCTGATGCTCGTTGACCTTGCCAGGAACGATATCGGGAAGGTTGCAACGTTTGGTTCCGTCCATGTACCCGAGTTCATGGAGGTGGAACGGTTCTCCCACGTCCAGCACATCGTCTCGAGGGTATGCGGCACATTGAGGCCCGGCTGCGACAGGTTCGACGCCCTGTCGGCCTGTTTCCCGGCCGGAACAGTAAGCGGGGCCCCCAAGATCCGGGCGATGCAGATCATCGCGGAACTGGAACGGCATCCAAGGGGCCTGTATGCAGGAGCGGTCGGGTACGCAGGGTTCGACGGGACGCTGGAATGCGCCATTGCTATCAGGACGCTGGTTGCAAGAGGGGAGAGGGTTGGCTTCTCCACGGGTGCAGGCATCGTTGCCGATTCGGTCCCCGAGAAGGAATTCGGGGAGACGGAGGCAAAGGCACGCGCCATGGTCGAGGCAGTCCTCTCTGCAGGGGTGGGGCAATGAGAGTCGTTATCATCGACTGCTTTGACAGCTTCACCTACAACCTCCACCAGTTGGTGGGGGTGCTCGGCGCAACACCGGTAACCCTGACCTCTGACCGGCCCCTCTCCGAGGTCACCGCCGCGGCACCCGACAGGCTCATCCTCTCCCCCGGTCCCGGGAGGCCCGAAGACTCGGGAGTCTGCCCGGAGGTCATCCGGGAATATGCAGGCAGGGTCCCCATTCTCGGTGTCTGCCTCGGGCACCAGGCGATCATCCATGCTTTCGGGGGAGAGATAACGAGGCTGAAAACGCCTGTCCACGGCAAGACGAGCCCCATCCGCCACACCGGCGAGGGAATCCTCGCCGGTGTCAGGAATCCCCTCGTCGCCACGCGGTACCACTCCCTTGCAGCCCGAAAAGACGCGCTCCCCCGTGATTTCAGGACGATCGCGGTCTCGGAGGACGATGGGTGCGTGATGGGTGTCATGCACCGTTCCCTGCCCGTCTTCGGCCTCCAGTTCCACCCCGAGAGTATCATGACACCGGACGGGAGGCAGATCATGGAAAACTTCCTTTCTGTGGAGGGACCGTGATGCAGGACGCCATCAGGGTACTGGCAGGAGGAGAGGGACTCTCCCCGGAGATGGCACGGCAGGCGATGGGACTTCTTGCCACGGGAGAGGCAACCGCCGCCCAGGCAGGGGCATTCCTCGCCGCCCTCCGGGTCAAGGGCGAGACCGCTGAGGAGATTGCCGCGTTCTGCAGGGTCCTCGAGGAGCACGCGGTCACTATCTCACCAAAGGTACAGGGGACGCTCGTCGACACGTGCGGGACCGGGGGTGACGGGGCATCAACGTTCAATATTAGCACCGCGGCCGCGATCGTTGCAGCGGCCGCCGGGATCCCCGTCGTGAAGCATGGCAACAGGGCTGTGAGCAGCAGGTGCGGTTCTGCAGATGTGCTCGAAGCCCTTGGCGTAAACATCACCCTTTCCCCAGGAGATGTCTGCCGGACAGTCGAGGAAGTCGGGATCGGCTTTCTCTACGCCCCCCTCTTCCATCCTGCCTTCCGGCACGTTGCCGGTGTCCGCCGGGAGATGGGGTGCCATACTGTCTTCAACATACTGGGCCCCCTCCTGAACCCCGCCCGTGCACCCGCCCGCCTGGTCGGTGTCTTCTCCCCCACCCTCCTTTCCCCTGTTGCAGGTGCCCTGCGCATCCTCGGTGTCCGAAGAGCGCTTGTCGTGCACGGGTCAGGACTCGATGAAATTACGGTTTCCGGAGAGACGCGCGTGGCTGAACTGAAGGGGACCGGCATCGAGGAGTATGCAATATCGCCGCGGGACTTCGGCATCCCGGAATACACCCTGCGGGATATCTGCGGGTCCGGGGTGGAAGAAAACGCAGAAATCATCCGCGGTATTCTTCGTGGACAGAGATCCGGCGCTGCCCGCGATGTCGTTGCCATGAATGCCGGGGCAGCTCTCTACGCAGGGGGAAAGGTCAGGGAGATCGGTGATGGCATTGAACTTGCCGTGGACGCGATCGCCTCGGGGAGCGCCGGAGAAAAGCTCGATGCCCTTGCACGGGCATCCCGGGGTGGGCAATGATGCTTGATGCGATCGTTGCCGCGACGGCCGAGCGGGTCGCCCGGATGCCGGCCGATGCAGGTGACACTGCGTCAGCCCCCCGGGCAGCAGCAGGGTTCTATGATGCGGTGAGGCGTACCAACGGGAATAACGCGATAATCGCCGAGATAAAGGCAGCTTCCCCCTCACGTGGTGTCATCTGCAGCGATATCGATCCACGGGGGTTTGCCATGTCCATGGTCTCTTCCGGGTGTACGGCTCTCTCGGTCATCACCGAACCGCGGTTCTTCCACGGGAGCGATGCCTTCATCCCGGCTGTCCGGGATGCCGTTTCGGTCCCGATCCTCCGCAAGGACTTCGTTATCGATCCAAGGCAGGTCGCCGGGAGCCGCGCCCTCGGTGCAGACGCAATCCTCCTGATCACTGCCATCCTCAAAGACCGGCTGCCCGATTTCGTGGAACTTGCCCGGTCATACTCCCTCGAACCTCTCGTCGAGGTGCACACGGAGGAGGAACTCGATGTTGCCCTCTCGTCGGGCACCCGCATGATCGGAATCAATAACAGGAATCTCGAAGACATGAGTGTCGATCTCTCTGTCACGAAACGGCTCGCGCCCCGTGCCCGCGATTGCGGGTGCAGGGTGATCTCGGAGAGCGGATTTTTATGGCCCTGCGATGTCAGGAGGTTCCGGGACCTCGTGGATGGTTTCCTGATTGGGTCCTCGATCGTCTCTGCTCGCAACCCACGGAAAAAACTGGAGGGATTTCTATTCGCGTGAAGATATGCGGGATAACATCCCCGGAAGATGCCATCCTGGCAGAGGCAGCAGGTGCGGACGCTATCGGCGTGGTGGTGTTCTCGGATTCGGTCCGTTCGGTGACACCGGAGGCCGCGGGGGAGATCTTCTCCTCCGTCGGTCCGTTCGTAACGAGGGTCTGCGTCTCGACAACAGAGTCCTCCGATGACCTCGAGACGATACTCGACATGAACCCTGACGCAGTCCAGCTCTCCATCCCCCTCGAGGAGCGGCTGCCGGTCCGCACGATCTGCATGGTCGATACTCCCGGCCCCCTGCCTGCGCATGCAGATGCCATCGTGGTAGATGCCAGCAGGGGGACGGGCAGACTATTCGATGCGGATTTTGCAGAGCGTGTCGCAAGGGAAAGTCCGGTGCCGGTCATCCTTGCCGGGGGCCTCACCCCTGAAAACGTTGCCGGAGCGATTCGGCGTATCAAGCCCTACGGGGTGGACGTGGCAACCGGCGTGGAGATCGCACCGGGCAAAAAGGACGGGGGCCTTGTCAGGGCCTTCGTCCGGCAGGCCAGGGAGGCTCTCCCATGACGGATCCCTCGCGGTTCGGGGTTTACGGGGGACGGTTCGTCCCGGAGACGCTGATGGCAGCGCTCGAGGAACTGGAGCAGGGGTTCCGGACCATAGTCCCTGGAAATGAGTTCCGGGAGGAGATGAAGTATTACCTCCACGAGTATGCAGGGCGAAAAACACCTCTCACCTTCTGCAGAAACGTGTCCCGCGACTTCGGGTGCAGGGTCTATCTCAAGAGGGAAGATCTCCTCCATTCCGGTGCACACAAGCTGAACAACGCCCTTGGACAGGCACTGCTGGCAAAATTCATGGGAAAACACCGTCTCATCGCGGAAACGGGAGCAGGACAGCACGGCGTGGCCACAGCGATCGCAGGGGCGGTGCTCGGGATGCAGGTCGACGTTTACATGGGGGAGGAAGACATCCGGCGCCAGGGACTCAACGTCTCCCGGATGAAGATGCTCGGCGCCCGGGTCCTTCCGGTGAGTTCCGGATCACGCACGCTCAAGGATGCCATCAACGAGGCCCTCCGCGACTGGGTCACGAACGTTGCCACGACCCACTACCTGATCGGGTCCGTCGTCGGTCCGCACCCGTTTCCGACCATGGTCAGGGATTTCCAGACAGTCATCGGGAACGAGACCCGCGACCAGGTCATGGAGAAGGAGGGGAGGCTGCCGGACGCCATCGTCGCCTGCGTCGGCGGCGGTTCGAATGCAATCGGTATCTTCACACCTTTCCTCGGCGAGGATACGCGACTCTTTGGAGCGGAAGCAGGAGGGGAAGGGCCGGAGGGAAGACACGGGGCGACTCTCTGCAGGGGACGCCCCGGTGTCCTCCACGGGACATACACGTACCTCATCCAGGATGCCTTCGGCCAGATCCTCGAGTCACACAGCATATCCGCAGGGCTCGATTACCCGGGTGTCGGCCCGGAACACAGTTTCCTGCGGGACAGCGGCAGGGTATCCTACCACCCTGTGACGGACAGGGAGGCGCTCGATGCATTCCTGTACCTCTCCCGGTCCGAGGGAATCATCCCGGCACTGGAATCGGCCCATGCCGTATCCCTTGCGGAGAAGGTTGCATCCGGGCTCGAAAAAGACGATGTCCTGGTGATCAACCTCTCGGGTCGCGGCGACAAGGACGTCGCGCAGGTCGCTTCGATGACGGGGGATTTGCTGTGACATCGGGAATAGGGGAGGCGTTTTCCGGCGCAGGCCGTCCCCTCCTCGTTGCATGCCTCGTTGCTGGTGACCCGGACGAAAGGACATCCCTTGATCTGATGAGGGAAGCAGAAAACTGCGGTGCAGACATCATCGAGCTCGTGATGCCCTACTCCGACCCGGTTGCCGACGGGCCCGTCATGCAGAAGGCCATGCAGCGCGCCCTGGGTGCCGGGACGACTCCCGACACGCTCTTTTCCCTAATCCGGGATTTCCGGGCCGGTTCGAAGACGCCCATCCTCGTTCTCACCTACGCCAACATCGTGGTGCAGAGGGGAATTGAAACGTTTTACCGGGAAGCGGCACTGGCTGGCGCAGACGGGATCGCGGTCGCCGACGTGCCCCTCGAGGAATCAGACCCGTTCTGCCGGGCAGCACGGGGTGAGGGTGTCGATCCGGTCCTGTTCGTCAGCCAGACGACGTCGCGGGAACGGCTTGAAAGGATAGTCTCGGGTGCCGGGGGTTTCCTCTACCTCGTCGCCGTGCTCGGGGTCACGGGTGCCAGGGAACGGATCGACCCCCGGGTCATCGGGCACATCCGGGCAGTGAAGGCAGCCTCCGCCCTTCCCGTCGTACCCGGATTTGGTATCGGGACGGCAGGACAGGTCCGCGAGCTGGTGCGTGCCGGCGCAGACGGAGTGATTGTCGGGTCTGCCATCGTCCGGGAGATAGAACGGACCCTCGGGGAGCCCTTCGCGATGAAAGAAGCGGTGGGGGGAAAGGTCAGGGAACTGGCATCAGCCCTCCGGTGAGGTGTCCCGGGAAACGGGCAGCCTGCCGACGGCGGCACAGTAGATGACAAACTCGTCGTCACCATCAAGATCGAGGAGATCGGCCATCATCCGGTCATCGAACGCCCCGATGGCGCACGTCCCGCACCCGATCTGGAGTGCTGCAAGGTACAGGTTCTGGCAGACGTGCCCTGCATCGAGGTGCACGAGGCGCCACGCCCTCTCGGCGTAACGCCATGCCATCCGGTAGACGACACAGTCCCAGAGAAAGGTTACCGCCGAGCTCCGGACGAATGCCTGGCCAAGGCAGGCGGCCATTACCCTGTCCGTGGTTTCCGGTCCCGTTTCGAGGGGGAGGAGCCGGTGAGAGAACGCCATGTACCGGTATATGCCGGGCTTTATTCCCTCGACTCTGTTGACGAGGAGATACGTCTCGAAAGCATGGCGGCCTCCTGCCGAGGGCACGTTCCTGAGGGTGTAGTAAGGATCAACGACCTGGACTATCCCCTGCGTGCACCACAGCAGGTAGGAGAGATCTTCCCGGGTCAGGGGATCGCGTTCGAATCGCCGGACAGACCGCCTCGCCTCGATCGCCCGGCGCAGGTCGAGTGGCGGGACCCGGATGGCGCCTGGAGGAGGAAGCGGGATGAACGGGCCTTCGGGAGGAACCGGTTTTTCGAGCGGAGGGGCGGGGAGACCACGGGACTGGTCCGAAGGAGAGAGGTGCTCGTACCGGGTCAGTTGCATGAACTGCGGGCCGATGGTCTTCATGGTCGGAAGATATGGTTGAAAAGGGATAAAGGCGGCGGTGAAAGAAAGATATGCCCTGGATCGGGCACGGGTTACAGGCCACCAGGTCCATACCGATCGATCGTGATAGATTCATCACCTTAACCGTCCCAGAGAATGTGAAACGAAGGAATTAAAAATGGCGTCCACATCCCGGAATCCCTTTTCAAGAAGAATCCAAAGGACGCCCCGTTCGATGATCAGGGAGATCCTCAAGGTTACCGAGCGGCCCGATATCATATCCTTTGCCGGAGGACTCCCGGATCCTGCATTTCTCGACGTTGCCGGAGTGGCACGAGCCGCCGGGGAAGTCCTTGGTAAAGACAATTGCGCCGCACTCCAGTACGCGACATCGGAAGGTTTCCTTCCCCTCCGGGAGTGGATTGCAGGGAGGTACAGAACGCGCTTTGGACTTTCCGTTGATCCCGGGGAGATACTCATCACGAACGGGTCGCAGCAGGCACTGGATATACTGGGCCGGATATTTATCGATGAAGGAGACCCGGTTGCCATCGAGGCACCGGGTTACCTGGGAGCCATCCAGGCATTTTCACAGTACCTGCCGGTATTCCATCCGGTTCTGCTTGGACCGGAAGGACCAGACACCTCGGAATTATCACGGATAGTGAGTACAGAAGGTCCGGTCTTCTTCTACGCCATCCCCAACTCGCAGAATCCCTCCGGTATCAGTTATTCCACCCGCCGGCGGGAGGAAATCGCCAGTATCATTTCGGATTCGGAAACGGTCCTCATTGAGGACGATGCGTACGGGGAACTACAGTTCACGGGGGATAGAAGACCCTCGTTTTCCCGTCTCCTCCCGCGCGACAGGGTCATCCTCCTTGGATCGTTCTCAAAAATCTTCTCGCCGGGAATGAGACTCGGATGGCTCTGTGCGGAAAGGGAAATCCTTGACCATGCGGTGACGGCCAAGCAGGCATCGGATCTCCACTCGAACATCCTTGCACAGAGAATTCTCCACCGGTACCTCCTGTGCAACGACATCGACGCTCATATTTCCCGCATAAAAAAGACATACGCAGCCCGGTGCAGCCTGATGCTCAACCTGATGGACGAACTCTTCCCCGGAGAGGTCTCTTATACGAGGCCCGACGGCGGCATGTTCATATGGCTCACCCTGCCGTCTCCCCTCTCGGCAACGGAGCTTTACCGGCGTGCCCTGGCAGAAAACGTGGCAATTCTTCCCGGAACGCCGTTTTACACCAACGGAGCGGGAGACCGGGGGGTCAGGCTGAACTTCTCGAATGCCGATGAGGAGAAGATCACCGAGGGGATGACCCGCCTTGCCAGGGTCGTGCATGCATACATCAGAGAATGCCGGAAAGGACAGAGCAGGCGCCGTCCGGAAAAGGAACAAAAGTGAAAGGTGTCATTTCGCCCTTACGATTTCCGGAATGCAACCCTTGCAGAAAAGAGGCACAGGGCCAGGAGGAGGGAGATCATGGGGAAAGGCACCTCCGTCGGTGCCGATACGGATGGATACGTGGTTATCGTGGGCTCTGGAGTGGAAGAACCGGCGGGAGACGCAGGACCCGTTGCCCGGGAGACCTGGTATACAGACCCTGTGACAACCTGTCCCCCGGCATTGAGTTCTTCCCATTCGAGGAGGATGACCCTCTCATCCGGGAGGTTGGGGGGAATCTCTCCCCGGAGCCCGATTACGAGTCCCACGTCCCTCGTCGTGGGATAGGACAGGAGGTACCCGTTGAGGAAAACCCGCCGCCCGTCCCTGTGAATCACGGCACCCTGCCTTCCGTCGACTGTGACGACGATCTCCCAGCGCGCGTTCGGGAGGCCTGTTGAAAAAGAGAGAGTATGCGATTCAGAGAATGTGCTTGCACCGGACGGGATAATCTCGGCGATTGCAGTCAGGTTTACCGGATTACCTGCTTCGAGGATAACCCCGGTGGGTTCGACGAGGATATCACGGGCAACGACCGTTGCACCTGCAGGGGATGACAGGGCAAGCAAACAAAGAGAGATGACGAGTATGGCGGCTGGCAGTCGCATGAACCTCTGGTAAGGAAAAGGGGTCAGATAAATCTTCATGGTTTTTCTTCCGGAAGAATCCAGATATCTCCGATGGACATCCGGTTCTGCGCCCGGTACAGGGGGGATGGTTACCCGCCGACGAACCGGTTCTGCCGATCCTGTGACTGCCCTGCATGCGGGGAACTGTGGCAGAAGGTGGTCTCCCTTGCGTACTCTCGCAGGGGCGGTGCCGTGCCCCTGCCACCCACGCGGGCAGTCCTCTTTTCCCATCCGTCAAATCCGGCAATGGTGAAGATGCGGGTCAATGTCACGTGGAACCTCCCCAAAGAGGACTTCCTCCACTTCATCGCGACCGGCAGGGCAGGCATGGGGAGGAAGGGAGACCGGGAAAATCCCCGGTCTTCGCCCAGCATGACGCGGCAGGAGCCCTATGTCCAGGCGATCGTGGAGGCACTCGGCGGGTGGGACATTCCGGAGATCGAGAGGGTGAAGAGGATCCAGAAAGGGAAATGAGGGGGGTCACCCGGGCGTATCTCTGCGTCGGGTGTGCCGGGAGGTCTGTCCGGCAAATGCAATGACACCCCGCCGGGTGATGCGGGTATCCTGACTTTGTACAAACTGGAAGATGAAGACGAAAGGGAAGAGATATTCATGGGGAAATGGGATAATGAAGGTGAAAGGGGGGGCATGCATGAAGGTGAACCTCTTCCGGGGAGATAGCGGGTAAGGGACTGATACGGTGTGATTCTCACTCTCATGGCCGGTTTCTGCCTTGCGTGTGCCTTCATCACGTTTGGTCTGGGCATATATGTTATCGCCAGGAATCACGAATCGCTTGTAAACCGGCTCTTTCTCCTCTCGATGGTCCTTGCGGCATACTGGGCACTCGGAGAATTTTTCATCTGGCAGGTAAGGACACCTGAAAATATCGGGTTGTACCTGAAAGCAAGCTCGTTCTGGCCCATGGTCATCGCGGTGTTCTTCCATTTCATTATTGTCTATTGCGGCCACCCGCTTTCAAGAAAGGAGAACTCATGGGTCCTTCTGCTGGGTATCTATGCCCCTTCACTTGCTATCTCCCTGATTGGACTCCTGACAGACGACCTGTATACGGTCATCTTCCGGGAGGGTTACGGGTATGTCTACACGCCGGTCATGGGGAGTTATGCAAACATCCTCGAATCAAGTTATATCCTGGCCATCATGCTCATCTCTCTCTTCATTGTTTTTATCTCATGGAAGTCCGAAACACGGGGGAAGGAGGCCTACCAGAAGCGCCTCGTGGGTCTCGGCGTTCTCACCGTCATTGCATCGGGAGCACTGTCAGCGCTCGTTCTCCCGGCTCTGGGAATATTCACTCCGAACATGGTGTTCCCCGGAATTGCCGTTTTTTCATTCCTCATGGCGTATGCCATCCACACACAGGGCCTCTTCGTTGTGACACCCGGGATGGCAATGTCGCAGATCATGGCACTGATCCCTGATGCCATCGTCATCACCGACGGGACGGGGAAAATTACCAGTGCCAACGAGGCCGCCGCGGGAATCCTCGGCATACCCCGGGAGGACGTTTCCGGACGGGACATTGGAGGAGTTTTCGGCGTGAATAGCAGCGGTTCTCTCATGGATACGATCCTCCGGCGGGGCCGGGTCACCGATATCGAGGCAGAGATCGACGGCGATCAGCACCGGGTCGTCAGCATTTCGGGTGCAAGGGTGAACAACCCGCAAGGGGGCCCCGCGGGTATCGTGCTCGTGATCAGGGACATTACCGGGAGGAAGGCCAGGGAGTCGGCCCTTCGTATCGCAAACGAGAAGATATCGCTCCTCACCCGCCTGACCCGCCACGATATCAGCAACCTCGTGACGGCCCTCTCCGGATACCTGGAGCTGATGCGCGAAGACTGCGACCGGTACATCAACCCTGCAATCCGGACCGTTCAAAAAATATCAGAATACCTGCAGTTCTCCAAGCAGTACCAGGACATCGGCTCGACCCAGCCGCAGTGGCAACCTCTTGTCCAGGCGATCGCCCGGGCGATCGGAGAGATCCATCCCGAGGGCCTGGAGATAGCGGTGGATGTCCCTGACGTGGAGGTATTTGCTGATGCCCTCGTCTACCGCGTCATCTATGCTCTGATCGACAACACAATCCGGCACTCGGGGGGAGCGACAAAGGTTCGCATATACACAAAAAAAGGGGAAGACAACGCGCTGACCGTCATCTTCGAGGACAACGGAAGGGGGATAGGGGAGAAAGACAAGGAACTCATCTTCCAGTACGGATACGGGAGTCACACGGGACTCGGGCTTGCCATATCGCGTGACATACTCGCCCTGACCGGGCTGTCCGTGAAAGAGACAGGCGTTCCGGGGAAGGGTGCACGGTTCGAGATACTCGTTCCACCGCAGGCATGGAAGGAGAGGTGACTCACTCTTCCCGCACGACGTAATCGTCCTCGTCGCCGAAGGAAAAGAGGGCATCTATGGTGGTCCCAAGCTCCTTGGCCACGCGGTGCGCAAGCCGGAGGGAGGGGTTGTACCGGCCTGCCTCGAGGAACACTATCGTCTCCCTCCTGACACCGACCCGTTCGGCAAGCTCTGCCTGGGTCATGTTTCTCTTTGTCCGGAACTCGCGTATCCTTGTCTGCATGGATCCTCCCCCGGCAGTTTTATGAGTCCACGTCTCCCCTGCGGAACAGGTACATCTGGAACGCCCGCGCCGAGATGCCCATGAGCAGGATAAGCAGTACGGACAGTGTCGCGGCATCCGGCGACCAGAATCCGAGGTAGTCCGCCCAGAAAACGGCAAAGAGGACGATGAAGGTGAGGAACCAGGACCAGGAAAGCCCGTATGCTCCTATCTTCCTCGTTCTCTCGTCCTGGAAGGAGTCCTTATCGCCCCGCCAGAGTTTGAGTCCGGAGAATACGACGAGCACCGTACCCATGGAAATGAAGGCACTGGAAAAGGGTCCTCCGGATGGAGGTGAGAGGAGAGACATTCCGGCAATGCCTGTACCGAGCAGGAACAGACCGGCGAGGAACATCCAGACAAGCCATGTGCGGGTTTGGAACAGACAACGGTTATCTTTCATCATTGCAACCTTTTTTGTTAATTATTTTTAACACATGTTATATTTATAACACATGCATGTCCCCTATTTCATGCCACACCAGGAATTGAACGGAGGCGGGGGGTGGGCCCACCGTATGGCCGGTAGAGAATGCGGCAGAGAATCACCACGTGGTGCAGGAAAAATCTAATTCACGCCGGGACTACCTCTGCCTCGATGCCGGAAGACATCTGCTTCAACAGGTTCTGGACTGAGATCCTCCTCAGGAATTCCACGCCGCGCCGGTGCGATAACAGGGTAAAGAAAGCATGCAGGGAATATTACGTCATCAGTCCGGGGGCACTCTTCAGGGGGGTGCCTATCCAGATACCAGTCCCGATGCTTGTGGGAATCGACGAGGAGAAGAAGCGGTTGCTGGTTCCTTTCAGGAAACCCTGTTACGGTCTCTCCCTCTACGTCATTGAGTCGGACAGCAGGGAGATCGGGGAGATTCGAAAAGAGCTGGCAGGAATATGACTCTCACCCTGTCGCGACAGGATGATCAACAGGCTCTCTGCGTTTAAGGGGATGATGAGAAACGAATGGGGGCTGCCTTGCCCCCCATTCCACAGAGTGATTAGCTGGTCCGGGTCAGATTGACCTTTCCCAGCCCTGTCCCATGTCGACGAGGGGCCTTACCTCAACAACCCGGAACGTTACTGCCGCGGCCATCATTGCGGCGGCATCCTTTCCCGCAACTTTCGCGATCTGGTCTTTGAGTCCCTCCAGTGCAGGCCCGTGCCGGGCGATCTCTTTTGCCTCAAGGTAGACCCTGATCCCCTTCCAGTCCATGATCGATTTGCCCGGCTCCACGATCATGTACACGGCATGCGGGTTTTCGGAAAGGTAGGCAAGCGTCCTGTTCTTCGCAAGGCCGATGACGACAGTCTTTTCATCAGTCATATATGCAGAGCCAATCACGGCCACGTCAACCCTGCCGTCCCTGCCGGACGTCGCGAGAATTCCCAGGCGCGGCTGTTTGTTGAAGTATTCGACGAGCTTCGATGTCATATGTAAGTCCACCTTCTATCGGGAGTATGCCTCTCTCCCCTGATACGAAAAAATGTTGCATGTCCCGCCAGCCCCCGATGACCTCCAGGCGATCTCTCCCGCGGGATAGTATCATATGGTGCAGAACGACCAACAGTCTCATGATAGAGACAGATGATTGACCGGTTATTCAGGAGACACCCCCTTTCCACCTACCTGGCCCTTGCAATCTTTTGTATTCTTGTCCTTGCGGTTGCCGGGCTTGTCGCCATCAGCTATGTCTCCATGGAAAGGACACTCTCTGACAACGCCCGGTCCGTGCGGCAACAGACCGAGAACAACCTTGTCGCAGTCCTGAAATCAAAGGAAGAAGGGCTCCGGCTCTTTGAGGAGAGCCTGAACAGGAAGATGGAGGCTGCCTTCGTTCCGTTCCTTGAGGAGTACGGGAGGGCAGGTGGAGACCCCACCCGCATGGACCTTCCAGCGGTAAAACACAAGATCGGGGATGACATGGAGCTCTACGTCATCGATGCCAATGCAACGATTGTTGCGACGACGTATCCCCCTGAACTCGGGCTCCGTTTCGGCGACTATGCACCCTACTTCGTCGAGTACCTCAATGGCATCCGCTTCTCGGATGGTTTCTTCCCAGACCGTATCGTGAGCGAAAAATCGACCGGCGCGCTGAAGAAGTTTGCATACATGTCCACACCGGACCATGCCCATGTCCTGGAACTCGGTCTTCCCGTCACGATGCCGGAGGTCCCGACGTTCCGGTACCTCGACAGGGACCTCATCATGGAGGTCGAAAAGGCGAATCCCTACCTTTCCGGCGTGAGGGTCTTTGACACGACCCTGCGGGAAAGGATGAACGATACCTCCGTCGAGGTCACTGACCCGGCACTGAAGGAAATTTTAAGGCAGGTCCTTGCAACCCGGAGCAGCATGGATGTGACCGGTGGGACACCGGGAAGCCTGACCCGGTACCTGTTCGTTGATTTACGGGACAACGACACCGGCTCGGATGTCAGCCGGATCATCGAGCTGAACTATACGATGCTCCCCATTGAGAAGGCACTGGAGCGGGCGCTCGTGTTCCACGCCCTGATTGGTGTCATATTCCTCTCGGGGTGCGCTCTCGTGGCATTTCTCACCATCAGGAAATTCACCCGCCCCATCGAGACGATGGTGGGAGACCTCGACCAGATCACCCGCGGGGACCTTGACCATCCCGTCTCCCCACCGCTGGGAAGAGACCTCCTCCGGCTTCAGGAGAGTATCACGCGGATGGTCGTTCAGCTCAAAAAGACCCTCGAAGACGTCAGGAAGAGCGAGGAGGACTACAGGACGCTTGTACAGGGTGCAAACAGCATTATCATGCGGTGCACGCCGGACGGAAAAATACTTTACATGAACCCATTCGGCCTCGACTTTTTCGGATACGCGGAAAGCGAGATCGTGGGAAAAACAATCCAGGAAACGGTATACATCCCCCCGGCAGGGCTGAGATGCGGAGCCGGAGGTCCGGCGCAGGAATATCACCCGTTCTTTTCCTTATCGGAGTGTGCGATGCAGGCAAAAAACGGCGAAGATGTCTGGGTGGCCTGGACGCACAAGCCCCTTTGTGGCAGGGGGAATAAACCGTCCGAGATCCTCTCCATCGGCAATGACATCTCCCGTCTCAAGCAGGCAGAACGGGAGATCCAGGAGCTGAACGCCCGGCTTGAACAGAAGATAGTTGAGCGGACGCGCCAGATCGTCGAGGCAAACAGGAACCTCGAGGCCTTCACTTACTCGGTCTCCCACGACCTGCGTGCACCCCTCCGTGCCATTTCGGGGTACTCGTCCATCCTCCTCTCGGACCCGGGTGACATCTCTCCCCGGGAAAGGAGGTACCTGGAGCAGATACAGAGCAGCTCGAACAAGATGGGAGAGTTAATCGATGACCTCCTCACCTTCTCACGGCTTGGCGGCCAGGCCCTGAAGAAAAAGACACTCAAACCTGCCGAGGTTGTCCGGGAGGTACTCCTGGATTTCCAGGGGGAGATACAGAAACGCAATGTCGAAGTGAGGGTCCTGGACATGCCGCCGTGCAGTGCAGACCGGGCCCTGCTCCGGCAGGTCTATCTCAACCTCGTTGCAAATGCGATAAAGTTTTCCCGGTCACGCGAAAGGCCGATCGTGGAAATCGGGGCCCTTTTCCGGGAAAGGACGCCTGTCTATTACGTCAGGGATAACGGGATCGGGTTTGACATGAGGTACTCAGCAAAACTTTTCGGGGTCTTCGAGAGGCTCTGTGACACCGGGGAGTACGAGGGGACGGGGGTTGGCCTTGCAATCGTGAACCGGATTGTCGAAATGCATGGAGGGAGGGTCTGGGCCGAGTCAGAGCCTGACAGGGGTGCGACATTCTTCTTCACTCTCGGGGAAGAAACAGAAGAAAGGAATGAATAACCCTCTCTCACCCGGTACCGTCTCGGGCCCCCCCTAATCCTTCCTTCTCCGGTATACCAGGATGAAAAGCCCCAGAATCCCGGATAAGCAAACGGAGGCGAGGAGAGAAAACGTCCCGGGACCTGCCATCCGGGTAGGAGTGGGAGTGGGGGCGGGAAGGGGCTGGAGGGCTGCAAAGATGCGGATATCCTGCCCGGCCATCACGTTCCCGGCGGTTGAAAACGGGGAATATCCATCCATCCGTATCTCCACGGTATAATTCCCGGGAGGAACATCATTGACCGAGAGCGGTGTCACTCCGGCATACGCAGAATTGACGAAGACATCCGCTCCGGCAGGGGTGGATGCTATCCCTGCGCTCGCGGTTCCCTGGTTGCTGCCGGCAAGTGTTGCCATTACCTGCACAACCTTTCCGGCTTCGACGGACACTGTCGTCGTAAAGTCCAGGTATCCCGGTTTCCTGGCGACGAGCGTGTACTGACCGGGAGAGAGGTCATCGATGTCGAGGAGGTCGTCAGGAGTCGTGGAACCCCTGTAGTCGCCGTTGATGAAGACCGCTGCACCGGGTGGTGCCGACGCGACGAGGATGTCACCGGAAGGGGGGCTGACTTCCGGGTCGAGCAGTGCAGATACAGGGGTGATCGTCCCTCCTGTCACTGTCACCGCCCTTTCCCACGCCCCATAACCGGCTTCGGTTATCCTGACCATATGTGCTCCCGGTGCGAGGTTCCCGACCACCTGGTTCGTCTTTCCCATGTAC
Source organism: Methanolinea sp. (assembly GCA_029907345.1). GTDB lineage: Archaea > Halobacteriota > Methanomicrobia > Methanomicrobiales > Methanospirillaceae > Methanolinea_A. The sequence continues at coordinate 82,357 of JARYMB010000004.1, forward strand.
CTGTCATCGACGTAGAGTGACGCGCCCCGGGGTTCCGAGCTGATCGAGAGACCGCCGGGGTTTGAAACCGGGTCGAGGGTGACAATGACGTTCTCGGTCGACCCGGCACTGACCTTCACGTTCGCATACTTGGGAAAAAAGCCCTGCCGGGAGATCTTCACGGAGTGCGTGCCGGGCTCGACACCGGTAAAGGTTCCCGGGGTAAAGAGGGATTGCGCACCGTCGTCGAGGATGGCAGATGCACCGGCCGGCGTTGAGGCAACGTATATGCTGCCTGTCTTGTAGAACCCTTTCCCGGTCTCGATCGATGCCTGGATGGTCATTTCAGCCATTGCCGTACAGGAGACCACGGCTGCCAGGACAACCATTGCAAGGAGAATCCTCTTTCTGAACATGTCCCTTTGCTCCGTGCAGGAATCTCCCGGGATGTATAAAAAACCCTGCGCGGGATGCATCATCAAAACAGGAGATAGACACCTCCCCGTCAATAGCCGCTTGCGTAGTAATACCCGTTCTCCTGCCGGACCGTGACAGGTACGCCGAAGAGATCCTGGAGATGCCTGTCGGTCAGGACATCCTCCTTCCTGCCGTCCATCCTGATTCGCCCCTCCTTCATGAGGATGACGCGGGATATCTCGGGGATGATGTCATGGAGGGAGTGGGTGACCATGATGATCCCGACACCCGAGCGGGCGATGTCGCGGATCACGCTCCTGAATGCATGGAGTGCAGCAAGGTCGAGGCTGTTCGTGGGCTCGTCGAGGATGAGTGTGCGGGGACCATGGACGAGCGCCCTCGCTATCAGGAATCGCCGGGCCTCCCCGGTGGACAGGGTGTCCATCGGGCGCCCGGCGAGCCGGTCGATCCCGAGAAAGCGCATGATGGTCTCCGCCCGTTCTTCCATGTCAGGGGTCACATGGTGGTGGAAGAGGCCAATGCTCGAGAAGAAGCCCGAGATGACCACGTCACGGCCGCAGACGCCCCGCGTGTACTGCAGCTGCAGGTCGGGAGAGACCACGCCGAGGGACGAGCGGAGGGCAAAAACATCCCAGACCTCGCGTCCCTGGAAGCGGAAGGTGACGTCACCGGCTCCATCGAGGACAGGATAGAGCTCCCGCGTGATCGTCTTGACCAGGGTCGACTTTCCGGAACCATTCGGACCGAGGATGGCAACATGTTCCCCCTCATGAATCGCGAGACTGACCCGGAAAAGGACCGGTGCGTTCCCCCGCATGACCGTTACGTTGGCACATTCGAGGAGGAATGGACGGGAAGGCGAAGTATTCCGGTTCGTGTTTATTCACCTGTCGGGAAATTCAGTACCTGGGGCCGGGCGCGTCTGCCCCGGCGAGGAATGATGAATTATTCTCGTTCCCTGCACATGAGGGTAGTGGCAGTTCCCGTGCTGCGAGATCCCCTTAACCGGACCATTTCCCGGGCAGACAGGTAAATACCCCTGGCAGGGAAACGATCCTGTCGATGGATGAAAGAGTACCCGGAACCGAACTGGCGGACCGGATGCGCAGGTTCCGCGAGCGGATGGACCGCGTGCACCCTGACTGGGAGATGGCCGTCTTTTTCGGAAAGATCAACCTGTATTACCTGACGGGAACGATACAGGACGGAATGCTCACCGTACCCAGGGACGGCCAGGAGGAGTTCTGGGTGAGGAGGAGCTATGAGCGCGCATGCACCGAATCGGACTTTCCCGTCATCAGGCCGATGGCATCGTTCCGCGATGCAAGGGAAAGCATCGCCCGTGTACCTGGAATTGCCCACATCGAGACGGGAATCGTCCCGGTCGGTCTCTGGGAACTTTTCAGGAAACATTTCCCTGTCCGCGCTGCAGCCAGCCTTGACGCCGAGGTGGGAATGACAAGGGCGAAAAAGAGCCCCTATGAAATCGAGCTCCTCCGGAGAGCGGGGGAGATTCACAGGGCCGTCCTCGAGGAGGATGTCCCCTGCATCCTGCGGGAGGGGATGAGCGAAGCCGCGTTTGCAACCTCGGTCTACGAACGGATGGTCTCCCTCGGACACCAGGGGATCGTCCGGTTCGGCAGTTTCAATACCGAGATCGAGGTGGGACAGGTGGCATTCGGGGAGAATTCCCTGTATCCCACGTATTTCAACGGGCCTGGCGGTTGCCGCGGGATGGGCCCTGCAGCACCGGTGCTCGGAGACCCGGACCGGACGCTGAAACCGGGGGATCTCGTCTTCATCGACAATGCCTGCATGGTGGGGGGATACCAGACGGACAAGACCATGAATTACGTCTTTTCTGGCAGCATTCCCCGGGAGGCCGAAGAGATGCATGAAAGGTGTGTCATGCTCATGGAGGAGATGGCATCCATGCTCGTCCCGGGGGCAGTCCCTTCCACGATCTACGCGTCCATCATGGGGAGCCAGGAACCGGGTTTCCTGGAACACTTCATGGGACATGCCGAGCCGAGGGTCCGTTTCCTTGGCCACGGCGTCGGTCTCGTGGTCGATGAACCGCCTGTCATTGCCATGGGTTTTGATGAACCGCTCGAAGAGGGGATGGCAATCGCGCTCGAACCAAAATACGCAGTTCCGGGCCTGGGGCTGGTCGGAATCGAGAACACGTATCTCGTCACCCCCCGCGGCGGAGAGAGCATCACAGGCAATCATCCCGGGCTGATCCCCGTTTCCTGACAACCTTCCCCGTTTCTTCCCCGGTTTACCGGTAACCCCCGCGCCTGTTTCTGATACCGGTCAAACCAGTAATTTTTATATAACAATATGTAAAACATATTTGACACATTACCCGGGAAACCGAAAACTTGGGAGGGATAAACAGGATGGTATTTCAGGAAACGATTGGCACCCGTCGTTCCCGATGCGTGTTCGTGGCGGTGGTCCTCCTGCTCCTTGCAGGATCTGCTGCTGCGGCGACGACGGCAGAGAAGGCAGCATCGTACGTGGGGGTGACATCCGTCTCGATCGAGCCGGGAGTCCTGATGCAGGACGATACAGGGACGATAGTCGTTGAGGTGAAGAACAGCGGTTCGGACCCGGTATCGATTGCCCGGGCAGAGATCCTCTCTAGCGATATAGAGGTACTCAATTACCAGACGTACGACTCGGTCGGGGCGATCGGGCCGGGAAACACGATGAAGTTCACGTTCCATGTCCGGGCAGGCGTCAGGGACGGTGTCTACTTCCCGATGTTCTACCTGGACTTCACGGATGCGGGGAGCCTCCGTTACCCGGTAGCATTGGAAGTCGAGTCTACGCCTGTCTCGATCAGCGTGGTCGATGCACCGGGTTCCTTCTCACCCGGGACAAAGAACAAGGTCGTACTCTCCGTGAACAACCCACGGAAGAATACCGTCAGCAGCGTGACCGTGACGCCGGGCGGAGACGGCATCAGGACCACGCAGGGGAGTGTCTTCATCGGGACGCTCGCGGCTGACGAGGCAAAAAGCATGACCTTCGAGGTCTGGGCCGAGAAGGAAACGGCACTGACGTTTGATGTATCGTACCGGAACGGTCTCAATACCCACCATTCCGTTATCACCATGCCGGTCACCATCGGGGGCCGGGAGACTGCAGCAGAACTCGTTGTCAATAACGTGGAGGTGACCCGGAACGGTCTCCTGGTCACGATCGGTGGTGATGTGACAAACGCGGGCCTCGAAGATGCCAAGGCGGTCAAGGTGACGGTGGGGAGCCCTGCAGATCCCACTGATCCGAACCCCGTATACGTGATAGGGTCGCTCGAGCCGGATGACTTCTCCAGTTTCGAGGTCACCTGCACGGTCCGGGGAGAGGATTCCGTTCCCCTGGTCATCCAGTACCGTGATACCGAGGGCAATTTGTTTGAAAAAACGATACCCATCTCGATCCGGGAGGGTGCCGTGGGTCCATCGGGAACCGGAAACCCGGCAGCAATCTCCCAGGGATCGTCAGCGGTCCAGCGCAGGCCGGGTGGGTTATTCGGGTTCGGCAACGGTGTCGGGAAGATACCCGTGACCGAGATTGTGGTCGTCATCGTTGCCGCGGTCCTGGTGCTCGTTGCATGGCGGAAGGGATACCTGGCATCCGCGGCAGAGGCGATCCGGAAGCGCAGGCAGGGATGAAGGACCGTGCCGGGAGATGCGATCATTGAGCTGTGCGGGGTGACAAAGGTCTATCCCCTGCCGGCAGGGGACGTCGTTGCCCTGGACCGCGTCTCGATGACGATCGGGAACGGCGAGTTCGTTGCGATTATGGGACCTTCCGGTTCGGGAAAGACGACGCTTTTGAACCAGCTCGGGTGCCTCGATCGGCCGACTTCAGGGGACCTCTTCATCAACGACAGGAACACGAGGGAGATGAACGACAGGGAACTGACAAGTCTCCGGTTGAACACGATAGGTTACATATTCCAGCGTTTCAACCTCCTCCCGCTCCTTTCGGCATACGAGAACGTCGAGTTCCCCTACCTGATGAAGCACAGGAGACCGGATTCTTCGGGTCGCGTGGGAGAACTCCTTGCGCAGGTGGGAATCGACAGGACGATGGCAACACACAAGCCGCCGGAACTTTCCGGGGGCCAGCAACAGCGTGTGGCTATCGCCCGGGCCCTCGTCAACGACCCGCAGATCCTCCTCTGCGACGAGCCGACCGGGAACCTCGACTCGGTCACGGGGCAGCAGATCATGGAGATGCTGACCGACCTGAACCGGAAGGGGAGGACGATCGTCATCGTCACGCACGATCCGGGAGTCGCCCGGTATGCCCAGAGGATCATCACGGTCCGGGACGGGAGGGTGGCATGAAGGATATCATCCTCCAGCTCTCCCTCCGGAGCATCCGGATCCATTTCCTCCGCTCCGTGCTTGCAGCGCTCGGTATCGTGATCGGGGTCGTTGCCATCTCCTCCATGGGGATGATGGGTGCAAACATGACCCTCTCGGTGACCGAGGAACTCTCCAAAATGGCCAACATCGTGGTCATCACGGCGGCATCCGGATCCGGTGGAGGACCCGGCGGGGCTGTGGGCGGATTCGGCGGCGGAAGCGACGAGAAGATATCGGAAGAGGAGTTCCAGGATATCCAGAAGATCGCAGAAAAGTACGGCCTCGTGTACGTGGTTTACCGGGAATCGGATCGCATTAAGGTCGGAGACAGGGAGGGGAGGTCCACCATTTACGGCCTCGACGAGGACGTCATGCGCCGCATATTCACACTCTCCGATGGCGCATTTCCGAAAAGCACCGCTTCGGTGATCGTCGGGCCGACCCTTGCCGAGCGGTACGAGCTCAAGGTCGGGAGCCGGATCAAGATCGGGGACGAGGACGAGGGGGTTACCACCACGGTGAAGGTTGTCGGCATCCTCGAGGAGAGGGGAATGTCAAACGATATAAACTCTGATATGGCGATCATCGGCAGCGAGAAGCTTTTCACGGGGATATACGGGAACGAGGGGGAGTACAACCAGGTTAACCTCATCCTCAACGATATCAACGACTCCCAGAAAGCAAGGACCGAGATCCTCGAGAAGATGAACAGGAAAAAGACGAGAGTAAACGTCCAGGACAGCAGCCGGATGCTTGAGAGCATCACGTCGACGCTGGGGACGATGACAACCTTCGTGATGGCAATTGCGGGGATCTCCCTTCTCGTTGCTGCCACCTCGATCTTTAACGTGATGATGATGTCTGTGACCGAGCGGGTCAGGGAGATCGGTATCATGCGGAGCATCGGGGCCCAGAAATCGGAGATACGGCGGATGTTTCTCTACGAGAGCATCGTGCTTGGTGTCGTTGGCGCCTCCATAGGGGCGGTCCTTTCCCTCGGCATAGGCTGGATCGTTGTCCTCGCGATGGTGGGGAGCACGGACTACTTCTTCCTCCCCGAAAGCCTCCTGTATATCCCCTTCGCCATGCTGGTCGGTATCGCGGTCTGCGTCCTGTCAGGGGTCTACCCCGCGTGGAGGGCGGCAGACCTCGACCCGGTCGAGGCACTGAGGGCAGAGTGATCTGAATGGGTGCACCCACTGGACGGAACCAGAATGCAGAGTGTCCGGCAAAAAAGTTGCCCTGAAAAAATCCCGGGGCACATCACCCCCCTTTTTCCCCGCAAAAACTAATGCCACCCCGGGAAGATTCTTTCTCAACCAGCCCTGTTTGGAGGTCCTCCCGTGGAATTCATCCCAGCAGTATCTCTCCTCATCCTGATCTCGCTCGTTTTCCTCTTCATCGCGCAGAAATTCCGGTTACCGAGTGTCGTCAGCTTCCTCGTCATCGGGATGCTGGTCGGGCCGTTTGGCCTTGCGATCATCAGGGACCAGGAGCTGATCTCTTCCTTCGGGGAGATCGGGATCATTCTCCTCCTCTTCACGATCGGTCTGGAACTCTCCTTCGAGGACATCGCCCGGTTCTGGAAGGTCATCCTCGTCGGCGGGTTCATGCAGGTCTGCACGACGATCATCGTCATCACCTCGATCACGGCGGTCCTCGGTTTTCCCTTCAACGAGGCAGTTTTTTTCGGTTTCCTCGTCTCCCTCTCGAGCACGGCCATCGTCATGAGGATCCTGCAGGAGAGGGGGGCCGTCGAGACACTCGAGGGAACGACGCTCCTTGGCATCCTGATATTCCAGGACCTGGCAATCATCCCGATGATCCTCATCACCCCGCTCCTGATAGGAAAGACCGGCCCCTCCTACGAGCACCTCCCCCTCGGGATCGCAAAAGTCGTCCTGATCATCACCGTCATCATCGTTGCGTCGATATGGCTCATCCCTGCACTGCTCGATCGCGTATCAAGGGAGAGGAACCGGGAACTCTTCCTTTTTACCATCGCCGGGATATGCTTTACCGTCGCGTACCTCACGAATGCAGCAGGCCTCTCGCTCTCGCTCGGGGCATTCATCGCCGGCCTCGTCATCGGGGAGTCCGAGTATTCCCTCGATGCCTTGAGCGATATCCTCCCGTTCCGCGACCTTTTTGCCGGTATCTTCTTCCTCTCCATCGGGATGCTCCTCGACACGCGGGTGGTCCTCACTCACCTCCCCATCGTCCTTTGGGTCATCGTCACGATCCTCGGGGTCAAGTTCCTGACGGGGTGGCTGTCCGTGGCATCTATGGGACTGCCACCGCGGGTTGCGATCCTCGCAGGTTTTTCCCTCTGCCAGATAGGCGAGTTCTCCTTCGTCCTCGCCAGTTCGGGACTGCAGTCAGAACTGATCTCGATTTCGACCTACCAGATCTTCCTCTCGGGTGCAATCGTGACGATGGCAGCAACCCCCTTCCTCATGGGGGCCGCGCAACCGGTCACAGACCTCTTTTTCCGCCGGGCACCCGTCCGGACAGAGGACACGGCACAGCCGGGGGAGGACCCGGCACGGAAAGTATCCGGGCACGTCGTCATTGCAGGGTTCGGGACAGCGGGCGCAGCCGTTGCGAGGGCGGCCGAGATTGCCGGGATGCAGTGCCACGTCATCGACCTCGATCCCGAAGCCGCACAGAGGGAGAAGGAAAAAGGGGTTTTCTTCACCATCGGGGATGCAAGGAAGGACGAAATCCTCTCCCATGCGGGCATCGGGCGTGCCGCCATCCTCTTCGTGACGGTCCGCCCGGCAAAGCAGGCAGAGATCGTCGTCCGGAGAGCGCGGCGGCTCGTTCCCGGGCTTCCCATTGTTGCACTGGCAGGATCACCCGATGAGATCCCGGTTCTCTCGTCAGCGGGTGCCGACGAGGTGATCTCCTCCGAGTACGAGGGGGCCCTCCACATGTTCTCGCGGGCACTTGCACGGTTCGGCTTCGCCGAAGACGAGATCGACCCCCTCCTCTCCCGCATCCGCGCCCATACGTACCGCGGGATCACTCCGCGGTCATCGGAAGGTCTCCCGCTGGCAAAGATCGAAAAAAGGTTCGAAGAAAACCGCATTTTCAGTGTCCCGGTCGGGAAAGAGGCACAGGCGAGGGGAAAAACGATCGGCGGGCTCGAGGCCCTCCTGCCACCCGGGGTCTCACTCGTCGCCATCAGGCGGAAAGGAAGGACTCTTGCAGAGGTACCCGGGGACTTCGTACCTGACGAGGGAGACACCCTCCTCTTTTCCGGGCCGCCGGGGAGGGCGGAGGAGGTTGCATTCCTCGTGTCGGGGCAGTGAGGAGGGCGCCTCCGGAAAGGCGGAAAAGTTTCAGTCGGTCTTCCTGCCGGGAGAAGCCCCCAAGATCTTCTCCCTCACCTTCTCCCAGCTCCCTGTTGCAAGGAAACTCTCCTCCATTGCATCCACTATGCGGTAAAAGAGGCCCATGGGAAAGGCCATCGTGAGCATGTCGAGCGGGACGCAGGGGCGGGCAGAGGGATCGAACATCCCGAGGACAGCCCGGGGCCTCTCCTCCCGACCCTCGAGGAGGGGGTAGTGGATGATCGAGCTGCACCCCGACCCGAAGGGACAGGTGACACCGTGGGGGTCCGGGCTCTCGAAGTTCGCGAGGGTAAAGAGGCCGGAGAGGACTTCACCGCGTGCAAAGAAGACCACGACATCCGGGGAATCCTCGGCCGAAAGGGTGTCCCACCTCCGGAAGAGGTACTTCCGCTCCCCCGCCGGAAGAAAAGTATCGCGGGAAGCCAGTGCATCCACGAGTTCCGGGGACTTCCTGTACCTCTCTCCCCGCACGGAACCCGGCTTCCCGGTCGAGAGGAAGTACCGGAAGTCAGGACTCCTCTCTTTCACGTAACCCAGGTAGTACTGTGCCCCGCTGCAGGAGAGAGAGCCGGCGCCGAGGAGGAGTGGCTTTCCCCTCCTCACGCGGGCCAGGTCGCAGACGACGCACCGCCACTTCCCCGGCGGCTTTGCCTCGGGGAGTCCACAGTCCCGCCCGGAAAGCTCGAACGTTATCGGCAGCTCGCAGGAGGGAAAGTACCTGTCCCACAGTGCAATGAACCTGTCACGCAGTTCCGTGTCCATGGGAGCCGGTTCACCGGTCGGCACATAAAAGTATTCGCGAGGTCCCCGGCATCTCCCCGATGGGTTCAGTGATCGCCGGGGGGATTTTCAGGGCCGGGATGTGCCATGTCCCTGACGATGCGGCAGTCAGGGCACTCCTCGCACTCGAACTCGAGCGTCGAATGGTGGATGTTGTACCGGGCAAGCCGATCCTTGATCTCTGAGCGTATCGACGCGATGCGGCGGGGGTCTTCCTCGCAGCTGTATACGTGGGCATCAAGGACGTTGATGTGGGAACAGAGGGTCCAGAGGTGGACGTTATGCACCCCTCCGACCCCATCGACGCTCACAATGTCCTTTACCATCTGCTCGAAATCCACGTCCCGGGGAGCGAACTGGAGGAGTATTACCATGCAGTCCCGGACCATGAGGAGTGACGTGGAGAGGATGACGATGACGATGGCAAGGGAGATGAGGGGGTCGGCCAGGACCTGGCCGGTCAGGGCTATCCAGGCTGCTGCACCGACCACGCCGACCGACGAGAGGGTATCCCCGAGGACGTGGATGAAGGCACTCCGGATGTTGAGGTCGGAACTCCCGTGGAGCAGCCAGACGAGGAAGAGGTTGACGCAGAGGCCGGCAAGCCCCACGACCAGCATCCCGGTGGAATAAACGGGGGCAGGGGTAAAGAACCTCCCGACTGCTTCCCGAGCGATGAGGAAACAGAGCCCGATGAGAACGAGACCATTGATCAGGGCCACCATCACCTCGATGCGGTGGTACCCGAACGTGCGGCTCTTCGTGGGCAGCGACCGTGCAACCACGACGGCACCGAGAGAGAGGAGGAGGGCCGAGCCGTCGACAAGCATGTGCCCGGCATCGCTGATCAGGGCAAGCGACCCGGTGAGGAACCCTCCGGCAAGTTCCACTCCGAAGAACGCGAACGTGACCAGTACCGCGGTTTTCAGAGACTTCTCGTGCTGGTGGACGTGCATGGAAAAGAACCCCTATGGCAGGTACAGCGGAGGAGGGAAAGGAGTCATCCCTTTCCATGGCCCGCGGGGCGGGCCACCCCTGCATTTTTCCGGATCCTATTTTCCCGGGTCAATCCAGCCCATCCGGACATACCAGTCGTACTCGTGGGGCCACCTGTCCTTGTTCCAGAGGACCAGCTGGCGGAAGTAGTCCCGCCTCTGGCGGAGCATCTCTTCCTGCTCGGGGTACGCGTGCTTCCCGAAAATCGCCTCGACCAGAGTCTTTCCCAGATCCCTGGCTTCTTTCTCCGCTCTCTCGAGGGCGGAAGGATCGGATGCGATCGCTACTCCGACTCCCCCCACGGCAATCGCCCCGAGAGAATTGAGGACGTGGTTCATGTACCCGACGATCCTGTCCTGGTTGCTCCCCCCTGCCGTGCAGACCGAGCACCCGAACTTGCCCGTGAACATCCGGCAGTGGATGGCATCGGCCATCCTGTCAAAGACGGCCTTCATCGGTGCCGGGACAGAATCGACGTAGTTGGGGGCCCCGAAAACAATCCCGTCCGCCCCCATCATCTTCTCAAAGAGTTCGGGGAAATCGTCTGTCAGGGTGCACTCGCCCGTTGCGTAGCACGTCCCGCAGGCATTGCAGTACCCGATCTCCAGCGCGTAAATGTCCACGAGGTCTGTCTTTGCCCCTTCCCCGCGGGCACCATGCAATACAGCCTCCACAAGGCGGCGCGTGTTGCTCTCCTTTCCCCGGGGGCTTGCAATGAGCCCGAGCACCGTCGGGGCTTTTCCTTTCTGCGTCATACAGAGTGGGATCGGGGAGCGACGAGGATAAAACTGCCGGTGAGAGGGGCAGGGGGACTGTCCCTCCGGGAATGGGGAGTAATTTTCCCCGGAATGAGCCGGCCCCTACCTGAAGAAGAGAACTCTCTTGACATCCTCGACGGTCATCCCGTTGTCCATCCCGAGGCCGTACATCACCTGGACCGCCTTTTCGTCCAGGAAAGACAGTGATGTTGCATTGTTCTCCGGGAAGGCGAAGATGCTGTCCCGGTACCGGAGGGAGTCTCCCTTGAACCCGAGGGTGTAGAGGAGGGCTCGCAGGAGGTAGTGCGTCCTCTGGTCACCTTCCATCTGGTCGTTGATGTAGATGTCATACCCCTTGACCTTGGCAAACGTCACGCCACCGGAGGAAAACTCCCTGTTCAGCCAGCCCACCTCTGATGAAAGGTCGACTGCCTTCAACCCGTCCGGCGAGAGGAACTTGATCCGTATGTCCCCTGACTGGCCCGTCTTTGTATTTTCGAAGAGCTTGTTTGACTGGGAGAGGGCGTTGAACTTCAGGATGAAGGCCTCGACGGTCTCCCTGTCAGAGGCACGTCCTGCGTTCAGGGATATTGTCGTCCGCCGGGTTGAGAGGGGAAGACGCTCGAGGAAGATATTCCCGCCCCCGAACGCCACGTCGATGAAGTGGAGGTTGATGTCCTCGCTCGAGAGCAGCGTGGGCGGCGGAGTGAAGGTCGGGATGACGGGAGTCTCTGTCTCCGTAACCTCCGTCCCGGGGGGAGGGGGCAGGGTGGGAAGGGGGGTTGTTTCCGCCGCTGCCGGCTGCGGGGAAGGGGAAAGGCATCCCGCCATGGCAAGGAATGCAACAGTGAATATGGCCAGAAATGGAAAAAACACCCGGCTTTTCATGAATAATGTTCCCCGCGGAAAGAAAATAAGGGTTATGATGGAGAGTTGCGCGAGAAAATTACCCGGTCATGCCGCGGGCCGGGCGGCAGCCGGGCCATTGGGCAGGTTCCCATGATCATTGGTATATGCAATGAAGACCAACATATCCCCCACGGGGATGAATCAATTGTTCCCAGTGGAGTTGCTGACTTATTAGTAATCATACAAGGACCGACAGAAACGAGGAGATTGTTGTTGACCAGGCGGCACCGGACGGGATGGAAACGATCCGGGTGCGCCTCCCGAAGAAACGCAACAGGGAACAGTTTGCAATCGCCGAACTGATGCTTGGGTCAAACCACATCCGGGTGCGGTGCATCGACGGGGTTACCCGGATGGGCCGGATCAAGGGCAAGATCAAGAAAAGGGCCTGGATCAGGGAAGGGGATACCCTTATCATCACTCCCTGGAGTTTCCAGGACGAAAAGTGCGATATCTCCTACCGGTACACAAGGCCGCAGGTGGACTGGCTGCGGAGAAACCGGTACCTCTGACATTTTTCCCGTCACTTATCCTTTTTTCCCGCGTGTCCGGAAAAAATCCTGCCGAGTGGCCCTGACACGATGAGGAGGACCGGGATGAGGGCATAACACCACATACTCCCTGCCGGGTCCAGGAACGATACCCCGATCGCAAGCAGGATGACGAGCGGGATGATGACGGCCCTTGGCAGTCCCTCTCTCCTGCTCCCTGCAGCACCCGGCGCGAGCTCATCCCGCTTTTTCGCGATGTAATATGCCATTCCCCCAAGGAGCAGGCTCGATGCGAGGAGGTTGACGTGGAAGAGGAGGACCGCCTCGGTGACATCGGTGTAATCCCCGGATAGGGAAGTCGTAAAGGGGATAAGGACGATGGAAAAGAGCAGGAAGATGTTGATCCGGATGAGCATCCCGTCCACGTAACGGACGTTTCCAAGGATGCGGTGGTGGGAGACCCAGTACCCCGACAGGACGAAAAACGCAATCACGAAGAGCGTGAACTCGGGAAGCAACCCCGCGATCTTCCCGGGCAGGAGGATGGACGCCTGGTCACGGGGAATCCCGGGAACGGTGAGGGAGAGGACGAGCAGTGTCATTGCAATGGCAAAGATACCGTCACTCAGAGCTTCGAGCCGGGATTTTTCGATCATCTCCACGAACAGCGCCTCCCCTTTTTTATACAGGGAGATTTGGTGCGTATCAGGTAAAAGGGCTCTCCCCATGCCCGGAGGAGGGGGAGAAAAAGGCCGGGGGCCGGGTGTCCCCGTCAGCGCTGTCCTGCTTTCATCCGCGGCGGCTTCATCAGGACGAGCGCAAGGGTGAACCCGAGGAGTGCGAGGACGAGGACGTAGGGGAACACTCCCATGTAGGTGCCGGTCGTTGTCTTGATAAACCCTGCCAGCTGGGGACCCGCGATCGCGCCTGCCCCGTAGGCAAGGAAGACGATCCCGTAGCAGCGGGGATAATCGCACGTCCCGAAGTACGAGGCGGTCGCCGTCGGGGCGATGGCGAGCCAGCCGCCGAGGCATCCCCAGAGGATGGCGAAACCGGCGATGTAGACCGGGACGGAAGGGGCCTGCCAGAGGACCACGGAAGCTGCTGCAATGAGCACAAAGGAGACGAGTGCCGTTTTCCGGGGCGTGATGCGGTCTGTGAGTGCGCCGAAGAGGGGCCTGCCACCCCCGTTGAAGATTGCAAAGAACCCGACGAGGAGCGTTGCAAGCCCTGTCTCTATCCCGATCTCCGTTCCGACGGGCTTGGCAATCGAGATCGCCATCAGTCCCGCCAGGCAGCCGATGAAGTAGCAGGACCACAGGCCATAGAATGCCGGTGTCCTGACCATGGCAGATCGGTCACACTCGCAGGTTTCCTCCCCCCCTTTTGCCGGCGGGGGTGTCCAGCCTGCAGGTTTCCACCCCGCTTGGGGGAAACGGAGCGGGAGAGCGAGGAGGACGATCAGGACGATGAACGCGATGCCAAAGACCCGGAACGTGTTCATGACACCCGCCGTCTCGATCAGGTATCCCGCGATATTTGCCGTTAAGAATGCCGAGAAGCCGAAACCGAGGAGGGTCAGACCGACAGCCGTTCCCCGCCTGTCAGGGAACCACCGCGCTGCCACGGCGACCGGGACACCGTACGCGATTCCGACACCGACACCTCCGATGATGCCGTACACGATGTAGAGCATCCAGACGGATGTCACGGTCGATGCAAGGAGCCAGCCGAGCCCCGTGAGGAGTCCGCCGATGATGGTGACCTTCCGGGGCCCGAGCGTCTCGATATATTTCCCGGCAAGCGGCATCGCGATTGCAAAGAACGCCAGGAAAACCGAGAAAGGCATCAGGATCTCGTTGGCAGTGACGGCCTGGCCGAGCGTTTCTGCGAAGTATTTCGTGAGCGGCCCGACAAAGACGCTCCAGGAATAGATCGTCCCGAGGCAGAGGTTGATGACGAGGCCGACAACGACGAGCAGCCAGCGACCCCTCTCGGCCGGCATGCCGAGGACCGTTTCTGGTTCAGCCATGGAATCAATCCAAAAAATGGGGGATTATTCTTCCAGTGTGGAAACATCCCCCGGGTCGATGCCGAGTTCTTTTGCTTTCAGCACGCGGCGCATGATCTTTCCCGACCGGGTCTTGGGCAGCTTGTCCACGAACTCTATCTCGGAGGGCATCGCGATCGGCCCGATGGTCATGCGGACGTGGTAGATCAGGTCGGTCTTGAGCTTCTCGCTCGGGGAGAACCCGACACGCAGGATGACGAACGCCTTGATGACGTTGCCTTTCATCGGATCCGGTTTCCCGATGACGGCGGCTTCCGCAACCGCCTGGTGGGAGACGAGGGCGCTCTCGACCTCGGCGGTCCCGATGTTGTGTCCGGCGACGATGATGATGTCATCGGCCCTCCCGATGATCATGATGTAGTCGTCTGTTTTGCTCTTGACAGCGAGGTCCCCTGCCGTATAGCAGTTGGGGATGGTGTTCCAGTACGTGCGGTAACGCTCGTCGTTCTTGTAGACGGTGCGGAACATGGCAGGCCAGGGCTTTTTAATGACGAGGAATCCGCCGTTGCCCGGAGCGACAGGGTTCCCTGCCTTGTCCACAACGTCGGCGACCACACCGGGAATGGCCTTTCCTGCAAATCCCGGGCGCATGGGCTCCCCTACCATCGTGGTGATCATGTGCATGCCCGTCTCCGTCTGCCACCACGTGTCCACGATGGGACATTTCTGCTTCCCGATGACCCTGTAGTACCATTCGAATGCCTCGGGGTTCAGTGGTTCCCCGACAGACCCGAGGATACGCAGGGAAGAGAGGTCATATTTATCGGGCCATTGCTCGCCTACCTTCATGAACATCCGGATGGCCGTCGGTGCCGTGTAGAAGATGGTGACGCCGAGGTCCTGGATGATCTTCCAGAACGCGCCGGGATCCGGGTAATCAGGCACGACTTCCCCTATCACAACGGTTGCCCCGACTGCAAGCGGGCCATAGACCACGTAGCTGTGCCCGGTGATCCAGCCTGTATCTGCCGTGCACCAGTAGACATCGGTATCCTTGAGGTCAAAGACGTGCTGGGTCGTGTAACCCGTCCCGACCATGTAACCCCCGCAGGTGTGAACGATACCCTTGGGTGTGCCCGTCGACCCGCTCGTGTAGAGGATGAAGAGGGGATCCTCGGAATCCATCACCTCTGGTTCGCAGGTGGAAGGGACACCCTCCATGATCTCGTGGAAATCGACCTCCATCTCCCGGTGCAGTTCGACGGGCTGGTCGATCTCGCGGGAGAGGACGACGACCTTCTCCACGCTGGGTGCATTGATGATGGCCTCCTCCACGATTGTCTTCAACGGAATGGTCTTTCCACGGCGTATCGTGACGTCTGCCGTGATCACCACCCGGGCCTCGGCGTCCCTGATCCTCATGTTGAGGGCGTTGACCCCGAAACCTCCAAAGACAACGCTGTGTACGGCCCCGATGCGGGCACACGCGAGCATGGCGATGATCTGCTCGGGGACGAGAGGCATGTAAATGCAGACCCGGTCGCCTTTCCCGATGCCGAGCCGCTTCAGGCCGTTGGCAAACCGGCATACCTCCGTGAAGAGTTTCTTGTAGGTAAAAATCCTCTCTTCACCTTCTTCCCCACGCCAGATGAGTGCCACCTTGTTTCTCCGGTGGTTTGCCACGTGGCGGTCGAGGCAGTTGGCAGTGATGTTGAGCTTGGCATTGACGAACCATTTTGCATAGGGATAGTTCCAGTCAAGGACGCGGTCCCACTTTTTGATCCAGTCGAAGTGGTGGGCCTGTTTCTCCCAGAAACCCTCCGGATCGGCAAGAAACTCACTGTAAGCCTTCTTGTAATCCTTTGTCCAGGCGTTCTGCCTGTACGACGGGTCCGGGATGTAGACCTTTTCGGAGTCGGACAGCGGCACATCAAACGATTCTGCCATTTTATCGCACCTTTCCGTTTGGACTCATTCAATCAGCCATCTGTAAATCTTGCTGCAGGGCGGGCAGGAAGACCCGCCCCGCCATACCCTTACCTGTTGCACTCTCTCTCCCATAAGTGCGGTTGTTCCCTCGCGTTCGATCCCCTGGGTGCATGAGCAGACCAGAAATCCGGAATACTTCGTGAATTCTCTCTGACAATCCCTCCGCGGAGCAAGTATGTTAATGATTAATCATTATAATTATTAAAGCTGATGATTTGCTTGCCGGGCGGATTTGAGCCTCAGGGTGTCTCTTTTTGGAAAAAAGGATCACGACGCATGAAAGTCACGCGTCCGCGGGCTGAGTAAAAACAGTTCCCCGGGTGTGACGGGTGAAAGCGAATTATCCCGGAACCCGCGCAGCCGGAATAATCCGGTCGGAAGGGGAGAAAGAAGGATTAACATCTGCCAGAAAGAAAAATGGATCCATGGATGTTGCCATAGTCGGAGCCTCCGGGTATACCGGAGGCGACCTCATCCGCCTGCTCCTTGGGCACCCCCACGTCCGCGTGGCCTGTGCGACGTCGCGGAAACTGGCGGGAAAGCCGGTCGTCTCCGTCCACCCCCACCTGAAGGGATTAATCGACCTTTCGTTCAGCAACCCGTCACCGGACGAGATGGATGCCGATGTGGTGTTCCTTGCAGTTCCCCACACGGCGGCCATGGCGTACGTTCGGCCGCTTCTCGCCCGGGGAATGAAAGTCATCGACCTTTCGGCCGATTACAGGCTGCCCCGGGAGGTCTACGAGAAGGTCTACGGGGTCACCCACACGGCCTACTTCCCTGCACCCTACGGTATCCCGGAGATCCACCGCGACTCGTACAAAAATGCCGACTTCGTGAGTAACCCGGGTTGCTTCCCCACCGGCGCCACCCTTGCAGCTGCCCCTCTCGCACACCTTGCCCACACGGTCATCTACGACTCAAAGACGGGGGTCTCGGGTGCGGGCGACAACCCGTCCGCGACAACGCACTACCCCAACGTCGCAGACAACGTCAACCCGTACAAGTGGACCAGCCACCGTCACCTCGCCGAGATGAGGCAGGAACTGGAAGCACTCGGCTCCCGGGCAAAGTGCTACTTCACCCCCCACCTCGTCCCGGTCAACCGGGGAATCCTCACGACTGCCCACATCCTGCTCCGTGAACCCCTGGACCAGGCCGAAGTGGATGAGATTTACAGGAAGTTCTACGACGGCGAGTTCTTTGTCCGGCTCCAGAACCCCGTCCTGGCCGCGGTCCGGGGGACGAACTTCTGCGATGTCCGGGCCGAGAGCGAGGGGGAGAGGGTCGTCGTCGTCTCTGCCATCGATAACCTCGGCAAGGGTGCAAGCGGGCAGGCAATCCAGAACATGAACATCATCTGCGGCTTCGACGAGCGCGACGGGCTTGCCCAGGCCGGGCTGCTCCCGTGAGGTGAGAGACCGATGCGTGTCGGAGACGTCATGACAAAGGACCCCGTGACGATCGGTGCCAGGGTCCCCGTCCGGGAAGCGGCAGCGCTGCTGCGCGAACACAAGATCGGCGGACTGCCGGTCGTGGAGGGACAGGAGCTCGTCGGCATGATCACCGAGTCCGACATCCTCCGCCTCCTGCAGACCGGAAAGATATCCGACGACCTCTGGCTCCCCTCCCCGCTGGAAGTCATCGAGGTCCCGATCAGGGAGTTCATTAACTGGGAGAAGACACGGCATGCACTCACCTCGATCGGGAACATCGAGGTGCGGAAGGTGATGAGCCACCCGGCGGTGACCATCGATGAAGACGCCGACATCGAGGAGGCAGCATCCCTGATGCTCTCGAAAAAGATAGCGCGGCTCCCGGTTATGAGAGGGAATACCCTTGTCGGAATCGTGGCACGGTCTGACATCATCCGCGGCATTGCCCGGACGGAAACGTGAGAGAGAGGGATGTGCCCATGAAGAGCATATGCGGCGTGGAAGGTGTGACGGCCTGGGGTGTGAAGGAAGGAAAGTTCGGGCTGGCTTTAATCAGGGCAGAGGGCGAGGCAGCAGGGGTCTTTACATCGAACCTCATGAAAGCCCCCGTGATCCGGCTCATGGAGGAGCGGATCAGGAGTGGCAGGCTTGCTGCGGTGGTCGCAAACAGCGGATGTGCAAACGCCTATACCGGAAAGAGGGGTTACAGCGATGCCCGGGAGATGGCGGCGATTGCCGCAGAGGCAGTTGGCGTGAGCCCCGGTGAGGTGGGCGTGGCGAGCACGGGGGTCATCGGCAGGTACCTTGACCTGCCCCTGATCAGGGACCAGTGCCACCGTGTCGCCCCCCTCCTTGGACGGAGCGAGGAAGCCGAGACAAGGGCAGCCCGGGCGATCATGACAACAGATCTCACCGAGAAACATGCGCTCGTCAGGGGTGAGACATTCTCAGTCGGCGGGATCACCAAGGGGTCGGGGATGATTGCCCCGAACATGGGGACGATGCTTGCGTTCATCTACACGGACGCCGAGGTCCCCGCAAAGAACCTCCGCGGAATCCTCCGGGACGCCGCCCGCAGGACATTCAACAGGGTCGTTGTCGACGGTGACATGAGCACGAACGATATCGCGCTCTGCACCGCGACCGGGAAGGCGGGGAAGGTCCCGGAGAGGGAATTTTCCCGTGCCCTCGAGGAGTGCTGCAGGAACCTTGCCGTCCAGATCGCAATGGACGGGGAAGGGGCGACGAAGCTCCTGGAGGTGACGGTCCGGGGGGCTCCCGGCGAGGAAGAGGCAGCAACAGTTGCCCGGACCATCGTCTCCTCTCCGCTCGTCAAGACCGCGGTCTACGGGGCCGATCCGAACTGGGGAAGGGTGATTGCCGCGGCAGGCAGGGCCGGAATCGCATTTGACCCGGAAAACGTCGACCTCTGGATGGGAGACGGGAGGGAGTCCGTCCCGCTCGTGAAGGGGGGAGAGATCGTCGTTGATCTCGCACGGGCCAAGTCCCTCATGATGGGAAAGAAGGTCGTCTTCCTCCTCGACCTTGTGTCCGGGAACGGCGAGGCGACGGCATGGGGCTGCGACCTCACCGAGAAGTACGTGGAGATCAACGGGAGGTACACGACATGAAGCGCGAAGACGTCCTCATGGAAGCGCTCCCCTACATCCAGAAGTTCCATGGGAAGACGATGGTGATCAAGCTCGGGGGGCACGCGATGGTCGACCCGGCAATCCTCGAGATGGCGATACGCGACGCTGTCCTCCTCCAGCTCGTCGGTATCAGGCTCGTCCTCGTCCACGGCGGCGGCCCCGAGATCACGGACAAGATGAAGGCGATGGGCAAGGAACCGCGTTTCGTTGCAGGCCTGCGCATCACCGACGAGGAGACCCTCGAGATCGCCCAGATGGTCCTGGTCGGCAAGATCAACAGTAACATCGTCTCCCTGATTGCAAAGAGCGGCGGGAAGGGTATCGGGCTCTCCGGCAACGACGGTAACCTGATCATCGCCCGGAGGATGGTCCCCCAGCGCGTCCGGGTGGAGGGAAAGGAACGTGAAATAGACCTCGGGCACGTGGGGGAGATAGAGGAGATTAACCCCTCCATCCTCCATACGCTCCTCGACAGCGGTTACATCCCGGTCATTGCGCCGATTGCGATTGACCGGAACGGGCAGAGCCTCAACATCAACGCGGACACCGCCGCCGGGGAGATTGCCATTGCACTTCGCGCCTACAAGCTCATCAACATGACAGACGTGGATGGCATCATGGACGCGTCCCGGAGCCACGTTTTCCGCCGGCTGGGTGTGGCAGAGGCAGAGGGCCTGATGGAAAGGGGGGTCGTGTCGGAAGGGATGATCCCGAAAGTCTCCTCGATCGTCCGGGCGGTCAACAACGGGGTTTCCTTCGGGCACGTCATCAACGGCAACATCCCCCACAACCTCATCCTGGAGATGTTCACCGACGAGGGCGTCGGGACGATGATCACGGCGAGGGACCAGGTCTCCTGAACCGGTGCGGGATTCGCGAAAAGGAGGGAGGGATAATTGGGGGAATCAGGGGAGGTTCCCGTCGCCCTGGCATTCCCTCTGCTTCTCCTCGCTCATCTCGATCAGGAGGCCGAAGATTTTGCGGACGGAGAGGGGGTTAATTCCCTTTTCCACTGCATAATTGTAGGTCCGTTCCAGCACCTCGTGGGTCCGCTCCTCGTCGTGGACAGGCAGGCCCTCGGCCATCTTGACCTGGGCCATGCGGGCGGCAAGATGCTGCCTCTCTGCAATCAGATCGATAATTCGCTCATCAATCCTGTTGATCTCGGCCCGGAGTGCTTCGATGGGCATACACACTCTACGGGGAGTGTGGAGATTTAAAGGTGGTGCCTCGTTCCCGCTCCAAAGGGCATAAGGTATGCAAGGTCCCATGAAGTACCTGAAAAGACATGCTTGAGCGAATCACCCGCCGGGAGAGATCAGACCTCCTGATCGCATGGATTGCCATATCCATCGCCTTCTCCCTCATCTTCAGCAGGGGAGGTGTGACACTGGAACTCTTCCTCGTATTCCTCCTCGTCTCCATGGTCACCGTGGGTATTGGCTTCATCCTCCACGAGATGGCCCACAAGTTCACGGCGATGAGGTATGGGTACTGGGCGGAGTTCCAAAAGGACAACCTCATGCTGCTCGTTGCAGTCGCCATGGCAGCCCTCGTCGGTGTCGTGTTCGCCGCACCCGGTGCGACCGTCATCTACGGGACGTATATCACGAGGGAACAGAACGGAAAGATATCGGCCGCGGGACCGGCGGTCAACCTTGTCCTGTGTGCTGTTTTTGCCGCGCTCTCCGGGGCAGCGGGAATGCTCTCCTTCCCCCTCCTCTCCCTCATCGGGATGGTCGGGCTCCAGGTGAATGCCATGATCGCCGCGTTCAACATGCTGCCCGTTTCCGTGCTCGACGGAAAGAAGGTCCTTGCATGGAACCCGGCAGTCTTTGCCGTCCTCATCGTTGCGGCGTTCGGGATACTGCTGGCGTCCTACTTCCCCTACCTTTTCTGAATTTTTTTCATCCCTGAAAAGAGAAACGCAACGATTAAATAATCAGTTAAATAATTTTGATATAAATAAAAAAATTTTGTTCAGGTGATTGTTCAATGCACATCATGGAAGGATTCCTGCCCCTCCCCTGGGCGGTATTCTGGTGGGTGGTCGCCCTCCCGTGCCTTGCGTTCGGGATATACCAGCTGAAGCGCATCCTCTCTGCCGACAGGGAGGCGCTCCCGCTCCTCGGGGTCACAGGAGGATTCATCTTCATCCTCTCGTCGCTCAAGCTCCCCTCTGTCACCGGGAGCTGCTCGCATCCCACCGGGACGGGCCTTTCGGCGGTCTGTTTCGGCCCGTTCGTCACCTCGGTCATCTGCGCCATTGTCCTCCTCTTCCAGAGCCTCTTTCTTGCGCACGGGGGGCTTTCCACCCTTGGCGCCAACATCATCTCCATGGGTGTCATCGGGCCCGTCGCCGGCTGGGCGGTCTACCGTGTCCTGCGGGATACGCGTGTCCACGTGTACCTCACGATCTTTTCTGCCTGTGCCATCGCCGACCTGGTGACCTACGTCGTGACCTCGTTGGAACTCGCCCTGGCCTATCCCGCCGAAGTGGGAGGGGTTGCATCCTCGTTTGTCCTCTTCCTCGGGATATTTGCAATCACGCAGGTCCCCCTGGCAATCGTGGAGGGTATCGTTCTCGCACTCGTCTTCAAGTACATTGTCACCCTCAAGCCGGAGATCCTGGTCAGGCTCAGGGTTTTTCCGGAAGAGAAGATCCGGGCTGCGGCAGGTGATGCCCAGTGAAGAAAGGCTGCCTCCTCGAGATCCTAGCCGTCATCGCGATCATCGCATTCTGCGCGATCTTCCTGTATTCCAGTTCGCTGGCAGGTAACGCGGAATTTGCCGGTTCCGATACCGTCGGGTCCGAGAGGATCGCGGAACTCTCGGGAATACCGCTCGAGGAGTTCCACCCGATCATCCCGCAGTGGGAGCCACCGAGCGGCGAGGTAGAGTCCGGTCTCTTCGCGCTCCAGGCCGCGGTTGGCGGGATCATCGTCGGCTGGGTGTTCGGGTACTGGAAAGGCCAGGCAAAGGTGAAGAACCACGAAGGATAACGTCGTGTGATGTACGAAGAGATCCTCGAGGATATCGCCCATAACAGTGCCCTGCGGGAGACGAACACCGCAGTCAAGCTCGCGACAGGCACAGGAGCAATCCTCCTCTGCCTCCTCTCCCCGGGATTTTTGGCCCCTCTTTTCGTTGCCGTCACCCTCGTCCTCGCCCTCGTATTCCTCGCCCGCGTGGACATTCACACGCTTTTGCACGTGTACACGGCGCCCGCACTCTTCGCCCTCTTCTCGATCCTGGCCATCGTCCTCGTCTCGGGAGGGGGAGAGTGCTTCTGGCGGTGGCAGCCATTTCCCTGGTTTGCCCTCTCCCTCTCCCGTGACGGAATCAACCAGGGGACGCTCGTCCTCGCCCGGTTTGCAGGGGGGACGACGGCCCTTGCCTTCATCGCCCTCACGACGCCCATGACTGACCTCTTTGCCGTCATGAAGCGTGCACGCATCCCTGACGAGGTCACCGATCTTGCGATGATCATTTACAGGACGATCTTCGTCATCATGGCGCACGTGGTCCAGGTCTACCGTGCCCAGGTCATGCGTCTTGGCTACAGCACGTTCCGCGAGTCCGTCCGATCGTTCGCAACGCTCTGCGGGGCAGTCTTTATCGCGTCGTGGGAAGCGGGCGAGGATCTCGTCCGGGCGATGGAAGCCCGGTGCTACGACGGAAAGTTCGCGGTTCTCGGGAGGGACAGGCCTCCTGCGCCCCTCTCCGTGGCAGCAGTCACCCTCTTCTTCCTTACCACCGGAGCCCTGGCGGTGACCACGGCGGAGATCACGCTCCTTTAAGGGGGAATCAATTAGTGGGACGTGTCATCCTCGAGGCCCGGGACATCTGGTACAGGTACCCGAGGGGCATGGAGGCGATCCGCGGGATCAGTTTCCACATATGGAGGGGAGAGAAGGTCGCGGTCGTCGGTCCGAACGGTGCCGGGAAATCAACCCTCCTCCTGATGTTCAACGGGATGGTAAAGCCGGACCGGGGGATAATCCTTTTCGATAACGAGCCTATCAGGTATGACAGGGCAGCCCTCCGCGAACTCCGGCGGAAGGTCGGGTTCGTGATGCAGAACCCTGATCGCCAGATCATCTCCCCGACGGTCTTCCAGGACGTGGCATTCGGGCCGGTCAACCTCGGTTACAGCGGGGAGGAGGTCAGGAAAGCCGTCGAAAGGGCTCTTGCACAGGTCGGGCTTCAGGGTTTCGAGAGGCGCCCGCCGCACCAGCTCTCCGGCGGGGAGAAGAAGCGGGTCGCCATCGCCGGAGTCCTCGCGATGGACCCTGACGTCCTCATCCTCGACGAGCCGACGACGGGGCTTGACCCCTCCGGCTCGGAGGACGTCATGGAGCTCCTGGACGAGCTGCACCACCAGAAAAAGACCGTGATCATCTCGACGCACGACATCGAGCTTGCCTACCCGTGGGCGGACAGGGCAATCCTCCTCACCAAAGGAAAAATCCTGCAGGAGGACGTCCCCGATATCGCATTCGGCGACCCGGAACTCGTGAGGATGGCCCGCCTCTCGATGCCGATACTCCTCGAACTCTACATCGAGTTGAAGAAGAGGGGATTTTCACTTCCCGAGCGGAAACCGAAGACTGTTCTTGACATGCTCAACGTGATCGATCGGGCGTTCCAGAACCGGCTCTGCTACACGCAGCCCGGCAGGATAACGGTTCTTGACGTGGACGCTCCCTGCCCGGTCTCCCTCTCCGAATGGAGGAGCCGCCACCCGGGTGTCCCGGTGGGTGCCATGGGCACGAGGGCGAAGCAGCGGGCAGAAGAAGAGAGGATCACGCCTGATTTCACGTACGGTGTCATCGACAAGTGCATCCTGAGGGCACTCCTCGGGGAAGACAGCCTGATCGTCACGACGGCAAGCATGGCCGGGCGGGTCCGGGAGAGGGTGCAGGAGTTCTCCCGGGAGTTCAACCTGGAAATTGAGGTCGTGACGGCCCGGGGTCTCCCGGATGACCGCTGATCGGAAAAAAAGATCCTGCCCCAAAGCCCCTTCCCGGGTGTGGGGGAAATGCGGCCTGAGTATCGTTCACTCCCCCATGAGCCGGGCGATCACCCCGGCGACCGACCGGCCCTTCTCCGCGGCCTCGGCAAGTGCAGTCGGGTGCCCCCTGATACCCCCGTACCGGTCCATGTCGTTTGCAATGATATTGTCGTAATACTCGAACCCGAGCGTGTTGAAAAAAGCCGTGACAGCCGGAAATGCCGCGTCAAAGACGTTGTCCCAGGAGAGTCCGGCCGTGGAGATGAAGAGGCCCTTGTGTCTCCTGATATGGTCGTTGGAAAAGTACATCGTCTTTAAGATGAACTTCCGGGCCCACAGGAACTGAGCCCTGTCGATCAGCCCTTTCAGCTCGGCAGTGATACCCATGCTGTAGATGGGGGATGCGACGGCCAGGCAGTCGGAAGAGAGGATGCGGTCAAAGAGGGGGATGGCATCATCCGGGACGATGCAGTTCCCGGTCTTGTGGCACGCGTTGCAGCCGCGGCAGGGGGAATAGGCGAGATCCTTGAGGATGACCTTCTCCGCCGCGGCCCCCGCTTCCCGCGTCCCTTCGAGGAAAGCGTCAAGGAGCGTCTCGGTGTTCCCGTGCCGGTGGGGGCTCCCCGAGAGGCCCAATACCCTGACTGGCATTTCAACGCCCCATTCTCGTTCCGAGTTCCCTGACCACGTCGCGGCCCAGTCGCCCGGCGTCGGCCTTTGCCGTCGGGTGCGAGAGGATCGCCCCCTTCTCGTCGACGCCGTTGACCATCAGGTAACGGATGTCCCGGTTGGGAATATCGACCACGTGGAAGAAACACTTCACCGTGGGGACGGCCCCGTCGAACACGTAGTCCCAGTTCTGCCCTGCGGTGGAGAGGAATATCCCCATCCTCTTTCCCTTCTTTTCCGGTGCGACGACCGGGAGTTTCAGGACGTATTTCCTCGACCTGAACACCTGGAACCGGTCGATGAGGGCCTTTGCCTGGGCACAGATCCCCATGCAGAATATGGGTGCGGCGAGGATGAGGCAGTCGGCATCGACGATCCTGTCGTGCAGGTAGTCCATCCCGTCGCGCTGGACGCACTTGTTCAGTTTCTCGCAGGCATTGCATCCCCTGCACGGGTTTACGTTTGCCTCGGTGAGGGCGACCTTCTCGATGGCAACCCCTCCCTCCTGCTCCATGGCCTGGAGGACCCAGTCGAGGAGGGTCTCGGAGTTTCCTCCCCGCCGCGGGCTGCCGGCAAAGGCAAGAACTTTCATCTCCATCAGTTCCCCCTTGGATTCGCCAGGTGAAAAATGTGTCCAGGGATGGAATGCCGGTCGCAAAAAAAGGAGAAACGTGTGTATTACAGTTTCTTGAAGCAGAGGTACCAGTCCCTGCACTCGTACCCCTCGGAGAGGCGCTTGTCCATCTCTTCCTTGTTCTTCGGTGCAGGGACCACGACTTTGTCACCCGGCTGCCAGTTTGCAGGGGTCGCGACCCCGTACTTGTCGGTCGTCTGCAGGGACTTGACGAGGCGGACGATCTCCGGCATGAACCGACCCGCGGTGAGCGGGTAGTAGATCATGGCCCTGAGTATTCCCTTGTCGTCGATGAAGAAGACGGCCCTGACTGCCGCCGTGCTGCTCTGCGCCGGGTGGATCATCCCGTACTTCCTTGCCACCTTCATGTCGAGATCCGCGATGATGGGAAACGGGATGTCGACTCCCATCTTCTCCTTGATGTTGCGGATCCATGCGAGGTGGGAATGGACCGAGTCGACGGAGAGTCCCATCAGCTGGACGTTGAGGGATTTTAACTCCTCGGCGATCTGGGAGAACGCGATGAACTCCGTTGTGCAGACGGGCGTAAAGTCTGCCGGGTGCGAGAAGAGGACGAGCCACTTCCCCTTGAAATCCGAAAGTTTTACCGTTCCTGCCGTCGTGAGGGCCTCGAAGTCAGGGGCAGGTTCCCCGATGACGGGCATCGATCCGAATTCGCCGCACATGCGGACTCACTCCGGCATGATCTCGTCGAGCTGTGCCTTGCCATAGACATAGGCGGGCATGCCCGCGAGGAGGAAGGCAACCCGCAGGGCTTCCTCGACCTCTTTCTTGGATATCCCCAGGTTCTTTGCACCTGCAAGCTGTGCCCGTACCGCATGCTGGTCCCGCAGGGATGCCGCGATGGCTATTGCAATCAGTTTCTTCGTCTGGCGGGTGAGGGCCCCGTCGTCCCAGATGTGACCCTCGAGTCTTATCACCATCTCGTACATCTGCGGGTCCTTGTCCGCGAGTTCCTTGAAAAACTTCGGGACCTTGCCGATCATCTTTTCCAAATTTTTCGTGTCCTTTGCCATGGTTGCATCACTTCACGAGTTTCATGGGCTGCCCGCAGCAGACGAGCTCTCCGCCGCCGACTTCCCTGACCACAACAACGTTGCCGCAGATCTCGCATTCGAAGACCTGCCCTTCCTTCGTTACGTTCACCATTTCCTCATCATCTCCGTTCTCTCTCCGGTATGGTCTCCTGATAGCTGTCCGCCCCTGCCGTCATGGGTTTTGGGGGGATTTCTCCCGGCCCGGTGGGGCTTTTTCCCTGCGTTGCACCCCGGGGGTGCCAAAGAAGCAAAAAGTTGGGGGTTAAATGTTGCTCTTGCCGCGCTTGGGCGGGTTCATCGCATCCTCCGGTGTCTTGATGTCCGGGCGGATGTGGGTCATCGGGAAACACTGGTATTCTTCGCAGGCACACTGGGGACATTTTCGCAGGTCCTGTTCAGCCTTGTCCAGCACCATTTCACGCCCGCAGTCCAGGCAGACATACTTGCCGGGCCCGACTTTCTGCCCGGCCTTAGCCTTCTCGGTCAGATCTATCACCAAGACACTACATGGTTGGAGGGATTCTTATATCTTTGGTTCTTTACCCCGTTTCGGGTGAATGGGCGTTTTTTTGGGTCTTTTCTATCCTTCGTGCCCCGGCCCCTGTTTCTTTGTGGACCAGCGCAGTTAAGTGGAGGGAGGTTTACTTTTTTTCCATGGGATTCCGGATTGTTGGTCTCCTCGGCAGCCCGCTTGCGGGAGGAAACACGGCAAAACTCCTCGACCAAGCGCTCCTCGGGGCACGCGACGCGGGCTGCGGGGTCGAGCGGATCGATGTCTACAACCTCACGTTCAGCCCATGCAGGGAGATCTTCTACTGCCGCGAACACGGGACCTGCGCCATGAAGGACGACATGATCCCCCTGTACCGGACGTTCGCGGAGCTGGACAGCCTCATCGTGGCGACACCCGTGATGACCATGGGAATCCCCGGGGCCCTCAAGTCTTTCATGGACCGGTTCCAGGTCTTTTTCATGGCGAAGTACATGAGGGGCAGGCCGCTCGTTCCGGAAGAGAAGAGGGCCCATCGCCGCGGTCTCTACATCGGTATATCCGGGATGAACGTGCCGCACGTCTTCGACGGCGCGAAACTCACGATGAAGGCATTCTTCTCCATCATCGACGTGGAGTACTGGGACGAGCTCCTGACGCGTGACATGGACACGATACGGGACATTACGACACGCCCGGACGTCATGGACGAAGCGTACCGCAAGGGTTTCCGCCTCGGGGAACTCCTCTTCCAGGGAGAGCCCTGAATCAGAAGGAACCCCTCTCCCGGAGGCTCGTATACCCCGATCGCGCCACGATGACGTGGTCGAGGAGCCTGATCCCCAGGATCTCGCCTGCTTCCTTCAACTGCCGCGTTATTGCAAGGTCCTGCTGGCTCGGCTCCAGGGAGCCGGACGGGTGGTTGTGAACGCAGATGACTGCAGCGGCACGGTCCGCAATCGCATCGGCAAAGACTTCGCGGGGGTGAACGAGGCTGTGGTTGAGGAGGCCGACGGTCACCGTCCTCTTCTCGATCACCTCGTTTGCGCCGTTGAGCGTGATGCAGACGAAGTGTTCCTGGTTCTTTGTGGCAAGGTCTCCAACGAGCGGGAGGATGTCTGCGGGGCACTGGATCCGCGTCCGGTCCTCCTCCCGCCGGAGGTACCGCCGTGCCAGTTCGAGGGAGGCAAGGATCTGCGACGCCCTGCTCTGGCCGATCCCCGGAAGACCGACGAGGTCATTGTAGGTGACATCCCCGTCCCGGCTGGAAAAGAGTCCTGCGATATCCTTTGCAAGGGAAAATACATCGCGGTCAGGCGTCCCGTGGCCGATGATCGCCGCGATCAGCTCGTGGTCCGAGAGTGCCCGGGCCCCCTTTTTTGCAATCTTTTCCCTCGGACGGTCAACGGCAGCAATGTCCCTCATCCGCTTCATGCGATCGCAGGATGATCGGTTGCAGTGCGGGGAGAAAAAGACGGGTGATCTGTTCCCGGGAACAGGGGTACCTTCCGGCAGGGATACGTATTTACCTCGCTTCTCCCGATATATGACCATGGCGACAATGGAAAATGCAATGGAGGCCTTTGCAGGCGAATCCCAGGCAAACCGCAAGTATGCCGCATTTGCCGATCAGGCCGAGTCGGAAGGATTTAAAAATATCGCACGTCTTTTCAGGGCTGCATCGGAAGCCGAGGCGATCCACGCAAAGAAACTCCTCAAGGCGATGGGAAAGATCAGTTCCACGAAGGAGAACCTTGCCGGTGCCGTCGCCGGCGAGACTCACGAGTACACGGAGATGTATCCCGCATTTCTCAGGGAGGCCGAGGCCGAGAAGAAGAGCGATGTTGCCCTCGTGTTCACGTATGCCATGAAGGCCGAGGAGGTCCATGCGACCCTCTACCGGGAAGCCCTCAACAACCTCAGCCACGGCCAGGACATGTCGAACCGGACGGTATACCTCTGCCCGGTATGCGGAAACGTCTTCCTCGGGAATCCGCCCGACAAGTGCCCGATCTGCATGGCGGTCAAAAAGGTCTTCAGGACAATCGAATAAAAACCCCTCCCTTTTCTCCCTTCAGAACAGAAGGCACCCCGCAAAGACAGCGTTCCCGGAGAAAACGGGTGCCGGGGGTGCCGGACTGACACTTTTATGAGGCATACCCGTCAAATCCTCCAGTCATGCCGAGGGTCACTGTCTACTACACCCGGAACTGTCCCTACTGCCGCATGGCAAAAGCGTACCTGGACCGGCACGG
Organism: Methanolinea sp.; assembly: GCA_029907345.1. Lineage (GTDB taxonomy): Archaea > Halobacteriota > Methanomicrobia > Methanomicrobiales > Methanospirillaceae > Methanolinea_A. The sequence goes on from JARYMB010000004.1 coordinate 111,657, forward strand.
CGTCGATTACATGGCAATCGACGTGGGTTCTGACCGGAAAGAGGCAGAAAAGATGGTCGAGCTGTCGGGCCAGTACGGCGTCCCGGTCATCACCGTCGATGACGAGGTCATCGTCGGGTTTGACGCGGAAAGGTTAAACGAGCTCTTCGGCACTGCAAAGGGAGAGGAGATCTTCGATGTCCTGATCATCGGCGCAGGGCCCGCAGGGCTTACGGCTGCCGTGTACTGCTCGCGCAAGATGCTGAAAACAGCCATCGTCTCCGAGAATATCGGGGGCCAGGCCCTCGAGAGCTGGGCCATCGAGAACTACATGGGATACCGGATGGTCTCGGGGGCAGACCTGATGCGGAAATTCGAGGAACAGGTCAGAACCGAGCAGAACATCCACATCGACCTTGACCGCGTGCAGTCGCTCGGGCGGGAGGGGGAGTCCTTTGTGGCGCAGACCGTGGGCGGAAAGACGTACAGTGCGAGGTCCGTGATACTCGCACAGGGCAAGAGGCCCCGCAAGCTCGGTGTCGAAGGGGAGGAGCGTTACCTCGGCCGGGGGCTCTCCGTCTGTTCCACCTGCGACGGCCCCCTGTTCCGCGACAAGGTTGTCGCAGTCGTCGGAGGCGGAAACTCGGCCCTGCAGACGGCAATCGAGATGAGCAAGATCGCACGGGAGGTCCACCTCGTCGTCCGGAGCACGATTAAAGCAGACCCTGCCTACGTGAAGCAGTACGGGGAGAGGAAGAACATCACCACCCACCTCAACCACACAGTCTCCGCACTCCACGGGAACGGGATGCTGACCGGTATCACGATCCGGGATGGCAGGAGCGGGAAGGAGACGACGATTACCCTCGACGGCGTCTTTGCAGAGGTCGGATGGGTACCGAACACCGATTTCCTCGGGGATCTCGTCCCTCTCAACGACCAAAAAGAGGTGATCGTTGACATCAACTGCACCACGGGGACTCCCGGTATCTTTGCGGCAGGGGACGTGACGAACATCCGGACAAAACAGATCATAACTGCCGCCGGGGAAGGTGCAAAAGCCGCGCTCGAGGCCTATGCATACCTCACCCGGTAACCCTTTTTCCGAATCGTGATGGAAAATGACATTGTGTCCCTCGATTCAGGTTTTTTGGATAAACTATCTGTTTCCCAACCCTGCCGGTACAGCCGGGTTACCAGATACGAAACGATTTTGCTGGTGCGATGGTACAGGGTGTGGCTTCATATTCATCCACCATGCAGAAATGACGTATCGGTGCATTTACCAGTCTGGTCGTCCTGCAATTATCCATCGGAGTGCCAGTGCTACAATACATCCCGCAACCGGTGCAAAACAAGTAAAACCGGGCGACGATAGCGGGGCTGTGGTGCCGCCCCGGTTCAATGAACTGCTTCCGGACGGTTGAGAGGGATTCCTGCCCGCATCAATCGTTCCAGTCTCTCCCGGGCGAGGTGGGTGTGTATGAAGCATGACCTCGCGAGGTTCCCTGGACCAGTCGGCTCCCTCACCCCGGGTATAAAGAATCTGTTCACCGGGGATGATTCATGTGTAATCCGGACGGTCTATACGTTCTATAGGGAAGAGCCCGAAGTGCATCTTTTGACGACGGAGTCAGGTAGTTCCCTGACAGTTCCTGCAGGAGAACGTGTGGTGGTGAGTGGTACCATGAACATGGCACCGGAAAACGTGGTAACGGTATGAATATACGATACGGATGCCATCGGAAATACTGGTCTGCACAATCCCGTCCGACCTGCCGCAGTCGTTGCGACGGGGAGGGGGTCTTGGAAAAATACCTGGGAATATACCCTTGATACAGCAGGACTGGATCCAGGAGAATATCTGGTCGGGGTCGGATGGAATCGATCGCACGTTTCAGGACAGAATGCCTTCCTTCTCCAGGTTGTCCTACAAGGGGAACCCGGTGACCGAAGCGACAATTAGTGTCCTGCACAGGGAGCTGGGAGGATTTTTCACTGGTCCGGACTGCAGGGATCTCGTAAAGGTTCGCAGGCGGTGAAACGGGGATGGATGTGACCACTTGTATTGCAGAGTATTATCCGAAGATTTCATTTTTTTCGGAATTATTAAGCTTTTGGCACAGAAAACATATAAACACTGTAACCTATGAAGATCTTGGGACCCCAAACCAGGTCCCCCATGGGCCGGCTGATACGAGAGAATAAAATGACCAGACCATGAATCGCCTGACGGAATGCCTGTGTTATCCGTCTTTACGGATTAACCAATTGGTCATGCCATCGTCTGCCGGAATAAAGGTGGGAAAACCATGACCCGGACAACCAGATATCCGATATGTATAACAGGCATCTTACTTGTATGCCTGTTCGCCATCGGCACGGCAAGCGCGTACGATCCGGATGCAGCCTGTGCGAGCCTGAAAGAGGTTGTTACAGGAAGCGGCGACCTTACAGCACTTGAACTGGTATATGATTATTCCGACGGTTCGATCGGCTGCATGAAGCTATGGACAGAATCCGTGATTAATCCTGAGGAGACGCTCTGTGCAAGTCTTGAACGTGCCCTTGGTGAGGAACGGAAGGCAAACAGCATCACCCGTGTGATTCTCACACTGGTTACTGGTGAGAAACGGGTCTCCTACGAACTCTCTCCCGAGAAGAGTGTGTTCGTGAAGCTGACGGAAGCTGAGAAGTTCCCTGACCTTTCTGCCCTGACGAAGGAATTCGGCAATACTCTCGCTGATGCAAAAGCCGGGTTTAAACTTGACTATGGGCCATATAATTCAGCGGATTATTCAAAAAATGGGAATTCTGTTACATACTGGGCTGATTCGATAACAAACCCTGCAACCACTCTCCCCTTGATGACGGCCGAAACCTGGATCCTTAAAAAATCAGGATTCCGATGGGTGGATAGTTGTTATACTGGAACTACACAATGGTATGTCCCACACGTGTATAAATCAGACGGCCCGGTTACACTCCCGGCAGGTACCTACAAACAGACCGCACATTTCGAAGGATACAAGGCCGATTACAACTGGTACGAGGAAGACCAGGAGAATCCCAATCAGTTCACAATTTGATGACGGGAAATGGAAGAGTGGATATTAAAACACACGTGATATGGTCTATATCAGGCCCAACCATGAAAAAGTCTGTGCAATTTGATAGGAATCGCCCATAATCGACGGCTCGATCGGGCATTAAGTTAGAAAAACACGAAGTGAATCTCATTGAAAATGACAGAATTCAAAATTAAAAAAAACTGAAAAATCGAAGAGGAGTTCTCGTTATGAGGTCTCCCTTCCATCATTTGGTTTAGTAGGTGAAAAAAATGACAAAATCCAAAAAAGAGTGGATTTTAATAAATTTGGTAGTACTAACCTTCGTTTCCATGCTTCTTACAACACCAGTTGCTGCTGAAATGAGAGCATATTGGCAATATTCTCCTGATTCCCTTTCAAATCCCGAAGTTTGCTATGAATGGTTTTGGTATATGGACGACAGTGAATCTGCGTTGGTGGATTATTATTGGTGTCTTCATATGCTTACGGGTTGGAATATACCGTTAATAGAGTTCGTTGAAAAAGTCAGCCCCGCAGACCTCGCGACCATGCCTCCGGAGATGTATGGTTTTTACAAGGAATCGCAATCTGAAATGTTCCATACACCGTCAATTATGCATGGGGATGCGGGAATCTGGCAATTCATCAACCTTTATCACGTATGGATCAGCCCCGAAGGCGATGTCTATTCTGGCGATTGGCCGCCCTACCAATGGCTCGTCTGGAAAGGCTGGGAGGAATACGCCGACCATCTCCCGGAACCACCGCCCGGTGCACCATTCCCTGCGCCACCTTATGCAGGCACCCCGGGGAACACCCTGCCGATCGCAAAGATTCCCCCCCACGCCGGGAATTTCTATGGGCCTATGGAGTGTCCGTTCCCCGACGCCATCGCCGATCCCGATCCGCATTCCGAATGGATCTGGACCACGGAGATGAAAGAGGCTCTATCTGCTCTCGGGCTCGACCCGGATATTGCGAATACCCGGCTCGGGTACGAGAAGTCCGGGACGACGATTACGATGGTGGGGATGACCCCCTCCGGTATCATGAAAGAATGGACACTCGTGCAATCGAAAGGCGGCTGGACCTGCGACTCGGCGAGTGCAGAGGAACTGGAAAACATTCTCTTCATCCTGGAGAAGATTGATGCAATCTCCGGTTCTTCTATCGCGGCTCCGGCCCCCGCCGTGACAGAGAAGAAGTCGCTCTCCTCGATCAGGGACCTGGTCTCGGGCACGCGGAATGCGAGAATGCAACCGGGATTCACGACGACCTCTGCCTCGCCGCTCGCCGCAAAAGACCTTGTATTGAACGGGATAGACGTGAATACCGTCAATAGAGGGAATTCCAGTTCCCTGGAGAAGAGCACCATTATGTCCGGTCAATCATCACCCGCGTCGATTTCGGACAGGAGCAGGCAGCTCTCAGGAGCACCGGGTGCGGCAACCCTGATTCCCCCATACCCTGATAAGACCAGCCGGGCTGCAGTTCCCGGTGTCCGAACCGCTGGGACCGTTGGAAGAGGCATTCCAGCCTCATCAAAATCCTTTTAGATCGAAATATCATCTCCTCGGCGTTTCCCTGCGGGATACGGCAAAAAAGGAGAGAGAAACCCGCGTCACTGTTTTTTGTCGGATGCCAAAAAGAGTGAAGAGACCCATCCAATGGATCAGGGAATTCGCAAAACACTCGGGAAATGACCACGTTGACAAAGCAAGAGGTTAAACCGGGTCAGGAGATTCAATAACAAGTGTTACCCCGCCCATCGGGAATAGCGAGTCGGGTGTGTGATTATCCCTGGAGTTCTCATTACCGTTTCAAAAATCATTAAGACTGATTCAATCGGTTATTGTAAAGCTTTTTCGGCTCGAACCGGAGTATACCAATACCATTTGTTTATGTCGAAATAGATCCGGGGGAAACTCCCTGATAACTCTGCCAAAGTGATCTTCTACCCTTTAGAGAGGTGAAAACAAATAGAAGGAAGTATACTTCCATATATCATAATATAAAATTAATTATTTGTAAAGATAATTTTTTTCACTTTATTCTGTTTTATAAGAGACCATTCAAGTAATTAATTGTCATTCGGACTTATTTTTGAGAAAAAGCCGAGGGGGATTCCTTGCACAAACTTCAGTGACCATTCTATTCCTCATGCATCAGGATAAAAAAGATGTTTAAACGTCATAAAAAAGATTAAAAAGAAAATTGAGTTAAATTGTCAGTTATCAGATCTTCCACCCGCTACGATAAAAACAAAATTTATAAATAATTGAAGGTAGAAGTAATATTCCAGGTGATAAGATGGTACCTGGGAAAAGAACGTTTCAACTCTTTCTGGGGTTAGTACTTCTGGGATTGATCGTCTACCCTTGTGCATCGGCAGATCCCACTGGGGCTGCGACTCTGGCAGAAAAACCCGATGCGCCGGTGAACTTCTCTTGGACCCTCATATGCGGTTTCCTCGTGATGTTCATGCAGCCTGGGTTTGCTCTCGTTGAGACCGGATTGACGCGGGCAAAGAACGCTGCCAATATCGTTATGAAAAATCTCATGGACTTCTGCATGGGAGCTTTAGCCTACTGGGCAGTGGGTTTTGCCTTCATGTTTGGAACTGCAACAGGGATTTCAGGACTCATCATAGGTTTTGATAAATTCTTCCTCATGGGCGAAGCCTATGACGTGAGTACGCTGGAACTCTGGTTCTTCCAGCTCGTGTTCTGTGCCACTGCGGCTACTATAGTCTCTGGAGCAGTGGCGGAGAGGATAAAGTTCTCTGCGTATATCATTTACAGCGTCGTGATATCAGCGATCATCTACCCCATATACGGTCATTGGGTTTGGGGCGGAGGCTGGCTTGCATCGAGCGAGTTCATGACCACACTCGGTGGTGGCTATGGGGCGCTGGATTTCGCCGGGTCCGGAGTTGTGCATGCGGTCGGCGGTTTCATGGCGCTCGCCGGTGCATACCTTCTGGGTTCCCGGATTGGAAAATACAAAAAAGACGGGACACCGGTTGCAATACCGGGTCATAGCATCACTCTTGCGATGCTTGGGGTTTTCATCCTCTGGTTCGGCTGGTTTGGTTTCAACGCAGGGAGCACCCTTGCAGCAACAGAGCTCCATATATCCATCATAGCAGTCAACACAGCACTTGCTGGAGCAGCTGGCGCAATGATGACAATGTTCCTGACATGGTGGCGGTTCGGGAAACCTGATGTGAGCATGGCCGGCAACGGAGTCCTGGCCGGCCTCGTTGCCGTGACTGCTCCTTGTGCATGGATTAACCCTGGTGCCGCAGTGTTTATCGGAGTGATTGCCGGGGTCATCGTTTACATGGGTGTGTGGTTCCTCGACCATCGCCTGCACATCGATGACCCGGTCGGTGCAGTCTCGGTCCATGGATTCAATGGTATCTGGGGTCTCCTGGCGCTTGGGCTTTTTGCGGATGGAACCTATGGAGTATATACCACGCAGGGTCCTATGGTAACCGGACTTCTCTACGGGAACGCTGGGTTTTTCCTCTGCCAGGTGATTAACTCCGTGGTAGTATTTGCATGGGCGTTCGGGCTGGGACTGATCCTCTTCTGGGTTCTGAAGCACACGATTGGCATCCGGGTCAGCCGTGAAGAAGAACTCCAGGGTCTCGATATCGGCGAACATGGAACGAGTGCCTATCCAAACTTCGTGACCACTGAACCTGCAGTAGATGGTGATATCGCATGAAAAAGGTCGAAGCGATCATAAGGACAACAAAATTCGAGGAGGTCAAACTCGCCCTCGAAAAGGCTGGGATCGAGTCCATGACCGTGATCGAGGTAAAAGGAAGGGGAAAACAAAAGGGGATTACCCAGCAGTGGCGGGGTGCCGAGTACGTCGTTGACCTTCTTCCTAAAACCAAGATCGAGATGGTGGTAGATGATGCCAGGGTCGAGACAGTGGTTGATACTATCTGTTCAGTGGCAGCGACCGGAAAGATCGGTGATGGAAAGATCTTCATCAGCACCATCGATGATGTCATCCGGGTGCGTACTCGGGAGCGTGGTTCTACAGCACTCTGATCGATCCTGAAGGCACACCTCTCCCCTCTTTGGGGGTTTAAAAACCATTTTTTGACAGAAAAAAGAAGATTATGGATCAGGTAAGGAGATTGCTGTGATCTTTAATGGTATGCACCAACGGAAAATCACTATTTTCCAGCATGTAAGGAATGAACACGGCGGTCTCTTTGAGAAATATATCAGGGAGCGCGGGATGGATATTTTTCATGTTCCTATCGATGAAACAAATGAAATTCTTCCATTCAATTCGACGCTTCTTCTTATCCTTGGCGGCCCGATGAGTGTCAATGACGAGAAAGAGTACCCCTGGTTGAAGGAAGAAAAACAGATTATCCGGGAATGGGTGGCGAAAGGACGCCCTGTTCTCGGTATTTGTCTTGGTGCACAACTGATGGCTTCTTCTATTGGAGCAGAAGTCCATCCTTGTCAGGAAGAAATAGGGTGGTCGTCGGTTATTTCCGTAAATCCCAGGATTTTTCCCGATCTTCCCCTCCGATTCAGGGTGTTCCAGATGCACGGGGAAACTTTCGAAATCCCTCACAAGGCAGAATTGGTTTTTCGTGGAGAGAACGTGTGCAATCAGGGACTCTGTATGGGAAGTGCACTGGGCATACAATTCCATATTGAACTTACTATTAAAATGATCCAGGACTGGATTTCTTGCCTTCCTGATCAGGAACAGTCATTTATTCTTGTACAAAGCAGGCAGTATCTTCCGGAAAGCGAGAATATTTGCAGAATTATTGCGGACCGGTTCCTATCTGCTGCCCCGTATGATTTTTCATGGGTACATCCCGGAAATGGCATCCCGGTGTGAATCCTTTGTATGGTCATCGTCTCTCTCGCACCGAAGAAATGTGAGGCATCGCCCAAACCGCATCGCCGGGATTCACCTGGTTATGATGGACAGGTGCTGAAGTAGTCTCAATGCGCCTCAACCCAATTCGGTCAGAATAACGCAGAGACCACTTTCTAACTCCCTTTCCGGAACACCACTATCCTGTTCGTGTTCGTGCCGGAAGAGTTGTTCTCCACACCCCAGATATGGGACGTCTTCGTGAAGTGCTGGGTATTGACGAGGATGCATTCGCAGGAAAAACCGGCCCGCACGCCGAGGGGAACGACAACCTCGTCGAGGCACAACGTCCCACGCCTGACCTCCCCCACCTCGAATGCAACGTAACCCCCCTCACGGGTGATGCGGAAGAGCTCCAAAAACGTCTGCTGCATCACCCGTTTCCACTCGGGGAGCGACCGGGTGACGGTCATCAGCCTCTCTGCCGCCTCCGTGTCGATCCCGCAGAACCAGCACCGGAGCCAGTTATCCTTCGCGTACTGGACGACGTCGAGGAATGGCGGCGACGTGACGGTGAGTTGCACGGAACAGTCGGGGATGCGGAGAGTGTTACGGGCGTCACACGAGAGGAAGAGACCGCTCTTTCCTGCGGCACGCAGCCGCTCCCTCTCGCCCGGCGTGATGGTCCGGAGCAGCGACCGCGTTTTTTTCAGAATCAGGGCCCTCGTGTCCCTGTATTCCGGGACGAGACCGCGTTCCCTGTTTATCTTTGCCTGCCGTCCGGGAGAGACGGCCTGGTTGGGCGGCAGGGTATACACCGAGAAGAAACCGGCGGAATGCCCGGTCAGCCTGTTGGTTGCAACCATCCTGATCCACTCGTCGAGGCAGTCGAGTGATCCTTCCCTCTCCCGCGAGAGGAGGTAGTCCCGCAGGGAGACGATTTCAGCCTCAGTCTTTTCGTGGTAGAACATGGAGAGGTCAGGACCGGTAGTATCCTGCCTGCGGTCCCGGCAGGGTATCGCGGCGAGCCGTGCAGCGACCGCGGGCACGTCGGGCGGGAAGAACCGCGGCCGGGTGAGGATGCGGGAGAGGGGATTGATGTCGTTTGCAGCAACGCGCCTCCCCCGGAGTCCGGCCTCGATCACCGTCGTTCCCCTCCCGCTGAACGGGTCGTACACGAGGTCGCCCTCCCGCGTGAACCTCCCGATGAAGAATGCCGGGAGCTGCGGCTTGAAACACCCCCTGTAGGAAACCTCGTGGATCGAGGAGGCCTGCCTCTGCCCCGGCGTCCAGAACTCGCCATGGATCCTTTCAACCCGGGTCCCGCGGATGTCAAGGTGTTCGATGGTGGTCGCATTCTCCTGCAGTGTCTCTCCTGCGGGAGTGTCCAGCACGGTCATTTCCAGAGGGTATGGGCATCCCGCCACTTCAAGATCACTGTTTTTGCCTCCCCTCCGGCCATACCTGTTATGGTATCCAAACGACCATCCCCTATCCAATGCAAGAAGAGGCCCGAAAGCTCGTCCACCTCGGCTTCGGTGCAGCCATCGCGGGAGCAATCTTTGGTTTTTCGCGGGAGCAGGCCATCCTGCTGCTTGCGGGCTCGCTCCTGCCCGGCCTCATCCTCGCAGAACTCGTGAGGAACGGTCACCGCGTCCCCCTCATCTCCTTCCTCGTGGACCGGCTGGAAAGGGAGGGAGAGTTCCCGGGAAAGGGTGCCATCTCCTTCGTCGTCAGTTCACTCTTCTGCGTCACCTTCTTTTCCTCCGCCGTGGCGGCAGCAGGGGTGCTGTCCCTCGCAGTCCTCGATTCGGTATCGGCCCTTGCAGGACTCCGGTTCGGCAAAAACAGGCTGAACGGGAGAAAGACTCTCGAAGGTTTTTTCGCGGGGGTGGCCGCAAACTCGCTCGTCCTCTGTGCGTTCCTCGACCCTGCCCGGGCGATCCTCGTCTCCCTCGTTGCGGGCGCAGTGGAAGTTGCCGCTCCCCTCGATGACAACCTCCTCATCCCGCCTGCCGCCTGCATCTGCCTCACCCTCGTGGGCATCTAGGGGATCACTTTCGCCCCGCACCCTCCAGGTTTATCTTGCCGCCGGGCGAGTACAGGTCAGGATGGCGCTTGGGAAAGCCGCGTACCTCAAATCGATCACCCGGCCCGCGATGGGAACGTCCCGCCCGGTTGGAAAGACCCTCGAAGGGGCGACGCCCCCTTCCGTCTTCATCGGGAGCTGGAACTACCCACGGGTCTTTGCAGGGCCGCTCGTTGCACCCGTCCGCGGGGAGTGCGGGATCATGGACACACCCGAGTCCTGGATTCCGTCGGGATGGACGCAGGAGCAGATCCTCGCCTGCCGCCTCGACCTCGTCCGGGGCAAGCGTGCCCACGACGTCTTCCGGGTCGAGGACCCGTTCGCTCTCCGGCTCCAGGAGGTTGTCCTCTCCTCCTCGTCCCTCGAGAGCGAGGTCTCGTTCCTCCATGCCCCGGCCGGCGTCTCGCTGTCTGAGGAATTCACTCCCTACGGCCCGAGCGCACCCCTCGAGGACTTCCGTGCGGGCAGCGGGCGCTTCGATCCCCACCTGGAACGCTGCTACTACGACCGGGACCTCTCTGCCGCCGGGGCGATCGTCGAGCTCCACCGGCGGAAAGTCCCCTTCTCCCGGATCCAGAAGGCCCTCTCCACGGGTGCCCTGGGCCAGGGAAAGAGGAGGAGGCTTGTCCCCACGCGGTGGTCAATCACGGCCTGCGACACGGTGCTCGCCGACTTCTACCTCCGGCAGGTCAGGCAGAACAGCATCATCGACACGGTCAGGGTCCACGAGTTCTCGAGCCTCAATAACCACTATGCAGTCATCCTACTCCCCGTCCCGTGGGAGTACGAATGGATGGAGGCGTTCCTCCGGGTACGGGGGAACGAGGAGGTCATCTTCTCCGACCACGAGGGGCCGGGGGGAAAAAGGGAGTATTCCAGCGTCGGTGGCTGCTACTACTCGTGCAAGATGGCGGTTCTCGAGGCCCTCGCGAGGGACGGTCTCCAGGCGGGGGCGATCGTGCTCCGGGAGGCGAGGGCAGGGTACATCCCTCTCGGGGTCTTTAACGTGCGGGAGAATGTCCGGCAGGCCATGCAGCAGCCGTACCGGGAGTTCGAAGACCTGGCAGGTGCCCTCGCAGACGTCGCGGGCCGGATGACACTCTCTCCCGAACGGTTTATCGCGGAAAGCACACTTCTCGCAGAGAGGCTGCGGTCCCGCCAGACGACGCTTGATCAGTTCCTTGCGGGCAGCAGGCCGCATTCCCGGAGTCAGCCTTCACCGGGACGATGAATTTTGGACCTTCGCTCATCCGAGTGTGTAGTGAAGCACTCAAATGGGGCTGATTGCCCCCGGCTCTCGCATGAGAATGATCCCGCCGCCCCTGGAAGGGCCCTCCCGGCGGTGGTTTCACCATGATTTCCCTCAGGAAGAGACGGCATTTTTTTCCTTCTTCCGGTCTTTCTCGCGGTATCCCTCGAGGAGGAGGGAGGTTACGTTCCTGACAGGACGGTCGGTGTGCTCCGCGATGTGGAACTCGCAGAACGGGCAGGAACTCACCACGATCTCCGCCCCCGTCTTCTCTATCTCCTTTCTCCGGTTCTCGCCGAGTGCGGAAGCGACGTCGGGCATCCCGGAGCGGACTCCGCCGCCCGAACCGCAGCAGACGGAAGGCATCTCGACGAGGTCGGCCACCTGCGTGATCAGTTCCCGGGGCTCGTCACGAATCCCCTGCCCGCGCAGGAGGTGGCACGGGTCATGGTAGGTGACCCGGATCGGGAGCCTTGCAGGGGCTTCTATCCCGAACTTCGTGAGCACCTCGTTGATGTCCATGACCCGGAAAGGCGTCCTGTAGTCGTTCTTGAGGGTGGATCCGCAGCCGGCGCACATGGTGAGGACTGTATCGATGTTCCGGAAGACGAATGCATCGATGTTTCGCTTCTTGAGCGTGTCGATGAAGTCGATCTGGCCGGTCCGGATGAGCGGTGACCCGCAGCAGACCTGCTCTCTCGGAATGATGACACGGATACCGTTCCTTTTTAAGACTTCCATCGCGTCACGG
>JARYMB010000050.1 GCA_029907345.1 Methanolinea sp.
GAGAAAGGCCGTTTGCTGCTTCCCCAATGACCTGGATGTGATAGATTACCCAGACCTGGAGCAGGTCGGAACGAATGAATTCTTCCTTTGTGTCCGGCAGTTTTTCACGGATGCGGCGGATGGATTCAAGGATGTCGAGGAGCCGGTCCCGATCAGTCCTCATAAGGGGACCGCTTCCTGGAGCACTCTCTGGCGGACGTGGTCGCTGAGTCCGTGCAGTGATGCCACATCGACAGGGCATCCCAGCAGCGAGGAGAGTTCGCGCTGGAATGCCGCGTGGGTGATTAGTGTGGCCATGGGGGGAAACTCGACGAGAAGATCGATATCACTCCTCTCACCTGCTTCCCGCCGTGCGACAGATCCAAAGATACGGATATTCTTTACCCCGAACCGTTCTGCAAGGGCGAGTATCTCACCACGTTTCGCCGAGAGGGTCTGATACAGGTCCATTGGTCATTCCCCTGTACCTGAATACGGGAGGAGAGGATATGAATGCATTGACGGGGAAAATGGGGAGAAGAATGCGGTGGTGTAAGGGCTGAAGGTATCGAAGATGAATAATGCGATGGATGTCTCATATCCTCCCTGTGAAAGGAAGAACATCCGCCATTTTCCCGGATATCCCCGTTTCCCCGCCGTGCAGGGGGGGGCATCACCAACCCGGAACTCTTCAAAAGCCGCGTGTCATGGAACAGACGGCATCTTCCATCAGGGGCCATCCCGTCATTACCGCGATCGATCCGGGATCCGGTGGCAACCAACGATGTTGAGAGGGGAATGGGGTGGTTTCGGTGCTTGTGGCGGTTCGGCACATTCTCATAACGAACGAAAGGTACAAATTTCTCCATACACATATGTGTATTACATGCCCACCCGGACCATCAGTATCAGCGAAGAAGCATACGAGGCGTTAAAAAGCCTCAAAGAATCCGGCAGGATGAGCTTTTCAGAAGTCATTGTCAAGTACTATCCCCGTCGGCGTGCTCTTTCAGAGGTCCTAAAGACCATCACCCCAAAAGAGGATCTTGCTGCTTCTATCGAGTCGGCTTCGAAGGAGATGAGAAGCCGGAAGATCCGCAAGGCAGAGATCTGAACCATGCCTGTCCTGGATACGACATTCCTGGTTGATCTTCTCAGAAAACGCCCGGCCGCCTGCCGGAAGCTCAACGAGCTGGAAGAACGGGGTGCGTTTCTTTCGACCACCTGCATGAATGTCCTTGAGCTGTACCGCGGAGTGTATCTCTCGTCTGCGGTGGAGGAGAACCTTTCTCTCATCAGATTAATCCTCGGGAAACTACCAATTCTTCCGGTCACTGACGTGGTATTTCCGGTATTCGGGGAGATCTCTGCGCAAATGTCCCGAGAGGGGATAAGGGCAGGCGATCTCGATGAGATTATCGCGGCTATCGCACTTTGTTATGATGGTGTGATTGTCACCCGTGACGCTCATTTTTCGAAAATCCCTGGGATATCAGTTGAAAAATATTGAGGTCACCACCGATCCCGGTCTCCTGAACGCCGTGTGTCATGGAACGGACGGCATCTTCCCCCAGGCGGTTTGGTTTTACTGTTTCCGGGTATTCGGGGAGTCATGTCCGCCTTTCCAGGGCTGATAAGGGATGAAAGTCGGGACCGTAGTGCCTCTGCACGACGAGCTGAAACCCGGGACGCTTCATGGATTCTCAGGCTTGCGAAGATAGACCCGGAGGAATTTTTCAGGCATCTCTGATTTTCCTTTTTTATATTCCTGCCCCGGGCTCCAGAGTTGATCTGGTTACCACGGGTGAGTTGTAAGTGAATAGGATGAATGGAGAGGGAAAATCTCTACATTTTCCCCTATCTGATTCACCCGGCCGGGAAGCGTCTGCTGTCCTGATGGGATATCCCGTCGGGTCCGTGGGTCGGAGTACGGGATAGAATGGATGGAATGTCCTCGTCGGGGCGGACAGGGAGCGGATCGCGGATGCCGTCCGGACCTTTTCGCCGGCGAAGGAGAG
>JARYMB010000051.1:0-398 GCA_029907345.1 Methanolinea sp.
TAATTAACAGATTCGTTCAAAGTAATGTCTACGAAACGGCTCGAGTGAATGTGAACCTGGATACCAACTGGCACGATTATTCTATCAAGACTTCTCAAAATGGTATATCCGTATTCCTTGATGGATCTAAAATCCTATCAACCACTGATTCCACACGCACAACCGGATATATCGGGTTCTCTGCCCGCGAAACACCCAATGCCATCAATGCTTACTACGATACCGTCCGCGTCAGAAAATGGATAGACCCTGAACCCACCCATTCCTCGTGGACCGCTCAGGAACAGAATCCTGTCCCACCCGCTTCCAACTTCTCTGCCAATCCCCTGACCGGCCAGTACCCCCTCACCGTCCGGTTCACCGACCTCTCCTCCAACTCGCCTACGTTCTGGCAATGG
>JARYMB010000051.1:408-771 GCA_029907345.1 Methanolinea sp.
TGGAACTTCGGTGATGGATCCGCAAACGCAACAACCCAGAACCCCACGCACACTTACTCGGCCGCAGGCAACTATACCGTCACCCTCACTGTCTCCAACTCCTACGGATCCAGCACCATCCGGAAGACCAACTACATTTCCGTCTCCAACCCGCCACCGTTCCTCTCCGGCGGATGGTCCTACCGCAAACTCCACACCATCTCCGGATCACCTTCCGGTGACCTGACCGACTACCAGGTCCGGTTCACGGTCTGGAACACTACCGGCACAGACTCCGGCGAGAACGTCTACCTCGGGTCCAACGTCACACCCGATTTCCGCGATGTCCGGTTCACCACCACCGACAACACCGTCCTCCCCTCC
>JARYMB010000052.1 GCA_029907345.1 Methanolinea sp.
TATACAAAATACCGTTGCACTCTGCCCTAATTGTCATAAGAAAATGCATATTCTTGATTTGGAAGAGGATAGAAAGCAACTTTTTCAAGCAATTGAAAATATAAGAGATACATTGCATTAATTGAATAAAGCCTCCAATACAAAATTTTTCTCTAAAAGAGAAGGTTACGTTAGTAATACACTGCATGGCCAATTACAAAATAGAAAACATATTCAATAAATCTTAAAAAATTGAATGAAAATTTTCACCCCCCTCCCTCCGCCCTTCACGAGCCCGTACTCGATCTCGCAAAAGGCATGCGGCACGGAGGTAATAAACTGGTTAGACCCGTTCTTTTTCTATCCTAGTTCTTCAACATACTCTTTCCCTTTGAGGGCGATTCTATTGGTCATACCAGTTACAGAGGCACGTTCCAGATTTTATCGCAAATCTGTTTATAGAGTTCCTGTCTCTTTTCTATGTCTTTGGAGGAGAAATGATCGAAGGGTGAGAACTTCAAATTCTCCTTCTGAATGAATCGGAGAAAACCGGGGTTATTCTGATAACACAACTTATGTAATGAACGTGCGAGGAGATTCTCACTGAAATACATCGGGAGTTTTTCCTCGAAGGGGTTGTCATTGTAGCTCACATTCTTGTCTTTCGGCAGGAGGAGCAAAGCCCCGAATTTGTTTCTCACTTTCTGGAAGTCTTCTTCGGTTGCAAACTGGTCCTTGAACCATTCGTAGTGAT
>JARYMB010000053.1 GCA_029907345.1 Methanolinea sp.
GGCACGCCTGGTCCGGGCAGGGACCGGGGGACCTGCACGCGAAGGTCAGCCACCTGCCCTCCTTTCCGCGGGAGAGGTGGGGGCACGCGTGTGCCATCAGGAGGCCTCCGTGCAGTCGCGTGCCGGGGACGGAACATTCATTGTTCCCCGGGTGCAGGATATGATGGGTTCCCTCTCCCTATTGCAACCCGACATACTGCCATAGTGGGGGGAGCCCGCTATCCTGTCCATTTCGTCTCCTCTGCGGGACGTGTCTCTTCGTTCTGTGCGGGAAGCGGACCGGCCAAAAAGCCGGGGACCGCGTCCGGAGCCACCTGCATACCTGCACGTGGCTGTTCCCGATGGTCGTGAAAACATTTTTTCATCACCATGTGACCTCTTCGTGAAAAGGGCTTCAATTCCCGAGGGGTCACATGAAAGAGGATGGAGCGGGGAAGTTTTTAAATATTGACCGGGCAGTCTGAAAGTGACCCCTTATCAAGGTTGCGGTGGGTGGGGGGGGATCCGGAGGAAGGGGGATCGGGGGGATGAAAGGCGGATCCCGGGATATACTATCTCGTATGATATCAACCAGATCACCTGAAACCCGGGACGCTTCATGGAATTCTCTAGCTTGCGAAGACAGACCC
>JARYMB010000054.1:0-352 GCA_029907345.1 Methanolinea sp.
GTTCCCGGTTGGATGCACGGCGACGCCGTGGGCCTTCGTGCTGCCGGAGGATTTTTTCCCTGTCAGGCAAAATGAGGAGAGGCGGGACAGGACGCTTTCCTTTTCCCGGGGGAACTTTTCCCAGAGTGGACCATATTCCTGCCATGCACAACGGGGGGGCAATCCTTCCATAGGACAATCCGGGCACACGGCCCGGAAGGAGGATGCCCCGGGGTCGTCCCGGAATGACCTGCCACGGGACCAAAATTTATCTGTTCTGACCCGGTTATCCACTCATCGGGAATACGAGGAGCTTTTCATGTCGTCATCGCCCTTCCTGCTCTCCCACCCGGCCAAGGCCAACAGCATCAAG
>JARYMB010000054.1:362-590 GCA_029907345.1 Methanolinea sp.
AGAGGACGAGCTCGAGATCCACTGCTTCTCCGGGGAAGGGGAGGAGTGCCCGCAATCCCCCGAAGAGATGGAGCGATCCCTGCTCGTCCTCTGTGCCCGCTGCCACGCGGACCTGCACGCCTCCCCTGATGCCGTTTCCGGCCAGGAACTCCTCGCCGGGGCACGGGACCGCGAGGTCTCGATCAGGATCAGGAAGATTCTTGCGTTCCAGCCGGGACAGGTCAGCCC
>JARYMB010000055.1 GCA_029907345.1 Methanolinea sp.
ATCCAAGTGTACTTTTATCCGGCATTCATGAATCTTATCCAAAATGTCAATTGAGAAATGATTTGGTGCTATTTTGGGGCTGATCCCACAAGGGGGCTATGATCAATTATCTAAAAAATATGATGCAGAACTGATTAATGAATTATCTAAAAAATATGAAGAAGAACATCGACCAGATTTAAATTCAGTTATAAAAAGAAATCATGAGGATAGCTATTCGGATCTTGGTGATTCCCTCATAAAGGCCACAATTATATACTAACAAATGGTGGCCAGATGAATAAACCTGGTAGAACTCACCCCATACACGAATGACGAGGAGGGTTCAGAGGCATTTTTAAGGGAACACGAGATTCTCAAGACATTCGGGGAATGCCCGTACTGTGGGAGCAGGAGGTTTAATAGAGTCAGGATACAGGTACGAGGCATATCTTGAGTAATTATCTGAATTATTTTCATGTCCTTCTTTTTATGGGAACTATTTGAAGAACAGAGAATGCGAGGGGTGGGATTCGAACCCACGGACTCCTTCGAGAACGGATCTTAAGTCCGCCGGTTTTGGCCAGGCTTGC
>JARYMB010000056.1 GCA_029907345.1 Methanolinea sp.
CCGTCGAGCGCGTGGAGTCGCACTACCCGAGCCTCGAGGAGATGCTGGTGAAGATCGGGGCGTAAAGACCCGGCATTCTCCTGCCTGTTCTCTCTCCCCTTGCCGGTCGACCATGCAGGAAGAAGGTCGGGCTGGCGCTGGAAAACGGCATCGTCATCGCGGGAATCCTGTGCCGGGCCCGGCATCTTTCTTCCGTCCCTCCGGTTCTCGGACTGTGTCACGGACCATGATTCCGGGGACTCCGGAGAGATGACGGTTCGGAAGCACTTTCCCGCTTCCTGAACCTGTCATGATTCGGGAACAAGGGGAAAAATGATTTTTCCGGGCAGCCGGGTTACCTTTCGCCGGGATGCAGGGGCTGGGAGTCATTGTTCCTCCTGAAATATGCAGGAAACACGGTGCCGGAAAGACTTCCCGAAAGCTCCGGGAATGTACCGGTTATGGAAAAACAGCATCAGGAGAGAAAGCGGGCCTGAAGGGATTTGAACCCTTGACCTACGGATTAAGAGTCCGTCGCTCTTCCGAACTAAGCTACAAGC
>JARYMB010000057.1 GCA_029907345.1 Methanolinea sp.
ACAGAGCCCGGCGGCTGGATCGATGCACGGGGAATCCTCGTGGTGGAAGAGTGAACCCGCGGGAAGGGACCCGGATCCCCGTCCCCCTTTTCCCCGCGCCACGGGGACCGATCAGGGCACCGGGGTGGTGCAGGGAAACCGGTGGGGACCCCTTGCAGGAATCCGGATAATTCCCCTCGTTTCCTGCTACAGGCATTTTATGCAGCCATTTTTCCGGCGAGGCATGCCCCTTTCCGGTGCAATACCCTTATAGCATCACGTCGCCCAGATATGTTGTAGTGAATATGACAACTCCATGGGGCCGTGGCAACACTCCCGCGTGCGGGCCGGGGCATGTCT
Organism: Methanolinea sp.; assembly: GCA_029907345.1. Taxonomy (GTDB): domain Archaea; phylum Halobacteriota; class Methanomicrobia; order Methanomicrobiales; family Methanospirillaceae; genus Methanolinea_A. Next base: position 340 of record JARYMB010000057.1, read on the forward strand.
TTTTCCAGAGGATGCCATTCCATCCCGTTCCGGGTCAGTTTACCCATTTACTTCCCCCCCATTGCCGGAGCAGGGTAGCATGAAAAATCCCTACGAGTGGCTTGCCGACCGGATCATTGCGCATCCCCGGATTGTCGGGGCTGTTGCAGTCATCGTTGTGGCGATCGCCCTGTACGGGCTCACCCTCGTAACGATGGAA
>JARYMB010000058.1 GCA_029907345.1 Methanolinea sp.
TTCCCTCCGGCGGATCGCATGCGTCCACGGGGACGGACGGGAAGTCAAGGGCTATTTCCCGGGAGTCCATCGAGGCAGCCAGCGGTCCTGACCGTGTCAGGAAACGGATGGAGGAATTCCCCTCTTCCCTCCCCGTCGCCCAGAGGACAAACGCCGAGGCAAGTGTTGCATGACCGCACAGGTCGACCTCGGCCCGGGGTGAAAACCACCGGAGTTCCCACGAGTCATCGAGCCTGCGGAGGAATGCGGTCTCCGGGTGATTCAGCTCAAAAGCCACGTTCTGCATCCAGGAACTCTCCCTCTCCTCTCCGGTGATGCAGACTGCCGCGGGGTTGCCGCAGAAAGGAGTGCTCGTGAATGCGTCGACGATGTGGAGTTCTGCGTGCATGCGGAAGTGGTTGTGCCCCGCGGGAGAAATAATGGATTGGCATACCCGGACAGGAATTGTACGTCAGAAAATGTGGGGCCGGTGAGATTTGAACTCACGATCGACGGGTCTCTCCGACATGCGTCAGTGCTCCAACGGATCA
>JARYMB010000059.1 GCA_029907345.1 Methanolinea sp.
CCTCCGCGGTGGCATCAGCCCTCTGCGGGATGGTCGCCATCCTGATCGTGGCCATGTGAGGTGCAGAAAATGACAGTCAAGGTTGAAGTAGTCGAGGGAGGAATTCCCCACAACACCATCATGGCAGCAGGCCTCGTTGCATCGGTCATCTTCGTTTACCTGACCTATGCAAACGTCCTCGCGCAGACGCAGCTCTTCTCGTTCTTCGGGGGACTTGCAGCCGTCGCGGCCATAACCTGGGGAAGTCACACCATCAAGCACCTGTGCAGCTACGGTATCGGTACAGGTGTTCCCTCCGCCGGGATGATGGCATTCGGATCTGGTGTCATTGCAATGCTGTTCGCAACAAAGTTCGGTGTTGCATCACCAATCGTTGCAGTCGTCCTTGCCGCGGTCATCGGTGCGATCCTCGGGTTCCTCGCAAACAACGTCCTGAACATGAGGATACCTGTGATGATCCAGTCACTTACCGAGATGGCCATCGTCGGGGCACTCGTCCTCATGGGCTTTGCGGCAATGATGACCGGAT
>JARYMB010000005.1 GCA_029907345.1 Methanolinea sp.
ATTGAGGACGTCGTCTGCCCGTTCTGCGGGTGCCTCTGCGACGATCTCGTCGTCTCTTTGGAAGGGACACGGGTCATCTCGGTCGAGAACGGGTGCACCCTCGCAACAGAGAAGTTCACCGGTGACCACCGGCTCGCCCATCCCATCCGCAGGAACGGCGGAGCGTGGGAGAAGACGACATACGACGATGCCATCAGGGAGACGGCAGAGATCCTGCTCGATGCGGAGCGGCCCCTGCTCTACGGGTGGAGCGGGACGTTCGTCGAGGCCCAGACGCTGGGTGTCCACCTGGCCGAGCTCCTCGGCGCGGTCATCGACAACACCTCGACCGTCTGCCACGGCCCCTCCATCATGGCAATCCAGGAGGTCGGCCACCCGGGTTGCACGCTCGGCCAGGTCAAGAACAGGGCCGACGTGATCGTGTACTGGGGTGCAAACCCGATCGAGGCGCACCCGCGGCACATGAGCAGGTACACCACCTTCACCGACGGATTCTTCGTGAAATCAGCGTTCCGTGACCGCAAGGTGATCGTCGTGGATATCCGCGAGACCGACTCGTCCGAGGTCGCCGACGAGTTCGTGAAGGTGACGCCTGGCGGTGACTACGCGGTCCTGTCCGCCCTGCGCATGATCGTCCGGGGGAAAGGCGGGCTCGTGCCTGCCTCGGTCAGCGGCGTGACCAGGGAACAGCTCTTCAGGGTGGCCGAGATCTGCCTCTCCGCCCGTTTCGGAGCGATATTCTTCGGGCTCGGCCTGACGATGTCCCGGGGGAAGTACAAGAATATCCGCAACGCGATCGAGCTGACCGAGGAGCTCAACCGCCACACGAAGTTCACCATCTCCCCCATGAGGGGCCACTGGAACGTATACGGCTCAAACGAGGTCTTCACCTGGATCACGGGCTACCCGTACGCCGTCGATTTCTCGCGGGGGATCGCGTTCTACAACCCGGGGGAGACGACGAGCGTAGACATTCTCCGCCGGAAGGAATGCGATGCGTGTCTCGTTGTCGCTAGCGATCCGGGTGCGCACTTCCCGCGTGCCTGTGTCAGGCACCTGGCCAGCATCCCCACGGTCCAGATCGACCCGCACGTGAACGCAACGACCCACCTCTCGCGGATCCAGATACCCGTCGCCGTCACCGGTATCGATGCCGAGGGGACCGCGTACCGCATGGACGGTGTCCCGATCAGGACGCGCCGGCTCTTCTCCACGGACTACCCCGACGACGTGGCAGTCCTCGAGAGGATATCTGCGATCGTGAAGGAGGCAAAGGGATGACACAGGGGATCCTGATAAAGAACGCCTACGTGATCGACCCCCTCTCCGGTATCAGGGGAGAGATCATGGATATCGCCATACGGGACGGCCGGATCGTCGAGGAGGCACCTCCCGGTTCCGAGGTCATCGACGCCGGGGGTTGCCTGACTCTCCCCGGCGGTATCGACTCGCACTCGCACGTGTGCGGGACGAAGGTGAACTTCGGGAGGTACATGAGCCCCGAGGACATGCGGGCCGGCCGCACCTCCCGCAAGGGCGTCATGCACGTCACGTCCGGGTACAGCGTGCCCACGACGTTTGGAAACTCCTACCGGTACAGCACGATGGGATACACGACGGTGCTCGAGGGGGCCATGGCCCCGCTCGAGGCGCGGCACACACACGAGGAGTTCACGGCGACGCCCCACCAGGACATGCTTGCCAACACGCTCTTTGACGGGAACTGGTCAGTCATGGAAGCCGTCAGGGAAAAGGACGTCAGGAGAGCGGCCGCGATCGTCGCCTGGACCCTTGCGGCCGTCAGGGGCTTTGCCATCAAGCTGACGAACCCGGGCGGGACCGAGGCATGGGGATGGGGCAAAGACGTGGCAAACATCCACGACCCGGTCCCCCACTTCGAAGTCACCCCTGCCGAGATCATCTCCACGATGATACAGGCAAACGAGATCCTGCGGCTCCCGCACTCCGTCCATCTCCACTGCAACAACCTCGGGGTCCCCGGGAACTTCCAAACGACCCTCGAGACGATGGACCTGGCCCCGCCGGCCCAGGGCGACCGCCAGACCCTGTACCTCACGCACGTCCAGTTCCACTCCTACGGCGGGACGACCTGGAGGGACATCAGCTCGAAATCAGAGGAGATCGCCCGGTCCCTCAACAGCAAGCCCCAGGTGGTCATCGACATGGGCCAGATCATGTTCGGCCGGACGACCACGATGACGGCTGACGGCCCGATGGAGTTCAAGCTCTACATGCTCCACCACAACAAGTGGAGCAACCACGACGTGGAGCTGGAGACCGGATCAGGCATCATCCCTGTCTATTACAGCCGGAAAAGCCTCGTCAACTGCGTTATGTGGGCAATCGGCCTCGAGCTTGCTCTCCTTGCCAAAAATCCCTGGCAGTGCCTCCTCTCGACGGACAACCCGAACGGTGCACCCTTCGTGAAGTACCCCGAGATCATCGCCCTCCTGATGAGCCGGAGGATGCGGGAGAACGAGCGAAAGGAGATCGATCCCCGGACGGAACACTATGTCCCCCTTTTTGCCCTCGACCGGGAGCTCGACTGGTACGACATCGCGGTGATGACGCGGGCCGGGCAGGCAAAGGCCCTGGGAATCACCCGGATTGGGAAGGGACACCTCGCGCCGGGGGCGCAGGCGGACGTGGCAGTCTACCCGCTGAAGCCCGAGAGCCTCGACCCGTCCGTCGATTACCAGCAGGTGATGGCTGGTTTTTCCCGGACCCTCTACACGATCAAGAGGGGAAGGGTCGTTGCCCGGGACGGGGACGTCGTGGTCGAGGGGGCAAACAGCACGATCTGGACGCGGGCACGCGTCCCGCCCGCGTATGACATGGGATCCGACCCGGAGTTCACCAGGAAGTTCGACCAGTACTACACCGTCCGGCTCCGTAACTACCCTGTCCAGGACGTGTACCTCCCGCGGGGGGTCTGCATAGAGACCGAGGCTGCACTATGAGGGTCATCCTGAAGACACGGCCGAGGAAAAAGCCCCATGTCCCGATCGAGGCAGAAGGGATCATCCCCCAGAACTTCCTCCGCAAAAATGATCTTACCGTGTACGAGGGGAACCGCGAGAGGCACCTCGAGGACCTCTTCTTCGTGACCGTCGAAGGGCCCGCAGTCTCTCCCGACCAGGTCGAGGTCATTTTGACTGGCGATACCGGGAGTATCAAGCGGGTCGGCGAGTACATGAATGCAGGCAGGATCATCATCGAGGGCGACATCGGGATGCACTGCGGGAATTTCATGAGCGCGGGGGAGATCATCGTCCGCGGCAATGCCGATGCGTGGCTCGGGCGCGAGATGCGTGGCGGGCGGATCCTCTGCGAGGGGAACGCGGGCGACTACTGCGGTGCCGGGTACCGCGGGGAGAAACGCGGGATGCGGGGAGGGACCATCGAGGTCATGGGGAATGCCGGGGACTTTGTTGCCGAGTACCTCTCGGGCGGCGAGGTGATCGTCCACGGGAACTGCGGAGACCTCCCGGGCGTGGAGATGCGGGGAGGGACCCTCGTCATCGGGGGGAACTGTTCCCGGCCCTGCGGGAACATGACGGGCGGCACGTGCATGGTGCTGGGAGACCCGGGCGAACTTCTCCCCTCGTTCCGGCGCAACGGGTCGACGGAGGCCGAATTCGGGGGGAAGAAGTTCCGGATGGCCGTATTCCGCGGAGATGTCGCAAACAGGGGGAAGGGGACCCTTCTCGTGAGGGAAGAGGCAATCATCTCCCGGCTCCGGGAGGGGTGAGAGATCACGAGGTTTTTTTCGCGAGCCGGGAAAAGACATCCCTACACTTTTTAATCCATTGAATGCATCTATTTTTAGTCTATATCAGGATATTCATGTGGGTCTGCCATGATATCGGTACTCCTCGTGGACGACGAACCTGCCCTCCTTGACGTCACGCAGATATTTCTCGAGCGGGACGGGAAGATGCGGGTAACCCTCTCAGAATCGGCAAAGGATGCCCTGCAAAAACTCGAAAAGGGGTATTTTGACATCATCGTCGCAGACTACGAGATGCCCCAGATGACCGGGCTTGACCTCCTGAAGGCCGTCAAGAACCATGGATACGATATCCCTTTCATCATCTTCACGGGCCGGGGACGGGAACACGTGGCAATCGAGGCATTGAACCTGGGGGCATCCTTCTACCTCCAGAAGGGAGGTGACCCCAAGTCCCAGTTCGCCGAGCTGCGCAACATGATCATGCAGGCTGTCCAGAAGAAACGTGCCGAGGAAGAGATCCGGCTTAACCAGATGCGACTGCAGGCCGTCATTGAACTCTACCAGATGTCGGGAGGTGACGCACACGATCTCTGTATGTACGCGCTGGACAAGGCAATTGCTCTCTCCGGCAGTCGCATGGGGTTCCTCGCCTTTGTCAATGAACAGGAGACCGTCCTCACAATGTACGCCTGGTCCCGGTCGGCACTTGATGTCTGTAGTGTCAGGGACAGGCGCATCGATTATCCCCTTGAAAAGACGGGCCTCTGGGGAGATCCCGTCAGGCAGAGACGGGCCATCATTACGAATGACTACAGCGGCAATGTCCCTGGAAAAAGGGGGTATCCCGAAGGTCATCCTCCCCTTACGAGGTACATGGGAGTGCCCATCCTGGATGGGTCACGGATCGTAATGGTCATCGGGCTTGCAAACAAGGAGACCGGGTACACCGAGAACGATGTCCAGCAGGTCACGCTCCTCATGGGGAGTCTCTGGCAGGTACTTTCGAGGAAACGGGTGGAATCCGATCTCATTGCAAGTGAAAAGAGGTTCCGCTCCTATTTCGAACTCCCGTTGGCGGGAATAGCCATTGCGACACCCGACCTCCGGTGGCTCCAGGTCAACCAGAAGTTCTGCCAGATGCTTGGATATTCCGCGACAGAACTCGGCACCCATTCCTGGACCGACCTGACACCAGAGGAAGACCGGGAGCGGGAGATGGCACGTCTTTCCCGGGTTGTTTCCGGGGAAGAGCAGTTTCTGACCCTTGAAAAGAAGTTCCAACGAAAGGACGGTTCACTCATGGAGGTCGAGGTCTCTGCCATGCCGGTCAGGAAGCCGACCGGAGAAGTGGATTACTTCGTTGCCCTCGTCAATGATATATCGAACCTCAAAAAGACGGAAAGGGAACTTCTTGCGTCCAACGAGCAGATGCTCGCCACACTCGAGGAACTCCGGGCAACCCAGGACTCCCTGAACGATTACTGCCACAAGTTGGAGAGGGAGAAACAGGCCCTCGGGCGGAGCGAGGCCAGGTTCCGGACAATGGTCGAGACAGCCCCAAGCCTCCTCTTCATCCTTGACCGGGCAGGAAAGATAGAGTATGCAAGTCCCCATGCAGGGGACTTCTCGGGATACCAGCCCGCTGAACTGAAGGAGATCGGTATTGCAGGTATCATCCACGAGAAGGATGAGGGAAGAATCGGTGAAGAGATCTCCCGGGCCATTCGGGAAGGTACCGGTTTCCGTGATATCGAGTTCGTTGCCACAAGGAAGGACGGGACGGCCTGGTTTGCCTCCTGTTCCATGGAACCGCTCCCTGACGAAAGCGGGACCCTTTGCGGCTTCCTTGCCCAGGTAATGGATGTGACGTCCCGCAAGGAGGCAGAAGAAGCCCTCCGCCAGAGCGAAGAGAGGCTCCGGAAACTCGTGGAAACCATCAATGACGTGGTCTTCTCACTCGACCCGGACGGGAGGATTACGTACGTGAGTCCTGCCGTCACAAAAATTCTCGGGTACCTCCCCGGGGAACTCGAGGGACGCCTTTTTACTGAATTCCTCCCCGCAATGAACGCCGAACCCGTCTTCCAGCTCTACTCCGGGCTCAAAGACAGGGAGACCCCCGCATCCCCTCACAGGGAACTCCAGGTGGTGACACAATCGGGAGAGGAACGATGGTGCCGCGTCTCCCTTATCCCCGTCTGGACCGATGGGGAATTTTCCGGCTGTTCAGGGACGCTGACGGATATTCACGAGCAGTGGACTGCCCGGGAAGAACTAAAAGAACGTGAAGCCCTCCTGCGGGGAATCCTGCGGGCGACTCCTGCTGGAATTGGTGTGATAAGGGACCGTGTCTTCGTATTTGTCAATAAGCAGATCTGCCGGATGACAGGTTATTCCCGCGAAGAACTCGTGGGGAAGAGTTCACGTCTCTTTTATCCCTCGGACGAGGAACACCAGCGCGTCCTGACCGGATATACATTGAGAGAAGGAGAGCATGACGTTGCATCAGTGGAGAGCACATGGATCAGGAAGGACGGGTCCCTCATCGACGTCTCCATCAGCGTTTCGCCCCTTGAAAAAGGGGACTGGTCAGGACCCCTCATATTTACGGTTTCCGACATAACAGAACAGAAGACCCAGAAAAATGCACTCCTTGAGAGTGAACTCTCCCTGCGTACTTTCATCAACGCGATCCCCGGGCCGTCCTTCCTCCTCGGGAAGGGAGGTGAGATCATCACCGCGAACGATGCTTTTTGGAAGTGCTACGGTGGGGGGAAAGCCCATCCTCCCGGTACAACAGTTTATTCCCTCATGGACCGGGAAACGGGAGAAATCATCCGGGACCACGTGGAGGATGCACTCGGGCTGGGCAGAATATCCCGCTTCGAGATGATGCACGATTCCCGTTCGCTGATCTTTGACGCTTCCCCTGTCCGCGACAATCAGGGGAGGTTCTCCAGGGTGGCGGTCTTCTCTGTCGATATTACAGACCAGAAAAGGGCACAGGAGATGCTTGCGTTATACAACAGGAAGCTCTCCCTGCTTGGCCGGGTCACCCGGCACGACGCGGGGAACCTGCTTGCAGCCGTGAAAAGTTACCATGACCAGGTGAAGAAACAGACGGATGACCCCCTCATCCTCACGTACATCCGCAAGGGGGAGCGGAACCTGCAGGCCCTCGAAAACGTGCTCGCATTCGCAGAAGACTACCAGGCCGTCGGAATGCGTGCACCGGCCTGGCAGGACGTAAACGCTGTCATCCGGAAGGTTGCAGGGATGCATGACCTTAAAAACGTTACCATCCTCCTGGACTGCGACGACCTGGTGGTCCATGCTGACCCGCTGCTTGAAAAGGTCTTTTCGGCCCTCATCCAGAATGCAATTCAGCACGGCAGAAAGACGACACGGGTCTCCTTCTCATATCGGAAAAATGACAGCGGGATTGTGCTGGTCTGCGAGGACGATGGTATCGGGATCGCCCCTGAAAAAAAGGAAGAAATCTTCGAGATGGGAGTCGGGGAAAATACCGGTTTTGGCCTCTTCCTTGTCCGCGAGATCCTCTCGATGACAGGATTTTCTATCAGGGAGACCGGGGAGCCGGGGCATGGGGCGCGGTTCGAGATCGCGATTCCGGCGGGTTCATTCCAGGTTGGTACAAAAGACCTGCAGACCGTGCCATAGTCCCAAAACTCATGCCTGGTGGGAAAAGGGCAGATTGAATTCCACGGACATATGTGGAAAAAGTGCAGATCCAGCCTTTCCGGCCGGCCTTATTCGGGGTTTCGACGTGGGAAAAAAGAAACGTTCAGACTTCTTCCACGTCTTCTGACTGGCAGGACGGGCACACCGGGTGCTTTCCCACACCCCTGAACTTCTCCCCGCATTCCCTGCACCGGTAATTCTTCCCCTTGACCCTGTCAGGGGGAACCTCAAGGTCGACCGGGCCTCCGACTGTGCACATGAACTGATCACCTCACTAACAGGAATGGAAAGAACATGATATAAGGTTATCCCCGGGAGGATCCGCTCATTTTCGTGGTTTCTTCCTGCTGGCAGAGACCCCGGTTCACCGGGGCCATGCGTTCCGGGAGATGGCGTTCCGGTAGGCCATGCGGGCCTGCATCATGATTCGGGCAAGTTCCGGTCTTTTTTTCGACTTTTCGAGGAGTCGTGCAGTATACGGCGGGTGCATCTCCCCATCACCTGGAGTTGTGCTGCAGTTACGAAAAGATAAGGGTATGGTGTTCTTGGTGGGGACATGAGGGGAGGGTTTTAAAAACCTCTCGACTTTCCCGTCATGGAGCAAGGAGCTGGACCATCGGGACCGCGGCAAACGTCATGATTGCCAGCACTATTTTTATGGTGTCTCTCATTCTTTGGCACCTCGGCAGAATGGTGGATGGAACTCGCATTTAAATTTGATGGATACCTGCGGTTCAATGAAGGGGGCATGGGACCAGTCTTTCCTGCACCGCACCAGAGGAAAAAGTCACACGAGGGATTGCCCGGCGTGAACGGGATGATCACTCCCCGCGACGCTTTTCGCCCGCGAGGGCATGGATGAGTGCGCCCACAGCCCCGCGTTCAAGCCGGATCGCCCCCTGTTCGCACATCTCATGGCAACAGTAGCACCGGATGCATTGCCGGCGATCGATGCGTGCCCTGCCGTGAACGAGGTTTGCCGCATGGGACGGGCATGCAACTGTGCACTTCCCGCACCCGGAGCACCGCGATGCATCCACGACCGGGCGGAGCTGGCAGACTTTTCCAAGGCGGTGGACGATGCGGAAGGCAAGGGGAATGGAGAACCCGGACTTTCCTGCCGCATAGGTCCCCGGCATCCTGAACTCTTCCCTGCTCAACGTGGAGACCGGGTCTCCCCTGATATCGATGCCGCTGCCATCCAGGGCAATGAGGCCACGGGCGGAAGCCCGTGCAAGGTAGGGAACGAGGGCGGGATCGATGCCCATGAGCCTGCAGAGGACGATATCGGCTGCAAGGGCACTCGGGCTGGCAACAATGGCACCCAGGGGACGGGGCGATCCTGACATCGGACCGTCCCCTTCCATGGCCACGATGGCGTCCACGATGTGAAGGGCCGGCTGGACCGCGAGGAGGAGGTCGAGAAGCATGTCGGAAAAAATGGCAGGGTCCGGGAAGCGGGAGTGGAAGAGGGGTTTTTCCAGTCCGGGAAGGAGCCCGAAGAGGTTTTTTGTCGCTCCCGTCATCAGGGTCAGGACATGCGTCTTTGCCTTTGAGACGCTCACGATGCTGTCCGCTTGAAAATACGGGTATATGAGGGGAAAACGGGTGCAGACCGACCCGCCGGGAAAGGTCATCTCCCGGTAACTGCAGTCATGGTTCAGGATGCAGCCCGTTTCTTCCGGGAGGTATGCATACCCGCAAACCCTGTAGAGACGTTCCATGTTCCTTTCCGTGTACCGCGTTCCCCCTCCGGGACTGTCGGCAACAGTGACGGCACAGCCCTGGGACGCGAGGGAGCGGACGACTTCGCCGGTCACCGCCGGGTGCGTGCACACGGCCCGCTCCGGTGGGACTGCCTGGAGGAGGTTTGGCTTGACGAGAACACGTGAGCCGGGAGGAACAAGCGCCGGGAGACCTCCCGCAAGGTCGAAAGCGCGTCTGAGTGCACATGCGACGTTTTTGGGCATGTAATCGGGGCATGCAACGACGGCAACAGGAATTCCCTTTCCTGCCGGCCAATGCTCATTCATGCTGCCTCCCGGACCATCCTTTCCCGGAGGGGGACCATGCAGTCAGGCACTACCGTTTCCGGCACCACCCTTCTCTCCCCCAAGCCGGGTCTCCAGGTCCAGGATATCATTCAGGAGTTCGCGCATATCCCTGTACCGTTCGGACGGGTCACGGGCAAGGCACCTGAGGATGACGCGATCCAGGGGCTCAAGCCCCGGGATGCGGGCCGAGGGCGGGACCACGTGCCCTTCAAGGCGCTCCCTCGTTGCTTCCGCAATGCTTTCCGCCGAAAAAGGCTGTGTGCCGCATACCAGCCAGTACCAGATGATACCGAGCTGGTAGATGTCGGTCTGCTGCGTGGTAAGACCGAACCTGGCAGGGTCGAGCTGTTCGGGAGCCGCATGCGAGAGCGAGAAACCGTGGAGTGTCGTCTGGAAGGTTCCCTTCTCGTCCCTGGCAAGCCCCCAGTCGGCGATCCGGGGTTCACCCCCGGAAGAGACGAGGATATTTTCGGGCTTTAAGTCCCGGTGGATAACACCACGATCATGTGCATACAGGAGTGCCTCCCCGATTTTCCGGATTATCGATAACGACTCGCCGGGACTGACGGGGACGGTCGTGTCCGCCAGGCTGCGGGGAAGGTATTCCATCTCGACGAAGGGTACAGGGAGGATGTTTGCCGAAAAGATACGGACTATCCCGGGGTGGACAAGGCTCTCCCAGACCTTCATCTCCCTGAGGAATGATTTCCCGGTCTGATCATCGGTCCTGATCGGGACCTTGACGGCGACCGCAACGCCATCGGACCTCCTGTATGCAGAAAAGACATGGGCAATTCCACCCTGGTGGATGAAACGTGCCCCGTAATACCGGCTTGCAAGCGCCGCGGGAAAGTCGGGTCCGGGCCGGGGGGAATTTTCATCCTCGAAAAGGAGGGTATCGGGAATCGGCGCACTCCCGGCAGGAACCCCAACCCCCGGTCCCCCTTCCCACGCCTGTATCGCTGCAAGAACGAGGGCTGACAGGAAAGGTACTGTCCCAAGAGGGTTTGGAGCTGCATTACCCTGCAGGAAGGCAATCCCGGGCACGAGGAGAGTGCCTGCCAGTGCGACCGCCGCATGGACCGTCCCCACTCCCCTCGGGACACTGCCCCAAAGGGAGAAGTATGCCATCCCCAGAGATGATAGCGCTGCAAAACCGGCAAGTGCTGCACACGAAAGGAGAAGAAGCGGATTGGGTGTCTCCCGGACGGCATCGAGGAAAAGGAGGGCGAGTCCCAGAGCCATCATCACGAACACGGCAGCAAGAACTGCATGGGATCCGGCAAGGAGTCGGGAATGGGGTTTCCACCATGCGCCGGGCAGCATGCCCCGGCGACGGGTGCTGGTGTGCACCAGGTAAATGTAGCCCGTGCAGGCAGAGAGGTAAAGGCCGGCCAGGACACCCATACCGGACCACGACTCCGTCCCCCCGGGTGGCTGCGTCCCTCCGGGGGGCATCGTGGTTTCCTGCGCGAGCGGTGTTGCCGCTTGTGCGGGTGTCGTTGCCACCGGCGTCGGCGGCAGGGACGTGGCCGGGGCGGTCGGAGGCAGGGTCGATGGCGGAGTGACGGTCTGCTGCCCTGGCCGGGGACGTGTCGGTATTGCAGTCTTTCCCGGGGCAGTCACGGTCGGAAAGGGCGTGATCTGCGGCATGGTCATGGTCGGGCGGAGGATATCCCGCGCATTTTCCGTCCCCTGCTTGAGAGATGCAAAAAGACTCTCCTGTATTGATTTATTCGTAAAGGATTGTGAAAATTTGACCTCCTGGTTGTCCTGTGCGTGGCATGCTGCAACGGACACCAGTACCAGTGCAAGAAAAATGGCAGTAACTCTCTGGAACGACAAGATGCCCTCACTCATGGGGACGTTCTCCCTCCGTATCGCTTTCGAGGACGAGGAGTGTGACCGGAAAGTCTCCCTGGGAGAGCATGATCCTGTCGCCGTCCTTCAAAGGTGTCCGGACGTTCGGAATGATCTTCCGGCCGTTGATGAAGGTCCCACCCCTGCTCCCGGCATCCTCGATTGTGCATCCGCCTCCCTCTGTCCGGACAATCGCATGGGGCTTTTCAAGGCGCGTGACAGACCGGTACGATGGAGGAAACGCGATGCGTGTTATACCCCCTTCTCCCGATATTCCTCCTTCCCTTCCCCTTCCCAGTTCAGTCCCCGGGCCCGGAAGGGGAATGGTTTTCCCGTCCCATTCACCGCCGATGACAAGAAGCATCCACCTCTCCGTTCCAAGCGCCTTTTCGACCTGACGCCTGACACCTTCTATCCTCTGCTGAAGGGAATCCGGTGCCCGGTTACCCTGTACAGAGGCAAGGACGCCAAGGTCTTCCTGGATCCGCTGGAGGATGCCGGGAACGGGGAGGTAATTCCAGGCGGGATGGATACCCCGGGAGGTCTCCCTGCCAAGCCCCGGAACCCGTGTCACAAGTCCGGCACCGAGGAGTTTTTCCAGGTGTTTCTTGGTGTTCTCGTAAGAGATACCGGTCCTTCCCGACAGTGTCCGGGCATCCATGGCCTCCTTCTCGAGGAGCCTGAGGATGCGAAGGCGGGTGCTGTTGCCAAGGACTTCCAGGTACTCTGACAGCTCACCGATGAATTCGCTGTCATCCGCCGAGAGGATGGTGCCGTCACTCCTTTTCACGCCGCACTCACCACCGGGACCCGCCAGAAGTGCATGAAAGACATTTCGCGGCAGTGATTAAAGAGAATGCCTGTTGTTATCCAGGAGGAGTGGGGCCCGCGGGGCCAATCTCCTCTTTGTTCCCATTCATTTTCTGCCGGCTGGATGAAACGAGAGAGCAAGCCCGTTGATGCAGTACCGGGTCCCTTCGGGGGGCGGGCCGTCGGGAAAGACATGCCCGAGGTGTGCACCGCACCGGGCACAGAGCACCTCGATCCTCTCCCATCCAAGGGATGTGTCCTTCTCCATGTGCACGTTACAGGAGTCGACAGGGGTCCTGAAGCTGGGCCATCCTGTCCCCGAATCGAATTTCATCCCGCTCAGAAAGAGGTCGGTTCCGCAGCACGCGCAGCGGTAGATCCCCTCTCCAGTGCAGCGATAAAGGGGCGAGGAAAAAGGGGGTTCTGTTCCCCTTCCACGCGTCACATCGTACACTTCCGGGGCAAGGAGGGCCCGCCATTCATCAGAGGACCTGCATATCCGGCTTTTGGGGACCCGCGTCCCCGTGGCTGCGTCATATACGATGATGACGTTATCGCAGGTATCTTCTGAAAGCATGAAAAAGGGGGAGATGGAAATCAGAGCATCTTTCTGCCTGCAAGACCGAGCGCGATTCCAAGGCCGGAAACGATGAGAACGGCGGATACAGGTGACCGGCCGGAAGGTACGGAGGTGGTCGCGGGAACGAGGGACGCACTCACCGTAGCAGTTGCTCCTCCCGTGACATCGACAGAGGAGACATACTCCTGGTATCCCTCACCTGCCAGGGATACCGAGTGGCTCCCCGCCGGAAGGTCACGTATCATGAGGGGAGTGACACCCCTGTACTGTCCATCAACTCTGACAGCAACACCCGGGGGCACGGATTCAACAGAAATTGCCCCCATCTGGATGGGAGTCAGCGTGACAGGGAATTTCACAACTTCGTTCCTGGGGACATACAAGGAGCCGTAATATGTCTCATAGCCCTCCTTTCCGATAACCAGGGAATGGGAACCGGGTAATACATTGTAGAGGACGAAGATCCCCGATGAGGGGACTTTTCCGGCCGGACTGCCGTCCCAGGTCACTTCTGCATCCGCGGGTGTGACCATGAGATGGACTGTCCCGTATTCGACAACGGCCTTTGCGCTCATCACAACATAGATGTGAATAACCTGTCCCTTCTTCGGAATGGAATTGATAATTCCCGAGTAGGACTCGTATCCCTCCTTCATGAGGGTATAATTCCGATAAAACGGGCCGGATACGCCGACGGGCACATCGAGGATATAGTCCTGGATAGAACCGATCGGCTGGCCATCAAGGTACACTTCGGCACCATCAACGTTGCAATGAAAGCGATATATCCCCTGGTCTTTCGATGTCTCCGTGGCAGAATCGGCTGATGCAGGTGTTATCAGGGCAACGACCGCACAGAGAATGAGATACTTCAGGACTGATTTTTCCATACACTCCACCAATCAGCTATATAGAATGGGGGGAAGTATCCCTATTTAAATCTATCAGTTCGCCGGTTCCCCCAATCTTTCCCTGTTTCGTGCCAGAGAGCACTTTTTCAGTTCATTTGGCGATTGAAAGTGGCCGGCAGCCGTTCCCGCATGCTCACCCACGGAGGGGGAATTGATGCATATTTCCATAAGGAATGTTTATTTTACGGATTCTCACAGATACTCCTGATCCGGAATGGGAGAAGGCCACGAAGAGGGCGGAATGGAGCAGGGGGGGATGATGCCAGCCTTCTGCGTCTGCCCGATGTGCGGTTACCGCATTCGGAGGCACGCAACAGTGCCCTGTTACACCATGTCCTGCCCGCGGTGCGAGACGCAGATGGTCCCCGGTTGAGAGGCAGCCTGCAGCACATAATCTGCCGGATGAGGAGGCTGGAGAAATGGACGATGCCAGGATAGCCGGGAATGTCCCCAATACTGCATGAACTGCGGTCACCCCGGACGGAAAAGGAGTAGGCCAGGGCCGAGACTCGAACCCGGGTCGGGGGATCCACAGTCCCCTAGGATAACCAACTACCCCACCCTGGCAGGATGTACCCTTCATTTTTGAACCCCTGCACACTTTAAGATATCCTTGGACCGCATGGAGAGGCGCCCCGCTGTATATATAATTCATGCTGTTCCATTACATTGCACGGTACGAGTCATTGGGAGGACGGTCCAGAAAAAGGAATTTACCCTTTCCCAAACTCCCTCCCCAATCACCAGATTAAAGGGCTTTCCATCCCCTCGTGCACCCCGGAGGAAGAGAAATGAGAGAGACGCCACGAATCAGGACTCCCATCGTCTGCGTGCTCGGGCACGTCGACCATGGTAAGACATCTCTCCTTGACCGGATCAGGGGCTCCTCGGTGGTGAGCATGGAGGACGGTGCGATCACCCAGCACATCGGGGCGACCATCGTTCCCATCGAGGCCATCAGGAAGATGAGCGGATCCATGGAGAAAGTCCCCCTCAACGTTCCGGGGCTCCTCTTCATCGACACGCCCGGCCACCACGCGTTTACGACTCTCCGTGCCAGGGGTGGTGCCCTTGCGGACATGGCCGTCCTTGTCGTGGACATCAGCCAGGGCTTCCAGCCCCAGACGCTCGAGGCACTCCAGATACTCAGGACGTATAAGACGCCGTTTGTCGTTGCCGCAACCAAGATAGATCGCATCCATGGCTGGAAAATAAACCGCGACCAGCCGTTCCTCGCGAGTTTTGCAAAGCAGAACGAGAGGGTTAAGGAACTCCTGGAGACACGTGTCTACGAGATCGTCGGGAAACTGTCTGAACTCGGGTTCTCGGCCGAACGGTTCGACCGCGTCTCGGACTTCCAGAGGAACCTTGCTATCGTGCCGGTCAGTGCCCATACCGGCGAGGGGATCCCCGAACTGCTCATGGTGATGATCGGGCTTGCGCAGCGGTACATGGAAAAGGCCCTCTCCCTCTCGATCGATGGCCCTGGCATGGGGACGATCCTCGAGGTAAAGGAAGAGAAAGGGCTTGGAACCACCCTGGATGTCATCCTCTACGACGGGACGCTCTCGGTCGGCGACGAGATAGCCGTTGCAAAGCAGGACGGCATCATAGTAACAAAGGTAAGAGCTCTCCTCCAGCCCCGGCCCCTCCAGGAGATCCTTGTGGAGGACAGGTTCTGCCGGGTCAGGTCCGTGACTGCAGCGGCAGGAATCAAGGTGAGTGCCCCGAACCTCGAGGGGGCGATTGCAGGGTCGCCGGTCCATGTCGTGCGCGGGGACGCGGATGCCGTGATGGAGAAGATCCGGCAGGAGATGGAGACGATAAACGTGCACCTCTCGCCCGAGGGACTGATCATCAAGGCAGACACAATCGGGGCGCTGGAAGCCCTCTGCAAGGAACTCGAGGAGAAGGAGATAGGGGTGATGCGGGCCGAGGTCGGTTCGGTGAGCCGGCACGACCTCGTCGAGGCAATGACCATCAAGAACCCTTACTACCGGGTCCTTATTGCATTCTCCACGCCCCTGTTGCCCGATGCCGCCGATATGGTGAAGGAACCGGGATTCCCTGTCAGGGTCTTCGAGGGGCGGGTCATCTACAAGCTCGTCGATGACTACGTCCAGTGGAGGGATGATCTCAAGAGAAGGATAGAACAGCAGAAATTCGAGCAGATCATCTTTCCCGCCAAGATCCGCATCCTCCCCCACTGCATATTCCGGCAGAGCAACCCTGCCGTGGTGGGTGTGCGCGTCCTCGGCGGGACTCTGCGGACCGATGTCAACCTCATCCAGCGCGACGGGAGGAAAGTGGGGCACGTGAAGTCCATGCAGCTGAACCAGGAGAACATCAGGGAGGCGCAGACGGGTGCAGAGGTTGCCATCTCCATCGAAGGTGCAACTGTGGGCAGGCAGCTGGACGTCGACGATGAACTCTACGTGGATGTCCCTGAAAAACACGTCAAGGTGCTCGAGAAGGAGATGCTCTCCCATCTCCCCATTCACACCCAGGAAGTCCTTGCAGAGTTCACCGCGATGAGACGGAAAGAGAACCCGTTCTGGGGGAAATAGACTTATTATACCAGTCACCCAATTGTAAAGGTACTTCATGGAGGCCCTGCCGGAACAGGAACCGGTGCTCCTTTGCGGGTGCATGGGGGCTGCCTGTCACGAATAATTTCCGGCCGGCTGCAGGAGAATGGTAGATTCCTTTTCCAGAGGTGTGAAACAAGGATGGCAGAATTCAAGGTTGTACTGTCTGACCAGAAAAGTGGCCGCTCGTTCAAGGTCGATGTTGGCGGTGGAGCAGCGGGTGCACTGATCGGGAAACGCATCGGTGACGAGGTTGACGCGGGTATCTTCGGGCTCCAGGGGTACAGGATGGTTATCACGGGAGGATCCGACCGGAATGGCACACCTGCGCGGAGAAACCTTCCATTCCCGGGGAGGCGCAGGATACTCCTCTCGGGGGGTGCAGGATTCAAGCCCCAGAGGGAGGGGCAGCGGAGGAGAAAGACCATCCGGGGAAACGAGATCACGGCCGACTTCGTCCAGATCAATGCACGCATCGTCCAGTACGGCGAGAAGCCGCTTGACGAGCTCTTTGCAAAACCTGCTGCTGAAGGGAAAAAGGAATAACATTCTCCCTTTTTTGATCGGTTACCAGGGTCCGTTCCTTACGAGGTGAGGACATGCTCCCTCAATGCCGGGAGCAGGTCCTGGAATTCCACACCGTGACGTTTTGCCAGGATGACCGCTGCTGCTTCGCTGGTGAGGTTCCCCTGGAACAGGTCCTGGATAATGGTGTTTATCTCTGACACCACGGAACCCCTGGGAATTCCCGTTTGTTCGGAGATACGGAAAACGAGGTCATCGACAGGATCAGACCGCTGGAAGACGGAAGCGCCGGGTTTAAAACCAAGGGGTATTTCGACACGCGAGACATCAAAGAGGGGGCGGATCATGTCACCCTCGATCCCGACGAGTCCCTCCTCGATTGCACGCGCGATGACCTGGTTTGCCTGTTCGATATTCATCCAGTGCTGCTTGAACGCAAGATAATAGACTATCTCGTTCTTCTTGAGCTCGGACCTGTGGGAATGGCGGAATGGTGCAGCGATGGTCAGGGAAAGGCTCATCTCTCTCCTCCGGGTCTCCTCTGCTTCATCATGTCATTTTATCTGCCGCACGCTATCAACTGTTCGGCATTTCACCCCCGGCAGTATCCGTACAATTGACGATGATACTCCGCAAATTAAAGCAGATGACGAACCGGCCGGGGCTGGACATTCCGGACTCAATGTGCCTGTTGGTCCGGATTTTTTCTGTACATGGATCGTATCAGCCATCATTCAATGAAAATCATTCAATACGGAGAGATCAAAGTAATTGCCGGATCGTTCCCTTTTTATATATGAAAATATTTATATTTTTATCACTACAATAAATATACGACAAAAGTCGTATCCATCCACAGTCCTCCTCCTACTCACCGTGTTCATTTCTGGATACGACTTTTGAGCTCTTCCAAGTGAGCAGAAAAAAATTTACGGGCGAGCCCGGTAAAAAAAGGTGTTTACTTGAGAAGAACGGCGTTGATAACGCCTTCCTGCCCGGGACGGCTGATGATGCGGGCACGTCCTGCCTCGGTCCTGATGACCGCCCCCTTTGTCAGGAGGTTTCGGCGGACGTAGTTGGGATTGGCTATGTTTTCCTCCACCGTCTCGATCCGTGCGCGCCTGACAGTTCCCGAAGCCGGGTCCGCTACATTGGCATATTCAGCGCGCATCGTCCTGACCTTGACATTACCGCCCGTTATTCTCACGATGGCCCGCCGATCCTTCCCGATATGACTGTCCGTTGGTGCTGAACCGATCTCTCTCCTCCTCTTCACGAGTCGGAGCCGGTATCTGCCGCCTGTGGGCTTCCTTACAGATCTTCCTTGCCAGAGCATGCGTTCTCCCCTGTCCTAATTCCTTTATTGTGGTCTTTCCTGGCAGGAAAGGCTCCTGCCGAAGTTTTATAATATTTGTGCCCTGCCCTAATAAAACTCACCGCTCACCCGAGAAGGGCATCGAGGAACGGGACGACCCCCTCACCCTTCCGGAGGTTCGTCCGGAAAACTTTCATTCCCGGGTGATACCGCCTCATGTCGTTTTCCATGCGGTCAAGGTCTGCCCCGACGAGAGGAGCGAGATCGACCTTGTTGATGACACCTATGTCGCACCCGCGGAACATCATCGGGTGCTTGTTCACCACGTCGTCACCTTCAGTCGAGCTGACAATCACGCACCTCTTCTCGGCTCCCAGGGGAAAATCGGTCGGACAGACCATGTTGCCCACATTCTCGATGAAGAGGATATCGATGCTGTCAAGATCCATTCCCTCGAGGGCGTGCTCCACGAGGTGTGCATCGAGGTGGCATTCCTTTCCCGTGTTGGCGTTCACTGCGGGGATCCCGAGCGCCCGTATTCTCTGGTAATCATCATCGCCGTAGACGTCTCCTGCAATCGCCCCCGGTCTCAAACCCCTCTCCTGGATGAGAGGAACGACTTTTTCTATCAGGGCCGTCTTCCCGGAGCCGATCGCTCCCAGGAGGTCGAACGCACGGACATCGTGTTTCCGGAGGGTGCGGGCGTTCTCCTCGGCAATGCGGCGGTTGACATCGTAGACATCCTTCTCAATGCGGACGTCGATATGGTGCATGCCAGATAATATGGATGCTGCACAGTTTATAGGTTCACCATTCCCACCTATGAAGGATGAAAGGCGAGAGGATAGTCTATCCATGCTACTTCAATTCCGCCCTGAAACGGGCACAGGGTCGCAGGGTTGCCCTGTCAGGTGCCGTCAGGGACCCCACGCTTGCAGACCTCGAACGGGCGGCAAAGAGGTCGGGGCTCGTGTTCCGGGCAGAACAAAAGCATTTCCCGGCACGCTGGTGGTTAAAGGAAGGCCGGATTGTCATTACGTGGAGCGAGAGCAAGGAAAAACTGCTCCGGAAGCTTGCGTCCCATCTCGTCCAGGGGAAGTGAGAGAGTGTACGACCTCCATACCCACACGGTTCTCACCGATGGAGACATGCTGCCGGCAGAGCTTGTCCGAAGGCTTGCATATCTCGGGTATACCCATGTCGGGATAACGGACCATGCCGATGCAACGAACGTGGAAGAACTGATATCTGCGACCAAAAAACTTGTCCCTTCCGCAGAGGAAAACGGGGTAACCCTCCTTCCCGGTGTGGAACTCACCCACGTCCCGCCGGGCATGATTCCCCGGATGGCACGGGAGGCAAAGAGGTGCGGGGCCGAGATCGTTGTCGTTCACGGGGAGACAACAATAGAGCCTGTCGCACCCGGAACGAACCGGGCAGCATGTGGCTGCAGGGATGTCGATGTCCTCGCACACCCCGGTTTCCTGACAGGGGAGGAGGCTGCTCTTGCCTGCAGGAACGGCGTTGCGATCGAACTGACTTCCCGGTGCGGTCATAACAGGACAAACGGTCATGTCGCAAGGGTGGCACTCGAAGCGGGGTGCACGATCGTGATCGATTCCGATGCCCATTCGCCCGGTGACCTCATGGACGCGCGTGCGAGAAAAGTGGTTGGAATGGGTGCAGGCCTCTCGTCCGCCCAGTGCGAGGGAATCCTCTCGTTTAATATAGAGGAATTTCTTTTCCGTAAAAAATGATATTTATACATTTTCAATAAGTTTAAATATCAAAAATTTCCATATATATAGATTACTAAATCCTTCAGTCTGTTCACGCAGGCAGAGGAATAAGAGGTTTTTCGTGTGAAATCCATTGGTCTGGCTGTTCACGCCATAGGGGCACGTATCCTGGTTGTCCGGTGCGATGCGGCACAACTCCCGAGGCTTTACAGCGAGGTCATTGACAGGCGCATGAAACCGGTCGGCAGGGTGGTGGATGTTTTTGGAAATGTCTCATCGCCGCTTGCCGCAGTTCTCTGTAAGGGGCCGTGTGCAGTGACAGCTGGGGAGAAGTTGTTCATCCGGTAAGCAACGGAGTGATGCATGTGCAGGAAGTCGAGAAGCTCAAGGTGCTCCAGAAGGAGAGGGAAGCCCTCAAGAAGAGGCTGAAAGACAGGGTGAAGGAACATGAAAAGAAGGCCGAGGACCACACCGAGACGGTCTGTCCCGAGTGCGGGAGCCGCCAGCTGGTCCATGACTACGAGCGTGCCGAGCTCGTATGCCAGAACTGCGGTCTCGTGATCGACGACGATTTCATCGACCGCGGGCCCGAGTGGCGTGCGTTTGACCATGACCAGCGGATGAAGCGCTCGCGTGTGGGTGCCCCGATGACGTTCACCATCCATGACAAGGGGCTCTCGACCATGATCGACTGGAGGAACAGGGACTCTTACGGCAGGGCCATCTCGAGCAAGAACCGTGCCCAGCTCTACAGGCTGCGGAAATGGCAGAGGCGGATCAGGGTCAGCAACGCGACCGAAAGGAACCTTGCCTTCGCCCTCTCGGAACTGGACCGGATGGCATCCGCGCTCGGCCTGCCACGGAACGTGAGGGAGACCGCTGCCGTTGTCTACCGCGATGCAGTTGACAAGAACCTCATCCGCGGGCGGAGTATCGAGGGCGTGGCAGCAGCTGCCCTGTATGCAGCATGCCGCCAGTGCAGCGTGCCCCGCACCCTGGACGAGATCGCAGAGGTGTCCCGTGTGTCCCGCAAGGAGATCGGTCGGACGTACCGTTTCATCTCCCGCGAGCTCGGCCTCAAGCTCCTCCCCACCTCCCCGATCGACTACGTGCCCCGGTTCTGTTCGGGCCTCAACCTCAAGGGAGAGGTCCAGAGCCGGGCGGTAGAGATCCTCAGGCAGGCCGGAGAGAGAGAACTGACCAGCGGGCGTGGTCCGACGGGTGTTGCAGCAGCAGCCATTTATATCTCGTCCATCCTCGGCGGTGAACGCAGGACCCAGCGCGAGGTGGCCGAGGTCGCGGGTGTCACCGAGGTGACCATCCGGAACAGGTACAAGGAACTTGCAGAGAAACTCGATATCGAGATCATTCTCTGATTTTTTTTCTTTTCACTGTTTTGAGGGGGGCAGTGTGACCAGTGGCATCTGCCTTGCCCCCCGCACTCTCCTCAGGAGATGGTCCCGCCGCCCCTAAAAGGGCGCCCCGGCGGCGCTTTCACCGCAAATTTCGTTTAAACTCGATATCTCTTCTTTGACTTAACCAAGTCATAAGTATGGAATGCTGGAAAGCACCCGTGTTTTCACTCACGAAAAATGACGAAGAAGGAAAGATACAAATTTATGGACTCGACGGGATTCGAACCCGTGACCTTCTCTTTTTCAGACCGGGGGCTGCCGCCCCTCGACCCCGCAGCGACCTCCCGGTCGCCTCCCTTATCCCAATTCCCTTGAAAAACAGTCCCCATGGACTCGACGGGATTCGAACCCGTGGCCTTCTCTTTTTCAGACCGGGGGCTGCCGCCCCTCGACCCCGCAGCGACCTCCCGGTCGCCTCCCATATCCCAATTCCTTTGAAAAACAGTCCCCATGGACTCTTGAAAAACCGTCCCCATGGACTCGACGGGATTCGAACCCGTGGCCTTCACGTTGCAAACGTGACGATCTACCCCTGATCTACGAGCCCCGTGCCTGCATGACTGCAGCATTCCATTTTTCTACGGAATCCATATAGTTATTACTGATCGGTGTGACCGGAAGGAAGATGTGGCAGCACTGCCAATGATTGCCGCGAAAATTCATGGCGCAGCTCATCATTGAACCAAAGAAAGGAAAGGACGGCCAGATCGAGTATATCGTGAACTACCACGACAGGAAGAGCGACAATTCGTTTACCATCACCACGACATCAGACCTGAACGAAGCGCTCGAAAAGCTGAAAATGACTCTTGAAGGCGAAGTTCAGGCAATGATGCAGAAGAAGTGATCGCCCGGGGCGGATCACTTTTTTCCCGGTCGCCTCCGATACCCCCCTTATCCTCCCCGAAAAACAGTTCCCATGGACCTGGCGGGATTCGAACCCGCGGCCTTCTCCTTTTCGGACCGGGGGCTGCCGCCCCTCGACCCCGCAGCGACCTCCCGGTCGCCTCCGATACCCCCCTTATCCTCCCCGAAAAACAGTTCCCATGGACTTGGCGGGATTCGAACCCGCGGCCTTTACGTTGCGAACGTAACGATCTACCCCTGATCTACAAGCCCAAACCGGTCTAACATATTTCTCTGCCAGCCGGATATAGTTGTTGTTATCCCCAAAATACCATGATTCTCATCGAGACGATGAGACGGATTGAGATTGGCGGAGCCTTTTTCCATCCGGGAGGAAAAAACCGCAGACCTTTCAGGCTCTTTTTTTAGTCAATCCAGTCCAGGATATCTTTTTCCTTTCCGGAGCTGCTGCGACCCTGCCGCCGTGGCAGCTCGATGACCCTTTCCGGCTGGTCACTTGCCCTTCCTTGGGGAACCGGATCCGGGAACACGGGCAGAACCTCGTCTCTGGTCCGGAACGGGATCTCGTCGGCAAGGATGAGGGGCCCGGATACGAGGGGCGGTTCATCGGCCGGGGCAGCTTTCGGCAGAGGGTACTGGTCCCGCTGCGGAACATGCCGCTCGAGAAGGAAATCAACGTAGTCTTCCACCTCTTTCCGAAGTTCCGGCGGGAGGCGCGACAACTTTTCCGTGATGCCTTCCATGTGCGTGCACCGATCCTCTTCCATTGATATTCTGCCAGCGATCGAATTTATTTCCTCTGTTCCGACCGGCAAAAGTACCCCTCCCTTTCCGCGAGGAGGATGACGCGGCAGCTGTGCTCTGCAAGGGAAGTGAGGATGTACGCTTCCTCGAGTGTTTTTCCGGCGGTAAACGTCCCGTGTCCCCGGACGATGACGATCTTTCCCGTCGCGAGCGCTCCGGCAACGTTTTCGGCCATCTCCATGCTCCCCGGTGCCCCGCCGACGACCGGGATCCATGGTGCAAACATCTGCCCCTCGCTGTCGAGGGTGATCACATGGTCCCTCCCCAGCGAGAGAGCCACCGCGTGGACCGGGTGGGCATGCACCACCGCGTCATGGGCAGTCCTCCGGTATACCTCCCTGTGGAGCCGGAACTCGCTTGAGGCCTCGCGGGGCACATCGCCCTCGAGGGGGACAAAGACCGGTTCTCCGGGGTTGTCGAGGAAAGAACCGGTCCGGGTGATGAGGAACCCGCCGTCCCTGCGAACGCTCATGTTCCCAAAATTTGCCGACACGAGCCTTTCCTGGAAAAGGCGCTTTCCTATACTCTCAAATTCCAATGCGTAGGCTGTCATGGGTCAACCCCCCGGATGAGACAGGGGAGTCTTTAACGGAACTCTATTCCCACGTCCCGCATCCTGTTGAACCGGGCGATGTTGAGGAGGAGCGGTGTCAGGGACTCGACCATGCATGACGCGGCAAGGGGCCCGGCATCGTATGCCCTGATACCCTCGATGCTGTTGACCAGTTCCATCACGGTTGCCTTGGCCTCCCTGTCATCGCCGCAGACCGGGACGGCGAGGTGTAGTTCCTGGTCCAGTGCCCGCCACTTGTTTGCCGCAACCGTGTTGAACGCCGTGCACAGCCGGGCGTCCGGGGGCAGAAGCTTCCTGATCATCAGGGCTGCCGAGCCCTCCGGTGGGGGGACGTACATGAAGTAGTCGCGCTTCTCGATCGGGTTTACGGGCGATACCACGATCTTTCCCGAGAAACCCCGGAGGCCCGACACCGTTCCGGCAACGTGGGAGAAGGGCACCGCGAGGATGACGATGTCTGACCTGTCCACGGCCTGCTGGTTCGTCGTCCCTTCGCAGGAGCAGGGCAACCCCCTCTGCCGGAGAGTGGTCAGGCAGCACTGGCTGCTCGTGACAGCCCGGGCCTCGTCCCGCGACCCGATGACGACATCGTGGCGGGAGGAGAGCCGCATTGCCAGCCCCTCGCCGATGTCCCCGGTGCCACCCACAATCCCGACCCGCATGGTCATTCCACCAGCGGTGCCAGCATCGATTCCAGTGTCTCGGCGCTGGTGACCCCTTCGAGGCTTCTCACGATCTTTCCGTCTTTTTCGATGATCAGCGTCGGCACGACCCTGATCCCGTACCTGTTTGCCATGTCCATGTGCTGGTCGACATCGATCTTCCTGATCTCGATCTTCTCTCCCATCCTCTTCTTCAGTTCCTCGAGGATCGGCCCCTGTCGTTTACACGGACCGCACCATTCGGCAAAAAAGTCAATTAAAACCGGTCGGCTCATCACTATTACCAAGTGTCTTAGTGGAAGAAAATGAGTGATAAAGATTTTCTATGGGATTATTTGGAGAGGATTTCCTTGATTATCTCCCCGTAGGCAGGACGTGTCACGGCTACCCCGATGATGACCCCGACCATCGTGATGATTGCAAACCCGCGGAGGCTCGAGAGGTCCATCAACGCAAGCGGGACCATGGCGATGACCACGGTTGCTGCAGACACGAGGATGATGCCGAGTGCCCGGCTCAGGCGTTTCGTGTAGAGCGTGGGCGACGGGACCTTGCCCTCGTGAAGAATCTCGTCAGTGATGATGACCAGCTGGTCGATACCCGTCCCGAGCACCGCGATAAGTGCTGCAATCGATGCGAGGTCGAGCTGCTGGATGAATGTTGCAATGCCAAGCAGAATCACGATCTCGGTGAGGTTCGTGGCCATCATCGGCAGGACGATGGCAGCCTCGCGGTACCGGAGGTAGATCACGATCCCGACGGCAACCGCCGCGGCGATGAAGGCAACCACGCACATCATCTTGAAGTAATCCGAGAGCTCTGCCGGCACGAAACCGGAACCGGCGACCACGACGTCGACAGGGAGAGCACCTGCCCGCAGGTGGATCTCGAGGTTCTTGGCATCATTGAGTCCCGCATCGCCGGTTCCCGTGGATGCATACAGCTGGCGGATCGGTTCCTGCGCAAGTTTTGCCGCAAGGTCCGGTGAGAGCGGTGCACTGTATACGACTTTCCCGTCAAGGAGCATGTCGAGGTAGTGGGCCTCGGGTTTCGAGACCGCTCCCGTCCGGATTGCCGCCTTCTGCAGTTTCTCTGCCCCTTCCTGGTTCAGCGTGAACGAGACACCCCAGACCGGGCTCCCGGGGGAGTCGTGGCTCGGCACTCCCACGGTCGTGATGCTGTCCCCATAGAGAACGTTTTCGGTCTCGTTTCCGGTCGTGTGGATCCTGATCTCGAACTTCCCCTGCCTGCCCACGATCTCCTTTGCCTGTGCCATGCTCACGCCGGCAAGTTCCACGCGGATGTAATGCGAGACACCGGAGAATCCCACGAGCGGGTTGACCCGGGCATCCTTCGTGCCGAGGGCATTGAGCTTGTTCTCGAGGATCCGCTTGACATCCTCGGCCGTCTGCTTCGAGACCCCCTGCTCGTAGGAGGTAAGGCGTCCCCCTGCGGCGCTGAAAACGGCTTCGAGGTCTTCCCTCGGGATGTACTTCCTTATCTCGATCTTGTTCTTGTCAAGGAGGATGACATCGGCATCGACCTGGTCCTGAATTGCCTTGGCAAAATCCCCGGGTGCCTTATCGGTCTCGAAGCCTGCAACAACCGCCTTGAACTCCATCTGGAGCCAGGTCCCTTCCTGGAGGTCGAGCCCGTACTGGAGGTTTGTCGTAAACTTCCCTCCTTCGAAACGTGGTGCGATGGCGATCGCCGCCAGCACGACGAGGATGATCATGAGCGCCACCTGCCAGTGGCTCACGATCGCCTTTATCTTTCCCTGGGTCATCTTCCACCTCTCTTCTGCACGTACCACTTGATAATCCCGGCATTCGTGAGCCACGTGTTCATCATGTCAACGACAAGCCCGATCAGGAGGACGGTCGCGATCTCCCAGACGACTGTTATCTGGCCGACCAGTGCAACGACCCACATTGCACTGATCGCAGCGATTGTCGTGGTCGTCATGATGATTCCCGTCCTGAAAGCACCGGAAAGCTTCTCCTCGAGCTTCCCCTGCCGTTTGAGGACCCTCATGGTGAGGAGGATATCCGAATCGACAGAATACCCTATCAGCATGAGCAGACCGGCAACGGTCGCAAGGGAGAGATCGATCCCCACCAGGCTCATCCCGGCCGCCGTCATGGCGATATCCGCGAATGCCGACAGGACGACGGCCCCTGCCGGAACGAACGAGCGGAACGCAAGGAAGATGACGACCGTCATCCCAAGGAATGAAATGATCAGGGCAATCAGGGCCTGCTGCTGCAGGGTTTCTCCAAAGGAGGCCCCTATCTGGTCAATCTTGGCATCAGGGTAGCGGACCCCGATATCTGTTGCAAGTCTCTGGAGGCTCGCATCATCCATCGGCCCGAACTTCACGTATTTTCCGTTATTTACTCCTTCGCCGACCGAGAGGAGGGGGTACCCCGCAAAAGCGGCCCGTATTTGGTCAGCTGAATCGGGTGTAAAAAGAGTGACCGCCGTACCCCCCGAGAAATCGATTCCCGGCCTGACCGGCATCCCGAAACTGGCCATGTTAAAGCCCAGGAGGGCCAGGCTCAGGAGGAGGATAACGGCCGGGACGACCATCATCTGCCGGGGAGTATACCTGTTCACATCGTAACCGACAAATCCCATAGCCCAGTACTTGGTGATACATGGGTAAAATTCTTCGGGGAACCGGGCTATCCACGGGTATCCCCTGATTGGTTATTTTCCCCGCCCTCGCACATTATTCACCGTAATCCTCCCTGAATCGGGGTTTCCGGTCACACCTGAAACTGGATCGAAAAGAAATGCTTATATAAAACTTGTGGTGAGTACCACTTCATGAGATCTCCGCACGAGATCAAGGCCGTCATCGAGAACCGCTTAAGGGTATATCTTTCGCGTGACCAGACCGGGGTCCGGCGTGCGATGCTCAAACTCTTCCTTAGAATGAAAACACTGACCATCGCGAAGATCTGCGAACACCTCAACCGGCGGTTCTCCATCAGTTACCACTCCGTGGCCGCGATGGTGGGCATCATCGCTTCGCGGATAGGGATCCTCCATGTCATGAAGAACAAGGAAGGAACCCATAGTATCTACCAGTTAAAGGAGCAGTACGTCGACCTGGTGTCACGCATCGTCGGCTGAAATCCTCCCGGCATCCCTTCACAATTTTTTTACCCTTTCCGGTCGATGTGGTGGGAATCATGTATGTACGACCCAATTCCCGTCTTCTTCCCGACGAGGTTTCGGTGAACGAGGACGTGGCTGACTATATCGAAAGGAGGGGGTGTGATTTCCGGGTCTGCACCTCGTGTGGTGGTCCCATACTCCTTCCCGTGAGCATGAAGCCACCCAAACCAACCGATATACAGGTAAAGGTAAGGGACAGGACGATTTTTATCTCCGTGCACCAGGCACGGTACCTGCACTCCATCCACAGGGGAATGCTCCCCCTCTTCCTGGACCCTCCCGGGGACGAGGGCCCTGCCGGCAATGAGTTTTGAAGAGCTGGAACATACCGCGGATGCCCGGTTCAGGATCCGGGCTGCCTCCCTTGGAGATCTCTATTCCGAGGCTGCAAGGGCCCTGATGGACGTGATGTACGGGCGTCCTGGCGAAGACGGGCAGGAACGCGAGATAGAAGTCGATGCCCACGACCCGGAATCGCTGGTTTTCGCATACCTCTCCGAGGTTCTCTTCATCTCGGAGGTGGGGGGGTTCGTCGTCTCGCGTGCCGATGTGGCCGTCAGTGACACGAATGCGAAGGGAAAACTCCATGGTGAACCATTCTCCCCGGAAAAGCACGGGGGCGGGCGCGGGGTCAAGGGCATCTCTTTTTCCGGCCTCTCCCTTCGCCGGGAAGATGATTCATATACCCTTGATGTCATCTTTGATGTGTGAGTGACTATGCTCCCCGGGATACAGAGCCTCGGACCCTGTGAATGGGAAGTCCCCCTGGGATATGTCCCGGGAATGCGGGTTCCCGGCGTCTTCTACCTCTCTCCCCGGCTTGCCGGAACGCTCGAGGAGGGTGCTGTCCGCCAGCTTGCCAATGTTGCGACAATGCCAGGAATCGTGAAGCGGTCGCTTGCAATGCCCGATATCCACTGGGGATACGGCTTTCCCATCGGCGGGGTTGCTGCTTTCGCGTTCGAAGGCGGTGTCATCTCGCCGGGTGGTGTCGGCTTCGATATCAACTGCGGGGTCAGGCTCCTTTCCACACCGCTGGAAGAAAAGGACATCATCAACCGCAGGGAGCTTGCCGAACGACTCTACCGTGAAATCCCGACGGGTGTCGGGGGAAAGAGCAGTCTCCGCCTCTCAGGAAAAGACCTTGACTCCGTCCTCGTGGAGGGGGCTTCCTGGGCCGTCAGGCAGGGGTTCGGGCGGGCGGAGGACACGGAGTTCTGCGAGGAGGGGGGTTGCATGGAGGGGGCAGACCCTGCAGCAGTCTCCGAGAAAGCCCGGGCGAGGGGAATTCCCCAGAGCGGGACCCTTGGATCGGGGAACCATTTCCTCGAGGTGCAGGTGGTCAGGGAAATCTACGACCAGGCGGCGGCATCCGCCTTTGGCCTTGTTCCGGGGCAGGTCTGTATCATGATCCACTGCGGTTCCCGTGGCCTGGGCCACCAGGTCTGCACCGACCACCTCCGTGTCCTCGAAGCAGCCACGAAACGGTACGGCATATCCCTGCCTGACCGCCAGCTCGCCTGCGCACCCCTGGACTCACCCGAAGGCCGGGCATACTTCGGGGCGATGGCGGCATCCGCAAACTACGCATGGGCGAACAGGCAGGTGATCATGCACAGGACCCGGAAAGTCATGGAGGATCTCTACCGCGTGCCCCAAAAAGAGATGCGCCTCGTGTACGACGTTGCCCACAACGTGGCAAAGACAGAGGACCACCTCGTCGATGGCAAAAGGCTGCGGGTCTGCGTTCACCGCAAGGGGGCAACGAGGGCTTTCGGACCGGGATCCCCGGGCATCCCCGCCCCCTATTCCCACGTGGGCCAGCCCGTGATCATCCCGGGCAGCATGGGAACCCCCTCGTTTGTCCTGCACGGGACCGGGACGGCGATGGAAAAGACATTCGGGAGCACCTGCCATGGCGCCGGGAGGGTCATGAGCAGGACCCAGGCCAAGCGCCGGATCACGGGCAGGGAGATCCGCGAGAGCCTCGGGAAGGCGGGCATCGTTGTGCGCGCACCAAGCGACGCTGCCCTTGCAGACGAGGCCCCTGACGTCTACAAGCCGAGTGCCGAAGTCGTCCGCGTCGTCCACGAGGTCGGTCTCTCCCGCCTCGTCGCCCGGCTTGAACCCCTGGCGGTGATCAAGGGGTGACACCGCGGGTCGGCCTGCTCTGGGACGAAAAACTCGTCTTTTCCCGGTACCTCGAAGAGTGCGGGGCCTCCTGCGACCACGTGACCCCCCAGCTCCTCGCAGCCCCCTTCTTCCGGGGCAGGTTCTGTGCACTCGTCGTCCCGACGGGCTTTGCCAACCCGGCCTATTCCCGGATGCTGCCTGCACTCCGGGCATCATCGTCACGCATCAGGAAGTTCATCGAAAGCGGGGGAAAACTCCTCGTCTTCGGGCCGGGGATCGACCGGGCAGACGCCTACGACTGGCTCCCGTTTAGGGTGCTCTACACGCATAAAAAGCACGAAGGGGGGATCGAATGCGTCTCCTCCCATGGATGTGCATCCCTCTTTGCAGGGTTTGACCCTGCCACCATCGAGTGCGACGGGTTCTTCCCCCAGCACGACTGCGAGGTCGTTGCACGGACTGCACACGGGGCAGTCCTCCTCCGGTGCAGTGCCGGCAGCGGCGAGGCGGTTGTCACCACAATACACGAATACCCGTCAAAGGAGTTCATCCGCCAATTCTGCTCCGGCGGGTCGGAAACATTATTGTGAACAAAGACCAGGGAATAGAGTAAGGATCTGCCCATGAACCGCTACGTTATCTCCGTGGACAGCGGGCCACAAGACCTCGAACCGATCGGCCTTGCATTCCATGAACTCCTCAACAGGCTCCCCATCACTGCCCGGTCTGCCCGTCGCCCCGGCATCAGGATAGAGAACGGGTTCGTGGTGGACAAAAACTACACGGGCCCTGTCCTGGAAGATGTCATCAGGGAGAACCGGCTGATCAAGACCACGCCCGGGACGGGAGCCTACAGGGGTGTTCCGGTCATCGTGGCACCCGTCCGCGATTCTTCAGGAGAGGCGATTGCCGCCATCGGTGTCGTGGATATCACGGGGATCTTCGACCTTGCCACGCTCATGGAACACCAGTCAGAGATTTTAAGGCAGGTCTGCGGCAAGGACCCCTGCCCGCTTCCCTCCGAACAGGCATCATCAAAAAGGTAATCCCATGTACGAGGCAGCATTCCGTGTCCTTGAGGTGCTCGAGAACAGTGACGGCCCGGTCCCGGGTGAGAAGATCAGCGCTGCCCTCGGGATATCCCGGTCGGCGGTCTGGAAACACATCAAGGAACTGATCAACATGGGCTACGACATCCAGGCGTCGCACCGCGAGGGATACCGCCTCAAGAAGAGCAGCAACCGGCTGCTGCCCTACGAAGTTCACAAGAAGCTCCGGACGAACGTGATAGGCAGGATGATGCGGTACTTCGAGAGCACGGTCTCGACGAACTGGGTGGCAAAGCAGATGGTCCGGGAGGAGGACCCTGCTGCACTCCATGGAACGGTCATCATCGCAGAACAGCAGACGGGAGGCATGGGGAGGCTCGGCCGGTCATGGATATCGCCCCGGGGCGGGATATGGGTAACGGTCATTCTCAGGCCGACGATTCCCATCGACAGGATTTTCATGATTACGATGGCGGGCTCGATCGCGGTTGCCCGCGCCCTCCGGAAGGAATACGACCTCGGCGCCCTGATCAAGTGGCCAAACGACGTGTATATCGGGGATAAGAAGGTCGCCGGGCTCCTCCTCGAGATATCTGCCGAGGCGGACAGGGTCAACTACGCCCTGCTCGGGATGGGAATCGACGTGAACGTCTCCCCGCAGGACCTCTCCGCGGTCCCCAATGCCGTCACCTCCGTGAGCCTGGAAGTCGGCCACGATGTCGATCGGCCCGCGCTCCTTGCCCGTGTCCTGAAGGAATTCGAAAGCCGTTACATGCTGCTCGAGGCCGGAGAGTTCGACTCGGTCATCCGCGAATGGAAGAGCCTGTCCTGCACGCTGGAACGCCGGGTCCGGATCAACACCCTGAAGTCGAGTTTCGAGGGTGAGGCAATCGATATCGACGAGTTCGGTGCGCTGCTCGTCCGCAAGGACAACGGAAAGATCGAGCGTGTAATCTCCGGGGACTGCATCCAGCAACAGGATTAAATCGTCAACCTGGAAAAAATATATGGTTGACGATGTTGTCCGGACGGGAGAGAGCCCTCTTTATCGCCCATACCGGGACCTTTGCTGCGCTCCTCGCGGTGGGATCCTGGGTCTCGGTCCCGTTTGTCCCTGTACCCTTGACCCTCCAGACACTCTTCCTCTTCCTTGCTGCGGGGTTCATGGGGAGGTACGCGGTCGCACCGGTCCTGCTTTTCCTGCTGCTCGGTGCACTCAACTTTCCCGTTTTCCACAACGGGGCGGCCGGGATAGGCGTTTTCCTCGGGCCGACGGGAGGGTACCTGCTCGGGTTTGTTCCGGCGGCGTTCGTTGCCGGTCTATGCTTTGAACGCCGCAGCTGGCAGGCCCGGTGGGCAGGTATGGGAGCGGGTGCATCCCTGTACTATGCATGCGGCATCGCGTGGCTTGCGTATTCTTCCGGCCTCTCCCTCCCTGCAGCCATCCTCGTCGGGGCGGTGCCGTTCGTGCCCGGTGACCTGCTCAAGGCATTTGCCGCGTATACTGTTGTGAACAGGGTTTCCCGGATCGCAGGCGTGACCACCCGCAGGGGGGAGGCGGGGTGATCCGGGTAGAGGGACTTGACCACGGCATCCTCTCCGTCCCCGAGCTTTCCATTCCCCCTGGCCTCTGTGTCGTCACGGGCAGAAACGGGAGCGGGAAGACGACGCTGCTCCGTCTCCTTGCGGGCATCTGCGTTCCCGGAAAAGGATCCGTCACGGTCGACGGAAGAGACCCCGCTTCCCTGGAGAGAGGATTTGTCCACGAGTTCCCGGGAAGGAACTGCCTCTTCTCAATCGTTTACCAGGAGGTCTCCTCGCCCCTCTGGTTCCGGCATGCACCCTGCGAAGAGGTGGAGCGATCCGTATCCCGTGCAGCCCGGTCCGTGGAGATAGAGGGGCTCCTCTCCCGCGGAGTCCGGAACCTCTCGGGCGGGGAACAGGTGCTCTGTGCCCTCGCAACGGCAGTGGTCCAAAACCCCTCGCTCCTCGTTCTCGACGAGTGGGACTCGCACCTCGATTGCAGGACTGCTGCCCGCGTGGAGGAGTGCATCCGGGCTATGGGTATCCCCCACGTCGTCTGGTGCACGCAGGACATGGACATTGCTGCGTCCGCCGATTACGTGGTCTTTCTCGAGAAGGGACAGGTTACGTACTCGGGCACACCGCAGACTGTCTTCCCTGCCCTGAAGGAGACCTGCTGGTACCCCCCCTCGTGGAGGTGGAAGGAGTGGAACTCGTCCTTGACAGCGTCCTCGTGAAGCGTGGGGACGTATCGATCCGTGCATCAGGTACCTTTTCTCCCGGCGTCCACCTGGTAACGGGGAGTGTTGGCACAGGCAAGTCGACGCTGGCACTCGTTGCGGCAGGCCTTCTTTTCCCCGCGGAAGGGTCTGTGGAACGGAGAAGGATCGCGCGTTCCATGCTCCTCTTCCAGTTCCCGGAGTGGCACCTGACAGGAAGGTCCGTCCGCGAAGAAATAACCTCGTTTGGTGTTCCGGTGGAAGACGTGCTCTCCCGCTCCGGCCTCTCCGGGCGGGGGGGAGAAGACCCCTTCTCCCTCTCGCGGGGCGAGTTGAAGAGGCTGCTTCTCTCCTGCGTCCTTGCGCGGGACGATGACCTGCTCATCCTCGACGAGCCGTTCAGCGGCCTCGACTGCCCCGGCAAAATTCTTCTCTGCAACGAGATCGGAGAAAAAAGACGCGGAATCGTCATCCTGTGTACCCATGAGCGCCATTTCCTCCCCCGCGTGGACGTCATCTGGGAATTCAACGGGCACACGCTTGCCTGCCGGGGACGTGTCCCTGGCGCAATCGCCTCCTGGCAGGGTGCTCCTGCAGGGATAAAGGCCTTGGTTGCAGCAGGACGGATACCACGGAACGTGACGTTCGGGGACATCAGGGAGGCGGCATGCAGGACCCGCGTTTGAGGCTCCTTGCCGTCGTTGCGCTCTCTGCTGCTGCCTTTGCGTCCGTGCATGGCGCAATACTGGCCTTCTTCTGGTGGGCCTGCACGCTCTCCGGGCCCGTTTCCCTCTGGCGGTCCCGGTGGCCTCTCCTCGTTTTTTTCCCCCTCCTGGCCGTCGCATTCGCCCTCTTTCTCACGGGCAGAGAATGGGCGTCCTACAGTCTCCGGCTCGCGGTTGTCCTCCTCATCGCGACGTTTGCGTACCTGGACCAGGGGCCCGGCGAGTTCCTCGGCGTCTGCACGTGGCTCTTCGGGCGGGGAGTGGGCTTTGACTGCGGGCTTGCCGGCGAAATTGCTTTGTCTGCCCTCCGGTTCCTCGAGGACGAACTCGGGAGGGCAAGGTGGGCTTTCTCCCTCAAGGGCATGGCAATCGGTTTGCGGGGCGTTGTCCCCCTCTCCACCGGCCTCCTGTACAGCGCCCTCCGGCGGGCATCTGACCAGGTGGATCTCCTCGTGGCCAGGGGGTACTCCGGGGGCGGGTCGGTGTGTGCCCGGTTCCAAGCACCGTTTCGCGATGTCGTTGTCACGGTTGCGGCAGCAGCCATCGCAATCGCCGCTTTTCTGCCACTCGGAGAATTTTTTATACTAATACAATGAAGGATTGAGAGGTTTAGCTGTTGCCTCCCGCTCGAGCTGCCGCCAAGCCCGGAGGATCCCCATGCGTATTTCCCGTTCCGGAAAGGTTTCAATCACTGATACCACGCTGAGAGACGCCCACCAGTCCCTGATAGCCACCCGCATGCGGACGGAGGACATGCTCACCCTCGCACGGAAGATCGATGGAGTCGGATTCTTCTCGGTCGAGGCCTGGGGTGGTGCGACATTCGATTCGAGCATCCGTTACCTCGCCGAGGACCCCTGGGAGAGGCTCCGGATGCTCAGGGAGGAGCTGAAGCGGACCCCCATCCAGATGCTCCTCCGGGGCCAGAACCTCGTTGGCTACAGGCACTACCCTGACGACGTGGTCGACCGCTTCGTGGACCTGGCCCATAAGAACGGCGTGGACATCTTCCGCGTCTTTGACGCCCTCAACGATATCCGGAACATGACCCGGGCGATGAGGCGGGTGAAGGAGGCGGGAGCCCACCTGCAGGGGACCATCTGCTACACGACGAGCCCGGTCCATTCGAACGAGAAATTCGCCGGTATGGCAGAGGAACTCCACTCCCTCGAGTGCGATTCCATCTGCATCAAGGACATGGCGGGCCTGATCATGCCGGAGGCAGCGTATGACCTGGTTTCGCGGATCAAGGACAAGACGGACCTCCCCGTGGACCTCCACTGCCATTGCACGAGCGGGATTGCACCGATGAGTTACCAGGCAGCTATCGAGGCCGGTGTCGATATCCTCGACACCGCGATGTCCCCCTTTGCCATGGGCACCTCGCAGCCCCCGACCGAGAGCATTGTCGCCGCTCTGCAGGGAACGC
This sequence comes from Methanolinea sp., assembly GCA_029907345.1. Taxonomy (GTDB): domain Archaea; phylum Halobacteriota; class Methanomicrobia; order Methanomicrobiales; family Methanospirillaceae; genus Methanolinea_A. Next base: position 34,923 of record JARYMB010000005.1, read on the forward strand.
CGCGGGACACCGGGATCGACTTGCGCGCCCTGCGGGTCGTGCGGGACGAGTGCATGAAGATCCGCGGGAAGTACGCGGGCATCCTCGACCCCATATCCGAGAGGGTCGACAGCGATGTCCTCCTCTACCAGCTCCCCGGGGGGATGATCTCAAACCTCGTCTCCCAGCTCAAGGAGCAGGACGCCCTGGACAAGCTCAACGCCGTCCTCGAGGAAATCCCCCGGGTGCGCAGGGACCTTGGCTACCCGCCGCTCGTCACGCCCACGTCCCAGATCGTGGGCACGCAGGCCGTCTTCAACGTCCTCCTCGGCGGAGAACGCTACAGGAACGTGACGAACGAGGTCAAGGACTACGTTCGGGGGCTCTACGGAAAACCGCCCGGCGAGATCCCCGACGATATCCGGAAATTGATCATCGGCGACGAGCCGGTTATCACCGTCCGGCCTGCAGACCTCCTCGAGCCGGTATACGAGAAGATGAAAGCCCAGGCGACGGCCGAAGGGCTGGTCAAAAAGGAGGAGGATGTCCTGACGTACATCCTGTACCCCGCAATCGCTCCCTCGTTCCTCAAGGGGGAGAGAAAACCCGAGGATATCCCCGCAAAGAAGGCGGCGGTCCCCGATGTCCCCGTCATACCCCATGCCATGGAGGTTGAAGTGGACGGCGAGGTCTTCTCGGTCCGGATCATCTCGGTCGGGGGAAGCTCGGTCGTCCAGGCGTCACCGGCACAGGAGAAGATCCCCCGCGGGGATATCCCGGGCGGGATCAAGGCCCACATGCAGGGCATGGTCCTGAAAATCCTCACCAGCCGCGGCGCCCAGGTGAAGAAGGGTGACCTCCTCCTCGTGCTGGAGGCGATGAAGATGGAAAACCCCATCCACAGCCCGGTGGACGGCAGGGTGGAAGACATCTTCGTCGATACCGGGGACACGGTGCAGAGCGGTGACGTGCTCCTGGTGGTGAAATGACCTACTTCGAGAAGGTCCTTGTCGCAAACCGGGGCGAGATCGCGATCCGCGTGATGCGGGCCTGCCGGGAGCTCGAGATCGAGACGGTCGCCATCTATTCCACCGCGGACTCCGACGCCCTCCACGTGAAATACGCAGACGAGGCTTTTTTGGTCGGCGAGGCCCCGCCGGCAAAGAGTTACCTCAACATGGAGAGGATCGTCGATATCGCCAAGAAGTCGGGGGCCGAGGCCATTCACCCCGGTTACGGGTTCCTCGCAGAAAACTACAAGTTCGCCAGGCTCTGCCAGGAGGAGGGGATTGTCTTCATCGGGCCGTCCTGGAAGACGATCAAGGCCATGGGCTCGAAGGTCGAGTCCAAGCGGATGATGCGGGAGGCCGGTGTCCCCGTCCTGCCCGGGACGGAAGGAGGCATCGATGATCCGGAGAAGGCCTGCGGGGTCGCGGAAGAGATCGGGTACCCGGTGATCGTCAAGGCGAGTGCCGGTGGCGGCGGGATCGGGATGCACATCGTCCACGACGAGGCCCATCTCAGGGCGGCCATCGAGGCCGGACAGCGGATCGCCCAGTCGGCGTTCGGAGACGCGACGGTCTTCATCGAGAAATACCTGGAGAAGCCCCGCCACATCGAGTTCCAGGTACTCGCCGACGAGCACGGCCACGTCGTCCACCTCTACGACCGCGAGTGCTCGATCCAGAGACGCCACCAGAAGCTGGTGGAGGAAGCCCCCTGCCCCATCATGACGCCCGACCTCCGCGAGAGGATGGCGGCCTCCGCGATTGCAGTCGCACGGGCATCGGATTATGCAAACGCCGGGACGGTCGAGTTCCTGTACTCCAACGGAAACTACTACTTCATGGAGATGAACACGCGCCTCCAGGTCGAGCACACGGTCACCGAGCTCATCACCGGCCGGGATATCGTCAAGAAGCAGATCGCGATTGCCGCAGGCGAGGCTCTCCCGTTCGACCAGGAGGACGTGACCATCCGGGGCCACGCCATCGAGTGCCGGATCAACGCCGAGGACCCGCTCAATAACTTTGCTGCAGACCCGGGCAAGATTCTCCGGTACCGGTCCCCCGGAGGACCGGGCATACGGGTCGATTCCGGGATCCACATGGGGTATACCATTCCCCCGACCTACGACTCGATGATCGCCAAGCTCTGCGCCTGGGGTGCTGACCGGCGGGAGGCGATTGCCCGGATGCGGCGGGCAATCTACGAGTATATCATTATCGGTGTGAAAACGACTCTCCCCCTCCATCTCGCCGTCATGCACAACCCCCACTTCATCGAGGGTGATACCCACACCCACTTCCTCGAGGAGGACCATATGGCAAAGACGCTTGCACGGTACGTCCGCGAAGAGGAATCGCGTATGCAGACACTCGCGGCATCGCTCCGGCAGGGCAAGCAGATCGCGGCCATTACAGGTGCGGTCAGCATCTACCTCCAGGGCCAGCGGAAGAAGTGAGGAGAAAACCCTTTTGCCCCCCTTTTACTCCAAAACAGAACCTTTAAGAGCGTATACCGCGTCTTTACTATGCACTTTCGTGCGCTGCGGTGGCCTAGCTGGTTAGGGCGCCAGACTCATAGGGTTTTGAGCAGACACAAGAAGCGCCCATCATCTGAGATATCTGGAGGTCGTGGGTTCGGATCCCACCCGCAGCATTATAACGTAAGGTTCGAATCCCCAGGTTTTCTTTTATATACTCCCTTCTCTGACCATTCTTGTATATGCCTTCCATAGATCAAACACAAAACTATTTTGCCAGCAAGAAACCCGAATACGTTCATGCAGCGCTCATGAAATCGCTCGCAACCGGTCAGCTGGTCCGTTCAGATGCCGATATCATCACCGAATTTCTGGCCGAACGTAAGTCGGCAGGGGGTATCGGATTGAGCCGGACCAACAAAGTTGCTTTCACTTTGATTGGATGGCGTCGGTTTCTGCCTCCTTTCTCCGAGCTTACGATGGGATCTGTCTACACAGGTATCGAGACACTCAAACACGCCACGAGCAGACATGGGCGACCGTTCAAACAGAACACCATCGCCGACCACGTGGTTATCCTAAAACAGTTCCTGCTCTGGATGATCGAGAACCAGTACATCAACCTCCCCGAGAAGAAGATCAAGGCCATCAAGAACCCAAGCAAGGACTGGCTGACCAAGACTGCTGCTGACATTCTCACTCCGGAGGAGATCCAGAAGATTCTCGATGCCTGCCGGAACTCCCGGGATCGGGCCCTGATCATGACCCTCTACGAAGGAGGATTCCGGGCCGGAGAGGTTGGGCGGTTGACCTGGGGCGACCTGAAGAATGATTCCAAGGGGATCGCGGTGAATATCGATTTCAAGACTGGTATTCCCCGCTACATCAGGCTGGTCATGGCGAAGAGGTATATCGCGGAATGGCGGGCTGATTACCCGCTCATGATTACCCCAGAGTCACCGGTATTTCTGAACATTTACAAGAGACCCCTGACGTGGGCGGGGATGAGGAAGCAGACCGAGGAGATTGCCAAGAGAGCCGGTATCACCAAACACATCACTCCCCATCTCTTCCGTCATTCGAGAATCACTCACCTGATCCAGGAGGGAGCCAAGGAAAGTGTCATCAAGCTCATGATGTGGGGTACGCTGAACACCGATATGTTTGCGACCTATGCCCATCTCTCCGGCAGGGATATCGACAGGGAGATTTCCCGGTTGTATGGGCTGGAAGAGGATCCGAACGCAAAAGAACATGCGCGACTCGAACCACGGATATGCCCGGCGTGTAATCTGATTAATCCGCCCGGTGAAGATTATTGTCGCGGGTGTATGGAAGCTTTATCTGAAGAGGCCATTGCTGATGAAGAATCAATCCGTCGGTTTGTTATAAGTCGCCCCAGAATGTTTCGTAAATACCTGGACGAAGTTGAGCAAAATAACATTCACTCCACGGTTGAAAAGATTTAAAATCCCCATTTCACTTTTTTTTACTTGTATGTGACCAGCGGTTTTTCCTCCCTCTTCCCTTGGGTTGCATGCAAGGTGATACATTGAAATCAGAAATTCTCTACACTCGACGTGATGCTTTGGAGGCTTATGAACGTCATACTGGCTTCCACGGTATCGGACAGTTTCTCAGAGAACAGGGATTGATCGTCATCAAGGAAGAGGAATCATCATGTGCAGAATAGCGGGCTCCCCCAGTATGTTCACGCCTTCCACAGCTCAAACACAGAGGGAACCCATATTTTCCTGTGTGCCTAAGGCAAAAAACCTTCGTATTCCGGATATAATGGAGGCGTTCTGATGGTCAGGAAGGCTAAGAGATGCCCCCATTTCACCAGCCGGAAAAGTGGGAAGTGGACCGAGATGGTCTGTATGCTGCCTGCCGGAGGAATGTGCCCGAATCCCCGATGCCAGGCAAACCCGGATTACCAGGAGCCGGTGCCGGATGCCGGCGAGTGAGCATTCCGAGACTGCACCTACCACCAATCACCAGCGGGGCCGGGCCGTGGAGGCCATGGCCTTCGCCCTTCTGCGCAAGCGAGGATACAGTGTCATCCGCTCCATGCGGTACTCCTCGGCTGTGCATCTGGTTGCCTGGTGCGACAAGGCCCGCCCCCTCTTTGTCCACGTGAAGCGGACACGGCAGGAGGTGGCCGGTGCGACCGAGGTCGCTGCCCTCTGGCGGGACGACATCGCCGCACTCCAGGCTATCCCACGGTGGGATGGGGTATCGGTGCAGCTCTGGGTCCATGCTGGTCCGAAGGGCTGGCGGTTCTTCGAGGTAATGCCTGGCGGGGTTCTCGAGGTGCATGGCCATGTGGCGTGAACAGGATGACGGCCACATGACGGACCGGAAGATCTGCCCGATCATGTCCGAGCCGCGAGGCATCGTTCTCTGCCAGGGGAAGAACTGCGCTGCAGCCTACCCTCGGAATCTTAAGGGAGAGGTCCTCTGGTTCTGTGAGCTCATCGAGGGTCATCCGCCCCAGTCCGGGAGGGATCATGAGCCATGAAACCCTCCAGGCCGCCAGGGTCCTCTTCGTTCCCGGTCAGGTTGTCGAAGTCCGGGCTATCATTGACGAGGGGATGGCGAGCGGGTATTTCGATGATCTGGAGAAGCTCGGGGACCAGGTCGATACACTGGATGGCCTGCCCGGGGTGCAGGGGATTTATGTCACCTTAAACGAGGTGAACCCGGCCCTTCTCTCCCGGCGTGCGAACCGGATCAAGGCCCGGCTTTCGAAGAAGGACGCTACCACGGCTGATACTGATATCATACGCAGGCACTGGTTCCCGGTAGATGTGGACCCGGCCCGGCCTTCTGGTGTGTCCTCAACTGATGGGGAGCACAAGGCAGCGATCGATACGGCTGCCCGGGTGGCTGATTACCTGGCCGATCTGGGATGGCCGGCTCCGGTCTTTGCAGATTCGGGGAACGGTGCTCACCTGCTCTACCGGATCGACCTGCCGAACGACGACCGGTCCCGCGACCTGGTGAAGCGGTGTCTCGAGGTCCTTGCTGTCATGTTCGATGATGGCATGACCTCGATTGATACGGCGAATCACAACGCTGCCCGGATCTGGAAGCTCTATGGGACGATGAGCCGGAAGGGGGACAATACCCCCGACCGGCCTCACCGGAGGTCCTGTATCCTGTCGGTTCCTGCCGAGATTGAGGTAGTGCCCGGGGAGCTCCTAGAAGGGCTGGCATCTGCCCTCCCTGCTGCCTTCCCTGAGCCGGTACCAAAACAGGGTAGGAGTACCGGCCATACCCTGGACCTTGCCTCCTGGCTCCGGGACCATCGTATTGGGGTCGCCCGGGAGAAGCCTTACCAGGGGGGCATGCTGTATGTCCTGGACGAGTGCCCGTTCTCCGGTGCCCACCGGGACGGGGCCTTCGCTATCCAGTTCCCGAGCGGTGCTATCTATGCCGGTTGCCAGCACGCTTCTTGCGGTGGCGGGTCGCAGCGGTGGCCGGAACTCCGGGAGAAGTTCGAGCCGAAGGCAGGGAGGGCTACAAAGGAACCAGCAGCCCCCACCCCAGGATCCCGGACACGGACGGCTCTACCTCTCTCCCTTGATGAGCTTCCTGGTCGGGTGGAGGCTCTGGCGGTCCTGAAGCACGGCGACCCGAAACAGGCGATGCTCCGGACCTTTGCCCTGGATCATGAAGGTGACGAGGTAGTAGCCGAGTGCCTGATCCTCTCCCTGGCCTCCCGTTCGGTCCTCAATACCAACGGCCTGCACGTCTCTGTGACCGGGGAGAGCGGGAAGGGGAAGAGCCATGCCTTCTCCTCGCAGCTCAGGCAGGTCCCTCCCCGGTTCCGCCTGGAAGGGGCCATGAGCAACAAGGCTCTCTTCTACCTCGAGGATCTGCAGCCGGGATCGGTGATCGTGCTGGACGACCGGGCCCTCTCCGAGGACATGGCCGAGATCCTGAAGGGAGTGACCACCTCCTTCCGGACCCCGTTCGTGTACCGGACGGTGAGCAAGGACCGCCGTGCGCAGGTCTGCACTATTCCCGAGCGGTGCATCTGGTGGGTGGCGAAGGTGGAAGGGGTCGGTGATGACCAGGTATTCAACCGGATGCTCACCTGCTGGATCGATGATACCGAAGAGCAGGATGCCCGGGTGCTTGTCCGTATCCTGGCCCGCGATGTGTCCCTGCCAAACAACCTCGAGGAGGAGCGGCCCGAGGTGATGGCTTGCCGGGCTATGTGGGAGCTTGTCGGCCAGCAGCGGTTCTACGTGGTGATCCCTTTCGCCACCAGGATCCGGTTCCAGGCGGCAGCGAACCGCCGGAACCCGGAGATGCTGCTGGACTTGATCAAGGCCAATACGGTCCTGCGGTTTATGCAGCGGAATCAGCAACGAGTGGGGTCTGTGGTTTCTCTCACTGCTACCAGCGAGGACTTCCTTGAAGCGACCCGGCTCTATGGGTTGCTGAACGGGACGGTTGGGGGCCAGCAGACTAAGCTCACCAAGCGGGAGTCCGGGCTGCTGGCGATCATTGAGCGGAGCCAGTGGCCGGAGTTCACCATTCCGATGTTGCAGAAGGCCTCGGGGTTGTCGAATGCATCCCTTCACCGGATCATCCACGGCTATGCAAGCAGGGGAGCGGTGTATTCCGGTCTCCTGGAGAAGTGCCCTGCCATCGCCTACTGTGACCGCACGGTGGTGACCGATGAAGAGGAGCGGGGTCTTTCCATGCGGCGGAGGACCAATGCCTACACGTTTGACCCGGATCTCTACCGGTCCTGGTGTGCGGGCGGGGCGGTCTGGCTGGACGATGATGATGACCCGGACCATCCTTCAGCACTTCAGCAGTCCTTCAGCAATCCTTCAGCAGTTGCTGAAGGGAATGAAAACGAACCAGGAAGCCCTGATTCTAGTAATAATAATAAAAATATTTTATTTAGTACTCATTATGAGGTATCCTTCAGCAAGTCCCAGGATACACAGCACCCTGATCGTGATGGGGTGCAGGCTTCAGCATGTGTGTGTGATCTGAACTCTGCTGAAGGGCAGGATCCGAATTCTTCTCAAACACCACCAATTCCTGAAAAGTTATCGGATTGTGCCGGAATATCCCTTCAGAAATCCCTTCAGCAGGATGAAGGTTGCTGTAGGAATGACAGTCCGCGCCGGATTAACGCGAGGGACTACAAGTCCCTGGAAGTTCCTGACCATGCACCGTGCTCTCTCTGTGGCAGCTCCTGGACTCACTATGTCGAGAAGTTAACCGAGGAACGGAGGAAGCGGCCAAAGGACCAGTGGCAGCCCCGCCAGATCTGCAAGCGGTGTTATACGGCTGCAAAGCGGAAGGCACAGGAATCGGCAGTTATCCTTCCCGGGACCTATGACCTAACCCGGCTGGAGCGGCTGAAGTCCACGGTCGGCCGGTGCACTATCTGCGAGCTCGATTCAGCCGTTTATATCGACCGCAGCACCGGGACGAAGTTCTGCGATGTTTGCTACCAACGGGTATCCGGATCTCCTGATCATGGGGAGGTGAGAGGATGAGCACGCTCGTCTGCGGTGACTGTAACGAGGGAATGGCCCGGATGCGGTCCGGGTCGGTGGATATCATCTTCACCGATCCCCCCTACATCAAGAATCTCTATGCAGAGGCGTACCAGGTCCTTGCCAGGCATGCCGGCCGGTTACTGGTACCCGGTGGCTACCTTGTCAGCTACTGCCCGCAGTTCCATCTTCCAGTCATTCTTCGTATCCTGGACGGGAGTGGACTAGCCTACTTCTGGCTCTGTGCCCAGCTGAACAGCGGGGCGAAGACGATCGTCTGGTCCCGCAATGCGATGTGCGGATGGAAACCAGTGGTGATCTACCAGAAGCCACCGGTCACTGCACCGAATCAGATCTTCATTGATGTGCTCCGGGGTGTGAGAGCCAAGGCTTTCCATCCCTGGCAGCAGTCGATCCATGAGACTCTGCATCTCCTCTCCCGGCTGGCAGCACCCGGGGCCCTGGTGCTCGATCCCTATGCGGGGACCGGGACCAACCTGATCGCTGCCCAGCTCCTCGGGATGAACTACCACGGTTTTGAGATTGACCCGGCGACCTATCGGATCGCCCAGGACCGTCTCACCCAACGGCCGCTTGACCTGGCCGTCTATTCGGAGGCTACGACTTGACACCAGACCTGACACTCTACACAATCGAAATCTACTGGAACAGCGACGAACTGGAAGACACCTCGGCCAATGGGGGCTTTGCCTATCATGAAACGAAGATGGACAAATCGGAGGGAAAGCCATGAACGATGTGGTTGTGATGAACCTGGGCGATGCTATCGAGATAGCGAAGGAGAAGGAACGGCAGAACCGGGTCCCCATTTGGAAACGTTACTATGTCCGGCACCGAGAGCAGGAACTTGCCCGCAGGAAGGAGTACCGGGAGAACAACAAGGACGCCATCGCTGAGTACAACCGGAACTACTACCGGTCCCGTAAGATGCAGAAAGCAGTGGCTACCGGAAAGGGAGAACTCATGAACGAGGTGTCTCATGCTTGAGACGATTCGGAATGGAATCAGGTGGCTGGCAGCTGTCCTGAAGGGAGAGGGTGATAAGGCTGTTCTCCGGGAGGAATCAGAGAGCCAAGTATCCGGGACCCTGGTCGGGGCCCTTCCCACCTATCGGTAGCTCTCGGCAATATCCTCGGCCTTTACCCGGAGGTCCTGGGCATCCGATATCATCACGGAGGCCTTGTGCTCGAGTTCTACCGCCTTTTCCTGGTATAAGCTGATCTGTTGCAGGTCATTGATTGGGATCACATCATAGACGCTCTGATGATTGCTCATGCGGACACCTCGGCGACCTTTTGAGAGGAGAGGGAGAGATGGCTGCCTGGCATCTCTCTCATGATCGAGACGTTCGCGTATTTCCGGTTACCTTGCAGGACCCCGTTCACCTGGGCGAAGGGTGAAACATACCGGGTGCCTTGAATGGTGTACATTACTGCCCGGCCGGACCTGCTGATCCACGCCCTGCCCACGGCCTTGGGCTGGCCGGCGGTCTTCATCACATCGCTGATGTCATAGACATCAACAGGCCAGCGCTCGACTAACCGGGGGAGATCTGACCGTGAGATCACGGCCTGCATGGTCTTGATGTCGATCCGAAGGGTGCCCTCATAATGACGGGCTGCCCCTATGTGTTCAAAGATTGTTGTTCTGGACATTGGTGGTTCTCACCAATATATCAGAGGATACATAGGGAGATATAGTGCTCCCATAGGCGGTGTGAAAGTGAACTAATCACGTCGGAGCGGGCCTCCGGCCTTCGCCCACTGCTCGCTTCCGCTCGCGGCGAGGGCTCGGCCTGCGGCAGGTTTATTGGGAATATGGTATCGCTCCGCTCCGGCGACGCCCTCACTGCGTTCGGTGGCGGCCTCCGCTCTGCTGGTTTATCGGTTTACGGGATAGCTATCGGTCGACCGTGCTCGATTTCACTCCGTTCCGCTCGCACCGTCTCCCTGATCTCTCTACCTGGACCGGGCTGCTAATGACGCCCGTGGTTTCGTCGCAGGCTCCTCACCACCGGCTGCCAGGACCCGCTCCTCGCGGACCGCCGCGGCGGACCGCTCGTCGCTGATGGATGGAATTCCTGAACTAATCCCCCTTCAAGCACCTCTCCTGATGCCATCCCTGGTGAGTGCCCGGAGGGTCGAACCGGGCGGCACGCGGTGCCGGCTACGGAGCAGCCGCTGAGCAGAGCGGTAAAGCGGGTGCAATTGCTATGCCAAGGCCATAGCGACCTGAGCGGGCACCGATTACGACATGCATCAACGGGTTGCCAACTCACTAGAAAATAGGATTAACTTAACTTACTCAACAAATAAGCAATAAATAACAAATTATATCCGGCACTGCATGCAATTTTTACATCTCTATGGTCTCCGTTCACCTAAATTCGCTCCCTGTTATAACATATGACAAGTGGTTTTCTTTATTCACCCTGTTTCTTCTAGCAGGAATACTTCTCGTGATCTATCCAGTGACAGCATCCACGACATCGCTCCACATCGTGGAGTTAGCTATGGATGGAAAAACCACCCTCTCCTCAAAAGATGTTGATGTTGCCTGGATGGAAACAAATCTTCCCGTCTATGGAGATGGGGTAACCCACTATTACCACCAGGGACCTGTCTTTATCGATAATCCTGACCCAGCCAAAGAAGAGAGTCTCCGGTGGAACTCTTTAGAAGATACGAATGTCAAGGAAAAGGACATGGGTGCAGTGAAGGGGACTGCTGTAAAAGATCTGGTAGACCTTGTTGGTGGAATGGAACCTGGTGATACCGTTACTCTCCGGGCTAGAGATGGGTTTACTAAAACCTTTGCTTACCGGAACATCTATCAGCCTACTGACCGGCAGGGACCAATGGTCATTACCTGGTATCGGGAGGGTGAAGGCTACGTCCCTAACTTCACGACCGGGATGAGATTGGTGTTCTTCGCCGACACCTCATCCAACCCCTGGGGCATACATGCATTCGGAAACTGGGACTGGCATGAATCAGCAGACCCTCAATATTTCTACTACTATGTTCAGGGTGGCGAGCGGTATCCCACTACAACCGGTTTGTCGGTCCAGCAAGTCTCGGAAATTATCATTCATAAAAACTCCGCATCTCCGACCACGGGACAGCCTACCCCAACAACAATTCCCCTACCCCCGATTACGATAGTCGTCGCCCTTCTCCTGCTCACAGTGACAGGTGTTGGAATGAAAGTATTCCGAAGGGGTGAAGAGAGTTGATAGAAATCAAGAATCACCGATATATCTTCCTGTTGCTCCTGGTCGGCCTCTGTCTTTTTCCGGGGGCATCCGCTGCACCAACCATGGAACTGGTAGTGTCCCAGTATGCTACCGATGGTGTGACCATCCTCAACACCACCTCTGTCACCTTTCAATGGATGGAGGAACATCTCCCGGTCCAGGGAGATGGGGTGATCCACTACTATCACCAGGGCCCGGTCTTTGTGGAATCGAAGGAAGGGCAGTGGGACAGAAATGAAACAGCGAATTTCAAGGATATGGGGGCAGTCCGCGGGACAGCCCTCCGCGATCTCTGCGATCTCGTAGGGGGGATGGTCCCCGGTGACGAGGTGATGGTAAAAGCAATGGACGGGTACCATGTGGAATTCCCGTACGAGAATATTTATTACCCGAAATCCCGCCAGGGGAATATCAGCGTCTGCTGGTTCAACGGCGAAGAAGCAGCAATAGGTGAGCGACAAGGTACTGGTTATCCTCCGTCCTACCATGTCGGAATGCGGCTGCTCTTCCTTGCCGATACCTCAACGAACAGCGAGGGAAAACACGTCTTTGGGAATTGGGACATGCACGAGGTGATGCCACCGGAACGGATTCACCTCTTTGATAACCTGTACCCATCCACCAGTGGATATACCGTCAAGTGGGTGGATGAGGTCCGGGTTTACCGTGGCGGGTATCACGGATCTTTTGATAACCTCCCCAAGTCCTACGAATCGAAGATGAACGAGACCTATCCGCCTCCGCCGACCAAAGGTCCGATGATTCTCCCGACAATCCTTGCAGCGTGTGGGGCAGTCTTCCTTCTCCAGAGGAAGAGCTCATGAAACCGATTTTCTTGCCGGAAGGAGCGGTGCTTATCTTGGCAGTTGTCGTTCTCTCGGTAGTCATGAGCGGGTGCAGTAATCCAAGTCCGGAATCCCTGGGAGAGAACTGGCAGCTCACAATCAACGGGACGACCCAAAAAGTCATCACGATGGATGATCTCCGGGCCCTTCCCGTGGTGAACGGGCATGGGTACTGTGTTTCAACCACTGGTGCCCGCTTTGGTCCCTATACCTGCCAGGGTGCGGATCTCCGGGATATTGCCGCCCTTGTTGGCGGTGCACACCCAGGCCAGCAGGTCTGGGTCTCTGCACCCGACGGGTATCTCTGGGTCTTTGATTCCGACCAGCTTAATGGCCAGGGCTTTATCACCTTTAACGAGAATCTCGCGGAGATTCCAGCACCCCCATTGCGCATCATCCTCATGTACCAACAGAACGGGACTCCTCTTTCCTATGATGACGGGGGGCCTGCTCGTATCGCCATCGTCTCGGAACAACCCGGGGTCATTACCGAAGGGAGTGCGTGGGTGAAATGGGTGGATCGGATCGAGATAAGGGACTGATTCTGGTCGCTCTGACAATATGCATTGCCGGGAGCCTCCTCCTTGCCGGATGCTCTGACAAGGTTTCTCCATCTCCCCCGCTAAAGGTCATTGCTGCAGGCAGCCTCCTTTTCCCGTTTGCCCAGGCCGAGCAGGAGTTCGAAGCAGCACATCCCGGGGTTGATGTGCAGATCGAGGGGCATGGGAGCATCCAGGTCATCCGCCAAGTTACTGACCTGCACCGGACTGCCGATGTCATCGCCGTGGCAGATGAATCCCTGATTCCCGATCTCATGTACCGACCCATGGAAGACTCAGGGAAGAATTACACGGATTGGTATCTACCTTTCGCAATAAACGAGATGGTCATCGTCTATACGAACAAGAGCCGGTATCACGAAGAGATCAATCCGGAGAACTGGTACCTGATCGTCGCCCGGCCTGACGTGCGGCTGGGATTCTCAAATCCCATGCTGGATGCGGCTGGCTATCGGGCGTTAATGGTATTGCAGCTTGCTGAAGAAGAGTATGGAGACCCCAGGCTCTTTGAAGAGATCATTGTTGACCACTTCCCGTCAACCATAACAGTTTCCGCCAACGGAACGGCCACTAGCATCATGTTGCCGGAGATCATGCGGCCATCGGACAATAAGGTCGTCATTAGGGACGGAAGTATCTACCTCCTCTCGCTCCTGGCGGCGGGGGGGATCGACTATGCCATCGAATACCGGAGCGTCGCAGAAGGGATGAATCTTTCCTATATCTCCCTTCCCCCCTCAATCAATCTTGGATCTGCGGAGTACGCAGAGCAATACAGGCATGTCACCATAGTCCTCGGGTTTCCACGGTTTAGCACCATTGGCAGGGAGAGGACCGGCTGCCCCATCGTGTACGCCATGACCATTCCCGCCAATGCTGCCAATCCTGAGCTTGCCCAGGAATTTATCGATTACATCGTCAGTGAGTCTGCAAGGGGACTCCCCGGATGGCCGGCTCCCATGAAAGAAGTGGGGGCTTCATGAGCTTCCAAGGACGTTCCAATCAGAAGAGACAGTGGTTCCCCGGGCATTCCCTTATCGCATTCTGGATCCCGGGGATAATCCTTGTCGGTGTCATCCTCCTGGCCCTCCTGGTTATTGCCATTCCTGTATTACGGAATCCGGAATATCTTGTCTCTGCGGCAGCAGATCCGGCGGTCTTCCAGGCCTTCCTGGTCACCTTCCTGGCTGGGTTCTGTGCTGTCGGGATACTCGCCATTACCGGGACGCCGCTTGCCTATGCTCTCAGCCGTTCCGAAGCTCCCTGGAAAGGTTTGGTTGAGACATTGGTGGACATACCCCTCGTACTCCCCCATACCGTGGCAGGACTCATGGTATACCTCCTCTTTATGTCACGAGGAATGCTTGGAGCCCCCCTGGGGGAGCTCGGTATTACCTTTGAGGACGCTTTTCCCGGGATTGTTGCCGCCATGGTCTTTGTGGCCATTCCCTACTATGTGAATGCGGTGCGGGAAGGTTTCGGAAGGGTCCCTGTCCAACTCGAAAACGTGGCCCGAAGCCTAGGGGCTACCCGGGCAAGGATGTTCTGGTCGGTAACCCTTCCCCTCGCCACCCGCCATATCCTCTATGGCGCACTTCTTGCGTGGGGGCGGGCGATCGGGGAGTTTGCCGCAGTGATCATGATCGCGTATTTCCCCATGGTGATCTCGACCCTGATCTACTACCGGTTCAATACCGGAGGGATTGCAGAGAGCCAGGCCATTGCTTTCTTACTCATCCTGCTCTGCCTGGTCCTGTTCTTCTTATTCCGGTTCCTTACCCGTCATGCCGGGGTGTATGATGATCGGAGTTGACCATCTCACTCTCACCCGCGGGAACTTCTCACTCTCCCGGGTTTCGTTCATGGTGCCGGATGAATCCTACACAGTGCTCATGGGGCCTTCAGGAGCCGGAAAAACACTCCTGCTTGAGACAATCGGCGGGTTCCATGGGATCAACGAGGGAAGGATTACGATCGCCGGGCAGGATGTTACCCTGCAACCCCCTGAAAAACGACGAATTGGTTTTGTATACCAGGACTATTCTCTGTTCCCGCACCTTACCGTAGAAGATAATGTCTCCTATGGGCTGAGGATGAAAGGAATCTCTTCAAGCAGCCGGAAGGAGACTGTACACACCCTTCTTTCCTCCTTCTCCCTACTTCCCCTTTCACACCGTTATACCGGATCACTGTCAGGGGGAGAGAAACAGCGGGTGGCCCTTGCGAGAGCTCTTGCCACCAGACCATCCGCACTCCTGCTCGATGAACCCTTTTCGTCACTCGACCCCGAGACACGGTCATCCTGCATGGATGAGGTAAAGACCATCCAGAGTGACCATGGTCTGACCATTCTCCAGGTAAGCCATGACCGCGAAGAAGCATTCCGGCTTGCTGACCAGGTGGTGGTAATGGATAAGGGAGTGATTCTCCAAGCCGGCCTTCCGACAGACGTCTTCTTTAATCCCGGTCATCGGACGGTCGCTTCCATCGCTGGATACGAGAACATGCTCGAGGGAACTGCCGGTCCAGAACGAGAAGGAATGACACCGATTCTTGTAGGAGGGGGAGTCATCTTTGCTGATGGCTCGTTTCCGGAAGGGGACCCGTATCTCGCCTGCCTCAGGGCGGGTAATATCACCCTCACCCGGCCAGACATGTCCCGGGATGAGCTGGTCCCATGGGTAGAAGGAAAGATACTCTCTCTGATGGTAACAGACCAGGGATACCGGTTGCGGTTTGATGGCCCTTTCCCGCTCACTATCGAAGTGCCCCGGCACCTATCGTCTGGCCCTGTATACCAGCCGGGAGAAAAAATTCGAGCCTGGATTGCTCCGGAAGATGTTCATCTCATCCCGCTTTCCGGGGAATGTCGCAATAGGGGGCCAGGTTCATGAAGTGGGATTTTCTCTTAATACTGGGCATCGTGGCCTCCCTTCTTGTCATTACGCCATCGGTTTCAGGGGCCTCTACAGAGGTGCATATTGTCCTGTATGCGGCAGATGGCTATACCGTCCTCAACGAGACAACAGTCGATTACCGGTGGATGGAGCAGCATCTCCCTGTGAGGGGTGATGGGACCACTCACTATTATCTCCAGGGGCCGGTCTTCGTAGACAATGCTGAAAAGCGCTGGAACCCGGATGAAGATACCAATGTGCTTGATAAAGATATGGGAGCGGTTAAGGGAACCGATCTCCGCGACCTCTGTGAGCTGGTCGGTGGTATGGAGCCCGGTGACACGGTCACTCTCCGGGCCTCGGATGGATTCTCAAAGGTCTTTGCCTATGAAAATGTCTACGAACCCTCAGCCCGGCAGGGGAGCATGGTCATCACCTGGTACCATGCCAACCAGTCCTATGTCCCCGGCTATGCAGATGGCATGCGGCTGGTCTTTTTCGCCGACACCTCAACCAACCCGTGGGGCGTCCATGCCATGGGGAACTATGACTGGTATGAATCAGCGACTGAGGAATACTGGTACTATTATTCTCAGGAGGGGCAGCTCTACCCGACCACGACTGGTTTGTCGGTGAAATATATTTCGGAGATCCAGATCTGGTCCAGCCGCGAGCCACAGGGATCGATCGAGGTAACCTCAGATCCGGCAGGAGCCCGGGTCTATCTTGATGGGGTCGATACAGGCTATGATACCCCCTGCATCATGGATGAGCTCACTGTAGGGTCTTATTCCCTAACCGTCCGGAAGAACGGATACCTCACCCCGGAAGAACAGGACGCAGAGGTGACAGCCGGGATGACAGTACCTATCAGTTTTAAGCTTGAGCAGTCTGCCCAAGGTGGCGGGGATTCGGGATCTGGGGACGGAGGAATTGGAGGTTTCATCGCCACTACAGACCAGGCACCCCTGAGCGGTGGCCAGCTGTTGGGAACGGAGGACTTGCGCGTCAATGGAACGGTCGTCCTTCATCCTTCAGCCACAGCTCCTTTCATGTTCAGGGGTGGAGAAGAACACCTCCTTACCTTTGATACCAACACGTTCCCCCCCATACATCCTGCCCTGGTCCGCCTCTACCTGTTCCTTGACTCGAGCAATGCTGATCCCGGTGTCGACATCAGACCACAGATTCTCGTCTCTGCAGGAACGGAAGAATTCGCCCCTATCCGTTCCTATTCTGAAGAAGGCGACGATGACCGGCTGTATGCGACGACACTGGTGTATAATCTCATAAAGACGAATGAAAACGGAACATTGATTCTCTCGAATAGGAACGGACCTTCGTGGAATACCACGGTTGTGGGGGCGCTTCTCCTCCTCGGATACGAACAGGAGGGAGCAATAGAGACCCGTGCATGGATCTGCGAGGGGGCAGATCTGATCGGAGTGATCCCAGGCCAGGAAACACCAATGACCATGGCCGAGTTCAGCGGAGATATTCCGGCCGTGGCAAACGGAAATGCCTCCATCATTACCGTTACGACACCCGATTCAGCAGAAGGGAACCTCAGTTTTTATGTCAATGGGATGGGGATGCCGGCCAGGCTGATTCCCGGCGACAGCCCGGTTGCGGTGCATGAGGTCTCCGGGTTCCAGGGTCTTATTCAGGCTGGTGTCAGGCTGCACATTGCGACCAACGGGCTTCCAGTTACGAACAGGGTTGCGGTCCTTTTGACCAGTTTCGAACAACCGTCGCGGGATCTCCCTGATTCCGTCCGGGAGGGGGTCACCACGGGGATCCAGCCCACCGGTACCAGAATAATAGGAACTCCCGGCCCAGAACCGGCACATGAGGAAGTAGTGCCGGGCGGAGCGGTCCCAAGAAGCGACCCGATTGGAGATTTCCTCTGCTGGCTCCTCAACCTCATCCTAGTGCTGGGAGGCCAGCCTACCGAGCCCTGTCATCCGGGAAGAGGTTCCGTGGTGCCGGTGCAGGATACAACGGTTTCTTCCGAGGAAAGTTCAGGGCTCTCTGGGGCATTGTCCAGGATACAGGTTTCCTCATCCCCTGATGGTGCGATGGTGATTCTCGATAATCAGTTTACTGGCTTGGTTACTCCGTGTGGGATTGACATCATGCCGGGCGAAATTCATTCGATACGGATCGCAAAGGACGGTTACCAGCCATTCGAACAGAACATCACCGGACCCGCAGAGCTGGAAATTATCCTTGTCCCAGTACCTCATCTTTCCGAAGTTTTTGATACTCCTGCACCGGCACCTGCCCGGTCCCATCATGGGGGAATCTACATCCATTCCTATCCTGAAACAGCAGAGATCAGGATCGATGGAGTAGTCGTTGGGACCAGTTCCCCGGTCCTTATTACCCCCCTTAAGGAAGGATTCCATACTATCATGGCAGGAATTCCCGCGGGCACCAACAGTTATTCTGCGAGGCAGACGGTCCGGACCTGGGTATTTCCTGATGCCATTGTCCCCGTCGAGTTCAACCTGATGAATACTGTAACGGCATCTACAATCACCATCACCGGCGATTCCCAGGCAGGTGTACAATTCACGGTGAACGGCTACTACCCGGTGAAACGAATCCCGGAACGGGTCGAGGTGGCAGGGAATCCGGCTTTTATCACCCTCACCAATGGTTCTTCCTATCTCTCCTTCACTATTCCGCCAAGCAGCCTCGAGAGCGGGCAGTTTTTCATTCCTTCTGGTGATCCCCTGCTCTGCAATCTCTCAATAGCGAGTGTTCCGGATGGTGCAGAGATCTTCCTTGACGGCATCCGGACCGGGCTCCTGACTCCTGCGATCATCTCCAATGTTTCGGCCGGATATCACCGTATCTCGCTCACCCAACGAGGCAGAATACCTGTCACCGAGCTCATCCTTATAGCTGAGAGCCAGTGTTTAATGGGAGACCACTCCGTCCGGTATCCGCTCACATGGTACCCCTCCGGAAGCCTCCGTCTCATCAGTGAGCCCCCCGGGGCGGCAGTCTCCTTCAGGGGCCTGAAGACCGGTGAGATTACTCCGTGTAGCCTGGATAACGTTCCGATAGGTGTGTGGGACGTCACCTTGACGCAGGACAAGATAAAAAAAGGTATTGATGCAACCGTAGAACCGGGTAAGGCAAGGACCTACTCGGTGGTGTTTGATTGACATGACTGCAGAGCGAGGTGTTATGGCATTCTCCCTTTTTTTGGTTGCCGCCTGCAGCATTCCAGCCGTGTCAGGTCTTTCCGGAGATATCAGTCCCAGCATTGTTCAACGGGGGCCGTTTCTCACGAATATGACAACTGATTCAGTCACTGTCACTTGGTGGACGGAACAACCATGCAGTGGAACAGTCTCGTACAGAGAAACAAACCACCTGATGAATGGATCGCTTGACCGGATGGTTACCGAAGAGCAATCTTCATTCGTCCATCGCATCAAGCTCACCAATCTCACGCCGAATCAGACCTATGGATATACTATTTCCGGGAGCTCTGCGGAGTATACATTCCGGACTTTTCCCATGCACGGGACAATCCGTTTCGTAGTGTATGGTGATACCCGTGAGCAGTTACCGTGGTGGAACCAGTCGACCCACCATGCACTGGTCGCGGGGCGGATTGCTACGGAACCGGACGTCCTCTTTGTTGTCCATACTGGTGACCTGGTAAATGATCCAGAAGATGCAGGAGAGTGGGACCGTTTTTTTGCTGCAGCAGAGCCGATGCTTAACCATACCCCGTTCTACCCCGTTACCGGTAACCATGAACAGGATTCCGAAGTCCTCCAGGAGATCTTTGGAGTTCCTTCCTGGTATGTCATCCAATGCGGGGATGTCCGGGTGGTCGTGCTGGACAGCAATCCCCTATCCCCCCAACTGACAGCGTCACAGGACCGTTTTGTTGCCGTAAACCCTGAGAAAAGAGGGACATGGACGTTTGTCGCCCTTCACCACCCGCTCTACAGCGCTGATCCGAATCATCCGGGAGGGTTCCTAGATGCCAGGGAACGGTGGGAACCGGTCTTTCGGGAATGGGGCGTCAGCGCGGTGTTCGCTGCTCATGTCCACGCCTATGAACATGCCGAGCAGAACGGAATCCACTATTTCACCGTTGCAACGGGTGGAGCACCGTCATACCTACTCTCCCCAGAGAAACCAGAAGGCTATGTAACAGACCTTGAGAATACACTCGGGTATGCGATAGTCACTGTGAATAGCACGAATAACTCGGCAGTAATTGAGTTTGTCAAGGTTGCTGATATCAGGGGAGCAGCCATTCGATTGGATCCCCCAGGAACTGTTTATGAACGGGTGGTTCTGGATAGAGGACCAGGGGTTACAAACAGAAGGGATAGATCCGGCTTTCCGATCCTTTTCACATCACATTTGGGTGATAGAAAAATCAACTTGTTAACTTAATCTAGCTAATTTTCACGATAAAAATAGAAACATTCTTAATTTTTGTAATTAAGTGAACTTGTTAACATTTTGCAATGGTTAAGGTGAATTGAAATGGCACGAATACTTTGTGAAACGAAATTTCTGTGTATTCTGGTTCTTGCAGCGGTATGCTGTTGTGTACCAGCAATTGCCGCGGGAACTACCGAAGTGCATGTCGTAAAGTATGCGATCGATGGAATAACCATCATTAACGATACAACGGTCTCGTTCCAGTGGATGGAAGCGAACCTTCCCATTCACGGCGATGGGGTTACCCATTACTACATGCAAGGGCCGGTAATGAACGAGAGCATCACTGATAAGTGGAATCCTGAAGAGAATGATCCGGCCATACTAACCAAGGACTTTGGGGCAGTAAAAGGGACAGACGTAAAAGACCTCTGCGATCTAGTCGGAGGGATGGGAGCAGATGATTTCAATGTCACCCTCAAGGCGTCTGATGGATTCAAAAAGGCCTTTGCCTATTCAAGTGTTTATAATCCACCCGAACGGGCAGGACCGATTATCCTTACGTGGTACAGGGCTGACCAGGGGTATGTAGACAGCTCGTATTCTACCGGTATTCGAAATGTGATGTTTGCAGACACCATCACGAATCCCTGGGGATACCATGTCTTTGGACTCTGGGACATGCACGAGGCCTATCCAGAAGCGTTCTGGTATTATTACCAGCCAGGTCAACCGAGCGCAACCGGGCTCTCGGTGCAGAATATCGACCGGGTCCTTATTTATACGAATGATCCGGTCCCGCTCAAAGCAGACTTCACCACAAACACGTCCTCAGGTACTGCCCCGCTCACCGTCCAGTTCACGAATACTTCAGCAGGAGGACCCACATCCTTTGCGTGGGATTTCAATAACGACGGTATCGTTGATGATACCAGCCAGAATCCGATCTGGACATACACCAATGCAGGAATTTACACGGTCAACCTAACGATTAGTAATGGGGCGGAATCTGACTCGGAAATTAAGATCGACTTAATAACGGTAAGTGCAGTTCCGGCGACCGTCATCTACAATGGCACCGTAACCCTTACCGATGGAAATTTCACCTGGATGGACAGTAGTGGAAGCAGCCATACGATTCCCAATCTCACACCGCACGGCGCTCTTGAGGAGGCATACCAACAGGATGGATTCACCTATGGAGGAGGTTGGAGTAGTGGAAAATTGACTGCCTTTATCGATTGGGTTGATGACGGGGGCACCAACTTTACTTACATTGCTGGCCCGCCAAAGATAACATGGAACTACCAACTAAACGGAGTGTACCAGAATTACAATTCCGCAACCACTGGTGTCAGTAATAAGGCAATCGGTAACGGAGATCATATTGAGTTCTATTACGGGCCCAACCAGACAACTACGGAAAATGCTACTGCTGTAATCAGGTTGAATATCAACATTCCCCCTCCGCAACCCAGCATGGACATTCTATTTGACGGTTCTGTTAACCTCACACCCGGTGAGACCTTCAATGTAACCGCTTATAATTCTGGGGTTCTCTATACCGTGAACCGTACCACCCCCCTCGGTGCGCTCGATAAGGTATCCATTGCCCAGGGCTTCTTTTATAATGTTACTGACAAGCGATGGTCTTCTGATCAGGTACTCCTTCTGGACGATGTCAACGGCTATAAACGGAATACTCCCGGGAACTGGTTTGCCTACGTGAACGATGTATATAAGGATGGATACGCGAATCATCCCAACGGGTTGAATGTCATCGAACTTGTCAGCGGCGACCAGGTAGATTTTTACTATGCTGCCAATGTCAGCGATAAAAACAACCTTACCGAGACAATCTCCAAGGCTACTGCAGCAATTAAGATTTCTATAACTATCGAAGGCTCTTCTCCGTCACCCCTCGATTGGAGCCTCTCTCTCAAAGGCGCTCGTGACCAGACTGTGACAAAAACCTACTTCGAACAGGGACTTGCCTGCCCTTCGTCAGGCCACATGGTGAACTGGACTGATGCCAGCGGAAGCGTATGGAGCGGAATCCCTCTCTGGTTACTGGTGGCAATGGTTGACGATAACCCGGATATCGGGCCTGATCACTTCAACTTTAATGACACCCTCGCTGCCCAAGGATACTCCGTTAAAATCACCGCAGGTGACGGCTTCAATACAACCCTCGCAAGCGCAGATATTGCGCGGAATAATGGGTATATCGTTGCGAACAAGCTGAACGGCACCGATCTCCCGCTTCTCACACCCGGAGGGAAGCTTAGCTGGCCGCTTCACTTGAAGGGGTCTTCAGTGTTTGGCGGGCAGCAGGTCGGGAATATAACCATGATCGAGCTGACGGGGATGCCTCAGCCGTCCCAAGGATGGACACTCACCATGGAGGGAGATGTCGTTGATGTCATCTCACAACAATATTTCGAACAGGCTATAGTTTGCCACCATAATGTCACGTATACCGATGCGAGTGGCAGCGTATGGACCGGCGTCCCTCTCTGGGATCTAGTTGGTGCCGTCGATGATGTTGAGACTTCCAGTCACTGGACGTTCAATGATACCCGGGCAAATGTCAGCGGATATACGGTCCGGGTTATTGCCGGAGATGGCTATAACAGGACATTTGCCAGCCAGAATGTGAGTCATAATGACGGGTTCATCGTTGCCAATACATTGAACGGAACCCCGCTATCCGGGACAAACGGGCATCTCAAACTTGTCGGCCCGGCCACTACATCATCCGGTCAGCGGGTTTCAAATATCACCAGGATTCGTCTTGAAGGGCTTCCATCATACCCATCGGGTGAATACAGCCTCTCTCTGAAAGGAAAGATCACTGACGTGATTCCCCAGCCTGAGCTGGAGGCGTGGATTGCCTCGAATACCGCAACTTATACCGATGGGAGCGGGAACGAGTATTCCGGTATCCCCCTCTGGCGGCTTCTTGCATGGGTCGATGATCGCATTCCTGCAGGGCCAAGTGCGTTCAATGATGACGTTGCAACGGCCGGCTATAAGATCATCGTCAAGGCCGGCGATGGATATTCCAAGGAGTTCCTGAGCGGTGCAATCGCTCGGAGCAACGATTATATCGTCGCAAATACCCTGAACGGTAGTGCCCTGCCGACCGGAGGCAGCCATCCACCATGGCCTCTCCGCCTTGTCGGTTCGGGGGCAACCGGAGGTAGCAGCGTCGGTAACATCGTTGAGATCGAACTGACTGACTTCGCATCCGTTCAGACCGCAGCCCCGATCCATATCATAAAGTACGGACCAGATGGGGTCACGATCATCAATGAGACGAATGTGACTCATCAGTGGATGGAAGCAAACCTTGCTGTAATTGGTGACGGGACAACGGTATACAAGTTCGAGGCAATTACGAATACTCCCGCAAACATCTGGGATCCGGAGGAGACTTACCCCGGCGGATTCAAGATTGCAAATGCTGTGAAAGGCTCTCGTGTCCGCGATCTCTGTGACCTGGTGGGAGGAATGGGTACCGGAACCGAGATTAAATTTATCGCCAGCGATGGTTATGAGACAACGCTCCCCTACTCATCGATCTATACTGACCCGTCAGTGCAGACCCGACAGGGTGATGCGATTCTGGCGTGGTGGAGTGACGGCCAGTATGTGCCCTATTACTCAGATGGTATGCGGCTTTTCTTTACACCGGCTGACAGGATCTACGGCCAATGGGACATGAACCAGACATTACCCTCTAACTACCACCACTTCTACTACCAGGACGGCATATTTTATCCGTCATGTGCAGGATTGTCTGCCAAATATGTCACGACCATTAAGATCTATTCAGAACCTTCTACTGCCTGGACCCTCGACCTGGATGGCCGTGATATTGGCGGGATTCACACCACTATCAGCAAGACCTATTTCGAACAAGCCCTTGCCTGCCAGTTCGGCGCTAACCATTCTGTAACCTATACCGATAGCAGCGGACGCGAATGGGGAGGCATGCCGCTCTGGTTCCTCTGCGGATTTGTGGACGACTCCGATCAGCATTCGAGCAATGCTTACAATGAGACGCAAGCGCTGGGCGGATACAATATCACCATCACCGGCACTGACGGTTACAATTACACATTCGACAGCAGGGACACGATCAGGAATACGAACTACATTGTCGCAAACACCCTGAATGGAACTCCCATCCCAGACGGCGACTCGAGCTGGCCTCTCCGCATGGTAGGTCAGAATGTCTCCGGCAAGATGGTGGTCAAGAAAATCGCTTCGATTAAGCTGGTTTCATTTGAATCCCAGCCACCTGGTGACCGGACCGTCTACCTGGCACCATCATCACTTGCAGTGATAAATGGAACGACAGCGAACTGTGAAGTGCGGGTGTCCTCCCTCCCAGAAGGTCTTGCTGGGTATGACCTCCAGGTGACGCTCGATACTCCATCCATCGCCGAGATTGTCGGGGTGCAATATCCCGGCTGGGGGAGCATGAACAACACCACCCCGCTTCCACCAGCTGATTCCCTCCGATTAAGCGGTGTTGATGTTGGCCGACAGGTCGAACCTGGTGCTGGGAGTACGCTCCTTGCGACTATTACTATTCGGGCGGACAGTCCGGGAACCAGCGGTATAACCATCTCTGCGGTGAACATGGATGCAGATGGTGGAGAAATGATCACACCTATGGTTACTTCCGGCGAAATCGTGATATACGTCCCGATGGTCGCTGATTTCACTGCAAATGTTACATCTGGAAAAGCTTCCCTGGCCCGGCCATTGTTCGTGAATTTCACGGATCTCTCATCCGGTGTGCCACCCGGTTCGTCCTGGTTATGGGACTTTGATAACAACGGAGTAGTGGATAGCACGCTCCAGAACCCCGTGACCTCGTTCACCAAATCCGGTAATTACACGGTTAAACTTACTGTGCAGAACACCTACAGCTCAGATACTGAAATCAAGGTCGATTACATCAGGGTCACTTCATTTGTCAAGCCGTTCCCTGGCCAGACCAATGAACCGACCGATCCGGATGGCGACTACCTGTATAAGGATATCAACGGGAATGGCAGGCTTGACTATGATGATGTTGTCATCTACTACGAGAACATGCAGTGGATCCGTGACCAGTTCGATGTCGGTATCGAACCATATGATTACAACGGCAACGGCCGTATCGACTATGACGATGTCGTTCTCCTCTACTGGGAGGTTTTGGAGAGCTAAAAAAGAGGATAGGGTTATACCGAGGAATACCGTGCACCACCGTAACATTCGACGAAGAATAGGTATTGGGAGACAGTATGGGACAAGACACAATCTCCTAGGGGGAGGGCCGGTTCTGTCCCCTTCAAAACCCTCGCTTCGTTTTCAGAACCCTCCTCACATAAGGAAAGTTCCATGAACCGCAAGACAGTTCGATTGGCATCAATATTAGTTGCCTGTACCCTGCTCCTCTTTTTCCCGGTTGGAGCTGCCAGTATCGGGATGATCCCTTCATCAGTCACTATCCAGAAGAGTGGAACCGCTGAAATCAGTCTTGTGCTTGACGATGCAGTGTCAGGCCTTGCAGGATATGACTTGGTTATTCGGTTTTCGAATCCCACAATAGCGGAAATCTCTGAGGTCACCTATCCAGCATGGGCTGCCTTGAACAATACAACGCGGAAAGCCGACAGCTCAGTAAGGATAAGCGGGGTGGACCTCTCCCGGCAGGTGAATCCGGGCATGACTGCGGTCCCCCTTGCCAACCTTAAAATTCGAGGGATTTCAGGGGGTTCGTCTTCGATTTCTCTCGAGTCAGTGAATATGGATGCTGATGGGGGGGCAGCAATCACTCCTACTCTACCTACCGGACAGATCACAGTGCCTGGCGGGACCACTCCTTCAGGAGGTGGGGGTGGTGGAGGTGGAGGAAGTTCTGTATCTTCCGTAACGCAATCACAGACTTCACCAACGCCCACATCATCGCCAACAGCCATCATAACTCAGGAGATACCCACAGTGGCAAGCCAGGAGACTATCCAGCCACCGTTGACAACAGCGACAATGGCTCAGGAACAAGTCGGGCCATACATAACTGAGGAAGTTCCTGAAAGTGTGGGAGGCATTCCCTGGATGTGGATTCTGGGAGGAATTATCGTCATCGGCGCACTGATTGTTGTTGCTTTCATTGCATGGCGGAAAGAACAGGAGCAGGGATGAAAGCCCGACTTGAAGGGATGAACTACCACATGGTTATTTCATTATAAAAAAATCACCTTGCACTTTTTTCAACACAAGGCTAGAGAACGAGCCGTTTAGATTGGTGGGGAAAGTCACGGTGATAAGTAGGCTGCAATTATGAAAATTGTGGGCGATGAAATAATCGGGGCGCAAAAACGCAGCGTTCTACCTCCCATCCCTCGCATATTATCGGAGTTTCTCTAACTTGTTTGATTCCGTGGGGTATGGTTGGGATATCTGTTGGTTCAAGAGACTAAATTGTGCGCGAGTGGAAAAATAAGCGCATAGCACCTTCCGTTTCACGTCCCACCCGCAGCACTTCTTTAACCTCGTTTTACGTTTTTAAACCGAAAAAAACACAATTTTTATCGTACCCGGAAAATTCCCGCATCTTTTCTGTCGAGCACGTTTTGATCTCATCATGAAATGATTCCTGCAGGCCCTCCCTTCCCTCATCCTGACCAGAGCGAGAGTATTGGGTGAATGGATACGTGCACTACTACGGGACATCACACCATTCCGAAGTCCCCGTACCGTGTTGCGTATCCCTCCGCGATGACGGCCGCCCCTATCAGGGGAGCATCGCCGGAAAGCGGGGACAGCACCATCTCCGGCACCTCGAGGTACCGGTCCACCCCGCCTGCGAGGGGTTCGAGCAGGAAGTCAGGGTTTGCACGCATGACGGACCCGTCAAAAACGATTAATTCGGGGTCGTAGGCGACGATGATGTCAGAGACTCCCCGGGCATTGATACGGACGAGGTCCCTGATGAACCGGAGCACGTCATCGTCCCCCTGCCTCGCAGAGGCAAAAATGTCCCGTGCATTGTCCGGGCCCCAGTGCGGCCTGCCGTGGTAGTGGCACCACTGGGCAAAAAACCAGGGGAGGAACCTGCCGGAGGCATACCCCTCCCAGTGCCCCCGGTGTCCGCACCCGCAGGGGAGATCATAGGTATCGTCCACGTGCAGGTGGCCGATCTCGACGGCATTTCCCGCCCGGCCGAGGAGAACCCTGCCGTTCGCGAACACGCCACCCCCGATTCCGGTCGAGATGGTGACGTAGACCACGTTATCCCTCCCGCGTGCTGCACCAGCCTCGAGCTCCCCGACGAGACCGGCGTGGCAGTCGTTGACCATCCGGACCGGGACACCGAACTCCCGGGAGAGGGCATCGCACAGGGGGACGTCCCTGAATGCCATGTTGGGAGGGTTCCTGAGAATGCCGTGGGATATGTCCACCGGCCCGGCGACCGAAAGGCCGATTGCACCGATTTTCCCGCGGGAGGTGCGGGATACTTTCCTCACCATCCCGGAGAGGAAAGATATCAAAACCGCCGGTTCGGATGATCCCGCTGGCGTCTTCTCCCCGGACTTTTCTCCCTGCAGGACACCGTTTTCGAACACCGCTGCCCGCGTCTGCGTCGCCCCGAGGTCGATGGCAACCACTGGACCCATGGATCCGGTGTTTTCTCCCGGGGATGATGAAGGTATGCAGGTCTTGCCCGTTCCTGCCCGGCGAGCCCCCCCTCCCGGGAAAAGACCCGGTGACTATAAGGCGGAAGCCAACGTTCATGAGAGGGAGAAATACCGGGAAGGTTACCCTATTGTCCGCATCCGGCATGTCACACAGCCTGATAGGCGACTACCTGACGCTCTTTGCAGCGACGGAGATCTTCATCTTCGTCTTCATGGAGATCGTAACGAAGGTCGAGCCCGTCCGCAGGGTCATTTTCAGGACTGCAAGGTTGCAGGACTACGCTGTCTTTGTGGGTATTTTCGGGGCATTTTCCATATTCGGGACATACATCGGGATCCAGGGAGTGTACGGGGCGATCACGAACATCCGCGACCTTGCCCCCATCGTCGCCGGGCTCGTTGCCGGTCCCTGCGCCGGGCTTGCGGTTGGCTTGATCGGCGGCCTTCACCGCATGACACTCGGGGGCGCCTCCTGCATCGCCTGTTCGGCTGCCACGATCCTTTCCGGGCTGATTGCCGGGCTCGTGTTCCGGTTCAACAGGGGAAAGATCATGGGTATCGTGCCCGCAATGGGTTTCGGCGTCCTCATGGAAGGACTCCACGGCCTGCTTGGCCTTGCACTCGTCCAGCCTTTTTCCGAGGCAGTGGAGATCGTAAAGACTTCGATCCCCCAGATGATGATTGCCGTCTCCCTCGGAGTCGGGATCGCGATCATCATCGTCCATAACATCATCAGGGAGGAGGATATGGTATCCGCCCGCTCCGGGCAGAAACCTTCGTGAATCCCCTCGTGACACGGGGGGAAACGACGGTCAATCGGGAATTTGATGAGAAACGAATGCGCGGAGCTGAATCGCCCCGCCACTCCCGGGAAAGGATGACCCTGTCAGGCCCTCTCCTGCCGGCGGGAAAGAAGGGTCTGGTAAACATCGGCGACCCACGGGTCACGCGTCGCCTGCCAGGGATCCTGCTGCTCGTCGGGGTCTTCGAGCCGGCGTGCGATCTCCGTCCACGTATCGTCAGCCATTCTCCTCCCCTCGCTCAGGGAAGGTATGTCTCCCCTTGCGTTTATCCCATTCGTTTCCCGGCTGAATCCTGCACCCGGACGATCCGGTGGAGTCCAGGAGATCCCCGACCATCTCCTGGAGGCCGGAGAGAACGGAACGGAGGTCTCCTGCTGCTTCCGGCGTCCACCCAAGGTCCGCCCAGTCCTTTCGCGTCAGTTCCTCGAGGGTGATGGAGATTGTCGCCAGGTCTGCACGAACGGCCCGCGATACCGGAACGGCACCGGCCCGGGAGGAGATGCCAAGCCTGCCCGTTTCCTCCACGAGCCGTTCCCGGAGCGCCCGGATGCCTTCCTCCAGCCTCTCGCGCTCAGCGGCCGGGATATCGGGGATGTAATGACAAAAGGCACGGTTGCGGGGAGAGGGATTCCCGAGCGCGTCCTCGACCGTGCCAAGCAGGGTATCGATGTACCGGAACGAGACCGCAAGAGAACGAAGCCCTGCCTCTCTGCGCAGGTCCTGTCCCTGGTCCTCACCGGAAAACACGGCCCCTCTCCCCGCCGTCACACCCGCTCACCCGCAAGCCGCCGGTGTCGCCCGAACCTCACCGGACAAACGCATTCCGCCCTGCATAGCCAGCCTTTTCCCCCAGCTCCTCCCCGATGCGCAGGAGCTGGTTGTACTTCTCGACACGCTCGCCCCGCGCCGGTGCACCCGTCTTGAGGTGCCCGGTGCCCATCGCGACCGTGAAGTCTGCAATGAACGTGTCGACCGTCTCACCGCTCCGGTGGGAGACCATGGACCCCCATCCGTTGGAACGGGCAAGCTCGACAGCAGCAATGGTCTCTGTCACCGTCCCGATCTGGTTGGGCTTGATGAGGACGGCGTTTGCCACCCCTTCGCGGATACCCTGCCGGATGCGGGAGACGTTCGTGACGAAGAGGTCGTCGCCGACGAGCTCGACCCTGTCACCGAGGCGGCGTGTCAGCTCCTTCCACCCGGGCCAGTCGTCCTCTGCGAGACCATCCTCGATCACGACAATGGGGTAACCCGAGACGAGAGAGTCGTAGTAGTCGACCATCTCGCCCGATGACAGGCGGCGTCCCTCCGTCCGGAGGATGTATTCTCCCCCTTCGAAAAACCCGCTCGATGCAGGATCCAGGGCAAAACCGATCTCGCGCCCCGGCGTATACCCTGCGGCCTCGATCGCCTCTGTCATGAGAAGAAGCGGTTCCTCGTTCGATCTGACGGCCGGGGCAAAACCCCCCTCGTCGCCGACCCCGGTGCTGTAACCCTTCCTCTTCAGGATATCCTTGAGGGCGTGGTAGGTCTCGCTCCCGTACCGGAGGGCCTCCGGGAAGCTTGGGGCCCCGAAAGGCACGATCATGTATTCCTGGAAGTCGGATCCCTGCCAGTTGGCATGGACCCCGCCGTTCATGATGTTCATCATCGGGACGGGCATCGTGACACGGCCCGGCCGCTCCAGGTACTTCCAGAGGCTCAAGCCCCCTGCCGCAGCCGCCGCCCGGGCAACCGCCATCGAGACGGCGAGGATCGCGTTTGCCCCAAGGGTCGCCTTGTTCTTTGTCCCATCGAGCGCGATCATTTTTTGGTCAATGCCCTCCTGGTCGGTCGCGTCCATGCCGGCAAGGGCCGCGGCAATCTTCTCGTTGATGCCCTCGACTGCCTTTTTCACACCTTTCCCGCGGTACCGGTCCATTGCACCGTCGCGGAGCTCGACCGCCTCGTGGGTCCCGGTCGACGCCCCCGAGGGGCTTGCCGCCCGGCCTGTCGCACCGCCCGCGAGCACGACATCCGCCTCGACGGTCGGGTTACCCCGGGAGTCGAGGATCTCCCGGGCATGGACCTTTCGTATCGCTGTCGTATCCATCGTCATCTCCTCTCACATGTACGGTGCCGGGAAAGAATAATCCCTCCTGCCACGGGAGAACCCGGCAAGGATTGCAAGGGATTCAACGGCCCTTGCAGTGTATTCCAGTGTTGGCGAGCCGCCAAAGACCGACCGGGCAAAGCCGCCGGACGGGTGGGCGCACCGCCGGACAAAGTCCCGGCAGGCACCGGCGTGCCGGGGCGCCTCACCAAGAAGGAAGGAGAGGCGAAGACCCGCATGCACCTGCTCGAGGAAAGCGGGTTTGCTTCCCGGTCTTCCCAGGAACCCGAATTCAGGGTCCCCGCACGCATCCACGAACGAGACAGTTGCGGGGTCATCACACCCGTGCCCGAGGGACGCGAGGATCTCGGCTGCCATCCGGGTATCCTGCAGGGTGGGACCCGGAGCCCCGAAACCCCCCGTCTCCGACCGGAAAGAGAGGACGGTGGCCGTGACCTCTTCCCTCGATCCAGTGGGTAGTTCCACTCCATACAGGTCAGCGAGTGCAGTCCAGGCACGGAGGGGTTCGAAGAGGGAGAGGGAATCGACAACCTTCGTCCGCGGATCGGGACGGGGAAGGGACCGGAGGATGTATTCGGAAGGGTCGTGGAGCGGTTCGGCGCGGAGCATGCGGAGAGCCCACCCTGCAAAGAGTGCACAGGAGAGTGATGCGTAGGACCCATCCGGGTACTGGAGATCCTGGAGGAACCGGACGGTCTTTTCGTCGGCGTCTCTTTGTCCCATGAGGGAAAGGATCCCCAGGGCAAAACAGGTATCCCCTGCATTCGGCTCGTCGAGCCTGTAGAAGCAGTATCCTCCCGAGGGGCACCTGCGACTCCTGGCGTATTCGACCGTCCCGGCCGGAATGTCAAGACCCCCGGCAGGGACCGGTCCTCCCCCCTGCTGCGTCATGGTCACCCGGGGGTGTCAGAAAGCGCGGCAATGAGTCCCTGAAGGGTCCGCGATGCCTCTTCCAGGAAACGGACCCTCCCCGCGATCTCTTCCGCCCGCTCCTTTCTCTGCCGGCAGGCTGCCGCGATGGCGCCGTGGGTCGCATCGATCGTCCGGGCGAGTTCCTCGTCGATCTCGCGGGAGAAGACCCTGAACGCGGCATCCACGTTCTGCAGGGTCGCCCAGCGGAGGTTCTCGACGTTCTGCACGACGAGCGAGTGGATCTCCCGTGCAATCCTTCCCCGGAGCCGCTGTTCCCGCATCGCACGGGGCAGCGCCCTGTCGACGAGGTCAGGGGATATCATGCCGAGCATGCCCGACCAGGTCCTCCGCGAGACCCAGTAGGGTTCCCGGGCAAGGACGAGCGGCCCCCCGGGCGATGGCCGGTGGTGCGGTATCTCGAAGATGGCGGATGCCGCAGCCCTGACCGACTCGCTCATGGCCTCGGCCTTCTCCCGGTGGGCGGACAGGACTGCAATCATCTCCCGGTCGAATCTTTCGGTGACTTCACCGAGCGTGTGCTCGAAGTAGACCGGGATCTCCTGGGCGATCGCGTCTTCGATAGTCCGGGGGTCGGTGTCCCCGCCAGCCTGCATGGCACGCGAGCCTACACCCTGCAGGTGCACTTCCGCCTGCTCCCTGATGCCGGCGCATACCTCCTCGAGGAGTGCGACCACGCGCCTGTGGTCACCGGCAAGGACGTCCTGCGTCTGCCGGCGCTGGCGCTCTGCCTCGTCCACCTTCTTTTGGAAGAGGGAGAGTTTCTCTTCGAGATCGGCAATCGGCATCCCGAGGGACTTTCTCTCCAGGCTGACGCGGAGCGATGCGTCGTGCAACACGTCAAGTGCCTTCTTCCGGACCGCCTCCGAAAGGACCCGCGTCTTCTCACGGGCAAGGAAGTCGACGAGGTGTTCCGTGATGGCCGAAATCCCGCTCGAGGCAAGGAGCGCCTCGTCTCCCGTCAGCCTGGCGAGGAGCGCCTGCTTTGCCGAGACCGGGAAGATCTTTCCCTCAGGGGATATCCCTGCCTTCTCGGAGAGGACCTTTCTGATGAACGCAATGACCGTCTCCCTCTCCGGCAGGGTCAGGTAGTCGATTTTGTTCTGGACGAAGAAGATGCAGTCTACCTTCTCCCGGACGTGCCGGAGGAAATCGACCTCCACCTCGGTCATGGGAGGGTCGGCCGAGACCAGGAAGAGCGCCGCGTCGCACTGCGGGAGGAAGTTGAGTGTCATCTCGGTGTTGTGCCTGTGCGTGGAGCCTATCCCGGGTGTATCGATGAGGACGACGTCCCGGAGGATGCGGGCCGGGTGGGTGATCTCCACGGAAGCTACTCCCTTCCTGTTTTTCGGGTTGGCCTCCTCCGAGACGTAGTCGAGCAGGACCCTGTTCATTTCCTCAGGCGAATGGCAGGGAATGGTCACCTCTTTTCCCTTCTCCTGGAAATGGACCTGGACTGTCCGCTCCGTTCCGTGCCTGATGAAAGTCGGGATCGCAGTCAGGGGGATGACAGAACTGGGGAGGATGTCCTCGCCGAGGAGGGCGTTGAGCAGGGTGCTCTTCCCCCGCTTGAACTGCCCGAGGACTGCGAGCTGGAACCGTCCCTCCGAGAGGCGGTCCCGGAGGCCGGAAAGGACTCTTTCCTGCGGTTCCATGGCAGGACCGAGGTCATGGAGGACGGATATGCCCCTGTCCAGGAGGGAAGGGAGGTCTTTTTCAGAAAGGGGTGGAAGGGAAACTACCCGGTCAGTGCAGGGGGAAAAGGCGTTGGTGCGGTCGGGTGCTGGTTCGTGCATGATACTCCTCCTTCTTATATGTACTTCGATTCGGACACCGGAAGCGGTAGGAGTTATCAGCAGGACCTGCGGTTATACGGTGAACTCCATCACCATCGCTTGAATTTTTATGTCTCCTGCCAGAGACCATAAAATTTCTGCCCGTGCTGCATCATCCATGCACAATGTTTATCCGGTCGGGGGCTCACTACTGGGTTGGGGATGGGGGGGGTCTTTCATAAAGTGTTTTTTACTCACCGGGAACCCGGGTGAAAAGGGGTTCTTTCGTGTTTTTGACACGTGACAGGACCCAATCATCCCGGGAAGTATCTGGCTGATTGCAGGATATCCCACGTACCTCCGGTCCTTCTCAAAGGGAGTGGAAAAAAAACGAAGTCAGCGGAGTCCCACATGAAAGGTTTAAAAAGAGACAGCGGCAAGGGAACGTCCCCCTCGTATTCATTCTCCCATCTCCTGCTCCTCTGGATGGTCGTCCTCATCCTCGTGCTCGCCATCGGTATCACCTACTTTGATTACCGGCAGGCAGAGGAGACCTACCAGAAAAATGCCCGCACCATGCAGGAACAGACTGAGGCCAACATCGCCGGGACGATCACCGTGATCGACTCCGCGTATAAAATGTACGACAGCTCGCTCAACAACGAGATGAAGAACGCATTTTCCCTTTTTCAAAAGGAGTACGAGCGATCGGGACATGATCCCGCGAAGATGGACCTCGACGCCCTGAAAGAGGCGCTCGGCAACGAGATGGACCTCTACATCATCAACGACTCCATCATGGTCGAATACACCACTGATGCTTCTGACCGTGGCCTTGATTTCCGCCAGTGGCCCTATTCGTACGACTACCTCAGGAACCTCCTCCAGAAGGACGGTTTTTTCCCTGACCGTATCGTTCACCACGTGACGACAGGCAAACTGGTCAAATACGCCTACATGCCGACCCCTGACCACCGGTACATCCTCGAACTCCGGCTCTCGGGCAAAGCGCTTGAAGAGAGACCCCATATCAGATACCAGGAATCACTCGAGGCCATTGCCCTCAACAACCCGAATGTTCTCAGCTACAGGGCTTACGATACAATGGGAAGGGTCATCGGGAATTCAAGTGCGTCGGTGCAAAGCACTCCGGCAACAGTCCGGCAGGTCATCAGCGAGCGGAAGTCGCTCGAGACCGTGGATCCTTCCAACAACACCCTGACGCGGTACCTCTTTGTCGATCTCACGGGCCAGAGTTACGTCTCG
Source organism: Methanolinea sp. (assembly GCA_029907345.1). GTDB lineage: Archaea > Halobacteriota > Methanomicrobia > Methanomicrobiales > Methanospirillaceae > Methanolinea_A. The sequence goes on from JARYMB010000005.1 coordinate 69,506, forward strand.
GATGTAAGCTGGATCATCGAGCTCGTGTATGACGAGTCGGAGTTGAAGGACCAGCTCACCACACTTCTCTTCAACCATGCCCTGGTTGCCCTCCTTGCCGTCACGTTCACCATCGGAATGGCAATCGTCCTCTCCCGCCGCCTCACGCGCCCCATTGCACAGATGGTCCATGACATCGATACCATCTCCCGGGGCGACCTCGAGTACCCGATCGTTCCTGCCAAAACGACCGAGTTCGAAAAGATAACCCGGAGTGTCACTTCCCTTGTTGCTTCACTCCGGGGAATGATCCGGCAGCTTCAGCAGAACGAGCTCGAGCTTGTCAGGAGGGGGGAGGATTACCGGGCGGTTGTCGAGAACCAGACGGAACTGATTGCCCGTTTCCTCCCGGACGGGACACATGTCTTTGCAAACGAAGCGTACTGCAGGTACTTCGGGCTCCCCTGGCCTGACATCCTTGGGCATAAGGCCTGGCCCAGGGTCCCGCGGGAGGACGATGACCTCATTCGCAGGCATTTCTCGTCGCTCTCCCCGGAAAACCCGACTGCAACCATCGAGCACCGTATCATTAGCCCTGACGGCCGGGAGCACTGGGTCCAGTGGAACGACCGGGCCATCTTCGACGCGAGCGAAAATATCATCGAATACCAGTCGGTCGGACGGGACATCACCGAGAAGAAACACATGGAGGAGGACCTCACGAGGAGTGAACAGAAGTTCCGGGACCTTGCGAGCCTTCTCCCGCAGGTCATCTTCGAAACAGGCCCCAACGGGGAGATCCTGTACGTGAATCAATCAGCCTGTACCATCTTTGGCTACACGCCACAGGAGGTGCAGGCAGGTATGGGCATTTTCGATGTCATCCACCAGGATGACCGCGAACTGGCGGCCAGGAACTTTGCCCGCTCCCTCCAGGGGGAAAAGGTCGATGGTGCCGAGTACCGCATCGTACGAAAAGACGGATCTTCCCTGATGGGGATGGTCTATTCCTCTCCGATCGAGAGCGGCGGAAAGACCACCGGGATCCGGGGTATCCTCATCGATATCACCCACATCAAGGAGGTCGAGCGCGACCTCCGGAACCTCAACGAGGAACTGGAACGACGGGTGAGGGAGAGAACCCGGGACCTTGAGTCTGCCGTCCGGGAACTCGAAGCGTTCTCGTATTCGGTCTCGCACGACCTGAGGGCACCCCTGCGGGCGATCGACGGGTTCTCCTCGATCATCCTGACCCATTATGACGAGGCACTCCACCCGGAAATCAGGGATCTCCTCCGGAAGATCCGGACAAACGCCCAGAAGATGGGTGACCTCATCGACTCCATCCTGAACTTCTCCCGCATGTCGCGCCAGCCCCTCTCGCGGCAGACGGTCTATCCGGCCCGCATCGTGGCCGAACAGCTCGCCCAGCTCCGGGGGATGCGGGACGGGAGGGACGTCACGGTGCGTACCGGCGATCTTCCCCCCTGCGAGGGGGACCCGGTACTCCTCACACAGGTGTTCCAGAATCTCCTCTCCAATGCCTTCAAGTTCACCCGGACCCGTAGGCATGCGGAGATTGAAGTGGGATCCGAAAAGCAGGACGGAAAGACCGTGTATTATGTCAGGGACAACGGGATCGGGTTTGACATGAAGTATGCATCCAAGCTCTTCACGGTCTTCCAGCGGCTGGTGGACGAAAAGGAGTACGAGGGGACAGGGATCGGGCTGGCAATCGTCCAGCGAATCATCCAGAGGCACGAGGGGAGGGTCTGGGCAACGGGCGCGGCCGGGAAGGGAGCGACGTTTTTCTTCACCCTCGGGTGAGACCGGATCCATACCGTTTTGGAACGGCGTGAACGGGAAAATTCATGACTCCCCTTCGCCATACTTCTTTTGGCGATGAAGTCCGCCGATAGAACTGCGTTTTTCGCTGATGACTTCTCTCCATTCCCCCGGGGACAGGATGATGCATGGTGATCAGGGGGGGACTGGAAACCCTGTTGATTCCCAAAAAAAGGGAATTCTCCCTTGTAAAAGCAAGTGGATGGTGGCGGTCAACAGGGAGTGAAAATACCCCCCCACGGGGCGGGAGGATGAGAGATGGTCCGGACCGATACCAGTATCAGGCTGATGGGACTGCTGCTTGACGGAAAACCCGTTACCGACCGGCAGCTGGCAGACGCGATCGGATTTAAAAATCCCCGGAATATTGCAAAACACCTTGATTCGTTCGCATCATCGGGTTACATCAGGATGCTGCCGCACACGGGGAGAGAGGAGAGTCCGTTGTACCAGCTCACCGATAAAAAGGAAGGACTCCTCAATCTCTACCAGTCACGGTTCTACCGGGTACTGCGCCCCCGCATCCGGGAGATTGACTGGTTTATCGATCAGGTGGCGGCGGGCTTTTTGCCCCTTCCCAAAGATCTTTTTGACCTCGTACGGGAGATGATGAAGAAGTCCCATACTTTCTTTTCCCTGATTGCAGGCCACTCCAACCATGACCAGATCCTCTCTTTCCACTCGCTCTACCTCTTTCCCTGCCGCCTGATGGGTCGCGATGACCCCCTCTTCCAGGCCTATTACCTCTATGCCCAGCTCTATGCCGAAGCAATCACCCGCGATATCCGGGAGGGAGGGTTATCAGAGGGGTTCCTGGAACCTCTCGATGCAATCCAAAAGGCCATCCTGCAGATCGGAAAAGCCTATGGTCACTGACTCTTCCGGAGACCATCTCCGGGATCTCCGGCACGAGTGACTGCACCGTCACGGGCAAAGTCCCCTGCAACCTTCCTGACCGGCGGAGAGGGCTGCCGGCAGATACATGGTCACCATTGTTGATATCCCCCGCCTGTCAAGGATGATCCGGAAAAAGAAGTCATTCACCCGATGGTTCTCTTCCCCCGGCCCTGACAGTTCTTTTCAGCCAGACAAATGCACCCAGTGCACCTGCCTGCATCGCGAGAGAGAAGAGAATGAGCAGGGTGAGGTCCAGCCCATAGAGTGCACCCATAACGACGCTTCCGGCAAACCAGGCACCGCCGTACAGGGTATTGAATACGCCGTAGGCGGTCCCCCTCTTTTCCACAGACGTCAGGTCCGCGAGTGCCGCCCGGAGAACGGTCTCCTGCCCGCCCATGGAGAGCCCCCAGAGGATGGATGCTGCAAGCGCTCCGGCGTACCCTCCCGTGAACGCTAGGGCGGCGATGGGGATGTTGATGACCGGCACGGCGACGAGGACGGAAAGTCCGGCCCGGTCATAGACCCTGCCCAGAATGAGGGCAAAAAGGGCATCGGTTGCCATTGCTATCGCGTAAAAGACCGGTACCTGCGCTTCCGGGACCACGGCGGCCGCACTGAAATGGTAGGCCATGAGGGGGAAGACCGCAAAACCCGCCATGGTCAGCACGGTGAATGCCCCATAGGGGACCATGACCCGGGAGACCTGCAACGTTCTCCCCCCCGGGATCTCCCGGCCATCGTTCTCGAATTCAACGGGGTCTGGTGCCGAGAACCGGGCATAGAGAAGGGCTGCAACGAGGAGGACGAAGGGGATGGCGAGGAGGGCAAATCCCGTCCCATATCCACCGGAGACTGCTAGCGAAACTGCAAAAAGTATCGGCCCGATGACTGCGCCGACCTGGTCGAGAGCCTCGTGAATGCCGAAACCCCAGCCGCGGCCCACCTGCTTCGAGGCGTGGGAGAGGATCGCGTCCCGGGCAGGGGACCGCAGCCCCTTCCCCAGGCGCTCGGCGAGGATGAAGACCGCGGCAACCTCCCATGACCCTGCCAGTACGAGGAGCGGGACGGCCCCGACCATCAGGTAGCCGATGATGGTCAGGGTCCAGTACATCCCCGTCCTGTCGGACACGTACCCGGAGATCAGACGGACACCGTAGCCGAGGAATTCTCCAAGGCCCGAGACGATTGCAACCGTGAGGGCCGATGCACCCAGGAAAAGGAGGTACGGGCCTGTGACACTCCTCGCTCCCTCGTAGATGATGTCCCCGAGCAGGCTCACGATTCCAAGGACGAGGATGAGCCGGAATGCGATAGCCCTGCTGTTGACTGACTGCGTGCCCATGAAACCACCGGACTTCCGGACATGACCCGGCAGGTCTTCCTGGTACCGGTGAGGGAGGATCGGCGAAATACTTTCGCCAGATACTCAAGAAGGGGGGCTCCGGGGATCCGATCCGGATGAAAAAAGAGATGATGAATCGTTCCCTATCACGTGGCATGAAAACCCTGTCCTTTTTGGGCCTTGCCATCACAGTCCTCCTCGTGCTTGCCGCAGGCTGCATCCATTCCGAAAAGTTCTCCGCCGCAAAAACACCTGCCCCGGCCACCGGCAATGCTGAAATGACCGGTGCCCTTGCGACCGTGACCGCAGAGATACAGGAATCGCTCATTGGCATCGACAGCCGGGTCTCTGCTGCAGCGACTGCTCTTGGAAAGACCGGGATCTCAGGCCCGGAAGCAGGGGTTATCCTGCAGAGGGCTGCACTATCCCACCCTGCCGTCCGGGACGTCATCACCTATGATACCGGCGGGGTCGTCCGTGCTGCAGAACCGGGAAGTGCACGGGACCTCGTCGGAAGGAACCTTACCGATCAAGAGATAGTGAGAAAGGCCCTGCAGGAGCAAAGACCCCTCATGAGCGATCTCTTTTCGCTCACCGGGGGAGGAGACGGAGTCGTGATCGCACACCCCGTGTTCGCGCAGGACGGTACATTCATCGGTGTTGTCAGCCTGGCATTCTCTCCTCATGCCCTTATTGCGCCCATCGCAGGTAATGCAACCAGTGGGTCACCATCCTCCGTCATGGTCACGGAGAGGGGTGGACGCATCCTTTACGATGCGGACCCGGCCCAGGTGGGGAAGGAGACCTTCAACGAGACCATGTTTGCCGATTTCCCGGAGATCCTCGATATCGCCCGGACTCTGCCAGGTAACAGGACGGGATACGCGACCTATTCGTTTTCGGGCAGCGGGTCTCAGAAGGTTGTCAGGAAAGAGACGTTCTGGTCGACTGCCAGCCTTCACGGGACAGAGTGGCGGGTCTTTGTCATCAGGGAGATCTAAAAGACCCTTTCTTCATTATTTTGGGTGGGTAAGTTGAATAAATGCATACCATTCTTTCCCATTTTTGAATTGGTTTATTCAAAGAAGAACATAGACTTTCTATGAAACCCTTCGTTATACCGCCGCCGGGGGGGGCACCTTTTGGGGCGACGGGACCATCCTCATGGGGGGTGCGGGGGCGGCCAGCCCCCGCATTCGGTTCTCACTACCCACTCAGATTAGCGAAGAGCCAAAAGTCCATTGTCTTGTCTCCCCTTTTCTTTTTAAAATCTTCCCCTCTTCGTCATTTTAAGTGGGTAAGTTGCATGAGTGCATGACATTCTATCTTCGTTTTGAATTGGTTTATTCAAAGAAGAAACATAGACTTTCTATGAAACCCTTCGTGAAACCGCCGCCGGGGCGCCCTTCGGGGGCGGCGGAACCATCCTCATGTGGGGGTGTGGGGGCGACCAGCCCCCACATTGGGTTCTCATTACCCACTCAGATTAGCGAAGAGCCAAATCTTCTCTTTTCATTTTAAAAAAAACTACCCGGATGTGAGGGAGAGGAAAAACCGGTGACCGAATGCCGTCCTGCCGGAACCAAAAATGCTTCCCTCTCACCTTCCCCGAAGCGGTCGAAACTTCTCCCGTGGCACGTCTCCTGTCCCCGTCCCTGATGCTCATCCGTTGGGCACGCCCGGTAAATACCTCCGGCCTGAAATGACGCGATGCCGATGATCAAAGAGGAAATGGCGGAGGTTGCCGGAAGGGTCCTATCGAGGTCCCCGTGAACTCCGGCAGAGACGATATATATCATTAGCAGAACAGGCGAACGACGGTAATGCCTGCCGGCGTCCTGTCCCGTTCGCTACCTTTAAGGTTCATGCACCCGAAACTCTTCCCGAAGAATTCTTCTTCCCCCGAACCTCCATGATCTCTGTTCTCTGTGTTGATGATGACGCCTCCCTCCTCGATATCACAAGGATCTACCTGGAAAAGACCGGCGATTTCACCGTGGACACGGCAGAATCGGCCATCATCGCTCTCAAAAAGATAAAAGATAACTCTTATGATGCGATTGTATCCGACTACCAGATGCCGGGGATGGATGGCATCGCCTTCCTGACACTCCTTCGCCGGGAATACCCCGACATGCCGTTTCTTATCTTCACGGGGAAGGGGCGGGATGAGGTGATCATCAGGGCATTCGAAAGGGGAGCCGATTTTTACATCCAGAAAGGCGGGGACCCCCGTTCCCAGTTTACCGAGATGGCCCACAAGATCCGGACTGCTGTTTTGTTCAGGAAGGAACAGAAGGCCCGCAGGGAGAGTGAGGCACGTTTCCGTGCTCTCATCGAGAACGCCTCCGACATCATCCGTATCCTGGATGAAAACGGGAATATCGTCTTTGATGCCGGTTCGGGGGAGAGCCTCCTTGGGTATCCTCCGGGCTTCATGGTCGGCAAAAACCCGCTGGAGTTCATTCACCCCGATGACCAGGCTGTCGTGAGGGCAGCCCTTGGAGAGGTATTCCTGCGGAAGAACCCGGGCACACCCACGGATTTCCGGGTCAGAAAGGCAGACGGCTCATACATCTGGGTTGAATCGATTGCAAAGAACCTCCTGGGTGTCCCGGGCATCGATGGGATCGTTGTGAATACCCGGTCGATAGAAGAGCAAAAAAGAGCAGACTTAGCGATACGGGAAAGGGAGGAGGCCCTTAAAGCGAGCGAGGAGAACTACCGCCGGCTCTTCGAGCATGCGGCGGAGGGGATCCTCGTCGCCCAGGGGGACAGGATCGTGCATCACAATCCGGCCCTGGAAAGGATACTCCGGTATCCCTCCAATGTCATCAGGGAGAGCCCCTTCGTCGCATTCATCCATCCGGATGACCGGGAGATGGTCCAAACCCGCCACACCCGGAGAATGGGGGGACAAGAAACCCCCACCGGATACCTATTCCGGATCATCAGGGGAGACGGGCAGGAAAGGCTGTTGTGGATTACCTCGACTCCCATGACGTGGTCGGGAGAACCGGCAAACTTGAGCTTTGTCACCGATATCACAGACCAGAGGGATGTGGAGAAGAACAGGAACCTCATCGGGAGAATTCTTGAAAATTCCCTGAACGAAATTTACGTCTTTGACGGCCAAACGCTCACATTCGTGGCGGTAAACCGGGGAGCACGTGAAAACCTCGGGTATTCCATGGAAGAACTCCGTTCAATGACTCCCTGGGATCTCAAGCGGGAATTTTCCCAGGAAAAATTCGAAGAGTTCATTGCTCCCCTGCGCCGCGGTGAGGTGCAGGAACTCCAGTTTTATTCCACCCATACGCGAAAGGATGGGTCCTGCTACCCTGTCGAGGTCCACCTCCAGTACTCCGGGGACGAGGTCCCTGCCGTTTTCGTCGCAATAATCCTTGACATATCCAACCGTATCAGGACAGAGGAAGAACTCAGAGAGAAGGATGCACAATACCGCCTTATCGCAGAGAACAGTGCAGACTGCATATGGGTTGCGAATCTCGACCTGCAATTCACCTACATTAGTCCTGCCATAACGAAGCTGCGGGGAGTGAGCGTTGAAAAGGCCCTCTCCCAGCGGCTGGAAGATTTTCTCACTCCCGAGTCCCTTTCCCTTGTCCAGAAGGTTCTGGAAGAGGAACTTGCAATCGAGCGGAGCGGGACAGGAGATCCGCGGCGGAGCAGGGTCCTTGAGCTCGAGGAGTATCTGCCCGATGGAAATACCATATGGGTCTCGAATACGCTCTCGTTCCTCAGGGACGGGGACGGCAGACCAAGAGCAATCCTTGGGATCTCCCGGGATATCACCGACCGGAAAAGGGCAACGGAAGATCTTGAAGAGAGCAAGCAAAAATACAACGCACTCTTTGACAATAACTATTCCGTTGCCATCCTGGTAGACCCGGACACCGGGCAGATCGTCGATGCAAACGATGCCGCGATCCGGTTCTACGGGTACCCCCGTGACCACTTCCTTTCGATGGGAATACACGACCTCAACCACCTGCCCCGGGAAAAGATCGTGCGGGACCTCGGGCAGGCCAGGGACATTCGGGGCAAACACTTTCTTTCCACCCATTTCCTCGCGGACGGTTCGATCAGGAACGTGGAAATCTATTCAGGACCCATTACGATCAGGGGAAAGCAGCTCTTTTATTCCATTATCCATGATATTTCAGCCCGGGTGAGTGCAGAACGGGCCCTGCGGGTAGCAAACCGGAAGCTGCAGCTGCTCAGCGGGATAACCCGCCACGACATCCTCAACAGCATCACTGTCGCGCAAGGGTATATCGATCTCATGGGGGACCCGGGCACACTGCCTCCGGAAACAGCGGAAAACGTCATCCGGACCCTGAGGAGGATTCGCCGGCAGATAGAGTTCACGAGGGAGTACGAGGACCTCGGCCTTGAGGATCCGGTGTGGCAGAATCTTGGCAGGATGTTTCGTTTACTGGATTTTCCTCCCCATGTGTCCCTGCACATGGTGTACTGCGACTGGGAAGTGTATGCCGATCCCATGCTGAGGAAGGTCTTTGAAAATCTCCTCGAGAACTCAATCCGGCACGGGGGACCGGACATGAACTCTGTCACGGTCACGTGCAGGGAATCCGGTCCCGACCTCATCGTGGAGTGGCAGGATAACGGAACTGGGATTTCGAACAACGAGAAAGAGGCAATTTTTTCCCGTGGCTATGGAAAGGGAACGGGTTTTGGCCTTTTCCTGGCCCGTGAGATCCTCGGGATATCAGGGATCACCATCCGGGAATGCGGCAGTGAAGGGCAGGGAGCACGGTTCGCAATGGTGGTACCGGCAGGCCAGTTCCGGCCCGCAATAACCATGACCTGAACGGTACCGGAAATTTCCTTTCTCTTCTGCGGAAAGTGGTCTCCTCTTCAGGGCAGGGGAAAAGCCTTCAGGTTAAACCTGTGATCCCGATGGGAAACGGTCGATCGCAGACTGCTTCCCTGTCACGAGTCCCCTTCCGAAAAATAAGAGAGTGGGGACACGAGGGGAGGGAGATGATTTCAGGACCCGACTTCTTTTGCCGCAAGTTCCACGTCCTCTTCCTTGATGGTCTTCCGGCCGGCGTGCATCGCGAACTTGTTTGCTTTTTTGACGAGTTCCGCGATGTATTCTTCTGACTGTGCAATGAGTGCAGCTGCAGCGTCACTTCCGACGCGTTCTGCACCACTCTTCTTGGCAATCCGAACGACTGCTGCAAGAGGTAAATCTGCCACCTTGATCACCTCATGTGATAAGGAGTTTAAATAGTATTTATATATTGCTGTCAAACCGGTCCAAAACGGGTTGACATCGATGTTCGAACGGGTATTCCGGGTTATTCCAAAGAGGGTGCCGAGGGGTACCGATGACCTCCGGAAGAGGGGATGCGGAGAGCCCCGCACCCTCACGAGGGGACAGCCATTTTCGAAATAAAAATCACAGTAAAAAACGTGAAACAACGGGAGAATGGGGAAAACCCAATCAGGCCGGTTCGACCCGGATCAATCCCTCCCTCGTCGTTGAATTGCTTTCCATCGTCCCCCGCCTGATATCCATCCTCTTTACAGTCAGGGTCACGTTGTACGTCCCCGGCCGCGTGTACGTGTGCTCCGGGTTTGCACCCAGCCCCCGGAACCCGTCCCCGAAGTCGTAGAGATACATCGACGGATCGCCCGTCGACCGGTCCTCGAACCGGACCGACAGCGGGGCTGTCCCGCTCTCCGGCGATGCCGTAAAGTTCGCGACCAGCGGGACCGGCGGTTCGGCCGTGACAACGATATACCCCGTCCTCGTCATGCTGTCCCGCACCGGCCTCCTTGTCGCAGGGTCGATCTTCGATACCGTCAGGGTCACGTTGTACGTCCCCGGCCGCGTGTACGTGTGCTCCGGGTTTGCACCCTGCCCCCGGAACCCGTCCCCGAAGTCGTAGAGATACATCGACGGATCGCCCGTCGACCGGTCCTCGAACCGGACCAACAGCGGGGCTGTCCCGCTCTCCGGCGATGCCGTAAAGTTCGCGACCAGCGGGACCGGCGGTTCGGCCGTGACAACGATATACCCCGTCCTCGTCATGCTGTCCCGCACCGGCCTCCTTGTCGCAGGGTCGATCTTCGATACCGTCAGGGTCACGTTGTACGTCCCCGGCCGCGTGTACGTGTGCTCCGGGTTTGCACCCAGCCCCCGGAACCCGTCCCCGAAGTCGTAGAGGTACATCGACGGATCGCCCGTCGACCGGTCCTCGAACCGGACCAACAGCGGGGCTGTCCCCGTCCGGGGGGAGGCTGTAAAGTTCGCCTTGAGACCGGGGGACACCTCCATTTCCACGACCCAGTAGTCCGCGGACCCGTGGTTCCCGGAGACGTCACCATCGTCCGATGTGGAGAACCCGGCAAGGGTAAACCTGCCGGCCCTTACCGGGTCAGGCTTCAGGCACTGGCCCGTATCGTCTCGGGACCCGCCAAGGGACTTTTCCCAGAGGAGCTTGCCGGTCGCATCAAACGACACGGCCCAGAAATCACCACCGCCGTGGTTCCCCGAAACGTCCCCGTCGTCCGAATACGAAACCCCCAGGACCACGTATGACCCATCCGGGCTCATATCAAGGTCGTAGGCATGGTCGTATCCCGACCCGCCGAAACATGCCACGTGTGCGATCTCCCCCTGCCGGGAGACGGCTGCCCACCAGTAGTCGAACGAACCATGGTTGCCGGAGATGTCGCCGTCCTTGGAGTTCGAAAATCCCATCACCGCGTACTCCCCGTCAGGGGTGACGATGATGTCCCTCCCTTCCTCGTACAGGCTTCCGCCGATGCACTTCTGCCAGACGAGGTCTCCCGACTCGTCGAGGAGAAACAGCCACGCATCGTAGGATCCGTGGTTCCCCGAAACGTCCCCGTCGTTGGAGTCCGTGTACCCGACGGCGATGTACCCGCCACCCGGGACGGGAAGGATGCTGTCACCGAAATCATCCCCGGTCCCGCCGAGGAGTTTCTCCCACGCGATGGTGCCGTTCATGTCGGATTTCACGACCAGGACATCGTACCCCCCGTGGTACCCGGGGACCAGGGGATCGGTGTACGACTGCCCGATCATGACCATGCCTCCATCCGGGGTCTCCTTCCCGTCGATTGCAAAACTCCCGCTCCTCCCGGGGTAACACCGTTTCCAGAGGATTGTCCCTGACTCGTCGATCTGCATGTTCCAGATTGCGTATGGGTTGCTGTTGTCAGAGAAATCGCCATCGTGGGACCAGGTGAACCCTGACAGGAGAAGCGTCCCGTCACTCAGCCGCTCGATGCAGCTGACGTGGTCGTCCATCGACCCCCCGATGGTCCTGACCCACTCCTTCGTCCCGTTGGCACCCAGTTTTACGACCCAGACGTCCCTCATTCCGTATGCTGCCGTGATGTCCCCGTCCGTGGATCCGGTATCCCCCGCGACCATGTACCCGCCATCATCCGTTGGCTGGATGGAGTACGCGAAATCTTCCCCGGACCCTCCCAGCGAGGCCTGCCAGGCAATCCCGGCACCGCCTGCACTTGCCGGTACCGTTCCCGCGAGGACGAGGACAAGGAGAACAAGACATGCCGGAAGGGGTCTCATCGCTTCACCTCCGTGACCAGGGACCCCTCGCCCGTGATCCGTTCCCCGGGGACTGCCCCCCCTCCCCCTGCCTTCGTCACGATGGTCCCGGACGCAGTGTCACTCACCCTGATTGTCATATTGATGGTCAGCGTCTTTCCTATCGGAAGGTTCCCGCCAGAAGGCAGCCTGTCGGGAGTCCAGACGACACGCGACGGCATGATATTCTGGGGCGGGTAACTGGCATCGATAAAGAGTGAGCCCGCAGGGGGCAGGTCATAGGCATCCACGCCGACGAGGTCCATCGTCCCGTTGTTGGTAAGCCGGATGCTGTACATGAGGACGCCCCCGGGCCGGACACCCGTTGCATTCGCGGTGATCGAGACATTGAGGGACGGCCCGCCCGTGACCTGCAGGGGAACGATCCGGTTGCCTTTCACCGCGATGTCCCCCTTCGCGAGACCGGATGCTTCGGCGACCGCCGTGTACAGTCCGTTCGCAGTATCCGGGAACCTCCCTGTCACCTGGAACGTCCGGGTCTCGCCGGGAGAGAGCGTCCCGGCATCCCAGCTGACCGCGTTCCCAGAGACTGTCCCGTTGGGCGTGCTCGAGAGGTACGTCATCGTGTAGGGCAGGTAGTCCGATACCACGACCCCGGAGACCGGCCCTGACCCTGCCGCTGCGGCCGTGACATTGAACGTCACGGTGCTGCCGGGGCCCGTCTTTCCGGGGGCCCCGATGGTCACCACAAGGGATGCGTCGGCAGGATGGGCCGTGCCCGCCACCGCATACCACCCGGAGGGGACGACGAGGTCTTCACGCAGGACACCGCCTGCCTGCCCTGCCCTTTCGCCGACCTTCCACCAGTTCACCCGGACGGGGTCGGGGTGCGGGTTCCATGCAACGAACGTCGTCTGGTTGGAGGGGGACGTGAATGCCGCACAGAAAGGCTGGGACAGTTTCCGGGACGCTGCGTCCGTGGAATACCCGAAGTACGAGAAATCGGGGGTACCGTACGCATCGATTGCCCAGAACCAGTTCAGCACCTCGGAGGGACTCGTGGAGTCGTCGATCTGGTCCTTCATCCTGTTCCACCACGTCCCGAGGTCATACGGGTAATGCCCGGGGGTCGTGTTCCGCGAGGACTGGATGGTATTCCAGTACCACCGGTAGGGAGAGAGAGGGACTCCCTGGGCCGAGCTGTCCCGTATCCCCGCCAGGGCACGCTGCTGGTTGACGACCGCCAGGTAGGGAACGCCGGCAGGATCCGAGAGGTTACAGAAACCGCCGTTCGGGGCATAGTCAAGGGCACGCAGCGCGAGCTCCACGGAGGGGCGGTCCCTCCCGAAGGAGAGGGCATACCCTGCCATCGGGAGCCACATGTTGTACATCGATGACGTGGGTGAGATCCCGAACTGCGATGCCGTCTGGACGACGGACTGGGGCATCTTGGGGGCAAAGGACGTTGCAGGGGGGTACCCGTCCGGCATGTCCGGCCAGTGGGCCGATACCTTCGGGTTCCCCCAGTTATACCAGCGATCCCACATCGTCTCGTTTTCGGAGTATTTTTTCGGGTCGTCGGGGACACTCACCGAAGGGATGTAATCACCGTTCCGTGACCATTTTGCCGCCGTTGGGTGGGTGATCCCTGCCGTGTCCGGGACGTAGGAGAGCTTCTTGTCGAACCAGTATGCGTCCGCGTTGTACAGGTTCGTGGTATAGAGGTAGATCCCGGTATCGGCGATGTCGGGCCGGTTCGTGACCGTTCCCCACATGATGATGGATGCCCAGGCCTGCATTGTCTCCCCGAGCGAGTTGTCATCCTTGCCGTCCTCGAGGAGCGACCCGATCCCGACACCCCCGCCGGGGCCTGTCTGGGGGAGCCCCTGTGTCCAGGCCTGCCCTGCCCACTGGTCAAAGAAGTTCATCTTGGAATACGTGAGATTGGGGTGGGAATAGTACGCGGACGCCCGGTCCGGGTCATAGGCAACCGACATGACGAGCTGGTCGATGAACGCCCCGTAATAATCCCGGTCCGCCCAGGCAGGGTCGAACCATGCTGCCTGGGCAGCCGCCGTGATCAGGTACCCGTTCTGGTAGTGGATATCGTTCCATTCCGTCACCGTGCCAAAGCCGTCCATGCCCCAGGCCCGGGGGAAGGTGACGTTCTCGTCCTCCATGGGCCAGTACCCGTACGCAGGGTGCTGGTCATCGGTGTCCGGCCCCTGCGCAGGGTACATGTGGAGGGTCCCCAGCCGGGGGTCGGAGAGGAAGTAGTAGGGCGAGTACTGGTTCCGGGTACCGCTCGTGTCACGGGAAGACCGAAAAGCGGTCTTCCGGGTATAGAGGGCAAAGAACTCCTCTATCCCCTGGAGATTCCGGTCCATGGCACGCTGCGGGTCGTAGGGGTACTTGTATGACGTATTGTACCATTCCATCCCGTTCCATTTTTCCGACGGGTTCCAAGGCGTGACGTTAAACTCCGAGATCCCGGTTATCTCCGGGTTCGTGGCAGAGATGTTCCCGAGTTCCTTCTCGATGGCCAGTTTTGCCGCCATGTAGCGGACCTTCTTGGCAAGGTTGTATGCCGCGTCCTGGTCACCGCCGTCGATCATGGTAAAGAGGGGAGGGTCCGCGCCGAGGGCCTTCTTCGTGTATCCCTCCTCGTCGTTGTTGACGATATACCACAGCGGCACCCCGTCCATGGTCGCGTTCCTGTCCATCAGGGGCATGAAGGGGATGAAATTGGTAAACACGTAGGTCGTCGAGAACGACGTGACTGCAACGGGGATGAGCCTGCCCTTGGCGATCCAGTACTGGTAGTGCCCGTTGTTCGTGGCCGGCATCGAGGAGAGCCACTGGCCGGGGCTGGCCGGCCCGACCCTGTCCTGCGCAAGGTCCCGGTCGTACACCGGCCTGTTCCTGCCATCGTTGAAGGTCTCGTACTGGTGCCTCTGGAGGAGCATCACCGTCTTTCCGGCAGCCCCGTTCCCGACCGGCCCCCTGGCCTCTGTCGTTGCAGTGTAAGTGGTATGGAGGAGGCCCGTCGACCTGTCCACGGTATAGGTCACCCGGGTTCCTGTCACGTAGTTATAGGCATAGGGTGCAAGGGAGACCGCCCATGCCGCGGACTCGTCAAGGGACTGGTTGAGGGTCGGGGTGAAGGGGTCGGGGTTTGCCGTACCCCGCGGGTATGCAACGACCGGGAGACCAGCGATCACGAAGTGGCGGGGTCCCTGCCCCGGCAGGGGGACGAGAGAGACTCCGTGTCCGGGAAAGACCCGTGCCTCGAACGATGCCGTGTCATAGAAGACGGCAAAGAAGTTCCAGTTCGTCACCGTCCTGTCCCTGACACCCCCCAGGAAGACCTTGTCCTGGTTAGTCCCGACCAGGTAGCAGCCAAGGCCGGGGACACCTGTCTCCACGGGTGCGACATGGACGGATCCCCGCTCCAGGTTACCGGTATTAAAGGGGTTGCCGGTATAGAACTGGAAGGCCATCGACTCGTTGGCCGGAAAATCCTTCCATGAAAACCACGCGAACGGCGACCCCTTGGCCATTGTCAGTTTTACCTCCTCGCCCGAGTCCTTCCGGTCCAGCAAAAAGTCAATATCCCAGTCACCCATCCGGTCAGCGAGGATGTTGTCGGGAAACGCAGCACCCCACCCGGGTTCGGTATCGCTCAGGTTTTCGGCGGGAAAGACGCGGAGTCCCGAGACCCACTGCCCCTTCTGGCTGATCTCCCGCGTCTTTCCATCCGGCGAAAAAGTCGTGGCTCCCGGCGTGCAGGAGTTGGGGCCATACTCGGCCCCGTCAGCGGCAGCAGGGATGGGCATCGAGAAGACGAGCCCCCTGACCCTGCCCTGCCCGTCCACGTTGGCATACCGGTTCCGGAATGTCAGGGAGAGGGGGTCTGCATAGAGCGTGGACTGGACAAAGGGGGTCCAGCACTTGACGAAGCGTTCAGCCGGGGATTTCACGTATGCACCGACGTAATCAAGGGTGTTGTTCCCCCAGATGGTATACCCGGCCCAGGAGTGCAGGCCGTGCACGAGCTGGCCTTCGCGCATGTTCTCTGTCACGGAGGCGTACTCGGCGTATATCGGTGTCGGGTTCAGGCACCAGTTGCAGGCGAAGAGATCGCTTCCCCGCCACCGGCAGTTATCCGGACGCTCGGTCTGGACATAGGCCTTGCCGAGCCGGATCGGCCCGGCGGCAACAAAACCGGAGAAGACGACGTTGACGAGCATGAAGAGGGCAAAAACAAGGCCGAATCGCGACGGTAGTGTCGGGGAGAAACGAGACATGGCATGGTGAAGTCAGGCTCCGGATTTAAATAGGTGCCGGATGCCGGATTCCTGCCTTCTCCCGTTAGTGTTCCGGAACGGACGATTGGTTCCTGTCTTCCCTATGATGAACACCACTTGTTTCCCTCATGGTATCCAGGTTTCTTCCCCTCCTCCTCGCCCTCGCCCCTGCCTTTGCCGCGAGGTGCATGCAGCCTGCAGCCGGGCTCGCGCTGCCGGCAGTGCGGGCAGGCAATGCGCCCCCGGACGAATGCATTTCCCGAAAAAAAACCAAGGACAGGGAGGACGAGGACGAGAACGAAGCAAACGGAAAAGAGCCAGGACAGGGGCTGCCCCGGAGCAGGAACGTCCCCATCCCGTATATCAGGAGGGACACGGGGTTCGATACGAACAGTAACTTTTTATCCCCTTCTCCCGGTGTAGGTGTACTGGTTTGTCACAGGTGCATGATGAAAAGGATAGTCTGGATAACCGTTTTCATCGGTATTCTTGCCGTCATTGCCGTTTTTTCGGCGGGCTGCCTCTCTGGAAAAACAGCTCCTGCAGGGGTGACGGCAGGGCGGCCGCAGTACGTCATCGGTGTCGATACCGATTACCGGCCCTTTACCTACCGCGACGGGCAGGGGAATATCACGGGCTTCGATATCGAAGCCGCCCGCTGGATTGCTGCCCGGAAGGGGTTTGACCCGGTGTTCGTGGATGTTTCCTGGGATGATATCATCCCCGCGCTCGAGCAGGGCAAAATCGACATGATCTACTCGGGGATGACGGTCACGCCCGAACGGGAAGGAAGGGTTGATTTCACGCGCCCCTACTATGTCGTCAACCAGAGTGTTGCAGCCCGGACCGGATCCAATGTCAGCATGCAGGACTTCCATGCGGGCAGGCTCCGCGTCGGTGCCCAGGCCGGGTCGACCGGGGCTGCATGGGTCGCGGAGAACCTCGTCCGGGCCGGGCTCATGCCGGCAGAAAACCTCGTCCTTTATCCCGGTGTGCCCTCCCTGGCCGCGGGCCTCGAAAGGGGTGAAGTCCAGGCGATCATCGGGGATGCCCCCTCGATCAGGCTCATGGCAGGAGAAAAGTCCTTTACCCTCATCGGCGGGGTCCCGACCGGGGAAAGGTACGCAATCGCCGTCCGGAAAGGGGATACCCGTACCCGGGAGATGATGGACGATGGCCTCTCCCAGCTCATGAAAGACCCCTCGTGGAACCTGTTCCTTGAAAAGTATGGCCTTGGCGCGGCTGGCAGCGGGGGAGTCCCGGTCCGGGGCCGGCCGGAAACCACGGAAGAACTCAAAACGTACGTGGACGAGGCCGCGTCCTTTGCGTTGAGCCATGGCAGGGACGCGGCGATTGCCGCGTTCCAGGACCCGGACGGGCCCTTCGTGACCGGCGACACCTACGTCTATGCCCTCGATTATTCAGGTGTGGCCCTCGCCCTTCCCTTCCAGCCCGGCCTGGTGGGCACGAACTTCCTCCCCCTGCGGGATGCAACCGGCAAACCCTACACGGATATCGAGATCCGGCTTGCGAGGGCCGGCGGGGGGTTCATCCTGTACCGCTACCCGGAACCCTCCGAGAACGGGACGAGCAGGCTCAAGATCAGCTACGTCCGGCCGGTTGACGATACCTGCTGGATCGGGGCCGGCATCTACACGGATGAGGATGTACTCATCGACCCGGAACTCCGGGAATTCGTGAACAACGCACGGGAATACGCCCTCTCGCACGCACGAGACGATGCACTGGCAGCATTCAATGACCCTGCCGGCCCGTTCATCAGCGGTGACCTTTACGTCTTTGCTTACGATTACAACGGGACGGTGCTCGCATGGCCGTACCGGCCGGACCAGGTCGGGAAAAACAGGTACAACGAGACAGATATGATGGGCTCCTACCACGTCCGGGAGATGATTGCAAAGGCCCGCCAGGGCGGGGGAATGGTGGACTACTATTCAACGAACCCGTTTACCAACAGGACAGCGTTAAAGGTCAGCACCGTTGTGGACGTGGACGGTTCGTGGTTCCTCGGGGCCGGCCGGTACATCGAACCGGGGCCGCTCCGCCTCGTCTCCTGACATGAGCCCCCGGCCAGCGATGTTGGTATAGAGGGCCTTGCCGCTGGCCCTGTGGGTGATACCGTACATGATGATGAAATCGTTGTCATCGAGCAGGTAATCGCCGTTTTGGAGGTAGAGTGCATCCCGGTTATCCCCGAGCGCATCGGCGTTTCTCTGGAGGGAGTCGTACCCCTCGAGGATCCCGATAAAGGTCTCATTCCCGGCAAAAGACATCCCGTTCCCGTACCGGGCGATGATGGCATCCCGGAGTGCTTCCTGGTCTTTCAGCAGGTCGAGTTCGTGGCAGTCCCCCGTCCCCCTCCGTCATCCCTTCTGCTGCAGGGAAAAATCCCTGATGTCCATGTACCAGTAACCGTCAAAAAAGGCACGTTCGTACCTGGTGATGACGATCTTCTTTTGGAAAATCGGGCCGTCGGTCACGAGCGTGTGGAACTCGCCGTTCTCCCCGCAGGGGTCAACAGGCATCCCCAGCCTCCGGATCTCGCCGGGGAATTCTCCATCGATGATCCGGCCCAGCCATTTTTCTCCCATCACGTCAGCCCTTGCACTGACGATGACAATCTCGAACCCGGCATCGATCATCTCCGCGAGGAGTCTTTCCGAATCCATTTTCCAGAGGGGCATGACGATCTCAAGGTCGAGGTCCCGGCAGATCCTCTCCACGAGACTGCCGTGGGTCTGGATATGCCCAAAAACCGCCCCGTCAATTCTCTCGCCCCGCTCCCGGAGTTCGAGGATCACCTTCCGGAATTCCTCCTCATACGAGAAAAAGTCCCTCTGGATGAGGGGGATCCCTGTTGCAACCGACTGCGCCCTGATGATTCCGGGGTTCAGTTCGTGTGATCCTCTCTTCTTCCTGTTCGTGAAGTGGAGCAGGCGGGCAATTTCATAACCCGTCTCCATTGCCCTGTAACAGGCAAAGCACCCGTCCTTTCCTCCCGTCCACGAGACGACGGCTGTTTTTCCTTCCCGTTTTTCCGGCATTGGTGTGTCCCCTTCGCTACCCGGATTGCTGACATAAAGTCCTGTGCCTGGTCCCCGCCGGGTCTGCCGCTTCATACTGGATGCAATCCGGCCCGGTATAATCCTTTTCTCCTATTCAGGCCTCTTACGACAGACCGGGAACGTCTCTTTCTCCCCTTTCCGGCACCGCAGGCGGGGAAATCCTGAAGCCAGCACCGCCCGGCACGAAAACTCCCCAGACAGCATGCGTTTCATATGCCGCAAAAGGGTGATTGCTATCCATCCATGGTGCGAGAACCAGGCAGGGGGAAAATTACCCTTTCCCCGGAAAGGGGAAAACGCCCGGGGCTGAATGGCTCAAAACCCGTCCTCCTCCCCTCAATGCCGCTCCTCTCCCCGGAACCGGTACCTCCCTTCCGGAACGAAGATCTCGAACCGTGTTCCCTTCCCAGGCTCCCCTGTTTCCCTGATTGAAATTCCCGTCATCGAGAGGATCTCACGCGAAAGGAACAGCCCCGATCCCACCTGCCTGATGTAATCCTCTTCGAAAATCCTCTCTTTCTCGCCTTCCGGGATGCCGGGACCGTTGGCATCGACAAGGATCGAGATACCCTCCTTCTCTTTCCTGTACGTGAGCCGAACGGAATCCGTGTTGTTCCCGTCCTGGGTGACTTTCTTCATCATCTCGTAGAAGACCTCCTCGAGGAGGGGGTCTGCATAGATCTCGAGGCCGTCGAGCTGCACGGTCCTGGATATTCCCAAACAATCGAGGTGCGAAATGGCATAGAGAAAGACGGAATTGACGTCCTGCCATGCCGGCTGGCTGAGCCCCAGCTCCTGGTAGTTCCTGGTGAAACGCAGCGTATTTTCAAGCGACCGCACCATTTCCTGTGCCTTGTCCAGGTATTTTTTTCCTTCGGTGCCGGACATCACCTCCTGGGCAAGGGCAATCAGACCGTTCAGCGAAAAAATGCCGTTCTGGATTTCCTGGAAAGTGACCGTGTTGAGCAGGCTCAGTTTCTTCCGTGCCTTGGTGAGGGTCTGCCGGGTCTTCCCAAGTTCAACATAGTTGGCCCGGAGCTCCTCCTCGATCGCCTTCATCTCCTCATATGCTGCCTGGATCTCCTCATTTTTCCGGAGCAGTTCATTCTCCACGACCACCCGCCTGGCAATCTCGGAACGGAGTTCCTCGTTCTGCCGGGATATCTCTGCTGTTTTCCTGTTCACTTCCCTTTTTAGGACCAGGCTCATCACCACGAAGAGGACAACGAGCGCGATAACCCCGCCCAGGCCCCACCAGAGGTAGTACGGCACGGTCCAGCTCGCCTTCATGCCAAACCACTTCTGCATGGTCCGGGTGTAGAAAGACGCGTCGTCGCTCTTGCCTGCCACGATGTAGCGGTCTATGGCCGAAAGAATATCCTGGTTCCTTCCTTTCGGCACGGCAAACCCAAGTGCCGTCGGATTAAAGAGGATGTTTGTCTCCTGCAGGCCGTACTTGTCGGCTGACTCCTTACCGGCTATATTGAACGCAACCACCGCATCGGCGCCTCCTGAGGCGGTCTTCGAGAACAGCTCGTCAAGGGTGTCATACTCCACGAGGGTGGGGGTGATCCCGAATTTATCAGCGTAGTCCCGGAAGATCTGGGCATTGACATCCCCCCTGAGCACAGCCACGCGTTTTCCATCGAGATCGAGGATCGTGTTGATGCCTGACCCCGGCGGGGCATACACCTGGGACCACACGGATAACGCCCGCTCGTGGGAAAAGTCATAGATCTTCTCCCGTTCCGGGGTTGGGGATATCGACATCATCAGGTCGATCTCACCCGCGGCGAGTCGTTCCCAGCTTTCGGAGAGCGTCCCGGGAACAAAGATCAGGTTCCATCCTTCCCTTTCTGCAATGTCCCGGAGGATCTCGACAAAAAGCCCTGCAGGCTTTCCCTCTTCGTCTGTGTAAATCGAGGGAGGCAGGTGCACGAGGGCGACCCGGACATCACGATCTGCACCGGCCGGGTGGACCATGGAGAGTGCAAGGACAAGGACAACGGCTGCCAGGACGACCTTTCCGGCACGTGAAGAGGAATCCACGATACAGGCACAATTCCCCTTTTCTATCGGAATACTCCGTCCGTCCTTTATATTCCCCCCCGACCGATACAGGAAAAAACCTCCCCTGTTGTCCCCTCAGTGGAAACTGTATATCCATATATAACCTTTGGGGCATTTTTCCCCCAAAAACCCTGAATATGGGGATATGCGCATGCCGGACCGCCAGGAAGGGGTCTTCTGCACGTGCACGGCATTTTTTTTCCAGGAGTGCAGAGGCAGGGACCAGGGGAGTCGGACGGGCCGGAAAGAACAGGATCATAGGAAAAAAAATTGTGCGGATGGGCTCACGGTCCGGGTATTTTCCGGAGGCTCACCTTTGTCCCTGGCAGGATGCAGGCGCAGATAACCGGTTGGACGCATCGCCCCGGTAGCCAGGACTCCATTCCCGCCACGGGCCTGCCATCACCCTCGCGCTGCATTCCCGATGGCACGCTTGAGTTCTCCCGGCTCGTCCGTCCCGATCCGGAACACCTTTCCGGAAACCAGCGTGACCTCCACTGCATAAAACCCGGAAATGTTGTAGAGCGGCCCGCGGGGGGTCCAGCGAATGCCCCAGCCATAGTACCAGGGATTTTTCACGATGGTGACGGTCGCTATCCCGGAAAGAGGCCAGCTCCTCCTGAAAAGGCGGACGGGCCCGAATGCAAGGGAGAGTGTGTCCTTGCGGACCGATACCGTGAGCGTGGAGAACATGGCGAGGATAAGGACCATGACGATTGCAACAGGGAGCACAACCCAGACGGGACCAAATATGATCGCGGAGACTATGATGATCAGGATGACTGCCGTGACCGCCGCGATGACGAGATACCCCGCCTGGGTATGCTCGTATTCCCCATCATCCCTGCTATCCGGACCCTGCATCTCTCTTCCCCTTCCCTCCAGGAGAGCCGGAAATCCGCGTTTCGCATGCACACAACCCCGGGGAA
The DNA here is from genome assembly GCA_029907345.1 of Methanolinea sp. Lineage (GTDB taxonomy): Archaea > Halobacteriota > Methanomicrobia > Methanomicrobiales > Methanospirillaceae > Methanolinea_A. The sequence goes on from JARYMB010000005.1 coordinate 91,558, forward strand.
CCGGTGCGCACGAAACATTCCCCCTCCTGGAAAAGACACTTTTTCCCCGAAACGCAATAATAACTCTCTTTCCCGTCGGGAGGAATGGAGGACGGCGACCCGGTCTCTTTCCTCAAGAAAAATGCACTCCTGTCTTCCTCGCCTTGGGGACTCCCCGGAGATCACACCCCCCCTGCCAGTCCCTCCTTCTTTCGTGCGGCGATGAGACAGAAACCGGCTCTCGGATCGATCCTCTCCACGAGGAACCCTGCACTGCACAGGATGCCGACGACCTCCCGGCGTGCATAGAACCGCGCCCGCGAGAGGAACCTGTGTTTTCCCGGCGCATGGAGGTACTTCTGGTGCACAAGGCCGCCACGTTCGATGAACGCGACAATAAAAACCCCTTCCGGTTCGAGGACACGGAAGCATTCACGGAATGCCAAAAGGGGGTTATCGAGGTAGCAGATGACCGTAATGCAGAGGGCCGCCGGGACGGAACGGGTCCGGAGGGGAAGGCACTCGGCCCTTCCCCTGACGATCTCTGCCCCGCGCTTTCTTGCCATCCGGGCAAGCGCCGGCGACGGCTCGATACCCAGCCTGGCACCGAGCGCAACGGTAAAGCGGCCGGATCCCGCTCCTATCTCGACGACTTCCGTCCCGGCGACGGGAAGGAACTCCCGGACGCGGGCAAGTTCCGCGAGGAATTCGGCAGAATGCTCCTCGAACCACCGGTCATACTCGTCCGCGTATGCATCAAAGAATTCCCAGCCCATGGTCCTCTGCACCATCCCCTGAGGGTTTATTGATTCTCCTCCCTTCACGGGGGGGTTGTTCGATCCCCCTCCCTGCCGGGCCTTTCATCATCAGGTCGCGGGCCATCCTCTCCAGGGACAGGGCCACCCTTTCCCGGAACTCTTCCCGGTCGATTGCGCGGGCGACGTGCCGGTCGAGGACCATGATCCGGTCTGCCTGCGCGACCAGCGTGTCCATGGCACACGCGGCAAAGACGAGGGCGGTCTCCTTCATCCGCCCCCGGTCGTGGCAGAGGATCGCGGAGAGGGGGGTTATGTCCTCTTTCTGCAGTGCACTCCCGACGAGGAGGTTGGGGGCAGCCCGGTCCTCGTCGATGATAAGCAGCGGGCATCCCCGCCCGACGGCCCTCTGCACCTGGTACGCCATGGTCATCGAGCCGCTTCCCATTCCGGACGCTGCATGCACCGTCCCGCTGATCCCGGGCGGGAGGGACGAAAAGAACATGCTCACGTCTGCACCGGTCAGGATGGCGTTCATTGCCTCCGCCGTGCAGAGACCGTGCACGGTGACCACCATCTCCCTCCCGTCGCCGGGGGCATGGTCATCCATCCCGGCCATGATCCCCTCGAGGAACGTTGTCTTTCCTTCCGCGTTCGACCCGGCAACCGCAAACACCTCCTTTTTCCTGATCCCAAGGCCTGTGACCGTCCGGTTGCTCGCGGGGAGTTCCAGTTCGACGGGGGAGAGATCGGCAGGGCAGGTGAACGGGATGCTCGTTCCCGTCTTTGGCCCGGCTGTCCGGAAGTAGCACCTGTACCGCGTGTAGGAACGGGCAAGGTGTGCCCCGTCCCCGACGAACGAGACGAGCCCCTTCTCCGGGAGCATTTCCCGGAGGAGCTGCTGGTCGAGTGCTGCCATCCAGGCCGCTTCCAGTTCCCGGGCCGGGACCGAGAACGTCACTTCCGCGACCGCCTCGCAGAAGCGTGCGACGGTCCCGGCGACCTCCCGGACATCGCGGTGCGAGAACGCGGCCGGGCAGGGGACCGCCCCGCCGACGAGGAGGCGGATACCCCTGCCGTCGGCAACGTTCCGGCCGCCCGCGTGCCAGAGATGCGATGCGAGCGCTGCAGGGGAGGACACCACCGTGTAGGGCTCGGTCAGTGCCGCAAACTGGTGGGGGAACCGGCAGCCCCGCCCGACGAGGGGCCCCAGCGCCTCGTCTGAGGCCGCCTCCTCCTTGATGCGCTCGATGATGCAGGCGACTGCCCCCGTCGATCCCCGGGGGTCGAGGGGGATCTCCGCAGGGAGGGGGCGGAGCACGAGGAGGGGCAGCGAGAAGACGAGTGCACTGCCGTCGAACGATCGGACGACGTATGCCGTGACGTTTCGTGCTGCGCGGGCCCTGTCGATCTCCCACCGGGCATTCCCGGAAAGAGAGAGGATTCCCTCCAGGCACGCATCAGGTCCGGCATCGGTCATACAATGCGGGTATGGTGCGGGAGGGGTAAAAGGAGAATGGTGGAGGTGTCGTGGAAAGAGAAGGATGATCGGTCACGGGCAGGGCACAGTCAGCCCTGCCGGACAGGGGAGACGGGGAAAACTCCGGGATTTCGGCATGCCCGATCCCCGGTAACGCATCGAAAGAGCCCCTCCGCCGGACAGCCCGCACGAGGAGTCCGGGAACCAATTCACCCCGGCACGATCGCAGGCCCGTACACGATCGCGATGTAATACAACCCGGTGCCGATGAAGACAGCGGCAACAGCCCACTTTACCCATTTCTCCATGTCCTGCACCCTCTGCATCACGTTCGAGACGCGGCTGACGCTGCCTGCGAGGACGAGGGAGATGACGATGACCGGCAGTGCCGTCGCAATCGCAAAGACAGCAGGAACGAAAAGGGCGTCCCCGGTCTTCAACGCGATCGGGACCAGCATCCCGAAGAAGAGGACTGCGGCAAACGGGCAGAGGGCAAGCGCAAAGATGACCCCGAGGAAGAACGCTCCCAGGTATCCTTTCTCGCCGAGGTAGAGCTCGATCGCCTGGAGCCGGCCCTGACCACCGGAAAGGGGGATCGGGACGATTTCCAGCATCAGGACCCCCATGAGAACCAGGAACGGCCCGATCAGTCTCTCCCCGTATTCCTGGAGGAAGAACGAGATCGCCTGGATGTTTATGCCTGCATGGACGATCAGGGCCGTGAGGGCGATGTAGGATGCCATCCTCCCCAGGCTGTAGAGCGTCCCGACGAGGACCGTGTGCCTGCTGTCCCCGATCTTCTTCGAGATGAAGGCAATGGCGGTGATGTTCGTGGCAAGCGGGCAGGGAGAAAACGTCATCAGGAGACCGATGAAGAACGCCGCGACGAGGGGGATGCCGCTCGTCCCGAAGGCCTCCATGGCACCCATCACGTCTGTCACGAGAGGTCCCCCGCCAGCCTCTTTTCAATCACTCCCTTCAGGTACTCCATGTATTCTTCCTTGTTCCCGATCTTGTACCATACCCGGATGTTCTCCTCCTTTGAGAATTCGCCCCTGTTGGTGACCCCGATCCAGAGCGAGGATCCCGTGGGCCCGTACCTCTCCACGATCGCCCTGTTTTCCGGGAGATCGACATTGATATGGCCAAAGACCAGTTTCCCGGACGCAAGCTCCGGCCCAAAATACGTCTTTACCGTCTCCTCTGCGTATTCTCCAAGAACGACGCAGGAATAACACTGGCGTGTCGCGTGGAAGTGGTAGACCTCGACCTTGTCAACGGAAGAAAGAGACCTGTTCCCGGCACTCTCCCCCGTGTTCCCCTGCGTCAGGCACCCTGCCGCGGGCAGGTATGCAAGAACGAGGAGGAGAACCTGTATAATAACAATGCTTCTCTTATTCATGGTCCTGTCCCGGGGGCACCCGGTGGGATATGTGCCCGTCGTTTTTCACAATTCCCACGATCACGTGGGAAAGCCTTTGGATCTCGTCAAACCGCGGCTCTTCCATCCCCCGCCTGGCGATCCCTTCCGCGGTTGCAACGATGTGCCCGTCCATTGCCTTTCCGGCCAGGAGAACCCTCTTTTTGGCACAGCACTGGTCGCATCCGTCGACCACGACCAGCCGCTCGTCACCGTCCAGTTCCTCCCCGAGGGAACGCGCAAGCCCGGTGAGGACGAGGTGACGGGAGAGGAGGGCCGGATGCATGGTCCGGATGAAACGCCCGGCGAGGGTCGTGAGCTGTCCCGTGTGGGAGATCCCCGAGCATGTCAGGAGGAGGACGGGGCGTTCCTCGTCTGTCATCCCGTCCCACCCCTCCCGAAGTACCCGTCAATCCATCCCGTGATCGCATCCCGGACCTCCCGGAAAACCTCGATGGGGCTTTCCCCGTCCCGGCCGACCGGATCGGGGAACGGGACGTGGATGGTCTCTTTTGCCCAGGGAAAGAAGGGACAGGCACCCCGGGCAGAATCGCACACCGTCACCACGAGGTCCATCTCCCTTCCGGCAAATTCCATGAGAGTTTTGGAGCGCTGTCCCGATATATCGATGCCGATCTCCTCCATGACCGCAACGGCAGAGGGATGGACCAGGGTTGCCGTTGTCCCGGCAGAGAAGGCGTCAAAACGGTCGCCGTACCGGGCCCGCAGGTACCCTTCCGCCATCTGGGAGCGTGCCGAGTTGTGCGTGCAGATGAAGAGGACGCTCCTCTTTTTCTCCCGGGCACTCATGGCGTCCCCTCAGAGCCCCCTCTCCGGGCATTTCCCCCGGCAGACTGCCGGGGTGTCCTTTCAGGACGGGCCGTTGCAGGCACAACCGCAGTCACGCGGTGTCTTCTTGCTCTCCACCACACCGATGATCACCTGTTTCAGCAGGTCCGGGGTAATCGCCTCGTAGCGACTCCCTGCATACTCGATTGCACGGCAATATGCCTCGTCCTGTCCCGTGATGCAGGCGCAGGAACAGCAGGGGGTCGAGACCACTTCCGCACCCGCAAGGTAGTCCTCGAGGGGTCTTCCGTCGAGGAGAACCTGGTTCGATGCCCCGATCTCCGCATCGGGCAGGACTGTCTCCCGGAACTCGGGCACAACACCCCTTTCCCTGAAATACGGTCCGAGGTCCTTCAAAACATCGCGTATCGCGCCGCCGGTCAGGCTGCAGCGCTCGCACGTTCCGGTCACATCGTTCCCGATGTGCTTCCATTCAATGACGATTCTTTTCATGGGAAACCGTTTCTTCTTCGCATTCGCACTGCCCGTCCCCGCCCGGCTGCCCGGAAAGGGACGGGTCTTTCTCAAGGAGCCTGGCAAGGTCCCTCGTAAAGGATCGTACCCCGGGGGGTCCCGGCTCAGACCTCCTGTAGTAGATCCAGAGCCCCTCCCGCCGGGCCGTGACCAGGCCGGCGTTCCGCAGGACCCCAAGGTGGCGGGAGACCTTGGTCTGCGTGGTCCCGAGGGCGGCCTGGATATGGCAGACGCAGAGCTCCCCCCCGCCGAGGAGAAGGTAGATCCGCAGCCTCGTCTCGTCGGAGAGCGCCTTGAAGATGGTGGTATACCGGGACAGGGATGATGCCCGCTGCCTGCCTGTCCTCCCTGTCATGTTTAATACCTCGTTGGTAAGCCCGGATAAACCCAGTGATTCGTCACCCGAGAAGCCCTGCCGTCTGCAGGACCTGCAGGACGATCCCCGCGCTGATGGCGACGCCGAGGACGACTCCCACGAACGCTGCAACGAGCCTCCGCTCGAAGATGGATGCAAGGAGGGTCACCTCGGGAATGCTCGCCCCTGCTCCCCCGATGATGAGCGCCATGACAGCGCCAAGACCCATCCCCTTCGTAAGCAGGACCGCACTGATGGGAATGATCGTCTCGGCCCGGATGTACATCGGGATGCCGATGATTGCAGCGATGGGGATGGCGAGGGTGTTTTCCGGACCCGCAAGGGAAACGACCAGGTCTTCGGGCACGAACCCGTAGATGAATGCCCCGATTGCTGCCCCGAGGATGAGGTAGGGGAGTACCTGGCGGAACAGGCGGAGCGAAAAGCCCAGGGCGGACTTCATCCGGCGGACGTGGTGGGAATCGGGCGAACCGTTCCCGCCGGCATGTGCAGGTGAGGGGGGAACTGCAGGGACAGGCGGGGAACCGCCCGAACACCCGCACCCCGGTGCCTGCGCGATCGTGCCCGCGTCTCCCGGACAGCAGCCCGTACTCACCCCTGCCGGACGAACCGGGTTGCCGGCACAGCACCCCGATCCCGCACCAGAGGGAATGGCGTTTTTCCCCCGCCCGGCCGGCTTGACGAACCGGATGAAGCCCTTCTCTTCGAGCACGAGCCCCGACAACACTGCGATGCAGAAGGTGATTGCACAGTATATAACGGTGGGTACTGGTCCGAAGAATGCCAGCACCATGAAAACAATGACCGGGTTTAAGAGCGGTGATGCAAGGAGGAATGCCATGCAGGCGCCAAACGGAACCCGGGAGTTGATCAGCCCGACGAGCACGGGGATCGTCGAGCAGGAGCAAAACGGTGTCAGGGCACCGAAGAATGCACCGAGAGCCGTCCCCGTGACCCGGTTCCCGGACGAGAGAGCCCGACGGATCTTCTCTTTGGGGACGTATTCCTGGATGAGCCCTACCAGGAAGCTGATGGCCACGAAGAGGAGGACAAGTTCGAGCGTGATGACCAGGAAAAACTGCCCGGCCGTGAAGAGGTCGTTAATTGCTGTCATCTGTATATATCTATATTCGGTTATTCAAATATAATGATTTTGAATCTCCCTGCCGATCTTTGCATTTTGTGTCACATAAGTGCATAAATGGTTCCAAAATATTAAAGTGAAAAATGTCGAAATGTAATGACCCATGGTACCCTGCAGCATTCATGACACAGTCCGCCGCCATGCATTCCTCCTCGTCCGGCACCCCGCGTTTCTCGGTGCGGTGATCGGGATTCTCGCTGCACTGTCCCAGTCGCTTCTCATCAGTGCCGGGGGCCCCGAGGCGTACGGGTTCTGCGTCGCATGCCACACGCGGGATCTCGTGAACGGGGTTACAAATATTCTTGCCGGGTCATCCCTTGCCCTTGCACCCATCTCGAAGAATGCAGTTTTACCCGTGATGAGCGTTGTCGGTGTGCTCATCGGCGCATACGTATCCGCACGCGTGAACAGGGAGCACGCCGTCAAAAAGGGATCGTTCCGGGACTACCTGCTCTATTTCCTCGGGGGTTTCCTCGTGCTCATCCTCGCGATGGTCTTCGGGGGGTGCCCGTACCGGGCGGCGCTCCGGACAGGGTACGGGGACTTCATCGCCCTGCTCTTCATCGTGGCGATGGCCCTCGGCGTCGTTGCGGGCACGGTCTTCATGCTGAAGCGGGCCGAAAGGGAGGATGCCTGATGGCGACCGGTGTCCTGCCCGTGGAGATCGCGGTCCTTGCGGTTCCTGCAGTGACCCTCCTCCTCGGCGTCCTGATCGGGTACCTTGCCCAGCGCTCTGGTTTCTGCTCGATCGGCGGGTTCCGCGACTATTTCCTCTTCCGCCACACGCGAATCCTCTCGGGGTACCTGGCCCTGATCGTCTTTTCGTTCCTCGGGTACCTCCTCTTCTGGACCCTGACACCTGCGGCAATGGAACACTTCTTCTGGGCGCTCACGAGCGGTCCCTTCACCCCGGTTCCGGGAGCTCCCGCAGGGCTTGGCCCGGCAGCTTCCATCCTCCTTGCCGTGATCCCCGGTTTCCTCGTCGGGTTTATCTGCGTCCTCCTCGGGGGATGCCCCATCCGGCAGGCCGTGATGACGTCCGAGGGAAACATCAGGGCGGCGTTCTTCCTGCTCGGGATGGGTGTTGCATCCCCGGTCTTCGCAGCGTTCGTCTCAGGCTGGATCGTTTTCTTGGCAAAATCCCTCGGACTGGGGGCCTGATCCCCGTGTTCTCCTCGACGTTCCTCTTCTGCGACCCCATCGGCGGGGAACGCATGAGGTGGCTCGCCGGGGTGATCGGCGCGGCAGGAGGGCAGGGGTTCCCCGGAAACACGGGGACTGTAAAGGTATTTCTCACGGGAGATGCCCTCTTCAGCCTCCTGGACGCACGGACCCGGCCTGCATGGGTCGCCCTCTCCCGGTTGCCGTCCGTCCTGGTCATTGCAGACGGCGACGAGCTCCGCCTTCAGGGACTCGCCGACCCTGTTGCATCCGGGATCCCGGGTCTTCGTATCACGGGGTCGGCCAACCGGGTGTCTTTCTGGGGAGAACTCGTCTCTTCCCTCGAAAAGGACTGGCCCGGGACGAGGAACGCTGCATTCCTCCTCTGCACTTCTCCCTACATGAGCAGGGTCCCGGTCTACATGCTCCGGTTCCTCACCTGCGTACTCGGGGCTGGGCTGCACCCGGAGCTCTACTGTTACCTCGACGGGGTCCACGCTCTCCACGATGGTCAGCGCCCCTCGGAGTTCGAAAACATCGGGAAAGGCGTTTCCGCCCTTTCCGGGAACACCGTCCGGTCATGCCGCGACCCGTGGTTTGCTGCCTGTTCGCGGTGTGCGACGGCGAGGGGATACTACCAGATGAACCCCGGGACGGGTTTCTGCGAACCGGCGTCCTGCATCCAGGAGATCGCGATCAGGCCGCTGAAAGAGATACTCGCCCGTTTTTCCGGCCTCCACCCCGTCGCATCGCACATGGGGGGCTGGACTGTCCCTGCCGGAGCCGGAACAGGAGGTGTCCCCGCCCTGACCGTGTTCATCACGCACCCCCCCTACTGTTCCGAGTGGACGTTCGGCGGGCTCTCCCTGGCCATTGCCGCGGCCATGGACGGAATTCCGACCAGCGTCATCTTCATCGAGGATGGCGTGTACGCCCTCCAGGGGACCCACGAAGTGCCCGGGAACGACCGGATCTTCAATGTTCAGGAGATGATCGCCGTCACGACCGATATCGGGAGTCTCTCCTACTACGTCCATGCCCCTTCCGTCGCGGACAGGGGCGTCAGTACCACGGAGAATCTGTCGCTGGTCAGGGAGGCCTCGGACGGGGACCTGTCCCGCCTCCTGTTCCCGTCAGAAAACGACCCGGCTCCCGCCCCTGCCATGCGCCTGCTGTTCTTTTAAAAGAGGATGTGATACCGTGGAGCATACGAACGCAAAGGACTTTTCCGAACTGACCTGCACCAACCTGATGATAAAGCTGAAAATCCTGCTGAACAAGCTTTCCCCGGGCGACACCGTGGCTTTTTACGCAACGAGGGAGCAGGTGGACAACACGTGTTCCCCTTTTTCCGGCCAGGGATACCAGGTAACATGGACAGAAGTCGCCGCGAACCGGTACCTGGTCCGCATCGGGAAGTGAGGGGCCTTTTCCGGGGACGGGGCGGGAAAAGACGTCCCGAATGGATGGTCTGGCAGGCGACTTTGCCGAATGAGGGTTCCCGGATCGTTGCGCCCCCGGGGTCCCTCCCCGGCCTGCGTGAAAACGCATCCCTTATTCTTCTCCCCCTCACACGCTCTCTGCATGGACCCGGCCATCTCTCTTATCCGGGAGGAACTTGAAAGACACGCCGACCCCGGGATCCGGAAGAGTTCCCAGCGGTTCTTCAGGGAGCCTGTCACGTGCTATGGCATGAAGACCGCTACCGCCACCACAATCGCGAAAAAGTACCGGGCAAAGATCCGGTCATGGGACAAGAAGGAGATCCTCTCTCTTTGCGAGGAGCTGTACCGGTCCGGCTACCTGGAGGAGTCCTTCATCGCCTCGGAATGGGCACGCCGCCTTTCCCTGCGCTATGACCGGGAGGATATCGCGGTCTTCCGGCACTGGATCGGGACCTATATCACCAACTGGGCGTCCTGCGACGTGTTCTGCAACCACGCGGTTGGGGATTTCATCGGGCGGTTCCCGGATTCTATCAGCGAAATCGCACAGTGGAAACGATCAGAAAACCGCTGGCTGCTGCGGCGGCCGTGTCGCTCATCGTGCCGGCAAAGCACGGGAAATTCCTCGACGAATCGATATCGATTGCGACACTCCCCCTGACCGACGGCGACGACATGGTGCAGAAGGGGTACGGGTGGCTCCTCAGGGAGGCAGGGAGGAAACATGCCGGCGAGGTGTTCTCGTTTGTCATGGAGCACAGGGAAAAGATGCCGAGAACCGCACTCCGGTACGCAATCGGGTTGATGCCAGCCGCCCTGAAGGCAGAGGTAATGAAGCGGGACCGGTGCTAGTCCCTCGTGACCCTGCCCCCGCCTGCCCGTATGGCTTCCTCAATGGTGGTGAGGAGTTCTTCGTCCGCGAGTGAGACCCGGACCCGTCGCCCGGGAAGCCCCGGACCTGGGACATAGAGGGGAGGTTAAGTGGTCGGGTGATGTGGGCAAGGGGTTTTTCCGGATTCCAGCGGATTGAGCTGCCCGGATTGGGTAGGGGATTCCGGAGGGTTCACCGTCATCTTTTCATCACCGTTTCATCCACTTTGGATTCTTTTGGGCGTGCCACGAATGGTTCGCGAATTCCACGTGATTCCCATCGGGACCCGGGCATAGAATGAGAAGGGGGGCTATTTTTGCGGGAACAACCCATGACCGCCGTGCGGTCGATCCCCTGCACTGTGAAGATCACGAAGTATTTTTCACCGGAAAAAAGACGTCCCGGGTCCTCTTTACTCGAGAGTCCTCCGGTAGGTCACGATCCCAAGGATGATGGCAAATAGGGCAAAGATCGCAATCGCGACGAGGTCCGTCGCGATGATATCAATTCCCTGTCCCCGGAGGATGATGCTCCGTAGGGCATCCACGGCATAATACTCCGGATTGATGACGGTCAGCCACTTCAGCCAGTAGGGCATACCAATCACCGGGTAGAACGCTCCGCTGGTCATGAAGAAGAGGAGGTTCAAGAATGCAATGGATGACGCGTACTCCTGCTGGGTCGCGAACCGGGACGAAAGCGCCACGACGAGGCTCGTGATACCCACGCAGATGAGCAGGAGCACGCATACCACGAGGATGAAGCTCTCAACGCTCCTGATGACGACCCCTGCGACCAGTATGTCGACGAGGAAGATGATGAACCCGGCCAGGAACGCCCGGACTGTGCCGCTCCCGATGGTGCCCAGGATAATGCTTGACCGTTTGACCGGGGTCACGAGGTACCCTTCGATAATGCCCATCTCCCTGTCCCGGATGAGGGCAATACCTCCCCCCATCATGGTCGTCATGAAGATGGCCATGACGATGACCCCGACGCCGAAGAACTGGATGTACTCGATTGTGCCGTACAGGGGAAAGATCGCAAGAGGATTCGCCGCACCGGCCATGGCGAGCGCAGACTGGACACCGGACTGGACCAGGGTGGGGACCATGTACTCGGAACTATCGACATAGAGCCGCACGTCCCTGCCGGGGGAGATGGTGGAGGGGAAGACCACGTAGGCACTAATCTTTCGCTCGCGGAGTGCATTCTGGGCCGAGGTCTCGTCCGGGAAAACGATGACCCGGAAGAGTGCCGGGTGTCCCTGCTGGTGGAACGTCTCCAGCATGCCCGTCCCGGTTTCATAGAGCAATGTCTCGTGGATGTAGGGGTCTTCCTGGACTACCCCGAGGGGGATGCCCGTAGTGGCTCCGCCCATGGCATTACCGAAGATGATCAGGTACATGATCGGCATAAATAGCGTCATGACGATGACGAAGGGATTACTCAAAAATTTCCTGAGATCCCTCCGGAAAATTGCAAATGCCCCCCTGAAGAGTACCCGAATCTCCCTGTTCATGCCGGTTCACCCGCCTTCGAGTCCGATCCCGGTGAGGTAGATGAACACGTCTTCGAGGGACGGTTGGCGGATCGTGATGGACTGCACCCTGACCGAATGGTGCTCGAGGTCCGCAAGGATGACGGGGAGCACGCGGGAGCTGTCCTTGACCGATATCCTCAGAACATGGTCATGGATCTCGACGGAGCGGACACCGTCGCGGTGCTGCAGGAGCGAAACGACGGCAGGGTCCAGTGCTGGAGAGCCCAACTCGATCAGTTCCCCCGAGGGGATGACCTTCTTGAGGTTCTCGGGGGTATCGAGCGCCACCAGGCGTCCCCCGTTCATGAAGGCAATCCTGTCGCAGAGCTTTTCGGCCTCGTCCATGTAATGGGTGGTGAGGATGATGGTGGTCCTTTCAGCGTTCAGGCGTTTTATCTGGTCCCAGATCTCCCGGCGCGAATCCGGGTCGAGCCCAATCGTCGGTTCATCGAGGAAGAGGATGAGCGGATGGTGGAGAAAAGCCCGCACGATCTCGAGTTTGCGCCTCATCCCCCCGGAAAAGTTCTTGACCGGCACATGGGTATGGTCGGTCAGCTTCACCATTCCGAGCAGATAGTGGATGCGATCGGGAAGTGTTTCCTCGTCCACGTTCAGGAGATTCCCATAAAATTCGAGATTCTCGTACGCGGTGAGGTCCAGGTCGATTGTGCTGTTCTGCGGACATACGCCGATGATTTTCCGGATTTCCTCGTCGTCTTTTCCGACGAGGTATTGACCGATACAGGCCGTTCCCGATGAAGGTCGCATCAGCGTCGTGAGGATCCTGATCAGGGTACTCTTTCCGGCTCCATTCGGGCCGAGAAGTCCGAAGATCTCCCCCTGGTCCACATCCAGCGAGACGTGGTTCACTGCAGTCACCTCGTGCCTGTTATGGAAGATCTTCGTCATGTCCCGGACCCGGATAATGGGAGAAGGGTCCTTTCCGGGATCATGGACTTTTACCGCACTGGTCGTGCCGGTTTGCGCTACCATGTCTCCAATCGCCCCGCACACCCTTTTCCCACCAGGCCTGTCCCGGGGTGCGTTCCGTCCGCGCTCATTGGTCCTTTCTCTCCCGTGGCTTCCGCCGCACCAGGGCCGTGAACCGTTTTCCCCTCGTAAGCACGATATAGGCCCCCACGAGCACCACGATCCCGATGATAACGAGGAGACCGGGGTTACCCAGCACGGCCATGACCCCTGTGAGCGGGACCACCTCTACCGGCACCTTGATCCTGTCAGAGACCTGGTCGTTTCCCAGCGTATCGCGGAACCGGATCTCGGTATCGAGGCCATACTCCTTGACCGTGGCATCCCGGTCGACGGTGACCTCGAAACGGGCAACTTTTGTCTCCCCCGGGAGCATGTCCCCAAGGTAGGCGAGGTCATCGTCGCTCATGAAGGGATCGGCGGGGTAGAGGCGGACTTGGGCGTCGGTGACTGCAAAAGACCCGGTATTCCGAAAGGCAATCTTCAAGGTCCCTTTCGAACCGGGGGATACCGGGTCGGGGGGAGTGGCAACCTCAAAGGTCATTTTCCCTCCCACAGGCACCCCGATTGTCAGGGGATCAGTGGAGCGCTGTTTTCCCTCGCTATCCGTGTAATCCACGATGATGTCCACAGGGTACACCCCCGAAACGGCATCCCGGGCAGCCGCAACCTTAAACCGGAGATCCCTGGTATCCCCCGGCGGAAAACGTCCAATGAAAATACTCCCGGCCAGGGGTGTCACCGGGCTTGTGCCGCTCCTTGCGAGCCGGACAACTGAATCACGCCCCTCTTCGTTGCCAGCGTTCCCAAGCCGCAGGGAGAGGTATCCTTCACTCCCGGCAAAGACGGACTCGGTGGTGACGGCATTCACGTCGGGTATAATTTTTCCCTTTACGTGAACAGGGAGCGCGAGTGTGACGGCCTTTTGCTTGTAGTGATAGTGCAGGGCATCCTGCCCGTACTGTTCCGCGGAATCGAGGTAGGTATAGGTGATGTTCAGGGGGATGATGTACGTGCCTGACTGTGCATCGGGAAGCACGCGGGCATTGAAATTGACTCCCACGCTCGATCCCCCCTTCAGATCCCCCACCATCTGCGGGTCAGAGGTGATGATGAGCGGTGCATCCCCGGGACCCAGAGCGACCGTCATCAGTTTCGCCGTGCTCGGCATATCGACAGGCGTCAGGGTGGTCGGGTAGGTAAAGGTATATTCGATCAACCCGCTGTTCTGGATGACCACCGGAATGGTGACATCCTCACCCGGGTAGAATTCATTCGATCCCCTGACCGCTGCAGAGAGCTCCGGGTTTCCGCCGAGGTACCTCTCTCCGGCACACACCGGGACTGCAAGCACCCCCGCGAACAGCACGCAGAACAACAGTCCCGGTATTTTCTTCTTCCATGATTTGGGTGAAGACTGGTGTTTTTTCATCCTTTTTCCATCCTGTCAGAGTCAATTGGCCCCTCGTGTGCGCATTCAGGTAATTTTTTCGAGCACTTTTCGTATCGTGCCGAGTGCATGGGAGAGATCTCTCACATCTCCCTCTTCGAGTTTCGAGATCAACTCCCCGACCTGGTCCTTCAAACGTCCCCGGGTTTTCCCAAACCATTCCCTCCCGGCATCGGTGATGGAGATTATCAGGACCCGCCGGTCTTTTTCATCAGGGCGCCTTTCGGCATGGCCTTCTGCGATCAGGCCGTCGATGAGCTTCGTCATGTATGGCCGGGACACGAAGAGGCGCGTTCCTATCTCTGAAATGGGGAGCGGCCCTTCGATCATGAGTATTTTGAGAATGCGAAAGCGCATCATTTCCAGTGTCGACAGAACCATCCTGGCGTGTAATTTCCGGAAGAGGAGGGGATAGAGCTGCAACAACCCTTCAGTGACCTCGTCGAGTTTCTGGTCCCTCGCCATGATCTATCTCTGGATCGTTTTAACGGTTAATAGTTTTCTTGATGAACTATTTTCTCCCGGATGCAGGCAATCGTCCCCATGCCTCCCTGGGTCTTTGCCGTTTCCAGGAGAACTCAAAAAAAAGTGGTCGTCTGCCCCCGGAGGATCTCCTTTCCGGTCAGGGGCCCGGATAATACTCTTTCAGGATCTTGGCCATCTCTTTCAGGCGCTTGTCCACCCGGTCATTGACGGTGCCTTCCTCGAAGGTCCCATCCGGCTGCCTTTTCCCTGCCCGCACGCCCGTGAGAACCTCGATCCCTTCATCGATGGTACTGACGGGGTATATGGCAAATTTTCCCTCTTTCGCCGCCTCGATGACCTCCTCCTTGAGCATCAGGTTCTGCACGTTGCTCGACGGGATCATGACACCCTGCTTTCCGGTGAGCCCTTTTGCCCTGCATACCTCGAAGTATCCCTCGATCTTCTCGTTCACTCCGCCGATTGCCTGGATCTCCCCCTTCTGGTTCACCGAGCCGGTAACAGCGATAGCCTGGTTGATGGGCAGGCCGGAGAGCGCGGAGAGAATTGCATAGAGCTCGGTGCTCGACGCACTGTCACCATCCACGCCCTCGTAGCTCTGTTCGAAGACGAGCCGCGCGGAGAGGGAGAGGGGTTTGTCCTGGGCATACCTGTCGTTGAGGAACCCGGATATGATGAGCACCCCCTTGGTATGGGTCGGGCCTCCCATGGCAGCCTCCCTCTCGATATCGATGATCCCGCCCCGGCCGATGCCGACGCTGGCAGTGACACGCGATGGCCTCCCGAACTCGATGTCCCCGACGCCTATCACGGAGAGCCCGTTGATCTGCCCGACTTTCTCCCCCTCGGTCGAGATCAGGAAGATGCCCTTGCGGATGAACTCCTGGATCTTTTCCTGTATCAGGTTCGACCGGTATATCTTCTCTTCAATGGCCTTGAGGACATGCCGGGCTGTTGTGTATTCTGACTGGTCCCCTCCTGCATAGTAACTGGCTTCCCGGATGATGTCGGCCACGTCGGAGAACCGCGTGGTGAGCTTGGCCTGGTCTTCCGCGAGGCGCGAACCGTACTCGATCACCTTTGCCACCGCGGACTTGTCCAGGTGACGGAGGTTGAGATCCCTGCAGATCCCGCAGATGAAAGAGGCATAATTCCGGACGTTCTCCTCCGTGCGGTCCATGGTGATATCGAACTCTGCCTTGACCTTGAAGAGTTCGGGAAAATCCGGGTCCTGGGTAAAGAGGATCTGGAAGATCTGCGGGGTGCCGATGATGACCACCTTGAGGGAGAGCGGGATGGGTTCGGGCTTGATCCCCTTCGTTGATATGAACCCCATCCGTTCACCGGGTTCCTCGACGACCACCTCCCCGGTCTTGAGTGTGGTCTTGAGGCTGTCCCAGGAATAGGGGTTCCGGAAGAGGTCTTCGGCCATCATCACCAGGTACCCGCCGTTCGCCCTGTGAATCGAACCCGGGCGGATCATGGTAAAGTCGGTCGTTACCACCCCGTACTGGACCTCTTTCTCGATCTTTCCGAACAGGTTCTGGTAGGAGGGGTTCTGCTCGTAGATCACCGGGGCACCCTCGTTTTCGGAATTGTCCACGATGACGTTCACGTCATACTTCCTGAAGACGAGATCCCTGGCCAGGGGATTGGGGAAGGGAGACGATGTCTGCTGCGGGGGTGGTTCAGGCAGGAACTGCGGGATGTTCTCCACGATGTCTTTCTGGACAGCCCCGATGTAGGCATGGATCTCGTCGACCTTTTCGTACTTGTCCTTGAGCGCTGCGATCCGGTGACCGATTGCATTCAGGACAACATCACGGTTCAGTTGCTCAATGATGTCCTCTCCTTTCTGGTCGAGATCCCGCAACTGCCGGAAGGTGTTCCGGAGCTCGGCAAGGAGCTCTTCCCTCCGTTTCTGGTACTGCACCTGGACCTCCTGGGGCAGGGTGACAAACTCCTCCTGCGGGTATGCCTCCCCGTTCTCCTTGAGCGGTATGGTGAGCAGGCCCTGGGGCCCGGGCTGGATGAGGAACCCTTTACTCCGGGCTACCTCGTCGATATGAGCTATCAACTGCGCTTTTTCGTCCCCGATCCCATGGATGGCGGCATCATGGCGGTTGGCATAGTCTTCGCTGTCGAATACCTGGGGGATGGCCCGTTTTGCCTCCGCGATGAAGGTGGCCATGTCCTCCCTGAATTGTTTTCCCATGCCGGAAGGGAGGCGGATCGCGTTTGGTTCATAGGGATTTTCGAAATTGTTGACGTAAATCCAGTCGTTGCCGCGGGGTTTCGTCTTCGAGAGCTCGTCGATGAACTTTTTGACCGCGGATTTCCTGCCGGTCCCGTGCATCCCGGACACGAAGACGTTGAACCCTCTCTCGTCGATGTTCAACCCGAACGTGAGCGCGGAGAGCGCCCTCTTCTGGCCGATGATCTCCCTGAGGGGCTGGAGATCTCTGGTGCTTTCGCACTCGACCAGGGATTCATCGAAGCTGTTCCGGTACTGCCCGGGCGATAAGGGTATGGTCATGTCTCGTTCACTTCACACGTGGAGCCATTGTCACGACAGCATATCAGTCTTCTGAAGAGGGGGAGCCCCGCCTCCTGGTGAAAGTTCTTCCCCTCCGGGACCAAACACCCGGAATGGGAGCCTTTTTTCGCGGGTCCGGGGAAAATAAGGGAGAATGGCGGGATGCGTGTTCCCCGCCGCCCGGTTGCCTTCCCTCCAGGCCCCGGTTCCCCGTGATACCTCCCCCTGTTCTGTCGGGATTCGCCGCAACCCCCGCGGAGGGAATTGCTTTTCCTTGTTTTCGAAGAAGGCTCCGCATAGCATCATTTATCTGTGCAGGAATTCACTCACTATTCAACCGTGCGGGAACCCGGCCACGGTATTCGCTGCACCGGCCGGGCCACCGGGGGGGATCACCGTGGCTGTCCAGGAACAGAACCATTCACGCCTTTTTAGGTACTATCCCGGGGACTTTGGCGCACTGACGGTCAAAGTCATCCACATGGACCTGGTCTTTGATGTGCATGACAATTACACGCGTACAACGTCCCGGATGACCGTCGAGGTCCTCGAAACGCCGATCACAGAACTTGCATTCAACGCGTGTGACCTCGACATCCTCTCTGTCTCCTGTGACGGTGTCCCGGTCAGATCCACGTACGACCGGGCACGAAACATCCTGACAATCGCGTTTGATTCCGCCCCTGCTCCCCGCACCCGGCTCACCATCGGGACGGAGAGCATCTGCCGGCCGAGCGATCACGTCCTGGAAGGGCTCTACTACGACCGCACTCCTCCGGGAGCCCCTCCCACCCAGATCACCCAGTGCCAGCAGTGGGGGTTCCAGCGGATAGTCCCCTGCATCGACGACATGACGGCAAAGTGTACCTATACGACCACCATCATTGCCGACGAACGGTACACAAGCCTCCTCTCGAACGGGGATGTCGCCGTCCCCCGCCATCCTGCAGGCCCCGGCCGGGTGAGCATCACCTACGACAACACCGTGACCCCCATGGCCCCCTACCTCTTCTTCCTTTGCGTCGGCACCTATGACACCCACACCCGGGATTTCGAGTACCCGGACGGTCACCGGTTCACCCTTGAACTCCTGGTCCCCCCGGGTTCGGACCCGTCGGTCGCGGACTATGCCCTCCAGGTGCTCGCAGATGCCATCCTCTGGGTGTACCTCTTCACCGGCCCGGGGACGTACGGGCATTCCCGGGAAAAGGAGGAGATCATCGCCCTTTCCAGGGAACGGGACCGGCTTAAGCGGGAGAAGGCCCCAAGCCCGGCGGACCTGGCATCTGTCCGGTCCCGCCTTTTTGACCTCTCCCGGACAATTACCCCCGGCTACAGGTACACCGGCACCGTGTACAGGGAGATCGGAATGCAGAATTCGGATTTCGGGGGCATGGAGAACGTCGGCAATACGACCATTACCATGAACCGGATCATGCCCTACCCCCGGATGACTGATCCCGCGTTCGAATACATGGTCCGCGTCAAGGTCCACGAGTTCTACCATAACCTGAACGGGTCTGAAGTGACGGGAAAGACCCCCTTTGAGCTCTGGCTCAACGAGGCGGTGACGGCTTTTATGGAAAACAGGTACCACGCCTACCTCTTCGGGGAGGACTATTCCCGGCTCGAGACCGTCCTTGGTCTCTATGCGCCCTCGACCGGCACGTTTGCCCTGGACGCCGGGTCGACATCGATGCCCATCGAGCCCGACGGGTTCAACGACCCCAATGACCTGATCACCGGGATCACGTACGTGAAGGCGGCCGAATTCGTCCGGATGATCGAGACACTGATGGGAAAGGAGCAGTTCGTCCGGGGGCTCGACCTCTACCATTCCCGGTACCGGCACGGCAATGCCACCTGGCAGCAGTGGGTTTCGGCGATGGAGGAGGTCTCGGGCCAGGATTTTTCCGGGATGGCACGGACCTGGCTGAAGCAGACGGGGTTTCCGGTCGTCACGGTCCGGGGCCGGTACGATCCCGATCGCCGGATCTATCGGATGACCGTCAGGCAGCACGTGCCCCAAAAGGGAGGTTACTGGACGTTTCCCTTCCGGGCAGCGCTGGTCGACGGCGGCGGCCACGATATCGCAGAAACCCTTGTCCGGATCAAGGGACCAAAGACAGAGATCACCTTCCCGGACGTTGACGAGCCCGCGTTCCTCTCCCTGAACCGGGGACACACCTTCTACGGGAAGGTCTCACCGGATGCCGGCCCGTCGGAACTTTTTCTCCAGGCTGTTTTTGACGGGGACCGGGTGAACCGGTTCATCGCCCTGTACCGGCTTGCGGAGCGGGAGATGATCCGCCTCGTCGAAGAGCCCGGGAGTGTCCCCTCCGATGCATACCTTGACCTCTATTTCCGCATCCTTTCCGACGATGCCCTCTCTTCCGACGTGGGCGGACTCCTCCTGACACTCTTTGACGGCGTGGATTCCCCGGACTACGCTCACCGGTACGGGGCACTATACAGGGCACGGAGGACGATCGAGCATTCGCTTGCCTCCCGGCACGAACGTGCACTCCGTGACCTCTATGACCGCTATGACCTGAGAGTTCCCCTCACCGACCCCATGGATGTCCAGGTGAGGGCAATCAAGAAAAGGCAGGTGAAGAATACCTGCCTGGCGCTCCTTTCGACCCTCGACAGCCCCGCGGTCCATTCCCTGATCCGTGCGCAGATTACCACGGGAGCGGTTGCAACCGACCGCCTGCGGGCGTTTTCCCTTTACCTGGAGACCACGGCACCGGACCGCCCCGGAATCCTGGAAAAGGTCGCAAAGGATGCGGCCGGTCACCCCGTCAGCTGGGAGGCATACCTCGCGGCGGTCGGGGGGTGCTCGGCGCCCGATGCGGTGACCCTGATCCGCCGGGCGAAAAAATCGGAGCGTTTTGATATCACCCAGGTGAACGATCACCGGGCGCTCTTTGGCTCCTTTGCCGCGAACAGGAAGGTCTCGCTCCAGACGGCGGAGGGACGCGGCCTGCTCCAGGAGATCCTCCTTTCGCTTGCACCGGTGAACCAGACCTCGGTGGTCTCCCTGCTCCGGGCGTTTGATGCCGTTGACATGATGGAGGAGGAATACCACGAACCGCTCATCGACCTTCTCGTCTCGGTTCAAAAGAGGCTCGATCCTTCCCGGCAGGCCGTGGTGCTGCACACCATCCGGCGTCTCCTCGCCGGTGCACCGCGTGCCGTCAGGGAATGGGAGGCAACGCACGGCCCCGTGCCGGGATCCGCATGAACCCGACCGATCCTCTCTGCCCGGGTCGTCTTTCCCGGCGGCTTGGAATTTGCCGGGCCCTGTCCGGGCAATCTTATCGAAATACGGGATGCATCCCCCCTTACCCGGTGTGAACAATGACAGAACTCGCACGGTCGCTTGGACTCTGGACGGCAGCAGGTATCGGGATAGGTGCGATCATCGGGACCGGAATCTTTGTCCTCATCGGTGTCGCCGCCGGGCTTGCCGGGCCGTCAGTCATTCTCTCGTTCCTCGTCGCGGGATTTGTCGCACTCCTGTCCGGTTTGTCGGCGGCAGAACTCTCCTCGTTCATCACCGAGGCCGGCGCCTCGTACATCTACACCACGAAAGCCTTCGGTGCATTCCCCGGATTTATCGTCGGGTGGATGAAATCGTTCGACTACATCATCGGGGCAAGCGCCGTCAGCCTCGGGTTTGCTGCCTACCTGGCCTATTTCCTCGGGATAACTCCCGTAAACGCGACGCTGGTGGCGATCGGGACCGCCTGGCCGCTCGTCCTGATGCTGCTGAACCTGAAAGGGATGAGGGAAGCTTCGGGTGCCAACAACCTCCTTGTCATCCTGAAAGTCTCGGCCCTCGTCCTCTTCATCACGGTAGGAGGCATCTACATCCTCCTCCACGGGGATTATTCCCACTACTCCCCGTTTTTCCCCCATGGGATCAAGGGGATGCTGACCGGCGCCTCGATCATTTTCTTTGCGTTCATCGGGTTCAACACGGTGGCCATGGTCGCCGAAGAGGTCAGGGACCCGGAACGAAACGTTCACCGGGCGATTATTCTTTCCTTTGCGGTATGCACCCTCCTCTACATCGGGGTCGCGATCGTCGCAGTCGGGCTCGTCGACTGGCAGACCCTCGGGACGTCAAAAGCCCCGCTGGAACTGGCACTGGGGATTGCGACTGCCAACCCCTTTTTCCTCAAGTTCGTTGCCGTCTCGGCCCTCTTTGCAACCACGTCCGTGATCCTCTCATCCATGATCGGCGCATCGAGGGCACTGTTCGCGATGGCGAGGCAGGGCGATATTCCCCGGGCCCTCTCGAGGATCTCGTCGCGGGGAATCCCTTCCGCGACCGTTGTCCTCAGCGGCGTTGTCATCAGCCTCATCGTCCTGCTGACCAATGCAGACCTCGAATGGCTCGCATCCATCTTCAATTTTGGAACCCTGCTCACGTTCTTTTTCATCAATGCAAGCCTGCTCCGGCTCAGGCGGACGATGCCGGATGCAAACCGCCTGTTCAGGGTGCCGCTCTATCCTTACACCCCGGTTCTCGGTCTCGCCAGCTGTATCGCGCTCGCATTCTTCCTCAACATCAACGCCATCGTTGCCGGTGCAGGCTGGATATGCGTGGGAGTCCTCGCGTACGTGGTCAACCGGGGGCATGAAAAGAAACAGGGCAAGCGGCCCGGAGGCGGGCGGGGGTGGCCGGGAGATTCCCCCGATGCCGCGCCTAGTGCAGGAGGAAGAACAGGATCAGGATGATGACCGAGACCAGGGCACCTGCCCCGGAAACAATTCTCCGGCTCTTTTCCCGGAACGTGATGCACGCACCGATGCAGAAGGAGATGTAGGGAACCAGTATCGTGATCACCGAGAGTATCGCCAGCCTGCTGAACTCGTTTGAGAAGAACAGCATCAGTGCGGTGACACCGCAGCAGAGGACGAGTGAAAATCCCGGTGTTCCCTGCCTGTTCAGGCGGGCGAGACCTTTTATGTGATATTCGACCCCCATGCTGTGCATGACACGCGACGCTGCAACGATGTATGCGTTCATTGCCGAGAGCATGGCAAAGATTCCGACCAGTGCGACCACGGTGCCGCTGTACGGGAAAAGGCGGGACGCAGCCGTCGCAAGGGGGGCGGGAGATGCGGCGAGGGTGGCACACCCCGTGCTCCCGATGAGAGCAAGGTTCAGCAGGAGATAGATCGCGGTCACCGTGACCATGACGATGCATAGCGACCGGGCGACCGCCCGGCAGTCTCTCATCTCGCCGACCGGAATGGCGCTGATCTCAAAGCCGGTAAACGGCCAGTATACGATGATTATCGTGGAGAAGAGTCCCATGAACGAGAACGGGACATCCTGCACGAGGTTTTCCACTTTCATAAACGGCAGGAGGGCCGCGGTGATGACAACCAGGGGCAGGATCTTCAGAAGGGTGAGGATATTTTCCATCATTCCCGAGAGTGATATGCCGGCGATGTTTATGGCACAGAACGCGGATATGACAAGGATCTCGATGGCCAAGACATGCCCGATACCAAAAAACGAGAGGTACTGTCCTATCCCGGCAGCGATGGTTGCGATGCCAAAGACCGACGAGATGGTATAGAGGGAGACGAGGATTGCGGCCGCCTTTCGTCCAAACAGCGTGCTGAATATCGCGAAAAATGTGCCATTCCTCCCGAACCCCGCAAAGACCCACGCGAGGGAGACCATGACGAGGGTGGCAGATACCGCAACGATGCCCCATGCGACAAGCGACGCGGGCCCAAGGATCCCTGCCGCGATCCCCGGCACGACGAAGATACCGGAGCCGATGGTCCCCCCGATGCCAAGGCTCACGAGTTCGAGCTGCCCGAGTGACCGTCGAAATGTCCCTTCTTCAATTGTCTCCCTGCCCGTACCTTTCACCCTGTTCCCGTGGATTTCGAAATACCTCGCTTCAAACCGGAAAAGCTTTCCCTAAGCTGATCGACATATTCTCAATGATCTATGAAAGGCTTCCAAGAGATTTAAAAAGGCAGGAGATCATGTATCCGGATGGGAAACGTTCATCGAACAGGATCCATTTCGTCCATTCCCTGATGATTTCTCCTCCACCAATACTGTCCGAGGGGGGGGCAGGCCAAACGTCGACTCCATTGCGATGGTAAAGTTGCGAGTGCTTTTCAGGTACTTGACAATCTCTCCTCTCCTGAACTGGAACGCCAGGTGGCAGATTGTATCTCTTTTTCGATAGTTCATTGGATTCACTAACGGAGTACCCGGTTTCCCGGCGGTCTGGTTCTTTCGGGAACGTCTCAGACAACCAGGGAAACATCTTCTCCATCGTTTTGGGCGGGTAAGTTGCATGAGGGCATGACAGCCTTTCTCATTTTCCAATTGATTTATGCGAAGAGATGAGCAAAGAGCCAAAAAAAGAGGGATTGCCTGCCCTCACGCCTCCGTGGGGAGCCCTGAAAGGATGCGGGCGAGGAGAAAGAGCAGTATCCCGTTACAGAAAAGGATCGCTGCTGTCACCATGCCGGGGATGAGACCGGGCAGGAGCATGGACGTGCCAAAGAGGATCCCGACGACGTTGAGCACGGTCTGGGTGAGGAGGAGGTTTCTCAACGGGGGAGGCACGGGGGCCTTTGGCTTTCCCCCCTGCTGCAGGAGGGGGAAGACCCGGAGGGAGAGCGGAACGACCCCTCCGGCAAGGTTCAGGACGCCGAGCATGACCCGCAGCATGTCGGTCAGGATTCCCGGTACGATGCACGAGAAGACACCCAGTGCAACGAAGGCGAGGCCGGCCGCGACGAGCGCCCACGAGCGCCGGAACCGGCCGACGGGGGTCTCGCCCATCGCGAGGACCTGGATCGCCATGATGACCAGCAGGAGACCCAGCTGGCCGTCCGGGGAGAAGGGGAGTGTCCCCGTGCTGACCGGGACGAGCAGGACCGCAAGGAACGCGAGGAGCACGCCGAGAAAAAGAAGGAGGGCTGTCGTCAGGGTCAGGGGTGCCTCCCGGAGGAGGGGGAAGCGCTGGCCGGGGGACGGCGTGCCTGCCGGCGGGAACGCACTCTCCGGGTACATCTTCCTGACGACCTGGATGCACCACGCAAGGTAAAGGAGGCTTGCCCCCGCGACGAGGAGGAGGACTGCCGTCAGCGCATCGATCGCAAGGACAGGCAGGAGCGTCACGAGACCGAGGAGAACCATCAGGAGGTACACGAGGCCACAGGCAAGGGCGAGGTGCCGCAGGATACCCGGGCTCTTCAGCCACGCTGCAGCCCTGTCTTCCCGGAACGCCAGCTGGAAGAGGAGGGCCGCCCCGCCGGCGAGGAGCAGGACGCCGGCAAGGATCCTGACAGGAGCCGAGAGGACGGCCGGGATGAAACAGGCACCCATGCCGATGACCGAGGCCGCGATCCCGGCGATGACAACGAGCCATGACCGGCGAACGTCGCCGAAAGGCGTCTTTCCGAGGGTGATGACCTGCAGCGAGACGATGACGAGAAAGAGACCGTAGGTGCTGTCCGGTGCATACGGGAGATCGCCGGTATGGATCGGAAAGAGGAGAATGCCAAAGACGAGCATGAAGACCGAGAGGACGAGCAGGATGCCTGCCTCGAGCGTGATGTCGAGTTCCCGTCTCTGCGGGGCATCGGTTCGGGGAATATTTTTCACGGGGTTCCTCCGGAGCGTGTTACGTGGGATGTTGCATGGAATCCCACATAGTATTTTTCCAGCCGTTTCCCCTTCCCATCACTCTTTTAGCCCATAGGTTCCATGCCATGAACGGGATAGTCCATGACCGCAACCATTCCCTGCGAAGTAACCGGGCGCCTGGGCCAAATCGAGTTCCGCAGGTATCCACCCCTCCTCCTCGCCACCGTTTCCGGGACCGATGAAAACGAAGCGTTCACGATCCTCTTCCGCTACATCTCCGGAAACAACCAATCCCGGAGGAAGGTGCCCATGACCGCCCCTGTCATCACACCCGAAAAGATTCCCATGACGGCGCCCGTCCTCTCCGATGCACAGGCGATGTCGTTTTTCATGCCTGCCCATTACAGGAGGGGGGACGTGCCGGAGCCCCTTGACAGCCGGGTCAGCATCCGGGAGGTCCCCCCGCGGGAACTGGCGGTCATCCGGTTCCGGGGGAGGGCGCAGGACCGCGATGTCTCTTCCGTTCGCGAACGGCTCCTCGCAGCCCTCCGGGAGGCCGGAATTCCCACCGTGGGAACACCGTTCCTGATGCGGTACAATTCGCCCTTCACCCCGGGATTCCTGCGGAGAAACGAGGTCGGGGTCGAGGTACGGAGGGAGGGGCTATAATCATGATGAAAGAAGTTCCTGCCGGGATCTGTGTCAATTGTGAAGAAGATTACGTGGATAGTGGAGTTGCCTGAGCACGATTGTCTGGATGGATTCATCGTCAAATCCAGCGATTGTGGGCATACTTTGGGTTTTGGACTCTTATTACAAAGATCTTTTTTGGTCCAGGTAATTTAATGGCAAGATCCTGTTATTGCGAATTGTCAGATTGATGTCCGATACCTTCAAATGAAATTTGAGCTTCATTTTTTCTGACAGGCAATGGATCCCCGGTTGCTCGAAGAATACCGGACTCTCAACACCATTATCGAACGTGACAAAGCCGTAACCTCCTTCAAATACGCATTGCTCAGAGGAACCATCGAGATTTGCCAGCAGCATGCGCATCTTGCCGAACCCGGGAATGGGCGGATATGGTATCCCCTGGGGTTGCTCATCGAGAAATGGATCCTGTATTACTACCCGCTCTTTGAACATGCACAGTTCATTCCGCAGCTCAATGGAGAGCGGCCACGGAACCAGTCAGCAAAAAAGGTCCTTTTCAGGAAAGAACTGACCGAAATTGCGGAATGGTACCGTGACAAGGGGGGCTTTTCGGCTTTTTACATGGAATACAGGAGGGGTATGATTCCCGTGGATCTCGAAGATACGTTCCGCAAATTAATCCAAAAAGTGCGGGTAGCAATCATCGACGGCCCCATTCAGCATCTTGGATATTCACAGCATGGGGTTCTCAATTCCGTATTCGACTGGGACCACAGCCGCCTCTCCATTCCCAGGGGGCCGGTTACACCTGACCGGCTCGTCATGCATGCAGGAAAATTTTCTATTCCTGCGGATCTTGCTTCACTTTTCCAATACTTCGGGTCTTTTATCACCGGGGAAGGAACACTGGTCAGTAAATGGGCGGACTTCACGGTGACGGCTGCACGTGCACAGGGACATTCCCTTTCCCGCGAACAGGTTCTCGATCTCCTCACCCGTACACCCGACACGGGAAGGCAGGTCCAGGAAGCTTCCCGGTTCTACCACCAGCTCCTCGCGGACGTGGGCCAAATCGCGTGTGTCTGGTCGGACCAGGCGATTACTTCTCACCGGAACCTCCACATCGACCATGTGCTCCCCTTTTCGCTCTGGAAAAATAACGACTTCTGGAACCTGATGCCGACACATGAAAAAGTGAATATGAATAAAAAGGATATGATCCCATCCCCCTCACTCCTCGAGAGGCGGGAGGATATCATCCGCCATTATTGGCAATTGTACTATGAATCCTACAAAGAGACCTTTTCAAGAGAGATAGTATCGACACTGACAGGGATCCCTGCAAAGAATGAGGAAGACTTGATGGACACAGCGTTTCGCAACCTGGTGGAAAAATGCTCCTATCTCATTGACGTGCGAGGCTACCCTGCATGGAACCCGTGAAGTGCATCTTCTGCAATCCCGACCCATCGATCATTATCGCACGCAATGCGCATGCCTATGCCCGGTTCGACAAGTATCCCGTCAATCCGGGACACATCCTCATCATTCCCCACCGGCATATCAGCACCCCTTTCGAGTTGACGAATGAGGAACGGGTCGGCATTTGGGATCTGCTCACCGAAATGAGAGAGATGGTCATGAACCGGTACCACCCCGACGGTTTCAACATCGGGGTCAACCTGGGCGAGGCAGCGGGCCAGACAATCGGGCATCTCCACGTCCATCTCATTCCCCGCTACCGGGGAGATACGAAGAATCCACGCGGGGGAGTGAGGGGAGTCATTCCCGAAAAACAGGACTATTCCGTTGAGGAGTGATTCTGCCGTCCCCTGATGCAGGTGTCAATTCTGCACCATCTGCCCTGTTTTAGACGCATTAACCTGTCGTACCTTTCTCTTTGCGGCACATGGTGCAGTGGTCCGATGCCAGCCGGTACCTGTTATGGCGTGGCTGCACCGATAGTTCCCGGCCATGCACCAGCAAGAATACCCGCCCGTTCTCCGGTTTCGAAGGACACACCAAAAGAGCGATGACGCATCATCCCAGGAAACCCCCGCCCCTTCCGCACCACCCGAAAAATAGGTGATGTGAGAGTATTTCACGCCGGGGCGAAGTGAATCGCCTGGTCGTAGAGGATCTCGGCGGCGGCCGGGCCGATC
>JARYMB010000060.1 GCA_029907345.1 Methanolinea sp.
GAAGGGCAACGTGGCAGTCGCCCTGGAGATGGCAGGAGTCATCATTGCCACCGCTGTCATCATCCAGTCCGGGGTCATCGGGGTCACCTCGGCTCTCCTTTGAGTCATCCCGAAGAGAGACACCCTTTTTTCCTTTTTCATCGGCCCGATGAAATAACCACCCGGGGACATCGTGGAACCATATCAGGAGGGCTCCTTGCTCTTTTGGGTGGGTAGAAGAACTGCAAGGGGGAATGAACATCCCCGTACTCCCCGGAGAGCTGCCCTGGCGGCTTTTTCAACAATCAACTAAAAACCAGATATTTCTTATTTGGATCAACCAATCCGGAATTGCGAGTGGGTAAAGAACCCTCGTGCTGTTTACCACCTGAAACGACAAAGAAAGTGGAAGAAAAGAGATGTGGTATCGGCCAACCATTTCAGGCATCGGTTTCGTCCTTTTTCCCGGCCCCGGGTTCCGGTTTCATCTGGGGAAAGAGGATGACTTCCTTTATCGAGGGG
>JARYMB010000061.1 GCA_029907345.1 Methanolinea sp.
ATTTTTTCGATCCTCTTACTGATTTTCAAAGAATCCTTAATATCGCAAATAATGTAATTTTTTCAACAGAGCTGTTGCCCAATCCAACCCCAAAACCAGAAGAATGGTGGTATTATGGATTAGAGCATGGACAACATATTTCTTTTTATTCGAAAAAAACTCTTGAATATATTGCAAAAATGTTTGGACTGAATTATTATTCAAATAAAAATCTACATTTTTTTACAAATAAAAAAATCAATGACCTATCATGGAAATTAACCTGTAAATATTGTAATAAATTCTTATTTCCATTAATTAGAAAAAAAATGAAGAGTAAAACATTTGAAGATATGCTTTTAATTATTGCCCGGACCAAATGAAATGAAAATCCTCTACGACCACCAGATATTCACCGCCCAGAAATACGGAGGAATATCCCGATACTTTTGTGAATTATACTCGCATATTTCTCAAGTGCCTGATATTGAACCAAAAATATCTGTTTTTTACTCGGAAAA
>JARYMB010000006.1 GCA_029907345.1 Methanolinea sp.
AGGGCCTGCACGATATCATTGCAGGAACCCTGATGTTCCTCCAGGAATACTGAAAACTCGTTTTTTCCATTCCGCCACGACGTGAGGAGAACAGGAAGGAAGATACGGGGCCCTGCCATATCCGATAAAACCGCCCCCGGAGAGAATCGCATTTTTTTAGAGGGATTTTGCCAGGTCAGGAAAAACGGCTGTTTCTCCCCCGGTAACCCGGACGATACAGCGGAGTGGAAGGAAAAAGGTATTTACTCGTCGGGAACGTCGCGTCGCCGTCACTGGCGGACGGTGCCGAAGGGTTCCCGTAATAGAGGTAGAGCTGAGTGCCGGTGGTGGGAATCGAGGGGACCTTGACCCAGACGATGGCGTAGGTGGACCCGGTCTCCTGGATCCAGGAGGGTAGGACAGTGTTGTCGGTGGTGGTGAACCGGACATCGCGGAAATCGGGAGTGACGTTGGACCCGAGGTAGACATTCTCGCCGGAGTCTGTGCCGGTAATGTTCCAGACCGTGAACCGGACCTGGTAGTCGGTCAGGTCTCCGGACGATGATCCGGAGATGGTGTGGAGTTTGCGGTAGGACCATCCGCCGGAGAGGAACGGCGGGGGCGGAGTAACGGTGATATAGTTGGTCTTCCGGGTGGTGCTGGATCCGTAGGAGTTGGTCACGGTGAGGGTGACGGTATAGTTGCCTGCGACCGAGTAAGTATGCGTGGGGTTCTGGGTTGTTGCGTTTTCGGATCCATCACCGAAGTTCCACTGCCAGGATGCAGGCGAGTTGGAGGAGAGGTCGGTGAACCGGACGGTGAGGGGCCTGATTCCACGAGCCGGAGTTGCGGTGAAGTTGGCGACTGGAACGGGTGGTACGACGGGTGGGACAGTGAGTTCATAGAGTTCATCGTTAATCCCGCAGTTACCCGATCGGATTTTGAACCATCCCGCTTCGCCCCAGCCCGTTGTCCAGCTGTTTTTGCATATCCAGTAAGTCCCCCGTTCGTCCTGGCCCCAGCCGACGACGACAATGGCATGGTAGCCCCGGAGACTGCCCCAGGTGTATTCGTAGATACCACCCGAATAGTAGCTGAAATCCTGGTACACGGCAAATGTGCCGATGATAGGCCCCCGCGTCAGTGCATCCTTGATTGCTGCCTTATTTTGGAGGGGGTAAATCCTGTGCCATTCCGAAATGCGATAGCTCCTGCTGCAGCCGGGATTGCAGGACGTGTCCCTGGCAACGTAGGGATAACAGGACTCGTTCATCGCACCGCGGTTGAGAACCCAGTTGAGGGGACAGTCCATCGATGCCCCGGAACATCCCCCGCACCCGGCACAGGAGACGAGGTCCTGTTCTGCATAGTCTGGATTGAGGTTGGGATTGTTGTTCGCGATCTCCATCCGGGACTCAAATGTCCCGAGGGTTGCAAACGCCCAGCAACTCCCGCAGTTCCCCTGGTTACGGATGGGAGTTGTGAAGTCACCACCGTTGTTTCTCCAGTCCAGGGATGGGGGTAGACCTTGGAGAGTTTCGAATGATGGTGCAGATGCATCATTGCTTCCCTCTTCTCCTTCAGGAGATACCACGGGGGATTTTGGCTTGACACCGAGTAACTTGTTGAATTCCTCGTCGGGCAGGTCAGAGACCGATGTCTTTGCCGCCTTCCATTTTTTGTTCTTTGCTTTTATGGCCGATTGGACGTCTTCGAGTTCCTTCTGCTTTTTCTGGCGGAATTCCGGAGAATCGACCGCTGGTTCTGCGGATTTTTCCTCCAGTCCCCCTCCACACGCAGGACAGGGTGTTTCCACGTCCGGGGTCGCTGATGCGCAGATTCCCGGGGTGGGAAGGGGGGATTGAGCCGGGGTATAATCGGTACCGGCGGGAGTTACTGGGGTTGGGGTGGGAGATATTTCCGATAGTGTCTCTCCTGGAAGGAGATCAGGGCTGGCCGATGGTGGACTCTCTCCGGTATTGCCGTTCCCGGAAGAAGGTGTTGCAGGTGGAGGGGAATCAGAATCGACATCTTTTTTATTAT
Organism: Methanolinea sp.; assembly: GCA_029907345.1. Classification (GTDB taxonomy): domain Archaea; phylum Halobacteriota; class Methanomicrobia; order Methanomicrobiales; family Methanospirillaceae; genus Methanolinea_A. The sequence goes on from JARYMB010000006.1 coordinate 2,023, forward strand.
CTGTTGTCTGAGGTTGTGGTTCAGGTAATGCATGATCATCGAATTGACCATGGTTGGTTCCAGCGACCAGTATTAATGTTTCATTATTGGAATTCTGTTCCTGCGGAAATTCGGTTCCCGCGGCAACCCCTGTGAAAAAGACTGCCAGGAAAATTGCAAGACATACTGTGAAATAAAAAGTGTCTTTCGTCCCCATCTCTCCACCTTGCGCCTGCACACAACCATTCCTGCCTGGATTCGTGGCAGCTCTTCCTGACACTATATCTCATGCCCATTAATAAAATAATGAGATGGAGGGAACTTCCCGGAAGGAGGTATGGGGAAACTGAAAAAAAGACAGGCTCTTCGCTAATCTGAGTTTGTGTGGTAAAGCACCCAAGTGGAGGCTGGTTGCCTCCCTGAGAATAGTTCCGCTGACTCCGAAGGGCGCCCCGGCGGCGGTTTCACGATGATTTTCCTCTGAAATCGACTTTCTCCTTCGGATAAACCAATTCAAAACTGAGAAAAGCTGTTCATGCACTCACGAAGAGGGAGTTGGTTAATCCCCATGAGTGGTTGTGCAGGGGTGGAGTTTCGTTTTTTCCAGGAACATCCTTCCGCTACCCCTGTCTCTCACACGATGTCCGCGTAGTACTGCTCCACCCTCCTGAAATAAAAAGTCCCCGCAACGAGGAGGACGAGCACGACGGCAAGCGAAACCCCCATCATGGCACCGGGTGGATTCGTCCCGAGGAGCGCCCACCGGAACCCCTCGATCACTCCTGCCATGGGGTTTAATCCGTACAATACCTGCCACTTTTCGGGGAGGAGTGAGCTTGGGTAGACGACCGGAGAGGCGTAAAGCCATATCTGGACGAGGAATGGCACGGTGTACTGGAAGTCCCTATACATGACGTTAAGCGCCGAGAGCCAGATTCCGACGGAAAGCGATGTCAGGACTGCAAAGAGGATGAACAGCGGGAGGAAGATGACATTGACGGTCGGCATGAATCCATAGTAGGCCATCATCAGGACGAGGATCGAGAAGGACACGCAGAAGTCAACGAGGGGAGAGAGGATCCCCGAGAGGGGCATGATCAGGCGTGGGAAATAGACCTTCGTGAGGATGTTCTGGTTCTGGACCATGCTCAGGGTCGAACGGGAGAGCCCCTCTGCAAAGAGAGTCCATGGCAGGAGTGCAGCCAGGCTGAAAAGGGGATAGGGGACCCCCTCCGACGGGATCTTTGCGAAACCCCCGAAGATAACGGTGAATATGACCATCGCAAAGAGCGGCTGGATGATGGCCCAGGCCGCCCCGAGGGCCGTCTGCTTGTACCGGAGCTTGACGTCCCGCCAGGTGAAGATATAGAGGAGCTCGCGGTATTCCCAGATCTCCTTGAAATCGATGGGTACCCACTTTTTCGGCGGTGTAATGATTGTGACAGGGAGGTGATCCGGAGCGGTTGTCGCGGTAGTCATGAGTTAACCCATCTGTCCACAACTCAGTTGTGCGTGCATTTCACGAATACCTTTTTCAGCAATGGTCCGGTTCGCCGGTGCCGAGCGTCTGCTGGTACCACTCGATTGTCCTCTTCAACCCCTCCTCGAAGGGAACCTCGGCCCGGAACCCAAACTCCCTCTCCGCCCGGCTCACGTCGAGGCCCCGCCTCGGCTGGCCATCGGGCCTGGTCGTGTCCCAGAAGATCTCGCCGGCAAAACCGGTATAACGGGCGATGATCTCCACGAGGTCTTTGATCCTGATCTCGTTCCCTGCACCGATGTTTACCGGATCGGGCTTGTTGTATCGCTCCGTTGCAAGCACGATTGCCCGGGCCGCATCGTCGACGTACAGGAACTTGCGGGACGCGCTTCCCGTTCCCCAGACCTCGACAACCTTCTCTTTGGTGCGTACGGCGTCCGTGAACTTCTTTATCAGTGCAGGAATGACGTGGGAGCTCTCGGGGTTGAAGTTATCCCGCGGATCGTACAGGTTCACGGGCAGGAGGTAAATGGCGTTGAACCCGTACTGCTGCCGGTATGCCTGGCACTGGACGAGGAGCATCTTCTTGGCAAGCCCGTAGGGTGCGTTTGTCTCTTCGGGATAGCCGTTCCAGAGGTTCTCTTCCCGGAACGGGACGGGCGTGAACTTGGGATATGCGCAGACCGTCCCGAGGACCACGCACTTTCCGACACCTGCCTGGCGTGCAGCCTCGATCACCTGGATGCCCATGATCGCATTGTCGAAAAAGAGATCGGCAGGGTATTTCTGGTTGAATCCAATCCCCCCCACCTTTGCCGCGAGGTGGATGACGATATCCTTGCCTTCCACGGCTTTTTGGCAGTTCTCCCACTTCCGGAGGTCAAGATCGCGGCTGCGGGGGATAGATAGCTGCTCCCGCTCCACTCCCCGCTTCTGCAACTGCCCGACGATGGCACTGCCGAGGAAGCCTGCACCGCCTGTTATCAGGATGTTTTTACCTTCCCAGAAACCCATTTTTCACTCAATCCCCCTTCCACCACTTCTCCCCAAACCTCCTCTCCACGATCCTGTCCCCCTCGCCGATGGGCTCAAGCCCGAACGCCCGCATGTCTGCGTCCACCATGATCTTCACGAGGTCCCCGAAGCGCACCCTCGCCTTCCACCCGAGCTTCTTCTCGGCCTTCCGGGGATCCGCGATCAGGACATCCACCTCCGTCGGCCGGAAGTACTTCTGGTCGATCGTGACATGCTCGTCCCTGTCGAGGTCGGCATACCGGAACGCTGCGTCCACGAACTCCTGGACAGAATGCGTCTCGCCTGTCCCGATAACGAAGTCGTCGGGCTGGTCCTGCTGGAGGATCAGCCACATGCACTCGACGTACTCCGGCGAGTATCCCCAGTCACGCTTTGCATCGAGGTTGCCGAGGGCGAGCACCTTTTCCTTTCCGGCAAGGATCTTGGCGATGCCCCGGGTTATCTTGCGGGTGACGAAGGTCTCGCCCCTCCGGGGAGACTCGTGGTTGAAGAGGATACCGTTGCACGCAAACATCCCGTAACCCTCCCGGTAGTTCCTCGTCATCCAGTAGGAATAGACCTTTGCACAGGCATAGGGGCTCCGGGGATAGAAGGCTGTATTTTCGTTCTGCGGAGGTGGTGAACCGCCGAACATCTCGCTGCTCGATGCCTGGTAGAACCGGACGCCGGGATTGCTCCGGCGGGCAGCCTCGAGGAGGCGGGTCGTGCCAAGGCCCGTGATGTTGCCCGTGTACTCGGGAGTGTCAAAACTGACCCTGACGTGGCTCTGGGCAGCAAGGTTGTAAATCTCATCGGGGCGGACGCGGTCCATGATCGTCGATACCTGCTCGGAGTCCGAGAGGTCCCCGTAGTGCAGGAAAAGTCCCGAGCCGCTCGACGCTGTCCCGGCTATCTCGGCCTCGGGAAAGATATGGGAGATCCGGCTCGTGTTGAGGGAGGACGACCTCCGGACGAGCCCGTGCACCTCGTACCTCTTCGAGAGGAGGAGCTCGGCAAGGTAGGAGCCGTCCTGCCCCGTTATCCCGGTTATCAAGGCTTTTTTCATGGTATGACCCGTAATGGTGAGAGATATTTGCGCGGCAGTGCGCATATATTTTCTTATCCTGTTCAACGTCTTTTCCGGGTCACCATCCTACCGGGCGGGCCCCGCCATGACTCCTCCGCAGCGGTTTTTTAGGAACCGGTTTTGGAAGAAGACGACTATTCTCCATTTGACTGGCACGCTGCAGAAGACTCCCGCTACCTTGAAATGAGGAGGTGATTCTCTTTTTTAGTTCCTCGCTCCATTTGCATGCACGATGAACCGGATGGAGGGGAACTGCCCCGGCCCGCAACCCATCAGGACAGGCCTGTCCCCCCTGAAAGCCCGTACCCCGGGAGTGCGGTTGCACCATTTATTTCGTATCAAGACGGTATTTCTTCTTGGGATCACGCCGCTCGATGCTGCGGGGCAGGCACTCATGCACCGGCGTGAAACGGCGAAAGGAGGCTGTTCTTCCCGGACCCGGGACAGCAGGTGAAAAGGTGAACTATTTAAGCATCCGTGCGAGATAATTATAGCCAGCGTCCCGGTAGGGTAGTGGATATCCTAGAAGCCTGCGGAGCTTTTGACCCGGGTTCAAGTCCCGGCCGGGGCGTCTCTTTCCTTCACGAGCTTCCGAGCGGAATTCCCCGGTGAAGTCCCGCTCTCCGTGCCGCACTCACAGCACTCTCGTACTCTTCGTGTCTCAGCCGCCGGTTCAGGACCGCAAAACGCGGATCCGCCCGGAAGTCACCCACCCTCCCGCAGGGCCGGTACTGGTCCATGATGTTGACGTAGGCATCCCGCGATACCCGTTCCGCGATGAATGCGAGCACTCTCCCGCTCCCGGCAAGGTCGCCGGGAAGGACGAGGTGCCGGATGATAAGCCCCCTCCTTGCAATTCCCCTGTCCAATACAAGGTCGCCGACCTGACGCTGCATCTCGAGGATTGCCTCCTCCATGATCTCCCCGTACCGGGGAGCGTCCGAGAGGGCTTTTGCCACGTCATCGTCTGCATATTTTGCATCCGGCATGTAGATGTCGAAGATGCCGTCGAGGAGGCGCAGCGTTTCGACAGAGTCGTACGTGCCCGTGTTGTAGACGAGGGGGAGGGAAAGGCCCTGGTCTGCGGCAATCGAGACGGACCGGACGACCTGGGGAACGAAGTGGGTCGGGGTGACGAAGTTGATATTATGGCAGCCTCTCTCCTGGAGCAGGAGCATGATCCGCGCCAGTTCCCTGCAGCTGACGTCCGTGCCATACCGCTCCTGGCTGATCTCGTAGTTCTGGCAGAAGGCACACCGGAGGGAACATCCCGAAAAAAAGATCGTGCCGGACCCGTTTATCCCCACCAGGGGAGGTTCCTCCCCGAAGTGGGGGCCATACGAGGATATTTTCGGGAGAAGGCCGCCCCCGCAGTACCCAATCTCGCCCGAGAGCCTGTCAACACCGCACCGCCTCGGGCAGACGCGGCAGGGGGAGAGCAGATCCCAGGTACGCTCCACCCGCCGTTCCAGTTCCCCGGAACGGTGCAAGGAGAGGTACGATGGCCCGCTTTTGCATGTGTCCGCCATGGCTGGTCTTTTGTCACTCCGTTCCACGGAGGTATCGGGCGACATATCCCAAAAAGAATATGGGGAGGGAGACCTACTGGAGTAGTAACGGCATTGTCACGCTGTTAAGCTCCAGGAAAACGAGGTGAAAGAGAGAATGGTAAACCTGACACCTGAGATGAAGGAGACGTTTGCAAAGGTCAAGCTCTTCCCGGTGGCAACCGCTTCAAAAAAGGGCGTTCCCAACGTTGCACCGATTGCATTCGTGATCATGGCTGCCGATGACACCCTCTGGCTCGCGGACAATTTCATGCACAAGACGCTTGCAAACGTGAAGGAGAATCCGCACGCAGCGATCTACATCTGGGACCCGGACGCAAAGAAGTGCTTCCAGATCAAGGGGACAGTGGAGGTCAGGACTTCGGGGCCCGACTACGAGAAGATGAAGAAGATGGTCCACGAGAAGAAACCGGAACTCCCGGCAAAATCCCTCCTCGTGATGAAGATCACGGAAGTCTTCGAGTGCAATCCCGGTCCCCACGCCGGGAAGAAGTTGCTCTAAATCCCCATTATTTTCCTCTTCACGATTTTTAACGTGGGCGCTATCGGGATCGGGGTGGAGGGCGGAGTCCCCCCCACTGCCCGATTAACTCAGGGATTACCTCTTCCCCCGCTTTCCCTGCTCCGCCAGCCGCGCCTGGATCCCGTAGTAGGCCGAGACACCGATGGCGTGGCACTGGTCGATCGAGGTCGTATCGAACGAGACGAGGTCACCCGAGTAGAGCCCTTCCGGCGAGGACCGCCCAAGGACCCTGCAGCAGCCCTTGAACATCTCCACCTCGACCCTGCCCGTGACCCTCTCCTGCGACCGCTCGATGAACGCAGAAAGGTCGTGGAAGAGCGGCTCGTGGACGAGGCCCATGTAGGCGAGTTCCGACCATTTCTCGTCGACGATGTGCTTGAACGCGAGTTCCTGGCGGGTGAGGGTGAGGTGCTCGAGGTCATGGTGGGCCAGGAGGAGCACTGTGGCAGCCGGGTGCTCGTAGATCTCGCGGGCCTTCAGCCCGAGGATCCGGTCCTCGATCATGTTGTTCCGCCCGATGCCGTGCCGGCCGGCCCGGGTATTCATTTCCCTGATGAGGTCAAAGGGCGCGTACTCGACATCGTTGAGCCGGTGGGGAATCCCCTTGATGAAGTCGATCGCAAGGATCTCGGGCTTGTCCGGGGCATTGACGGGAGAGACGGTCCATGCATAGATCTCCTCGGGAGGGTGACAGGCAGGGTCTTCGAGCATTCCCCCCTCGATGCTCCTGCTCCAGATGTTTTCATCCACGCTCCAGGGCCTCTCCTTCCCGACCGGGACGGGGATGCCGTGTTCTTTGGCATAATCGATCTCCCAGTCGCGCGTGAGGTTGAGCTCGCGGATGGGAGCGATCACTTCGAGTCCTGCCATCCTGAAGATGAAGTCGAACCGGAGCTGGTCGTTGCCCTTGCCGGTGCATCCATGGGCAACGGTACGGGCACCTTCGCGGGCGGCAACCCTGACGACCTCCTCCGCGATGAGCGGGCGGGCGAGGGCTGTACCCATGGGGTAGCCCTCGTAGGAACCGTTTGCCCTGATCGCCGGGAGAATGTACCCGGTGACGAACTTTTCGCGGGCATCGATCGTGTAGTGCGTATCCGCAAGTTTCCGGCCTTTCTCCGTCGCGGTCGTGATCTCTTCATCGCGCTGCCCGACGTTCACCGCGACAGTAACCACGCGGTCATACCCGTAGCGCTCCCGGAGGAGGGGGATGCATACCGATGTATCGAGCCCGCCGGAATAGGCAAGGACTACTGTTCCCTTTCCCATTTTTCATGCACTCCTGGCAGTCCTCTGGAGGGACAATACCTATTCATTGCCCCCTGCGCGGTAATAAGGCTACTTCCGGGCGGTGGAAGAGGAACAGGGGGATATGCACAAGAAAAGCGGGGATAGCAGCCGGATCCTCCCTCAATCTGTACCTGCCCGGGGAAAATCCGGTAACAGGAAAAAAGAGGCTCTTTGCGAATCTGAGTGAGTAGTGAGAACCGAATGCGGCGGCTGCCCCGGCCCCACACCTCCACATGAGGATGGTCCCGCCGCCCCCCCAGTAGGTGCGCCCCGGCGGCGGTTTCACAAGGGATTCATAGAAAATCGACATTTCTTCTTTGAATAAACCAATGCAAAACTGAGGACAGGATGTCATGCACTCATGCAACTTACCCGCCTGAAAATGATGAAGAGGCAAAAAAGAGCCCGGATGGCGCCTCACATCTCCCCGATGTAATGGGAGAGAGGCTCGATGGTGATCTGTTCCTTTCTCATGGCCTCTATTGCCATCGTGGCAGCCCGGGCGGCCTGGATGGTCGTGATGTAGGGGACACCGTAGTCCACGGCCGCCCGCATGATCTGGTAATGGTCCTGCCGCGACTGCTTGTCCGTCGGCGTGTTGATGATCAGCCGGATCTCGCCACGCCGCAACAGGTCGATCGCATTGGGTGACCCTTCCTGCACCTTCCTGACGTGCTGGGCGGGGATGCCTGCATCGTTGAGGTATTCCACGGTTCCCGCGGTCCCGAAGAGGCGAAGGCCTATCTCGTGGAGCTTGCGGGCGATCGGGATGACCTCGTCTTTTTGATCCTTGGAGATCGAGATGAAGACATTGCCCTCGAGCGGGAGCGTGTTGTCGGCAGATACGCAGGCCTTGTAGTAAGCACGGCCGAAGTCGTAGTCGATTCCCATCACCTCTCCCGTGCTCTTCATCTCGGGGCCGAGCACCGTGTCCACGCCGGGAAGCTTGTTGAAGGGGAGGAGGACTTCCTTGACGGCAACGTGGGAGAAGGGCTTTTCGACGTACCCAAGGTCCCGGATCTTTTTGCCGATCATGACCTTTGCCGCTATCTTTGCAAGGGGTATCCCGGTCGCCTTGCTCACGAAGGGGACCGTCCTGCTCGCCCGGGGGTTCGCTTCGAGGACGTAGACTGTTCCGTCCTTGACCGCGAGCTGGATATTGATGAGGCCCACGACGCCGAGAGCAAGGGCAATCTTCCGGGTATACTCCTTCACGGTCGCGATGACGGAAGGTGAAAGCGACTGGGTCGGGATGACGCAGGCCGAGTCCCCGCTGTGGACCCCGGCCTCCTCGATATGCTCCATGATGCCGCCGATGAGAACCTCGGACCCGTCGCAGACGGCATCGACGTCAAGTTCGATCGCGTTCTGGAGGAAGGAATCGATGAGTACCGGGTGGTTCCTGCTCACCCGAACGGCTTCTTTCATGTACCCCTCGAGCTCGATCTCGTCATGGATGATCTCCATCGCCCGGCCTCCAAGGACGTATGAAGGCCGGACGAGCACGGGGTACCCGATGGCCGCTGCCTTCTGCCGCGCTTCCCCGAGCGAATAGGCAGAACTGTTCGGCGGGCTGGGAATCCCGAGCCGGTCCAGGAGGATGCTGAACCGGTCGCGATCCTCGGCGATGTCCATGGAGTCGGGGGATGTCCCGAGCACCTTCGTGGCGAGTCCCAGCCTTTGCATCTCCTCCTGGAGGGGCACGGCAAGGTTGACGGCGTTCTGCCCGCCGAACTGGACCATGACGCCCATGTAGGTGTCCTTCTGCAGGATGTTGATGATATCCTCGAGCGTCATGGGTTCGAAGAAGAGCCGGTCAGAGGTATCGAAGTCCGTCGAGACGGTCTCGGGGTTGTTGTTGACGATGTGAACCTCGACTTTCTCCTCCCGGAGGGCTTTCACTGCATGGACCGTGCAGTAATCGAACTCGATCCCCTGCCCGATCCGGATGGGACCCGAACCAAGGATGAGGACCTTCTGCCGGTCCGTCCGGGGAATCTCGCACTCGGTATCCCAGGTCGAGTAGAAGTAGGGTGTCCTGGCGGGGAATTCCGCGGCACAGGTATCCACGATCTTGTAGGTCGGATCACCCGTAATCTCCCTGATCCGATCGCAGGAAAGGCCTGTGAGTGATGCGATCTCGGATGCAGAAAAACCGTACCTCCTTGCAAGCAGGATGTCCTCCTCCCCGGCAGACTCCCTGAGCCGGTTCTCCATGTCCACGATATTCTTTATCTTTTCGATGAAGAACGGAGAGATATGCGTCAATTCTGCGATCTCTGCAACCGAAAAACCGGCACGGACAGCATCAAAGAGCGTGTGGAACCTCTCGTCTGTCGGGCGGGAGAGGATCATGCGTATCTCGGAGGGGCTGGTATGGGGCTCCATGTCGGTATCGAGGGACCGGAGTGCCTTCTTGAAAGCCTCCTCGACGGTCCTCCCGATGGCCATCACCTCGCCGGTACTCTTCATCGCGGTGGTCAGTGTCCGGTCAGCGTTCCGGAACTTGTCGAACGGCCAGCGGGGGACCTTGACCACGATGTAGTCGATGGCAGGCTCGAACGATGCCGGTGTGCACCCCGTGACACTGTTCGTGATCTCGTCAAGCCGGAGCCCGATGGCGATTTTTGCCGCAACCCGTGCGATGGGATACCCTGTCGCCTTGGAGGCAAGGGCTGACGACCGGGATACGCGGGGGTTGACCTCGATGACGCGGTACTCACCGTCCCGGTAGGCAAACTGGATGTTGCATCCGCCCTGGACATCGAGCGCCCGGATGATCTTGATGGCAGCCGTCCGCAGGGTCTGGAACTCGTCGTCCCGGAGTGTGAGGATGGGCGCAACAACCACGCTCTCTCCCGTGTGGATGCCCATCGCGTCCACGTTTTCCATGCCGCACACGATGATGCAGGTATCTCCCGCATCGCGCATCACCTCGAACTCAATCTCCTTCCACCCGACGACCGATTCTTCGACCAGGACCTGGTGGATTCTGGAGCGGGTAAGCCCTATCTCGATGATCCTGGTAAGTTCTTCCCGCGTATGGGCGATCCCGCCCCCCGACCCGCCGAGGGTATAGGCAGGGCGGATGATCGCCGGGAGACCCACAGTCCTGAGTGCCTCCTCGGCCTGCTCCAGGCGGTTGAGGATCATGCTCCTTGGGACGGGCTCGCCTATCCTCTCCATGAGTGCCCGGAACTTCTCCCGGTCTTCTCCCTGGTAGATTGCCTCGAGGGGAGTTCCCAGGATCTCGACCCCTTTGAGGGCACCGCGTTCGGCAAGCTCGGCGGTCATGTTGAGACCGGTCTGTCCCCCCATCCCGGAAAGGATGCCGTCGGGTTTCTCCTTCCTGATGATCCTCTCGATGATGTCTGCCTTGATGGGTTCGATGTAGATCTCGTCTGCCATCTCCGGGTCCGTCTGGATGGTCGCCGGGTTCGAGTTGACGAGCACGACCCTGACGCCTTCTTCACGCAGCGCCCTGCACGCCTGCGATCCGGAAAAGTCAAACTCGGCAGCCTGTCCGATCTGGATGGGCCCCGACCCGATGAGGAGGACCTTCCTGATGTGGGCTTTTTTTGGCATCAGGAGAGCCTCCGGAACATCGTGTCAAAGAAGGGGATCTCTGTGTCCCTCGGTCCGCCGTGGGCCTCGGGGTGGAACTGCACGCAGGTGATATCGAGGTACGGATCCTCGAAGCCCTCGAGTGTCCCGTCGTTGACGTTGGTGTAAATGACACTCGTTCCCTCCGGGAGGGTATCGGCATCAACGGCGTAGCCGTGGTTCTGGGTCGTGATGTAAATGCTTCCGTCCTTGTACCGGACGGGCTGGTTCGTGCCCCGGTGACCGAACTTCATCTTGTACGTTCTTGCCCCGAGTCCGAGGGCGCAGATCTGGTTGCCCATGCAGATCCCGTAGATCGGCAGGGTGCCTGCCAGATCCTTCACGCACCGGATCGCATGCGTGGCAAGGACAGGATCACCGGGACCGTTGCTGACGAAGAGTGCATCCGGCCTTGCTTCCAGCACCTGGTCCGGGGTGCAGTCATGAGGGTAGACGAAGATATCGGCATCCCGGTGCCGGAGACTGACGAGCATGTTTTTCTTCAATCCGAGGTCGATAAAGGCGATCCGTTTTCCCTTCCCCGGGATACGGTAGGGCTCGCGGCAGGAGACGTCGGGAATGAGATCGACCCGGGACAGCGGGGGAATCTTTTGCGCAAGTTCAATCGCCCTTTCGCCGTCATCGTTCCCCACGACGAGGCCGGCCCGGAGGGTTCCTTCCACCCTCGTCTTGATGGTCAGCATGCGGGTATCGACTCCCTGGATCCCGAGGAGGTGGTTCTCCGCAAAAAAAGTGGAGAGCGAGGGAGGGACTTCCGGAACGGCGCAGGCCTCGCGGACAACGCACCCGCGTGCCCAGACACGTTCAGCCTGGAAGTTCGCCCTGTCGACACCGTAATTCCCGATTGCCGGGAACGTGAACATCAGGATCTGCCCGTGGTAGCTCGGATCCGTGAGGGCCTCCATGTAGCCACCCATCTGGGTTGAAAAAACGAGCTCACCAGCGCATTCCCCCTCCACACCAAATCCCTTGCCGGCCACGCACGTGCCGTCCTCGAGGCCCAGAACCGCCTTCATGGTTTCCATATATGGTGTGCGGGATTAGTTTTAATATGTGTCGTGAACCAAAAAGAAAGACCCGTCACCCTTTTCTCCACGTGATTTTAGGGAATCTGTTCCACCGGCCGGAATGCAGGGCGGGCAAAATGGTGACAGGCACCCTGATGAAATCTTCAGACCTCGAGGAAGAGGCAGAAGAGGTCGTCAAAGTCAGGGCGTCCGTTCTGGTTGTAATCGAACGGATTTGGCGTCATTTTTTCCGAAATCCAGTCTATAAAGGAAAAATAGAGGACAACGTCGTCGAAATCCGTTCTCCCGTTCCCGTTCAGGTCTTCGCAATAACCATCATCATCAGGGTCACCGGGCGGGTCGTCCTGATCCGGGAAGGGGACGAGGGCAGGGGCAAGAACCACCACGCAATCGGGGACACTGGAGGAAGCATTTCCTGTACCTGACCCGACCGTCAGGTTCACGGTGTAATTTCCGTGGTGGCGGTAGATATGGACAGGGTTCTGCTCGCCGGATGTGTTTCCATCACCAAAGTCCCAGTACCACGATGTGATGTTCTGGCCCGACAGATCGGTGAAAAAGACCTTGAGCGGGGAATAACCCGAGTCCGGCGTGCAATTGAAATGCGCAACGGGCAGGGGGAGAGGTGTGGGTTCCGGCGTCGGAGCGGGGGAAGGAGTTGGTGTCGGACTTAGTGTCGGTGAAGGTGTCGGTGTCGGAGTTGGAATGAGGGTGACAGAGAGATCAAGCCATCTCGTGACACCGGGGTAATAAAAGGCGGTTTCATCTGCCGGCAGCCCGTTTACAGAGAACGTGATCAGTACGAGGTCATTTCCGGCAAGATCTTCTTCGAGGGGCCGGACGACAAGTTTCGGTCCAAACATGCAGTCGCTGGCATATTTGCCCCATTCCGTTGTGGTGATACTCCCCCTCACGTTCCCGTTCATCGTGGCAGTGATGATCGTTCCCGGCGGTGCAGGATTTCCGTAGACTGTGACCGTCCCGAAAAACTTGCAGGGGAGAGGGGAATCCGATCTCACGGTTGCGGGAAGGGCACAGAGGAGAGCGCAGATACAAATACAGGTAAAAATTGTTCCTGTTTGTGGAATGATCCCATCTCCAGCCTTTTCCCGGTTGACCATATTACTATATAAACCTTTGGTGGTTTCCCCCTGTTTTTGACCCTGGATTAAGAAAACAAGACGTAATTGAAAAGAAGATAGGAAAAGAACGGGGGGGCATTTTTTGGGATACCCAGAACACCATTATCGGAGTCTCTCTCCCTTTTACCGGATATTATCTCTCAAAATAAAAATTAAAAGCAATAAAATCATTTTTTTGGAAAATAAAAAAGTTAAATAAGTCAAAATGCAATTAATTCATCAATATGGTCGTTCCAAGCAGGGTGTTTTTTACGAAGGGGGTGGGTGTTCACAGGGACAGGCTCGCCTCCTTTGAGCTTGCGCTGCGCAAGGCAGGAATCGAGAAGTTCAACCTTGTCTACGTTTCGAGCATCTTCCCTCCCAACTGCAAGATAGTCTCTGTGGAGGAGGGTTGCCGCATGCTTGAGCCGGGTGAGATTACATACTGCGTGATGGCAAAGAACGAAACGAATGAACCGAACCGCCTCATATCAGCTGCAATCGGCCTTGCGCTGCCCAGGGACGAAAAAGAGTACGGGTACCTGTCGGAGCACCATGCATATGGCGAGACCGCCGAGAAAACGGGAGATTATGCGGAAGATCTTGCGGCCACGATGCTTGCGACCACTCTCGGGATCGAATTCGATATCAACAAGGCCTGGCAGGAGCGGGAACAGATCTACAAGGCCAGCGGAAAGATCATCAAGACAACGCAGATATGCCAGTCAGCGCAGGGGGACAAGAACGGGCTGTGGACAACCGTGATTGCTGCCGCAGTTTTCATCACCAACAGGGGTTAGATGAACCTGATATTTCCATCGGCAGTTCTCACGCTTATTTTTCCCTTTTCCTCCGGATAGTAAACAATTGTCCTGCCCTGGACCCCACCCGTGTCCTCTGCAACGATCCTGATATTGAATTTCTTCAGCTGGAGTTTTACCGCCTCGATGTTCCGGTCCCCGATGTTGAGGTTTCCGGAGAACGACTGGAACATGGAAGCCCCTCCGACAATTTTTGAGACGAGTCCATCCGATTTCGATCCCTGGCGACATATCCCCCTGATGAGAAATTCAACGGCAGTATCGGCATATTTTGCCGGGCGATCGGTCCGTCCCTGCGAATCGGGAAGCATGATGTGCGCAAGCCCTCCGATATCCTTCACGGGGTCGTGGATGACGAGGCCGATGCAGGAACCCAGGCCGATGGAGGACATCGGGGATCTGCCGATATGGTACTCACCAATCCCGACCATCACGACCTGCTCTTCAGGGCCTGGCATTTTTTCCCCGTTACTTCATCAGGTTCTCGAGCATCCCGATGATTTCGTCCAGCATCGGTTTGTTGGGCAGGAGGAAGAGGTTGCTTGAGATCTTGTACTGGTCACTGTGCAGTTCCGTGCGGAATATGACGACCTGGTTGATCTGGGCATAGTCCTGGGCTGCGAGGATGGACTCGAATGCCGCATGGGGCATATCGATGATGAGGGAAGGGGGGGAGGGGAGCATCACAATGGACAGGAGTGTCGCGGTTGCATCGAGGAACGCGGAGACCATGATGTTTCCTATCTCGAGGAGTGCACTCTGGTCCATCTCGGTCAGTTCCCTGTCGAGTTCCGTCATCCCGAGCATTGCATTCGTCAACCGGACAACAGAGTTCTTCGGGACGTGCAGGAGCACGTAGCCGCCGCCCGAGACTTCCCCATGGATCTGGAATATGACGAGGGCTGCCTGCTCGTCGCTCACGTGTTCATGGATCTTTCCAATATCGACCACGTTGATCTCAGGAACCTCCATCTCGATGTTGGTCATGAGCATCGTGGAGAGGGTTGTTGCAGCATGAGCCGCCCCGATGTTCCCCAGTTCCCTCAGCGCGTCTGATTGCTGGCTGTTGAGCATCTTGTTTCTCCTTTGTTACGTTTCAGATACGATCGAGTTTACGTCCAGGACCGGGACCACCTCGCCGTCGCCCGGGATGGTGACGCCCGAGATGCCCCTGACCGTTCCGACCACCTTCGAGAGAGGCTTGATCACGACCTCCTGCTGTCCCTCGATCTCGTCGACTGCAATCGTCCTCTTCCTGTTCTGGTGCTGGAGGACGACGAGGATCTCGGTTGCAGGGGAACGTCCGAACATGTCATCGAGCCGGTCAAGGGGCATCACCTCGTCCCGGAGGAGGATCGTCTCCCTGCCTCCTATGGTGTGGATGTTCTTGATGTCAAGGCCAGCAACCTCCACGACGTTGTGGATGGGTATCGCGCACCTGCGTCCGTTGATCCTCACCATCATCACGTTGACGATTGCCATCGTGGGAGGTAGCAGGAGTTCGAAGGTTGTCCCCTCGCCTTCCCGGGAATCGACTTTTATCGTCCCGTGGAGAGATTCGAGCGTCGTGCGCACGACATCGAGACCGACCCCTCTCCCGCTGATGTCCGTGATCTTTTCTGCGGTGCTGAATCCCGGGTGGAAGAGGAAATCGATGATCTCTTCGCGGGTCAGGGCCTGTGCCTCCTCAGGCGTTATCAGGCCCTTCTCGATTGCCTTTTTCCTGACCTTTTCAGCGTGGATACCCTGCCCGTCATCCCTGATCGTGATGATGACGTTGTCACGGTCCCTCCGGGCCGAGAGGAGGAGAGTTCCCTTGCGCGGTTTTCCTGCAGCCTCCCTCACATCAGGTCTCTCGATGCCATGGTCGATTGCGTTCCGGATGAGGTGGAGCAGGGGGTCATTGAGGCCATCCATGACGCTCCGGTCGAGTTCAGTGTCCCCGCCTTCCACGATGAATTCCACTTCCTTTCCTTCCCTGTTTGCAATGTCCCTGACAGTCCGGGGGAACCTGTTGAAGATGTGGGAGAGGGGGATCATCCGGATATCCATCATCAGGGCCTGGAGGTCGGAGACTGACCTGCCGATCATGTTGAGGGTCTCGTCCAGCTCCTTTATCTGGTGACCACGCGCGATCTCCGTGATCCGTCCCCTGTTGATGACGAGGTCTTCGACGAGGTTCATCATCGAGTCGAGCCTGCTGATGTCAACCCTGATGTTCTTGACCTCGCGGCTCTTTTCCACCTTTTCCGGCTGTCTGGCGGCCCTGATATCCTCCTTCTCAATGTGTTGGACCGGCGTCGGCAGGGGAGGAGGTGCAGGGGTCGTCCTTCCTCCTTCCGTAACGGTTGCAGACAGGACATCGGTCGTGGTTGCAATAGTCTTCAGCGCGTCGATCCCGGCATCGCTGGTGATCTCAACTTCGAACCTGCGACCGAATTCTCCATCCTCAACAACGGAACGGTCAGGGATGACTCTCTCGATGGTCCCGACCTCCTCGAGGTTCTGGAGGATGATCATGGCCCTGAGGTTGGGGTTGTCACAGGTATCGGTCAGCTGGATTGCCAGGGAATACCGGGGGGCTCCCGCCGGTCCACCCGGAGACGCCGCACCGGGTGCAGAGGTATCCCCCGCAGCGGCAGGGGCTGCTGGTCCCGGTTCCTTCCGGATCTCCCCCTTTCCAATCCATCTTTTCAGCTCTTTCTCAAGATCATCGAGATTTGGAGGAATTCCGGGTCCCCCGCATTCGATATCGTCAAGCATTGCCTCTATCTGGTCCGATGCAACGAGGAGGGAGTCCATGAGTTCCCTGCTGACGGCAAGCTTCCCGTTCCGGATCTCCTGGAAGACGTCTTCCATCGCGTGGCAGAGGCGTTCCATGCCCTTGAATTCCATGGATGCTGACATCCCCTTCAGGGAGTGTGCAGATCGGAATATCTCGGCAATTGCAGTCTCGGACGCCTCCGTCTCGAGAAGGAGGAGGTTTTTCACGATATTCTCGTGGTTTTCCCGTGATTCCGCGATATAGAGGGACCTGTACGCATCAAGTTCTGACATAAGCCTTCAGTTCACCATCCCTGCCACGACCCTGGCAATCTCCTTTCCCATCTGCCTGAGTGGAACGACCTTGTCCACGCAGTTCCGCGAGAGGGCCGACCGTGCCATGCCGTAGACGAGGCAGTCCTCCTCGCTGCAGACGATGGTCTTTCCACCATGCTGCTTGATGGCGGCCATCCCTTCCCCCCCGTCCGACCCCATCCCGGAGAGGATGACAGAGACGGTCCTGTCACCGAAGGTGGTTGCAGCGGACGCAAAAGTCCTGTCAACGGCCGGCCGGACACTATGGACCGGTGGGGACTGTGAATGGATGATACGACCACCTTTCACGCCGTTCTCTCCGATGTGTGCCCCGATGATGGTATGGTACCCTCCCTTGGAGATGTAGACGTTTCCCCGCAGGAGAACGTCCCCGCTCTCCGTCTCCTTGACCGGCATGGGTGAGATCCTGTTCAGCCTTGTCGCAAGCGAAGCGGTAAATCCCCCTTCGGGCATGTGCTGGGTGATGACCATGGCGGCAGGGATGGGGGAATCCATCGACGAGAGGAGGACATCGAGCATGGGCGGACCACCCGCCGATGCCCCAATCACGACGAGCCTGTCGGCAAGTGCTTCCGATGGCTTTTCCACCCTTTTGACATAGGCTATGTTGACGAGGTTGTGAACCTTGTCAATGAGTTCCCTTCCGATCCCCCTCACGGCGCTGATATCCTTTGGCTTGAGCATGAAGTCATCTGCCCCGAGCATCATTGCAGCCCGGGTCATCTCCGCACCTTCCGAGGTCAGTGAGGAGACCATCAGGACCCTTGGGAAAGATGCTCCCTGGGAGCGCCTTTTCAACACTTCGAGCCCGTTCATCCGCGGCATCTCGATGTCGAGGGTCATGACATCGGGCGCATACTCGTTGATCTTTTTGAGTGCGTCCACGCCGTCGATGGCAGTGGCAACCACCTCGATCTCGGGATCCTTCTCCAGCATGTCCCTGATCATGGTTCTCATGAACAGGGAATCATCAACGACCAGAACCCGGATCATCGTCTCATGAACTCAGCACGTTTTTGATCTCTTCGAGGACCTTGGGAGCCTGGAACGGCTTGACGATGTAGCCTTTTGCACCTGTCTTGATGGCAAGCTTGACCATCTGTTCCTGGCCCACTGCCGTGCACATGACGACCTTCGCGTTGGGGTCGATCGCCCGTATCCCCTTCAGGGCCTCTATTCCGTTGACCTTGGGCATCACAACATCCATTGTAACAAGGTCAGGCTTGAGTTCCTGGTACTTGGCAATGGCCTCGTCTCCATCGCCGGCTTCACCAACGATGTCATGCCCTCCGGAAAAGAGGATATTCTTCAGGAGTGTGCGCATGAAGAGAGTATCGTCCACTATCAGAATTCTCCCCATATATACCACTATACAGGTAATTCCGAAGAATTTATATATTTAATGTTGGGGGACCGGTCAGGAATGCCCTTTCCCTCCTACGTGGGGGGTTTGACGGATTCCGTGATGAAACGGACACCCTTGGGTGTGAGCTGGACCTCCCTCCTGACCTGTGTCACCTCGGCCATCCCGAGTTTTAAGAGCTTCTCGTAGACCTCGTCCAGGTTCTTGTAGGGAATGTTGAGCATCTTCTCGATTGCATGGGAGTCCATCCCGCTGTAGATGAGCATGCCGACCTGGGCAGCGACGGGGTCCAGTTCCTCGCCGGTGATTTCCAGGTCCTTTGTCGCATCCTTGAGGAAGTTTATCAGGATCTGGAGTGTGGACAGGGGACAGAGGACATAACTCGTCACGACGTCCGTATTCTCCATGTGGTCCAGTTTCAGGACGTCCACCTGGTTCTTCTGGACCTCCTTCTTGGTGATCTCCATGCTCGTCACTTCCTTGAGGGCGACGGAGACCTGCTTGTTCTGGCTGACGAACCAGATCGTGGATTTCAGGACAGCAATGGCCCCTTTCTCCCATGTTGCATTCGTGACCATCACCCCGCCCCGGACTGCAGGCGACATGAAATATGCCATCAGCCTGTACGCGCTGCAGGACATCGCAATGAAGCGTTTCATTGCCTGGAGGACCTTTTCCACGCTGGCAATCCTGTAGATGACGGGAGGATCCCCCTTGACGGTGACGATGAGGATGTTTTTCTTCTCCTCGAGGTCAATGACCGACTTGTAGGGGATGGCAGCCTTGAACGGTTCCACGACGTTCATGGAATCCTGTTGCAGGTCGATCCTGCCGACCAGCCATTTCCCGTCCTTCTCGATCTTGACCGGTACAAGCGCCATGGTGCGTATCCCTCCGGGATCAACGGGTCCCCGGTTTCCTGGGTTTCAAGAGGTCTTCAAGTTCTTTCTGGAGATCAGATGCGTTAACCCTGATATCTTTGAGATCCCTGATAAGGCTTGCATATTCGCTCTTTTTCTTGACCTTTGCCTCTGACTTGAGCGAGGCCATCAGGTCATCATCCTCGCGTTTTCCCGTTCCAAAGGAGAGCATATCCGTCTCGGGCTGGGATAACGAGGCAGGTACTTTTTGTTCCTGGGCTGCAGGCGTTGGAGCCGGCGTCGCCATCGCACCCTTTGCGGCCGGAGCAGTACCCCCTCCCGGAGAGACCGGGGCGGCAGGCTGCGGTGACGTGCCCTCCTCTTCAATCTCGATTCCCTCGAGATCGAGGTTATCGAGGCCACCCAGGTCTTCCTCCGGCAAGGGGATCTCCATGGTTGCCGGCATCTCTATCTCGTCCTTGTGGGCCTCGAGAATCTCTTTCACCTCGTCGGCATCGTTCGTCTCGTCAATGGCGATGGGGGTCTCGTCCGACGTGAGCGAAAGATCCATCTGCTGAACCCCTGCATCCGGGGCAGGGAAGTCCTGCGTGGGGATCTCGATGCCCAGGTCTTCATCCCCGGGAATGGAAAAGTCCCCGGAAGGCTCGATCCCGCCCAGGAGGTCGGGGTTTAAGTCTTCACCCACGAGGGCTGAAAAAGGGTCCTCTGCTTTCTTTTTCTCCGCGGGGACTGCATCAGGGACGATGTCGTCCAGCGATGCGACTTCTTCACCCCGGACTGTCTGGTCGAGCAGCGTATCGATTTTTTTTGCACGGTCAGGTGATTCGTTCCGCGAAAAGCGTGCTTTTTTCAGGTCACGGCCGAGGACTGCAAATGCCTTTTTCAGGGAAGAGATAATTTCCGGAAATTTCCGCCCGCCTTCGCGGGGTTTTGGTTTTTTCTCCTTTTTTTCCTTCACCTTTTTGGCTTTTTGTTCCTTCCCGGGTTTGGGACCGGCAGGTTCTGCCTTCTTCTTTCGTTTCAGGGAAGGCATCCTGATGGTTCCGGTCAGGAAAAGGACGAGAAGGGCAAGTGCGACGGCACCAAGCAGGAGGTAGAATAACGGGACAGGGAAAAGGAGCATCAGGGTTCCGAATGCCATGATGACGACGAGGAGAATGACCCTGACCGTTGATTCCTGCATTTTTCAAATCCCCTGGAAGGTTGGAATGTTGAAGAACATACCAACTATTACCGGCGCGACGATATAAATGATACCCGTCACCCCGAGGAGAAGGCTGCCAAAGAAGTAATACATGTAGCGGTCACCGCCCATCACGATCCGCCCTGCGAAGATATTCGATACTGTGAGAATGGAGATCATGATGATGGTGTAGACGCTCATCTCGTACTCCGGGAAATTGACAAAGAGGTTTATCCCCCCCGCCAGGCTTCCGGATATCGTTCCCTGCTGTGAAAGGGCCGAACCTGCTAATCCCATCGTGGAAATCACGCTCCCGATTGCTTTTGACATGGTAATCATGATATGGTAGAGGAAGAGGAATATCCCGACCATCATCGCGTGCATGGGGATGAGGAGGATGACAAAACCCATGGAAACGTTGTTCCTTTTTTCGCGCAGGAGAACCTGTTCCAGCATCGATGAACCCACGATCTGGCCGATGATATCCGGTTTTCCGCCGAGCTCGACGGAGTCGCGGAAGATGTTGAGGTACTTGTATATCAGGTTACTCCCGCTCTCGTAGATGAAACGCTGCCACACGAGTTTCTCGTCGAGGCCGAGGTTCAGCTTCGAGTAGACACCGTTGATGAAAGGCTCGAGGGCCTCGAGTGACTTCCGATCAATTTCCGAGAGGGCGCTTCCTATGGTGATTCCCTTCCCACCCATGACGGCACCGAGGGACCGGATGAATGTCGAGAATTCCGAGTCGCGGACGACGATGTTTTTGTCGTCCAGGTACCCGATGAACCCGAGAGGAAGCAGCAGGAGTCCGACCATGAGCATCGAGAGGCCGATATTTGAGGTAAGGAACGCAAGGATGATGGCAGCCATGAAGGCCAGGGGGATGATCTTCCTCTCGAGGCTGCGTATTAAGTTCTGTTCCCTTGACCCCTTCCCGAGGTGGTGTGTCTTGTCATCCTGGGGAACCGATTTGTACATTGTCACGAGACCGAAGACGGATACTGCCAGAACGATCATGTAGGAGGAAATGAGAGTCTGCTGGATGTCGTCGGGTGCAAAGATGGCAACCGATATCATCATGATGATTCCGACGAGGGTTGCAGAAAAGAGCATCGCGATGTAGGCATCGCTCCACTTCTTGAGCATCTCGAGCCCCTGCTCGTATGAATTCCGGTAGACGCTCCGTATGGTCGATAGTTCCCTTGTCAGGAAGTCCTCGTCGGGGACTCCTGACTCGATGGAGTTCGAGTACCGGTGGAGCATGCTCCGCAGCATCTCGTTCTGGACCTTGTCGGCGATCAGGGAGAGGGCCTGGACGTAACTGTAGTTCCAGCGCTTGACGAAGAACTCCACCCTTTCTATGTACTTTGTGGGGACGTACTCCTTCCTCGCCGCTGTATACGCAAAGATCTCCGGTCGGGTTGCCTGTGCGGTCGTGATGGAGGCCATGTACGTGACCATGAAGAGGAGGTCAGGCCCCATCCTCTTGTTCTCTGAGAGTCCCGAAAACTTCTCCCTGATTGACGAAAATGCGTCCTGGAACGGTAACTTTCCCGCGTTGGCCTGGCGGACCTTTTCACTGAACCCTGTCAGCGGCATCTACATGGAGTCGATATCGATCTTGAGGAGTCCCTGCTTCTTGATCTTGGTCATCATGTGGTAGAGGTCGTAAAAGCCCGTGTACCCGGCCTTGTGCAGGCGTTCGAGGATCCGTGCTCTTTTTTCCACCTCATCGTATATTGCGGCTTTCTTGTGTTCCGGGATACCGAGCATCGTCGCAATCTTGTTCTCGAGCAGGTAACTGCTCCCCTTGCCGGTGAACTCGTGGGTGTCGGTGACAGGGTCCCAGTGGAACATCTCGACAAAGGAGAACCCCTGGGTCTCGGGATTGAAACCGACAAGCTCGTTGATGCTCAGCATGCGGCGGACAGTTTCGCCGCTCGGGCGCTTGACGGCACTCTGGATAACGACGATGTTGAGGTTGTCAACGTACGTTTTGGGGATATTGATGGGGTCCCCGCAGAGACGCTGGATGAGCTTTTCCACGGAAGCAGCGTGGAACGTCGAAAGGACGGGGTGCCCCGTCTGCATTGCGCCGAACGCGACCGACCCTTCGACACCACGGATCTCACCCACAAGGATCTGGTTCGGGCGCTGGCGGAGTGCGGCCTTGAGGAGGTCGAACATGGTGACATCGGATCCCTCGCCCTCTCCCTTCCCCTTGCCCTTGGAGACCTCCCGGGTCCAGTTCTTGTGAGGTACCTGGAGCTCCGGGGTATCCTCGATGGTCACGATCTTGTTCTCGGGCGGGATGAACGTGGTGAGCGCATTGAGGCTCGTCGTCTTTCCGCTCGCGGTCTCGCCGCTCATGAAGAGGGACATCCCGTTCTCGATGCAGATCCACAGGTATGCTGCAACCATGTAGTCGCACGTCTTGAACTCGATCAGTTTCAGGATGCTGATCGGGTCGTCCATCGCCTTCCTGATGGTGAAATTGCTCCCCTTCCGGCTGATATCCGTGCTGTACACGATGTTGATACGCGAACCATCCGGCAGCGTTGCGTCCACGATGGGGTTCCGGTAGGTAATCGGCCTCTTGGTCCGCTCCGCGAGCTTGATGACGAAGTTGTCGAGTTCTTCGGTACTGTCCCACCCGACGACCGATTTCAATCCCTTGAAGATCTTGTGCTCGACGAAAATGGGTCCCACTCCGTCAACGGTGATATCCTCGATGTACCTGTCGTTGATGAACGGCTTGAGGAGCCCCACGTCGATCTTGTCGCGGATGATCATGTACTCGATCGCCCTGTATTCCTGCGGTGACACGATGATCCGGCCGTCAGGTGTCTGGGGGACACTGGCAAGGATTGCTGTCTTGTGGGGGTTGGTCCTGGCCGTCAGGTCCTTGTTAAGAAAATCCCTGAGTTTTCCTCCAAAACCCTTCTGGTTTGCCTTTCCCGGTAACGCCGCAACCTGCTCGCCCGGCTTGCGGACATAGAGGACCTGGCCGATGAGACGCTTCAGGACCTCGGCCCGTTCCTCGTCGGTGACCGGGTCCTCCTCGAGAGCGTCCAGGAGGTCTACGAGTTTGATCTCGACTGCAGGGAGGAGTTCCTTGACGCTGTGCATGAAAGACGGGTCGACGGGGATGTAGTAATTGCGGACATCGTTTGGGTCAAAGAAGATGTGGACAAAGACCGTGTCATCTGCCGGGTAGATGAGGTTTGGATCGGTCATCGACTTGAGGTCACGTTTCAGCTCGGAGAAGAAGAGGGGGATTCCGTACTCATCGACAGGGAAGATGTGAAGGTATTCGAGGAGGTGCGGTGCCTTTTTCACGTATTCCTTGGCATTGACCGGCAGCATCCGGTACAGTGCACAGCCTTCGATGTTGTTTGCACAGTCGTTGTCCTCGGTGTTTTCTGCCGGCTTGAAGGGAAGGGTGAGGGCTGCTGTGAGGGAGGACATTTTCGATCACACCTTTGCCATCGATATGGGGATGATCTTCATTCCGTAACCGGGGTGGACCTCGAAAGAGACGAGATTTCCGGTCGTCTTGCGGGCACCCCTGACCTTGACCACCTCGAGGACCATCACGTACTTGTCCCCGATCAGGGCTTTCTTCATGGATAGGTGGGCATCGCAGATCGACCGGATGCGGATGAGGGTGTCCTCCTCGAACGCATACGTGTGCAGGGTGATCAGGATGGTCTTTCCATGGTCCACGAGGTTCTTGCAGTTCGTCAGGAACGAGAGGATGGATGACTGTTCCGTGTATTCCGTGAACATCGTCAGCGAGTCGATGACCGCGACCTCGGCCTTGCTCTGGCGGATGTGGTTGACGATCCGCTGGAGGATGCCGTCCATCTCTTCCTTCGTCCACTTGAACCCGACCATGTGGAGATGGAAGAGGCGGATATACCCCCAGGCAAAGTAGTCGGAGACATCGAGGCTCATGGACTCCATCTGGGAGAGGAAACTCTTCGCGGTGAGCTCGGTCGAGTAGAGATCGACCCGTAATCCCTGCTTCATGGCTCCCCACATGATCTGCTGGGTGAGCACGCTCTTTCCGGTATCGTTTTCACCCTCGATCAGGGTGAGCGAGCCAAGCGGGATACCATCGGCTATTTTCTTGTCGATCTCGCTGTTTCCGGTCGAGAGGATGTTCTTGTCCTCGCCGCCAAGGAGGCTGGAGAGCCCCTCGCTGACTGACCCCGCCATAATAAGTATTGTGATTTTGTTCTCCGTTTCTATTTAAATTATTGCAGGAGGCAGGGCATTTTAGGAAAAGACCCTGCGGGCCGAAACACCGTTGGCCGTTGTAACCTGGATTTCGCGAGGCGTTGAGGGCTCGGAATATGTGATGGTCATCGTCATGGTCTCGCCCGGATCCCACCGGGTGGGATAAAAATCTCCGAGGGACCTACTATCATTCCACCAGCCATCACCGGTTCCCGACGAGTATCTATACAAAACGGGTCCCGTTCCAGAGAAGAAGAGATAGACATCCATCTTCTCGAAGTCCCGGATGGGCTCGTTCCCTGTATTAGTGAGAGTGAGTACCAGCGGACTCGTGATGTTGGCTGGTGGCTCTCCGATCTCAAGCGATGTCCCAAGCATCCTCATCTGGAGGTCCGTCATGTCCTTCTGGGCTGTGGATACGACCTCGCTCGTGGCAAGAGTGCTCCCGGCAAGGATATACGCGGTAACGAGAATGATAATGATCCCGAATGCAGTTGCCACGAGACTTGCTGCAGCCATTCAGGCCTCCTTTTTATGAGCCGGAAAACTTGGCAAATGTCAGGTCCCTCCTGACGCCGTTGGGGAGGACGATAGCGACGTAGACATCATCCTCAGAAAGGTACGAACCAATGCCCGTTTTTGTGATTGTCAGGGTTTCGCCCGGGTCCCAGTAGGAGTTTTCAAGGTCATCCTTGTTGTACAGCCCCTTGAGCGACCAGCGTTCAAAGTTCCCGGGGTTGCCTGCATACATATCGCCATTATCGATTTCGTTTACATGGATACGTGCGGTTCCCACGTTTTTGCACCAGACCCTGACGGCCGTGTCATTGGCAAACGTGTTGACGATCCGGAAATCGGTCCGCATTTTGGTTTCTGCCTGTGTCGAGACGGAGCCAAAGGTGTCTGCGGTCCTGTAAATGGCAGGAAAAATCGCGTTGATGAGCACACCCGCGGCTATAACGGCACTGATGAGAAAAAGGGCAGTGACGATGGTCTCGCTTGACATCTCACCCTACGGTCTGTCACGGGAGGGTAAATATCCTTGCTCGCCGGCATCTTCGCGGGGATGCCGCCCCGGAGCGAGGAACTTCTGGGTATCCCTCCCCTCCCTCTTCTCCATCAGGACCTCGATCATGTCGCGGTCCAGCGTCGAATCCGAGGGGTTCAGGATGTGGTTGAGCTCGTACAGTTCCGAGACGAACTCGTCTGCCCGTATCTCGTGCAGCTCCCCGATGCTGGTCGGCATGAGGCGAGACATGTCCTTGACGAGCTTGCAGGACTTGTCAGAGATGTAGCCCATCGCGTGGTACGCATCGAGCATCAGGTCGACGCGGTCATGCCCGAAACGCTTGACGTTACGGGAGGTCCATTCGAAGAGGCGGAAAACCTTCTGCAGCCTGACCTTGTCACCAGCAGCCGTCTTTGCACCCTCGTCCTCCTTCGGGAGCGATGCAAGCTGGGACTTGAGAGCAGCCAGGAAGTCCACATCTGTCTTTCCGGGCTGGACTGAAGGCTGCGTCGCCGGTACTCCCTGGGTGACACCCTGAGCGAAGGGGTAAGTCTGAGGTACCTGCTGTTGCTGCGCTGAGACCTGAGTATCCTGCTTTGCACCCTTATCCTCCTTCTCATCGGTCTTCTTTGTCTCGGTTGTCGATTTGATGGCACCTGCAGCAGACTCGATGGCACTCGACGTATCCTTGAGAACGCTTGCCATTTTTGCAGAAACGTCTTCTCCGGAGGCCCCGCCCCCTGCAGACACGATGGGGTTCTCGAGGTCGTTCATCCGTTCCCGGATATCGATCAGCAGCCGCTTGATGGAGGTCTTGATCAGCTCCACCTCGTCCTGGAGCTTGAGGAGTTTCACCTCCGGGTCATCAGACGAGGCAGACGCGATGATGTGATCGACCTGGGACTGACTGACTGCCATGAGGAATTCTCCTTATTGAATATTATTAAAGGTTACCCTGTTCCATGTTTTATTATAGAAATAAATCTATATAATAGATCTCACTCTTGCACTCCACACCAGAGTGAATAATGAAGGTGTGAAAAGTCAATTTCCATTATACCCTTCATTGTGCCAGAGACATCTCTCAATGGTGAAGAGTGACATTTCATTCCTTTGATGAACGAGAGAGAAAAAGGGAAATTGTTTTGGGTTTTTCAGGTCCCAAGGATGTTCACTTTGTCGATTCCTGCCGGGACTCTCCGCACGATCGGATAAGCCGCACCGCTTGCCGGCTGAAGGGTCAGGGTGAATGCTGTATTTGGTGTTGCTGATGCGGGGAGTTTTATTCCCAGGATATACTGTTCCCCGGGTTCGAGCAGGTCATCAGTATCGGCGTTGACCCTGTCGAGAATACCCCACATTGGAGTGGAGTTGTCAAACAGGTTTTGTTCGGTGATGTTTTGCGGTACACCATATTGATCACCGTACCACCTCTGGCTCTCATCGGTATACTCAACGACCACCTTTGTCATGTCCACCGCAGTGCCACCGGCTGTATTCCCGATGGTGAATTTCACATGCGAGAGGTAGGGAGCGTTGGTTTCATTTGCCATCCCGTAGACGCTTCCAATGACCTCAAAACTCGAGGTGGCCTGTTTCGTCGCCGAGTAGACAGTTTCCTGGCTCTTCTGGGTCGTGAAGAACCCTGCCCCGAGCACCACGTACGAGAAGACTGCAGCCACGACCACGAATGCAATCAGGACGATTGCAGCTTCGAGCCCGGTGAATGCCCTGTCGTTGTCAATAATTTTTCGGGTCATTTCAGTACACCTCGTAGAAACTGTTTGCATTTAACCCGGGCGGTGCATGTTTCTGGAGGAGGAGTGATGCTCCTACGTCCGGCTTGATCTCGATGGAGAACACAGCGGTCCTGTTTATTGCAATGCCAGGATCCTCGGCGTTGAGAACCACCCTGAACATCTCATCCGTTTCAAGGAGGTTGTCACTATCTCCTATGATCTGCGTCCTGTTGATTTTATACGTCCCGTTTGCATCCTGATCCACATACAATGCTTCCTGATCGGTTGTGGTGAGATGGTATGTTATCCGGGTCAGGTCAATTGGAGATGCTCCCGCTGCCGGTTTGAGGTTGAACGAGATGTTTTTTACCGCGCCCGAACCATCCGTCTCCAGCACGACGGGTCCCGATTCCGCAAGGTTTGCACTTGCCTGTTTCGTCGCCGAGTAAACCGTTTCCTGACTCTTCTGGGTCGTGAAGAACCCGGCGCCGAGCACTACATACGAGAACACCGCAGCCACGACCACGAATGCGATCAGCACAATCGCGGCCTCAAGCCCGGTGAACGCGTCATCGTTTCTTCGATCTTTTCTCATAGTCTACACCTCGCAAGACTAACGGATCCCTCCGGTTAGCCTGCAATTGTAGATTATTTTCTCCATTTATAAATATTTGCCTCATACCCCCTCTCTTTTTAACGGAATATGCATTTTAGGGAGGGTAATCCTGTAAAACAAAAAGTAAAATTTAAATAGTATTGTTCAATGCCTCGGCTGCCCGCGGGTCGTCAATCTCCTCCAGTGCCCGTATCACCCGGAGGCGGACACCGGAGTCCTCGTCGTTGAGCGCCTCGATGAGGGGTTCGACGACCCGGGGATCGTTGCACTTCGAAAGGGCACTCACCGCACGGAGCCGGACGCTGCGGTCGGGGTCTTTCAATGCGGCAATGAGAGTGTCGATGACACTGTGGTCACCGATCCGGCCCAGGGACTTGATGACCTCCCGGCGGACGAACCGGTTCTCGTCCTGCATTGCCCGCGTGAGGGCGGGGAGTGCCCTCTTGTCACCGATGATCCTGAGGGCGACGGCTGCCCCCGTCCGGACGTGCCAGTCGGGGTCCCCCATGGCAGAAACGAGGTGGGATAAGGCCTTTTCCCCCATGTCCCCGAGTCCCTCCGCGGCACCCTCGCGCCCGTACCGGTCCTCGTCCTTGAGGGCATTGATCAGGGGGACAATCGCCCGCTCGTCCCCGATCTTTCCCAGCGACTTGGCAGCCTCCCTCCTCACGTACCGGTTTTCATCCGACAGCAACCCGATGAGGGGCTCCACTGCCCGGCTGTCGCCGAGTTCCCCGAGCGCCCGTGCCGCCTCTTCGCGTACTTCCTCGTCAGGGTTATGGAGTGCACGGATAACGTCCTCGAACGCCCCCTCGAACTTGATCTTCGCCCGGACGGAGGGGTGTTCCATCGTCTCCTCGAATGTCTCTCCAAGGCCGGAGTGCTCGAAGAATCCCCGCAGGAACGACTCGACAAGAGTCCTGTCCTTTGCATATAGTGCGAGTGCAACAAATATCGCAATATCCATCCCGGCATTCAGGAGCGATATGAAAGGGTTCAGCACAATTCCCTCGAGGAACAGGAATGTTGTAAGCAGCAGGATTGCGGCGATGAGGAGCAGCGTGATCTGGAGTCCCCGGCGGGGATACCAGAGTGCGAGCAGGATGATTGGGATAAGGTAGAGGTGGGGGATCAGGGGATAGAGCGAGGCAGCAAAGGCCTGGTCACGGGTGACAATGAGGTAGAGAGTAAAGATAAGGGACGTAACTGCAAAAATAGCGATGATGCACAGCTTGACGGTATCCCTCCTCTCCTCGAGGGTCTGGTGGGCAGAGGCAAGGATGCGGGAGGGGGTGGGCATGGTATGATCAGTATGATGCAGGGTACCATAAAAACGGAACGGTGCCCTTTCCAAATCAACAACAGTGTGCGTTCCCGGGGTGGCGAAGGGATAGGCAATTCCCCGGCACGGGGAATGGCGTTACAAAAAAAGACAGGTGGTGAGGGCATGATACGGATATCCATATTTCCGGACGGGTTTTCCGGGCGGCATTGTGCCCGGCCGGACAACCCGGAACCTTCCAAACCTATATGGCAGGAAAACACAACACATGATAAAGCCATGGACCTGATGAATATCCGACCCTGGATCTTCTTTTACCTCATCTGTTTCGTTGCCCTCCTCCTGGCAACGACCTTCATCGTCCAGGGTATAACACCGCTCTTCTGGATGAGCTCCACACTCATCATCGTCGTGGTGGGATTCAATTTCATCCTCATTTTCAACGAGATAAGGGAACACAGGAAGAGAAAGGCCCTGATGCAGCAGATCTCGAGCCCAAACCAGGGCAGTACGGAGAATAAAGGAAAAAATGGAGCAAAATAGGGATTATCCGGCCAACGGAGTGACGGTTCACCCGGGCATCCACGAGGTCACTTTCTGGAAGACCTTTTCTGTTCTCCGGAAGATGATCCGGCACCTCGAAGAGAGGGAGCTGCTGATTGCGACACTTGCGAAGGACCCGACCCTCCCTGAAAAGACGCGGGACGAAGTGACTGCCTTCCTGAAGAGTGAACAGGCAGAGAACCTCTCTGCCTTCCATGACTTTCTGGTCAACTTCATCACCATCGGGCTGCAGGGGCTCCACCGGACAGGGATTACGCTTGAGTTCTCTTTCCAGGAGAATGGCACGTACCGGGTTCTTCGGGCCTGTCTCCACGTCGATGGAAAACCCCTCCCCCTCCCGGACGGAGAAGGCCAGAGACTGTTCTCGATAATCTCCCCCGTGCTGCTCTCCGGAGACGATCCCGGGGGGGCACTCATTGCCTTTTACAAATCGTGCGAGGAGATGCATGACCGGGAGAGGGGATATAGCCTTGACAGCTGCAGTCTGGAACTGACCCGCGAAATCTATCCCGGTACATCTTTCCACGCAAGGCTCCGTCTTCCTGCATACATTTTCTGCAGGGAAACGCCATCCGGGAATTAGTGCAATGTTTGCCTTTGAGAATGCGATACGCCACATTTCCCGGTGTGGTTAGGTTTATCATATTCCCGCTCTGTAAAAAGACTGTGAGAGAGGATGGACGAATTGGTCATTTACCTGATCATCGCAGTGCTGATGTTTGTCATCGGGCTGGTCGCGGGGCACCTTGTGATGAATATATACTATTCAAGGCGGTTTCTCGCGGTTGCAAAGGAGTGTGAGCAGGCGGACTCCATCGTTCCCCTCATCACGGAGATGGAGAGGGAGTCCTGAAGAAAAGGGAGAGGAAGAAAATGGTTGACATAACGGCGTATACAGTCATCAGCATCGTCACGCTCTGCTTTGGCCTCCTCGTCGGGTTCCAGGTGGCACATATCATGTATGTCCGCCGCCTGACACGCCTTGCAAAAAGGTGCGTGGATACCGGAACGATTGCCCCGATCCTCGTCGAAATGGAAATTGCCGAGAGCCCCGAGAAGTAAAAAAGGTAATTATCCTTTTCTTTCAGACTGAGCCTGTTTTAACATCATCCGCTTGAGCTTGTCCCGGCAGCTGTCTTTTAGATCGGACCACGGGATGGATTCCATCTCGACTCCCCTGCCGGTCTCCTCCTTTGTCATGTCCACTGCCATGGCCAGGGTATGGTCGAGGGCCTTTGCCCTGTCCCAGCACTTCCTTGCCTCTTCATCCTTCCCGAGCCCTCCCTGGAGCGTTATCCCCTTGAATGCCCATACATCCGCGTTTCCCGGGACGATCTCAAGGGCTTTGTCATAGTATTCGACCGCCTCCTCGAACCGCCTGTCATGGGCGAGCATGTCGGCTTTCAGCACGTACCCGTCCGCGATATTCAGGGAGCGGTCGACCTTCTTCCAGAATCCTTCCTTCTTTTCCATGGGATGCAGAGACCAGGTCTCTCCTGCCAAAGAGATTTCCTTCACTGTACTTATAAAAATATGGATGAACCCTGTTTTTTAGAAAATATCCTGTTTTCTCTTTTCCGAGTATAAATGCATAAATATCGGCAAAACGATCTCTTTCTCCTATGAAGGGTGGAGGAATCGTCTGTCTCCTCGTCTTGATCTTCGTTGTGACAGTCCTGGCAAGCGGGTGTATTACGCCTCCCAGGGAGAGTAAAGGGAGTATTCCGCAGGGAAGCGAAGTGACCGGCACGCAAAAGGCCACCACGGAACCGACGCAGAACGTCATCGATACCCGGGTCGTCACACAGGCAACACCTTTCCCCACCCCTTCACCCGTCGAAACCCCCGAATCATACAGCAAGCTGCCGGAACCCACATTCGAACCGACGGTTTACAAGGCGGTCTACAGGAACGTAATCCCGTTCTCCAACAATGCCACCGCATATTCCGTCATCGTGGATAATCCCCCCCTCATCATCGAGATATGTATCTCTCCCAAGATGGTGACGAGAAACATCTGGTACGAGAGCAGGTTCACGACACGGGATGACGTGTATGTCACGCAGACGGTCATCAGCCCGAATGCATACCTCGAAGTCAAAGTCCGTGACAGGGCATCAGGAAATATCATCGCCCAGGACGGGTTTGCCAGGACTTACAGCATCGACACGTACAGGGTCCTGACGATACGATCGGCAGGGGATTACCTCGTGGAGATCTCCGGAAACGATCTTTCGGCAACGGTCCAGATGCGTGTCCCTGCAGAACCGGGAGCGGACGTGACACCTGTGGCAACTCTCTCATGCCCCTCGTGACAGGGACGGGAGATCCTCGGGGCGGTTGATGTTGGTGAAGGTGCGCAACCCCGGGTCGATCCCCTCGAAACTGCGGGCATCCACGAAGACCACGTGAAGGGAGCCAGCGAGTGCCCGCAGGGACGGGGGATCCTGCCTTTCCAGGCAGGAAATGAGGGAAGATCTCCTGTACACCGCATGCAGGGGTTCCAGCATCTCCCCATCCCAGCGGGGAATGGCAGCATCTGCGTCCCCGATGAGCGAAAAGAGCTTGCGGACGACACCGGGAGAAATACAGGGCATATCGCATGCACAAACGAAAACGAGGTCTCCGGTGGCTGCAAGTGCCCCGGCGTGTATCCCGCCAATCGGTCCCCTCCCCCGCCTGATATCCGTCACGCACCGGACGCCTTCGAGGTGGGCGAAGCGCTGGCACTGGGCAGGATCCTTGGCGACAAGGACAATCTCCTCAACGACCTGTTCCAGGCTTTCGATAAGCCTCTCGATGAACGTGCGCCCGTCCATCGTGAAGAAGTATTTTTCCTGCCCGTTTGCCCGCCTCGCCTCTCCGCCGGCGAGAATGATGGCCGATTGCCGGGTCATGCGACCCGGGAGGCCTTCGCTGGCCTCCCTCTCCGGCAGAGATCGACACGGTTGACGCATGCCACCGACTGGCAGGCCTCCCCCGCTGCTATCCATTCCTGCACACCGGATTCATTTCCCCTCATAGCGATAAAACCCTTTTATTTTTCTTTTCCAGGGAGAGAAGCAATTCCTTCAGTTCGGGGTCCGGAGAAAAT
The DNA here is from genome assembly GCA_029907345.1 of Methanolinea sp. Lineage (GTDB taxonomy): Archaea > Halobacteriota > Methanomicrobia > Methanomicrobiales > Methanospirillaceae > Methanolinea_A. The sequence goes on from JARYMB010000006.1 coordinate 34,630, forward strand.
CCTCCCATCCCGTTCCTGGAGACGACCCTGTGGCAGGGGATGATGAGGGGGGTCGGGTTCCTCTTCATTGCAAGTCCCACGAGGCGGGGTGACACGTGGATGGCCGAGCCCACCTGGCCGTAGGTCCGCGTCTCCCCGTAGGGAATTTTCCTGACTTCGTTGTAGATGGCAGAATAGGGATACCCGGGGGAGAGGGCAATGCTGGTCAGCCCGGTGAAATCTTCCCACCTGCCCGCACAGTATCGCCTGAACTGGACCGGCACGGGGCCGGGAAGGGGAGTCCGGGAGAACCGTACCCGCGAGACAGTCGATCCATCCCAGTGTACGTGGACGTGCCAGAAACCCAGGGGACAGGACCCTTCCCTCATCTCCACGACCTGACAACTTTTTTGAAATCGGAAAACAGGCAGGGATGGAGTTCTTCCCTGATCCACGGCGAGAGCCCGCGGTTGACCCTCGCGTCAAGGAACCTCTTTTCTCCAAAGACAAGCACACCCCTGTCCTCCGGCGTCCGGAGCACCCTCCCGAGGGCCTGCTGTGCCCGGTTGACGGCTGGGAGCGTGTAACAGAGGAATTCTCCCTCCTCCCCGAACCTCCGCCTGTAATACTCGATGATCATCTTCCGGACATGATTGAAGGGTGCCAGGGGCAGCCCGATGACCATGGCAGCCCTGAGGAGCTCGCCCCGGTAATCGAGACCCTCGCTCCACTTGCCGCCGCATACTGCAAGGAGGAGACCTGACCTCCCCGAACCGGGCAGGGAGAGGAATTCCCGGAGGGACTCCCCGGCTTCACGCGCGTCGCGGGGTTCCACGTAGATGGCCTTGTCACCCAGTCTATCGCCGAGGCGGCCTGCATAGTGGTCGAGGAACTGGTACGAAGGGAAATAAACTGCAATGTTCCCCGGAAGACGGGAGAATTCCCTGATATAGTCCTCTATCAGGTCGAGATTGGAATCGTTCTGGCGCATCGAGTAGGCTGTCGTGATATCTTCCGCGCAGAGAACGAGACGGTTTTCCCGGGGAAAAGCGTTTGGAAGGGAGAGGGTCTTGACGGCAATATCCCGGAAGTAGAGCCGGGCATAGCTCTCGACAGGAGATAGTGTCCCTGATATGAGGATACAGGCATAATGAGAGCGTCCGATCTCGCTCAACCTGATGCCGGGATCGATGCACCTGACTTCGAGTGTGACCCTCCCCTCGTCTTTCTGGAAGAGCGTGAGGAAAGAGGGGTCATTCGACGAGCCCGAGAGCGAGAAGAGGAACCGGGTCAGTTTCTCGATGGCACTCTCGCGGAACTCCCCCTCCCGCATGTTCTTCTCGTGGATCTTCTCGGAAAGCTCCATCAGGTCATCGACGATTGCACCCATGTCCCTATAGAGGGACCCCCTCACCACCATCCTGTCGAAGATGCCCGGGTCGAACCAGTCTTCCGCCTCGGGAGAGTTCTTCACGCCGTCCATGAACTCCGATATCCGCGGAAGCACCTGCTGGAGGGCTGCTGCCGTTCCCTTCTTCCGGGCAAATCCCGCGAGCTCCTGCCCGGCCTGGTCAAGGATCACCTGGTCGATTGCCACGCTCTGTGCCGCGGACACGGCATCACCGCAGTTATGGGCCTCGTCGATGAGGAGGATGGTCTCGGAAGGGTCGATATCGAGGTTCGCAAAAAGGGTCCTCGAAATTTCCTCGTCAAAAATGTGCTGGTAATTGAGGAGGATTACGTCGGCCTTCTGTGCAGCAAGCACCATCATCTCGTAGGGGCAGACCGGGTGTGCCACGTCCTGGAGCTGGCGGGGCCAGACATCCTCGCGGAGGACCCGGTCTGCGGCAGCCCGGAGCTCCGGGGAAGGTGCCATGCGGAGCCCCGATTCGGACCGGATAAAGACCCTGCTTGCAATGAAGAAGGGACAGAGGATCGGCCTTTGCGGATCCATCCTCTGTATCTGCTGCCTGATGAAGGGGTCGCGGGAGGGGACGAGGGCTCCGTTTTCAGCCCTCTGGCGCATCAGGGTGGAAGAGAATGCCTTGACACCCTCGCACCGCCTGTAGACATCGCCCTCACCCGAAAGCGGGCACATCCCCCTCTTTCCAACCAGGTATGCAACACGGAGATCCCGCTTTTTCCTGCGGATGAGCGATGCCTCGCGGATGAACGTGTTCAACTGGCTCACGGTCCGGACTGCCACGAGCACCCGCCTGCCCCCGCCCCCTGCCAAAAGTGCGGCAAGAATGCTCGATTTTCCACTCCCTGTCGGGGCGTCGATGAGAGCGATGCCGCCGTCCCGGGCACACGCGGCACAGAACTCGAGCATCTCGCGCTGGTGCGGGCGGAAACCGGGGTACGGGAAGAAGTCCTCAAGACCGGTCATTGGGAAGAAGTGTTTATCCCCTGACTCCTTTTTATTATCGGGAGGACCAACTTTTAACCATGGCAATCCATCCCATCGAGTACCGGTACGGGACAGAAGAGATGCGGAGGATATGGAGCGAGGACTTCCGGTTCTCGTGCATCGTCAGGGCCGAGGTTGCGCTTGCGCAGGCACTCGCAAGGCACGGGCTCATCCCCGCACGGGCAGCCGATGCCATTGCGGCAGGGGCAGGCAGGGCCACGCTCTCCCGTGCGAAGGAGATCGAAGAGGAGATCCACCATGACATGATGGCCATCGTCAGGGCTATTGCCGAGCAGTGCGGGGAGGGGGGTGGGTACGTTCATTTCGGGGCGACCTCGAACGATATCCTGGACACCGCAACGGGCCTCCAGCTTGGGGAATCAACGGCTGTCTTCGACAGGAAACTGCGCCGCCTGCTTGCCGTTCTTTTGCGCAGGTCGGGGGAGACACGCGCACTCGTCTGTGCCGCAAGGACACATGGCCAGATTGGGGTTCCAACGACATACGGACTTCGTTTTGCGATCTGGGCAAGCGAAATCGCCCGTCATATCGAGAGGCTCGGGCAGCTGAAACCCCGGATCGCTGTAGGGCAGCTGACAGGTGCCGTCGGGACACAGGCGGCGATCGGCGAGAAGGGGATGGAAGTGCAGGCAACAATGATGGAACTGCTCGGGCTTTCCCCTGTTGACGTGTCCAACCAGGTGATTTCGAGGGACAGGTATGCCGAGTATTTCATGTTCCTTGCCAACGTTGCAACGACCCTCGACAAGATAGGGATCGAGATCCGCACCCTGCAGCGGAGCGAGATCGGGGAGGTCGAGGAATTTTTCGGCTCTGGCCAGGTCGGGTCAAGTACAATGCCCCACAAGAGAAACCCGATCAGGAGCGAACAAGTCTGCGGGATTGCCCGTGTCGTCCGCTCCTCTGTCGACCCGGCCCTTGGGAACAACACCCTGTGGGATGAGAGGGACCTGACCAACTCATCGTGCGAACGCGTCCTTTTCCCTGAGGCAAGCATCCTTGCCGACCACATCATCAGCGTGATGACCGGCGTCCTCGACGGGCTCGTCCTGAAACCGGAACGTATACAGGCAAACCTTTCCCTCCTCCATGGGATCAACATGGCGGAAGCAGTGATGATTGCTCTTGCGGAGAGGGGGATGGACAGGCAGGAGGCGCACGAGATTCTCCGCCGGGCAAGCATGGAGGCAATAAAACGAAATGTTTCCCTCCTCGAAGTCCTTTCGGGTAACCCGGACGTCACCGGGATCATTCCCGTCCACGAGATTCGGGCACTCCTCGACCCTGCCCGGTACATCGGCACGGCACCGGCGCAGGTCGAAAGGCTCATCAAAAAGCTGTCACCCCTCTGCAAAGAGGCCATGTGAAAAGGTCGCAGACTGGAAAAAAAGGGGGCGTCGTTACTGGCCGGGTTCTGATTCCCCGGGCCTGTTGAATGTCTCCTCAAGCACGATCCGCGCGATTCCGGGAATGGCCGAGAATGTCTCCTGGATGACCCTGCTCCTCCATAGGAGCCACCTGCGGTCGTACGTGATCCCCGGTGGCAGGTGGATCGTGAGCACCCCGGAATCCAGGGAGACGTCCATGTCCCTGCCGGCGTACAGCCTGATTAAGCCCCTGACCTGCTCGACGGGTTCCGTGACGCATTCATCCACGCGGAACCGGTAGGAGGGGGTCTTTCCGGCGAGCGGGTGGTTGAAATCGATTAATACCCTGTTCCCGATGACATCAACGACCTTACCCTCGCCCTTTTCAGGGACCTTCAATGTCATGCCCTTCTTGGGTTTTTCCCTGAATGCATTCTTGTTGTATGCTTCGACACGCGACGGGTCATGCGGGCCGAATGCCTTGTCGGGTGGGATCTCGAGTTCTCCTTCCTCCCCGACCTCCCTGCCCTCGAGGGCCTCGTCGAGCCCGATGATGACGTGCTGGCTGCCGACCCTCACTGTCACAGGCCCATAGATTGCCTCGGGGTTATATATCCCCGCCTCCTTTGCGACTTCCTCGTCAGTCGTATCAAAAACAGTCCCGTCCACTCTGCCGGTATAGCTGAGCCTGATAAAATCTCCCTTCTGGATTGCCATTGGTAACACCTGGTATCCCCGGTATGCCCCCCGGCTTCGTGATACTGGGGAAAGGACCCCGCCGGGGTTGGGATTCTTAATACATTTACAAAGCGGGCAAGATATACTTAATCGACCGGGGCAGGTGAGAGGACCCGGGTTTTCCGGGACGCGCTTGATGCGATCATTTCCAAACCCTCATTTTATCTCGAAACCCCCCCTTAGTTTGTGGGATCGGAACCATGCTCGAGGTCGAGTTGAAAGCACGGGTTGATGACCTTGGTGCCGTGAGGGAGAGGCTGCATTCCATGCAGGCGGTCTTTGAATGTGCAGTCACGGAACGTGACGTTTACCTCAACTCGCCCTCGCGGGACTTTGGAAAGACTGACGAGGCCCTCCGTTTGCGGGAGGCCGGCGGACACTACACCCTCACCTACAAGGGTTCGCGGAAGGCCGGGCACCCGCTCAAGGCGAGGGAGGAGATCATCTGCGGGGTCGAATCGGGCGAGACCATGGAGAAGATTCTCCTCGCACTGGGGTTCAGGCCCGTTGCAGAGGTGAGAAAACGGAGGGAGTATTACCATGTCAGAGACGCGACCGTGACACTCGATTCGGTGGAAGGTCTTGGTGAATTCGTCGAGATAGAACTGGATTCTTGTGCGGGGGTACCGCCGTCGTACCTCCTCGATCTTGCAGTCTCGCTTGGTGTAACAGGAAAACCTATCCAGGACTCCTACCTCGAACTCCTTGAAAAAAGCAGGAAAAAGGGGTTATGAGTATCTTTTCGTTATACCTGGGTCAGTTCAATCCTGATTGACCTGGGCTCGTCCCCGAAGTGGAGCATGGCACACTGCCCGAGGGCTGCCATGCCCGGGTTGACGACCCTGATGCCCGATTCCTCGGCAACGCCCCTCTGTTCATGGATGTGAGCGCAGCAGACGAGGTCAAATGACGCCATGTGCTTGCGGACACTCGCGGATCCCACGTGGTTTCCTCCGGCAAGGTCGAGGATGCCCAGGGGAGGGGCATGCGATATCAGGACGTTATGGGTACGTTTCTCCATTCTGGCGACAAGCGGCGAGAGGATGTCATCGATCTGCTTGTCTGTCATCTCGAAGGGCGTGGAGAATGGTGTCGGGTTCGACCCGCCGATTCCGACAAGGGTGATGTTGCCCAGGCTAAGGGACGAGCCGTGGAGACAGACGCAGTCGGATCGCTCCAGTGCGTCCACGGTCTCCCTCGGGTCACAGTTGCCAGGGACCGCAAATGCGGGAACGTCTATCCGGTCAAAGAGGGATTCGACAGCATCCGCAGGGCCCATGTTGGTGATGTCGCCGGCTATGATGATGGCATCCGGTGCGAGATCCAGGAATGACCCGATCTTTCCGAATTCACCGTGGAGATCGGCCAGCAGAAGAACATCTCTCATGTGAATATTCATTCGAAGGGGTTTTTAAAAAAAACTTTTCGTCCGGTCACGCCATGTACCAGTCAGCCTCCCCTTCAGTGCAAGGTTCCCAAGCAGGCGTTCCAGCCCGGGTATGAGGGGGCGCGGGGAAAGACCGGCAAGGGGGGTACCGGGGAGAGGAATGAACCTGTGGACATGCACCCGTCCGCGCGATGCCGTCCACCGGATGACCGCTGCAGTCATCTCCTGGTCCTCTTCCGTCTCGCAGGGCAGACCGACGATGAAATCGACGACGGGCGTCAACCCTGCATCCACGATGAGATCGATGGCCCTTTCTGCATCTTCGACCGTGTGACCCCTCTGCAGCAGCGAGAGGACGCGGTTGCTTCCTGACTGGGCGCCGAAGTGCAACCGCCTGTTACTGCAGTAGGTGGTGACAAGGTCAAGCGCCTCGTCTGTGATCCATTCAGGTCGCACTTCGCTTGGGAACGTCCCGAACCAGATTTTCTTGCCGGGATACCGAAGCGCGGACAGGAGGGCCCTGACCCTGTCGAGGCGGGGGTGGATCCCGTCCGAGCCATACGCCAGTGCATTGGGAGTCACGAACCGGGCATCGCGGAATTTCCGGGCCGCCCTGACGATCGCATCGATGCTCCTGTGGCGCATGGCAGGCCCGAATATCCTTGGTGTCTGGCAATAGGTGCAGGCATGGGGACAGCCCCGCGAGATCTCGATGTAGCCCTTCATCCGGGAAAAGGCAGGAAACGCATCGAGACGGACACAGGTATCCGCGCAGAAATAACCAGTCTGTGTTGCGACACCACGTGGCGGGGGAGAGCCGTTTTCTATCGATGAGAGAAGCGCGGGAAGAGTATATTCCCCCTCCCCCACGACCACGTAATCGGCAATGGATGCGATCTCTGCATGGCAGGCCGTTGCATGGGGCCCACCCGCGATTGTTATGCAGGGGGCACGTTTCATTTCGGGGATGAATTGGTGGGCGTTCAGTGAATTCAGACTGTAACAGGTCACATCCCCCTGTGGCGTATCCACGGGGCGCAGGATGAACCCTTCCTTCTCGCAGGCGGCATAAAGTGCTGCGTAGGAGTTCCGGGCCGCCGGTATGTACCTCCAGCAGACGTCCATGTCCGGGGAAAATGGGGAAGGGCGGGCAGAAAAGAGCAGGGTGGGGTTCCCGTGTCCGGTCACCCCGGGGAATTACCCTGCACTCTTTTAGCCCCTCGTCCGGTACGGGATGATCCGGTCGATGATCGTGTATGATGCGCCCGTGTTGAGGGTGACGATAACCTCCAGCCTGTCGTCTCCCCTTGTTCCCTGGAATACCACTTCAGATCCCTTTTGCGGTGCCAGGTGCTGCTCGGTCACCTTTCCATCGGAGGTGGTCACGCGGACCAAAATGTCTTTGACTGCGACCTGGCCCTTTCCTCCCGCAAAAATGACCGTTATGGTTGCGTAGATGGGGTCTTTCTCGTTGACCTGTATCTCGACGTTCTGTCCGGGCGGCAGGGTGACAGTTGGTCCGGTTGCAAATGAACCTCCGCCAATGCCCCCCGGGCCACCACCCCCGGATGGCATCGAACGGGTTCCCGTGCACCCTGCGAATGCAATGGCCGAAACGGCAATGATGAGCAGGATAATCATTCCGGGTCTCATGGGGGAGAATTGGAACGGGAGACTCTTGAGACTATCCCTTCTTTTATGACTATCCCCTCTTGGGATCTTCACCGTTCTCCAGGATTTCAACCGTGCCAAGGTCCCCGTTGACCCTGAGCAGGTCCCCTTCCCGGATCCGGGAGAGACCCCCCTCGAGCCTGTCGACAAGCGGAACCCGCCCGATGATCGCCCCGACAGCTATGATTGGTTCGGCTTCTCCATTGATCATCGCGGCCGGTGCCTTCCCATTCCGGGAAAGTGCATAAATGACATAGGACCCGACCGTCGAGCCTTTCCCGTGGGGAAACACGAGGACTCTCCCGGCGATGGACTTTCCCTCGAGGGGATGCCCCTTCTCCACGATCGTCCCGGTCTCGGGGTTCACGCCGGACAGGAACGAAATGGCTGCAGGACTGACGAGGGCCTGCCCCGTCCCGCATCCCCCCGATATCCCGCGTCCCCGGATGATCACAATCACACCACATAAATGTAGGGAAGTTCAGATATAAGTGTAGCATGGAAGAAAGCGTCATCAAGAACGCCGGAACCGATACCGAGATAAAAATACAGCTGAAGATCCAGGATCTCGAATCCCAGGTCCTTGACCTGAAGGTGAGAAACGACGAGCTCCTCCGGGAGAATGCGCAACTCAAACGCGAGAACAACCAGCTCAAGCGCATGCCGCTCTTCGTTGCCGTCGTCGTCGACCTCCTGGGAAAGGGAGAAGTCTACCTCCGCCAGCAGGGGAACAACCAGGAATACCTCACCCACGTCAACGAGGAACTCTTCCGCCAGCTCAAGCCGGGGACCAAGGTCGCGGTCAACAATGCCCTCTCCATCGTGAAGATCGTCGGGTCGATATTTGATTCCCGGGTCCGTGTGATGGAACTCGAAGAGTCACCGAAAGTGACGTTCAGCCAGATCGGGGGCCTTTCAAAGGAGATCGAGGAAGTGAGGGAGGCCGTGGAGTACCCCCTCACGAAGCCCGAGATATTCGAAAGGGTGGGAGTCGAACCACCGAAGGGCATCCTCCTCTACGGCCCCCCCGGGACTGGAAAGACACTGATAGCAAAAGCTGTGGCCCACCAGGCAAAGGCAACGTTCATCCGGATGTCGGGAAGTGAACTGGTCCACAAATACATCGGGGAGGGCGCCCAGCTCGTCCGCGAGCTCTTCGCTCTCGCACGGGAAAAGTCTCCATCCATCGTCTTCATCGACGAGATCGATGCTGTGGGGAGCACCCGGACAAACGACGGGACGTCGGGGAGTGCCGAGGTCCAGAGAACCCTGATGCAGCTCCTCGCCGAGATGGACGGTTTTGACACGAGGGGTGACGTGCGCATCATGGCAGCCACGAACAGGGTCGACATGCTCGATCCCGCCCTCCTCCGCCCGGGAAGGTTTGACCGGGTCATCGCTATCCCCCTGCCGGACGACGGGGGAAGGCTGGAGATCCTGAAGATCCATACCCAGCGCATGGCCCTGGAAAAGGAGGTCGACCTCTCAGCCATCGTGGGTATGACGAAGGGGGCGACGGGGGCAGAACTCCAGGCGATATGCCGCGAGGCCGGGATGAACGCCGTGCGAAGAGATGCGTCTGCAGTCTCCCAGGAAGATTTCCTGCACGCGGTAAAGAAGGTTCGAAACGAGCAGTCCCCGGACCTACGCATGTATATCTGATTCTTCCCTCCACCTTTTCTCCAGTCAACCCGGCAGGTGCGCCGGGGCCATCCGGGGGCATAACCTCTTCACGGCGGCAGGATACATATCTGGCAGGTTACGTATGCGGGTTGTCTTTGTCCCCAGGGAAGGAGTCGACCTCTACTCTGCTCTCCTCTCCTCAGAGACCAGCAGGGAGGCACTGCGGTTCTACCAGCCGGCAAGGACACCTGCCGGCGTCGAGGTCACGCCGGCATCACTCGGGAGCGCCCTCTCCCTCGTATCAGACCTCCGGTGGTACGTCCGCCGGTACATGCACGACGTGTTATTCGAGATCGCTCCCGGCACTTTCTGCACCGCCGATATCGCCCGGATGATCTATTACGGCAGGGAACCGGTCCTGCAGAAAAGGTGGAAATACAGGCGCATCTACTCGTTCCGGGAAGGGAGACTGGTGAGCGATGAACCCCTGCATGCCCGCGCAGACAGTGGAAAAAAGGTACCGGAAAAGGCAGGGGAAGGAGAGACGAGGATAGAGGTCTGGTGCACGAGGGACCAGTATCTCGCGAAAAAGGGGGGTGACCGGGAGGATTTTCCCATCACTTCTTCGTGACCTTGTCCTCCCGAAGGACCTTTTTTGCAATCAGGAAGATGACGAACGCAACAATGATGAAATAGATCAGGTCGGCGAGGAACTGTCCCCAGCTGATGATGATCGGCCCGATTGCAAGTTTCGCGGTCTGCCAGTCCCCGCCCGGGATGAAAAACGTGATGACTGGCATGATGATATTGTCGACCAGGGACTTGACGAGCTGGTTGGCGGCAAGACCCATGATAAAGGCTATTGCGAGCCCGATGACCTTGTATTCATACAGGAAGTCCATGAATTCTTTTAACATGCTCATAGGATCACCAACCTTCATGGAGTAGAGAAAAATATATTATTAATGTATTGGTTGGGGACGGCTGGTGTAAGACGGTGATAACAGGGTTCTAAAGCGACGGTTGCCATTCACCCACCTGATAAGATGAGAAAATGGATCTTTCTGAAATGAAAAAGGGATATTGTTCAGGCAAACATGGCGCCGTAACCGGTCCTGATCATATGGCGCTCGAAATCCTGGCCTATCTTCTCGATCGCATCGATGAAATCCTCTTTCGAGACTGCCTCTCTCTCCCGCCTGATGGCAAACATGCCGGCCTCCATGCAGATCGCTTTTAAGTCAGCCCCGTTCTTGCCTTCGGTCAGCCTTGCTATCTCCCCGAGATCCACATCCTCATCGAGGTTCATCTTCCGCGTATGGACCTTCAGGATGGCGGCCCTCCCCTGGATATCAGGGAGCGGGATCTCGATGATCCGGTCAAACCTGCCCGGGCGGAGGAGGGCCCGGTCGAGGATATCTATCCTGTTCGTTGCACCGATGATCTTGACGTCCCCCCGCCGTTCGAACCCGTCCATCCCGGCAAGGAGCTGCATCAGGGTGCGCTGGACCTCACGGTCGCCAGATGTCGTCGACTCGGTGCGGGAGGCCCCGACGGCATCGATCTCGTCGATGAAGATGATGGTCGGTGCCTTCTTCTTTGCCAGGTCAAAGAGTTCCCTGACCAGCCGTGCGCCCTCGCCGATGTATTTCTGGACGAGTTCCGAACCTACGACGCGCAGGAAATGTGCATTGGTCTCGTGGGCGACGGCACGGGCAAGCAGAGTCTTGCCCGTTCCCGGCGGTCCGTGGAGGAGAACACCCTTGGGCGGCTCTATCCCGACGCGCTCGAAGAGCTCGGGTCTCCTGAGGGGGAGCTCCACTGCCTCCCGTATCTCGTTTATCTGCGCGTCGAGACCGCCGATATCTGCATACGTCTCATCAGGACTCTCCACGACCTCCATGCCGTAGACCTGGGCGTCGTAGCTCTCCGGAAGGATATCGATAACGGCAAGGGACTGCTGGTTGAGCGTGCACCGGACGCCCGGCTTGAGCTTCTCGGGGTCGATGCACATCGAGCTCCTGACCATGAACCTCGGGCCTGCGCTGCTCCTGACAACCACCCTCCCGTTGTCGAGCACGTCCGTGATTGTCCCGATGATAAGCGGGGGACTCCGCAACTGTTCGATCTCGCTCTTGAGTTTCCTGACCTCGCGTTCGTACCGTATCTTCTGGGTCTCGATGTAGCGCTTGTCCGACTCAATCTGGCGGATCTGTTCCCGCAGTTCCAGGTTGCGGGTCTCCATGTGAGTGACCCTGTCGAGGAGATAGCGGTAGAGCTCCTCGGGGTTCTGGGGTTCCTGGGATTGGCGGGCACTTTCCACCATTTTTCTGCCTCGATTAAGTATATAGGGAAAAATGTCTATAAAGATGTTTGCGACGAGTATGCAGTGCGAAATGTGCGGCGCAAAGATCCAGGGGCAATCGAAAACGGTCAGGGTGGAAGGGGCCGTGCTCGAGGTCTGTGCCCAGTGTGCCCGGTATGGTACAGAGGTTCCCAAGATTCAAAAACCAGTCCAGCGGACCGGTACTGCCCTTCGCGCGCCGGTGGTACAGCCTGAAAAAAGGAAGAGGGATGTCTTTGACTTCATCGAGGGAGAGATCGTCGAGGACTACGGGGAGAGAATTCGCACTGCCAGGATGGAGAGGGGCTGGTCCCAGAAGGATCTTGCAATGCAGCTCAAGGAGAAGGAGCTCCTGATCAAGAAGATCGAGAAGGGAGACCTCATCCCGGAAGACGATGTCAGGAAGAAACTTGAGAAGGCATTGAACATACGCCTCATCGACTCGCCATCCGCAGAGGAGAGCGCAAGGCAGGGGGGCAGGGTCGTCCCGACCCTCGGCGATCTCATCTCCCTCAAGAAGGTCAAAAAGTGAGCCTCCGTCTCATCAATTTTATATAGGGAGAAAGACAACTTTTCTCTCCAATGCAGGGTGAGTGTTTTTTCGCCGGTGAGTGTTTTTATCTCCGCTAGCGACGCCTCTTGCATCAGCCTTAAAAGAACTATTCTCGCGCACCCCTCCACCGGAGCCACGGCCCTGATGCGGGGTTGCACGTTTTTCGGTTATTATTGGCTTTTTAACTAGCCCATCGGCCGTTTTTTCACAAAAGATGTGCTGTATGGGCGGGAGATCATGATGAGAGGAAAAGAAATTCGTCTGGAACGGATCATGGACCGGAACACCGGCAGGACGATCATCGTTCCCATGGACCACGGGGTCACAAGCGGGCCGATAGAGGGCCTGACAGACCTCGGGCGGGCCGTCGACCTTGTTGCGGAGGGGGGTGCAAACGCAGTCCTCGGCCACGTCGGGCTGTCCCTGCACGGGCACAGGAAGAGTGGCAGGGACATCGGCCTCATCCTCCACCTGTCGGCGAGCACTTCGATCGGGCCCGACCCGAACGAAAAGGTCCTTGTCAACACCGTTACGAACGCACTCCGGATGGGTGCGGACGCCGTCTCGATCCATATCAACATCGGTGCCGACTCCGAGGCCCGGATGCTTGCCGACCTCGGCCGCACTGCAGTCGAGTGCATGGAGTGGGGAATGCCGCTCCTCGCGATGATGTACCCGAGGGGCCGGAAGATCGAGAACGAACACCATGTCAGCCACGTGAGCCTTGCCGCACGCGTTGCAGCGGAGCTCGGGGCCGATATTGTCAAGACCGTTTACACCGGGGACCCTGACAGTTTCAGGGAAGTCACGAGGGGCTGCCCCGTCCCCGTCGTCGTCGCCGGAGGGAGCAAAACGAGTGACCTTGCCACGCTCGAGATGATCGAGGGGGCCATGGAGGGAGGGGCAGCAGGCATCTCCATCGGGAGAAACGCTTTCCAGCATCCGACACCCGACAGGTTCATCGCTGCCGCCGCGCTCATCGTGCACCAGGGACGGTCTGCCGAAGAAGCATACGAGATACTCCAGGAGAAGAGAAAATGATTGGAAAGGAGATAAGAATCGAACGGATCATGGACCGGAACACGGGCCGGTCCGTCATCGTGCCCATGGACCACGGGTTCACGCTGGGCCAGATAGAGGGGTTGAAGGACATGACACGCACGATCTCCGAGGTGAGCGAGGGCGGCGCAAACGCGATCGTCCTCCACAAGGGCATCGTGAAAAGGGGTCACAGGAGGAAGGGGAGGGACATCGGGCTCATCGTTCACCTCTCGGGCAGCACCTCGCTGAACCCTGACCCAAACGACAAGGTTCTCGTCTGCACTGTCGAGGAGGCAATCGCACTCGGGGCAGACGCAGTGTCCATCCACATCAACCTCGGTGCTCCGAACGAGTCGAGGATGCTTGAATCTGCCGGACTTATCGTGAAAGACTGCAACCGGTGGGGAATACCCCTCCTCGTGATGATCTACCCGAGGGGCAAGGGGATCAACCCCACAGCCCCCGAGACTGTCGGTCACTGCGTGAGGGTGGCAGAGGAACTTGGGGCAGACCTCATCAAGACCAACTACACGGGGGACCCGAAAACCTTCGCCGATATCGTTTCGGCCTGTTCAGTCCCGGTGTTCATTGCCGGGGGAGAGAAGGCCGGGGATCTCGAGACACTGGAGATCATCAGGGATTCCGTCCGGGCGGGGGGTGCGGGTGTCTGCGTGGGCCGGAACGCCTTCCAGAGGGAAAATCCCCGTGCTTTCGTCGAGGCACTCTGCAAAGTCGTGCACGGGGAGATGGATCCCAAAAAAGCCCTCAAGGGAGATTGAATGAAGGAATTCTGGGTCGATGCCCGGCCCTGGAGAAAGGAGATAGCCACGGCCGCGCTCGAGTCGGGGGCCGGGACAATCGTTGCCGATTCCGCGTCAGACGTCAAAGCGCTCGCCAGGGTGAGGGTCGTTGCCCGGGACGGGGATCTCGTGCCGGGACGGGACGTCTTTGAAGTGTCGATCACGGGCAGGGAGAGCGAGGAACTGGCCGTGGAGAAGGCCCGGGAGGGTTACGTCGTCATCGATGCCGATGACTGGAAGGTGATCCCCCTCGAGAACCTCGTCGCCCGGACGGATCGGATCATCGCCCGGGTGACTTCCCCACAGGAGGCACTCCTCGCCCTCCAGGTCCTGGAAAAGGGCGTTGCGGGGGTGCTTCTCGACACGGATGACCCGGCCGCCGTGAAGGAGACGGGAACACTGATGCATCGCGGGCAGGAGGAGGTCTCCCTTGTCCCGTTCACCATTACCGCAGTCCGACCTGCAGGCATGGGCGACCGCGTCTGCGTGGATACGTGTTCCCTCCTCTCCGAGGGCGAAGGCCTCCTTGTCGGGAACACATCATCCGCCTTCCTCCTCGTCCATGCCGAAACCCTCGAGAACCCCTACGTGGCCCCAAGGCCGTTCCGGGTCAATGCAGGGGCGGTCCATGCGTACCTCCTCTCGCCGGGGGGAAAAACATCGTATCTCTCGGATCTCTCGGCAGGAGACAGGGTGCTTGTGGTCGATCGGGACGGTGTCGCCCGCGAGGTGACAGTCGGGCGCGTCAAGATCGAGAAGAGACCACTCCTGCTCGTCGAGGCGGAGGCTGACGGCGTTCCCTGCAGCCTGATCCTCCAGAACGCAGAGACGATACGCCTCGTTGCGACGGATGGTTCGGCGGTCTCCGTGGTCGGTCTGTCGGCAGGCGATACCGTGATGGGATGCGTGAAGGAGGCCGGAAGGCACTTTGGAATGGCTGTCCGGGAAAGCATCGTGGAGAAGTGATCCCTAGTGAAAGTGGGAATCATCGGCGGGACCGGAAAGATGGGGACGTTCTTTGGGAATGTCTTTTCCCGGGCCGGCCACGATGTCATGGTGTCCGGGAGGAGCACAAAGACGCGTGACGTGGACATTGCGAACCAGTGCGATATCGTCATGGTATCCGTTCCCATCCGGGAGACAGTCAGGGTCATCAGGCAGGTTGCCCCCCTCCTCTCCGAGGAGCAGGTGTTCTGCGACCTGACTTCCCTGAAGGCTGCCCCGGTCCGCGCAATGCTCGAGTCCAGGGCCAGGGTGGTCGGTCTCCACCCCATGTTCGGGCCTTCGGCAGAAAGCCTCCACCGGCAGACAATCATTGCAACCCCGGCCCGGTGCGATGAAGAAACCCTCGGAAACCTCCTTGAGATCTTCCGATCGCAGGGAGCCCGCGTCACGATCACGACTCCGGAAGAGCATGACAGGATGATGGCAGTCGTGCAGGGTCTGACGCATTACGTCACCCTCGGAATGGCCGGGACGATGCGCAGGCTGGGTATGTCGCCGGAAGACACGATGGCGTTCATGAGCCCGATCTACCAGATCGAGATGTGCCTCGTTGGCAGGTTACTCTCGCAGGACCCGGACCTCTATGCCGATATCCTCATGCTGAACCCGGAAGTCCCGGCAGTACTGTCGGCTTGCAATGAATCGTTTGCAGGTCTCCACGGGATCGTCACGAAGGGGGACGCAGATGAATTCAGGCGTTTTTTCCTTGAAAATTCGCGCCATTTCGGGGATTACTGCACCAGGGCCGCCGGGGAATCCGACATGCTGATATCAGCCATGGTGAGGAGATGAAGGTCTTTGCACTGGGTCCCGAGGGGACCTTCAGCCACGAACTGGGCTGGCGCATATTCGGGGAAGCGGTCACCCTCGTCCCCACCATCCGGCGCATCTTCGAGGCTGTCGAAAAGGGTGAGGGTGATGGGATTGTCCCGCTCGAAAACAGCGAGGCCGGAGGCGTGGGAGCATCCATGGACGGATTGCTCACGTTTAAGGTCTGGATTACGGGCGAGACATGTGTCCCGGTACACCACTACCTCGTATCCCTGGGACCTCTCGCGGAAGCCCGCGTTATCTACGTCCATCCCCAGACACACGAGCAGTGCAGCGACATCATCGAGGAACTGGGGATTCCCGTTGTTCACACGCCCAGCAATGCCCAGAGCGCACGTGAACTCGTCCGTTCCGGCAGGGGGGCTGCAATCGTTCCAAAGATGACAGCCCGCCTCTATGACCTGCCTGTACAGAAGGCCTGCGTCGAGAACAGCGATCAGAACGTGACCCGGTTCGTCACCATATCGTCCAGGCCCTATGGAGGGTCCCGATCGGTCAAGGGCAGCATCATCGTGGACCCGCGCGAGGACAGGGCGGGTCTCCTCCACGACATCCTCGGGGTCTTCTCGAGGAAAGGGATCAACCTCACGCGCATCGAGTCCCGCCCGTCGAAGAGGGGCATCGGGAGTTACGTCTTCTTCATCGATTACCAGTTTTCGGGTGAAGGGTCGCTGGCGGCCCTTGAGGAATTGAAGGAGATGACCTGCGTCAAGGACCTGGGACGGTACCCCGTCCTGGAGGTGCCGGAATGGACGTAACGCTCCGGAAGGCGGGGCCGCTGGACTGCACCTTCGTTGCACCCCCGTCGAAGAGTTACACGCACCGTGCCCTGATTGCAGCAGCCCTTGCAGCCGGTGAATCATATGTTGCGGATCCGCTCGTCTCGGACGACACAGCGGTGACCAGGAACGCACTCGAATCGATGGGCATATCGATGAGAGAAGGGGAGGAAGGTCTCCTCGTATCGGGCAGGGGGGGCAGGTTTTCCTGCCCGGACGGTCTCGTTATCGATACGGGGGAGTCCGGAACGAGCATGCGCCTCCTCTGTTCGGTCGCCCTCCTCTGCGGGCGTCCCGTGACGCTCACAGGGTCCCGGCGGATGCAGGAGAGGCCTGTTGGCCCGCTTGCCGCGGCAATCAGGGCGCTCGGCGGAAAAGTCGGGTTCCTCGCGAGGGAGGGGTACCCTCCCGTGAGGGTATCCGGGTCGCTCGATGGTGGAGAGATCGCCATCGATGCGGGGATCAGCAGCCAGTTTGTCTCGTCGGTTCTCCTCGTCGCTCCCCTCGCCCGAAAAGACGTCACGGTCACGATCGGGGGAAACGTTGCTTCGAAGTCCTACATCGACGTGACGATCAGTGTCATGGAAGCATTCTCTGCCAGGGTGGAACGCGAGGGATACCACCGCTTCTGCGTCCCTGCAGGTCATGGATACAGGCCATCACGGTACCGCGTCGAGGGGGACTACTCGTCGGCATCGTACTTCTTTGCACTGGCCCCCCTCTGCGGCGGCAGGGTGGTCGTGAAAAATCTCAATCCACGCTCGTGCCAGGGTGACCGCGCGTTCCTCGACTGTCTCGAACGGATGGGATGCCACGTAAAGTCAGGAGAGGACCAGGTGGAGGTATCCTCTGACGGAAACATTGACGGGATCACGGCGGACATGACCTCTTTTCCGGACACCGTGCAGACGCTCTGCATGGTTGCATCCAAGGCCAGGGGACCAACCCGGATCCTTGGTGTCGGGCACCTCCGGTACAAGGAGAGTGATCGCCTCGCCGGGACGGCCCGCCTGCTGTCCGCGCTCGGGGCCAAGGTAAGGGTGGAGGACGATTCGCTTACCATCATCCCCGGTCACCTGCACGGAGGAGAGATCGACCCGGGATCCGATCACCGGACCGCAATGAGTTTTGCCACCCTCGGGCTCGCGACAGGAAATCTAAAGATTAGAAACGCGGAATGTGTCAGTAAATCGTTCCCGGGATTCTGGGAACAGCTCTCCAAGCAGGGGCTTGTATGAAAGTCGTTTTAATCGGTTTCCGTGGAACGGGAAAGACAGCGGCCGGTCATCTGCTGGCCCGACTCCTCGGCGTGCCTTTTTACGATACGGATGCACTCATCGAGGAGAAGGCAGGCGCGCATGTCCACGAGATATTTGGAGCAGTTGGCGAGGAGGGGTTCCGGAAGCTGGAAAGGGAGGTCATTGCCACACTCCCTGCCGGCCCGGGTGTTTTTGCAACCGGCGGGGGTGCAGTCCTATCGCCCGAGAACGTGGAACACCTGCGCAGGGGAAGAACAGTTGTCCTTCTCCAGGCAGATTCCGCAACCATCGAGAAACGCATACGGGACACCGCAAGACCGCCCCTGACCACGATGGGCCTCCGCGCCGAGATCCGGCACCTCCTTGCCGCGCGTCGCGATGCCTACCTGAGCGCTGCCGATATATGCGTTGACACGAGTGCGAGGAGTGCAAACGAGGTTGCAATACACATCAAGCGCCTCCTGGAAGAGGGCACCGTACCCGTGCAGGGAATGGAGAAGGCTGCCCGGGCCATTGCCCGGTCAGGTATACCCGAGCGGGAGGCGGGGGAACTCCTGGGAAAGATTGGGGCCATCCGGGACAACCCGGTCCTGCGTTTTTACGGGATCGCGGGATATCCGAGCCTCCACAGCAAAAGTCCGCAGCTTTATTCGCAGCTCTTCTCCTACTTTGGGATCAACGCCCATTATGTCAGGTTCCATGACCCTTCCCTCTCGCGGATCCTAAACCTTGCCGCGGACCTTGACGCGAGGGGGCTCTCGGTCACGATCCCTTTCAAGCAGGAGGTGCTCTCCGCAGTCGACCACCCGGACGAACACTGCTCCGCGATCGGGGCAGCAAACACGGTTCTTTTCTGCGGCGGGAAAAGTTATGCCTACAACACGGACTGGATGGGAATCCGGGACGCTCTTTTGGAGGAGAAGGGAGAAACAGCCGTCGTCCTCGGGGCAGGAGGTGCGGCTGCGGCGGCAGCATATGCCCTTCTTTCGCTCGGCATGGAGGTCACGATCCTCAACAGGACCGTGGAGAAAGCAGAGGTTCTGGCCGCGCGGTTCGGGTGTTCGTCCGGTGTACCCCGGGACTTTGACCGCATCAGACCTTCCGTGGTCGTAAATGCGACGCCTGTCGGGATGGAGCCGGACAGCGGAAGCCCGCTCACGAGGGAGCAGCTCTTCCCGGGTATGACCGTTTTTGACCTTGTCTACACCCCGCCTGCGACCCCCCTCCTGCGGATGGCAGAAAACGCAGGTTGCCGTGTCATTCCAGGCAGGGAGATGTTCGTCCGGCAGGCCCGGGCACAGTTCCGCCACTTCACGGGGATCGATGCTCCGCTCCACATGATCCGGGAGATGATGGGGTGAACACGTTCGGGAGAAACTTCCGCGTGACGACATTCGGGGAGAGCCATGGCCCGGCCCTGGGAGCAGTCATCGACGGGTGCCCTCCCGGCGTGGAAATCTCGGAAGACGACATCAACAGGGCCCTTGAGAGGAGAAGGCCCGGCATCCATCCCTTCTCGACCCGGAGGAAGGAGGAGGACCGTGTCCGGATCCTGTCGGGGGTGTTCATGGGAAGGACGACAGGGACCCCCCTCTGTCTCCTCATCAGGAACACCGACGCCCGCTCATCCGATTACGAGGCTCTCGCAGACTTTTTCCGGCCCGGCCACGCAGATTATACGTACCAGGTCAAGTACGGCGTACGGGACTTCCGCGGCGGCGGGCGGAGTTCGGGACGCGAGACCGTGGCGAGGGTCGCAGCGGGAGCGGTGGCAGAAAAGATCCTCTCCGGGAGGGGGATTGCGATCAGGAGCAGGGTTCTTGCGGTTCACGGGGCGGTCCTGCCGGAGGACATGGAGAGAGAGATTGCCGATGCGGCCCGGTCGGGAGACTCGGTCGGCGGTGTCATCGAGGTGACCGCAACAGGGTGCCCCGCGGGACTTGGTGACCCGGTCTTTGCAAAGCTCGATGCCCTCATCGCCATGGCCATGATGAGCATCGGCGCGGTCAAGGGCGTGGAGATCGGTGACGGGTTTGCCGCCGCCCGGATGCGGGGAAGCGAACACAACGACCAGATGGACGGGAGCGGTTTTCTTTCCAACCATGCAGGCGGGATCCTCGGCGGAATCAGTACGGGTGCAGAGATCGTTGTGCGCATCGCGGTGAAACCGACCCCGTCGATCTTCCGGGAACAGAGGACGATTGATACAGCGGGAAGGGAGAGGACGATCTCGGTGACCGGGCGGCACGACGCCTGCATCGTCCCGAGGATCGGCCCTGTTGCAGAGGCGATGCTGGCTCTTGTCCTCGCGGATGCCTACCTCGGCCGGGAGATGTACCGATCGTGGGTCCCCGGCAGTATGGAAACACTATAACCCCCGCCGGCAAAATTGTAAGCAGGAATCCCTGCAGGAGTATATATTCATGGACCCATTGCGACAGGTGAATGGCATGGAACGGCCTCAGAGGAAACCAAAAGAGAATCGTGCACAGCGTGCGGTCCTGATCATGTGTCTTGCCGCTCTTGTTTTTCTCTCGTGCGCGGGATGCGTCTCCGTGCTCACCCAGGCGGACGGAGAAAGGGGCGATACCGGCGCAGGGAACGGAACGGCCATGCGAGCAATCCTCGTCAGGCAGGACGCGGACTGGGGCATCTCCCGCGGTTGCACCTGGGAGACAGCCTTCCAGGTATACAACCCGGGAACTACCGAAGAGAGAAATGTTTTCCTCCACGTGGAACTCGTGAATGCGGATACGGGAGCCGTGCGTGACTCAAAGGACCTCTACCTTGGCACGATCGGTCCCGGTGAGGAGAGAGTCGTCACCCTCGAGCTCGACGGGGAGTGCCTCAGACAGTATACTGTTCGTGCCATCCCCCTTGTCCGGGCGCCGTGACACCCTTCTTCAAAGTATTAAAGAGCCCTCCGTGTGGGTGAACTCCGCCAAGGATTGCTTGCGAGATGATGAAAAGGAGTCCCTGAAGAGCCCTGCAGACGATTTTTCCGGTGCCTTCTCCTGGAAAAGCAATGCAGTGACGAATCAGGGGAACATTCCCATGATCTCGCGTGCCCGCGAGAGGTGAATCTGGCCCTCCGCGGCCGGGCTCCCTGCGTGGCAGTAGATGAAGGACGATCCGAAGAAGGGTAGCATCAGCCGGATGAACGAGAAGCGGGACCCCATGATACTCGTGATAATTGGTTTTTCCGCATGGAGGGTAAAGGAGAGGAGGGACAGGACATCCTCTTCGGATCGCGGTCCCACCACGATCTTGGGGATATCCCCGAATGCTGCGAGATCCCGTCTCATTTCCTCAAGGGATCCCGGCCCCGGCATCGACGGGGTATGGAAAGACGCAATAATCGTCTTTTTCCTGTCCCGCAGGACCGGGGCAAAGGACCGGAAGGATCCCTCCACGTCGATGAAAGTGGCATACGGGAGGCACGGCTCGATCATATCCCACCACTCTTTGGACCCTCCTGCAAACATGCCCCCCTCTGCAGCGCTCCGGACCGTGAAGATCAGCGGGACCGGGAGATCCCGAAAGACGGCCCCCGCCTCCTCCGGTGAAACGGGCCCTGTCAGGTCCAGGCGGACCTCGATGACGTCGGCACCGGACGCGAGTGCTGCCGGGATGAACGAGGTGTCCGGGACGGAGGCAACGAATCGCATGATGAAATCCGTTGAAGGGCAGGAGTCTTTAACCTGACCCCTGCAGACCTCTTTTCATGAGCGGGGCATGGAACGGGAAAGAGACAAGGAGGCCTCCCGAACTCCTGGCCCCGGCCGGCTCCAGGGAAGCGCTCCGGGCAGCCATTGCTGCAGGTGCCGATGCGGTTTACCTGGGGGGAAAGCGGTTCGGGGCAAGGCACTATGCTGCCAATTTTACACCCGAAGAGATGGAGGAAGCCGTGCGTGTATCCCACCTTGCCGGAGTCCGCGTCTATGTCACCGTCAACACCCTGATCAGGGAGAAAGAGCTCATTGAGGCACTGTCGTTTTTATTCGACCTCTACCGGATGGGTGTCGATGGGGTGATCATCCAGGACACAGGCCTCCTCGCCCTGGCCAGGAAAGCTGTCCCGGGCCTTGTTCTCCATGCGTCCACGCAGGCCACGATTGCCACACCGGAAGGAGCAGCATGGGCGAAAGCGGCAGGGTATTCCCGCGTCATCCTCCCGCGCGAACTGACACTTGACGAGCTGGACGGGATTCTTGCCCTCCCCCGGGAAAAGCGCCCTGAGATCGAAGTCTTCGTGCATGGTGCGCTCTGCTACTCGTATTCCGGCCAGTGTCTCCTCTCCTCACTCATCGGAGGCAGGAGCGGGAACAGGGGTATGTGTGCCCAGCCCTGCAGGAAACCATACCTGCTGGTTGAAATGGTCCCGCGCAGGGGTGACGGCAGGCAGGGAGACCGGGTCCTCAGGACCGGGGGGCGGTACCTCCTCTCGACTCGCGACCTGTGCTGCTATCAGGGACTTGACCGGCTTTTCCAACGGGAAATTGCCGCCTTGAAGATCGAGGGCAGGATGCGGTCTCCAGCGTACGTCGCCATCGTTGTCCGGGCATACCGAAGGGCACTCGACGCCCTGCAAAAAGGAAATGCACATTACCGGCCGGAAGACGAAGAGGCAATGGCCCTTGCGTTCAGCAGGGGTTTTACAGGGGGTTTCATCCTTGGGGATCCCAACCTGATGGGTCGGGAGGCCCCGGGGAACCGGGGACTCTTTCTTGGGACGGTACGCGCCGTCGTGCCCGGAAAGGGGCTCCTCATCAGGGCGGCGACGCAGATCCTTCCTGCTGCAGGAGACGGCATTCTCGTGGCGGCTTCCGGTGGAGAACCACGCGGGGGTTTTTCCCTGAAAGCCGGCAGCAGCAGGCGGGAGGGAGAACTCTTCATTCCGGCTTCCGGGCAGGGTGCCCGTCCGGGTGACCTCGTTTACCTCACGCGGAGAAGGTCTTTTGGGGAGATTATGAAGGATATCACGGGGGAAGGAAGGATACAGCGTCCTGTGACAGTCGATCTCGGTGTTACGATTACTACCGGTGAACCTGTCAGGTGGAAGGCGTCGGTGGTTCATCCCGCGGGGGGAAGGATCCCGATCGAGGGATCTGCAGGCGAAATTCCCGTTCCTGCACGGACGCAGCCGCTTTCCCCGGGAACAGTCCGGTCCCAGCTTGGAAAAACGGGGGATTCGCCGTTTGCCTTTCGAGATATTTCTGTCGCGATGGGGAAAGATGCATTCCTCCCGCTCTCCTCCCTCAACAGGATCCGGAGGGAGATCCTGGACCGGTTGGAACGCGGGTGGATTGCTGCGTTCCAGCCCCATCCCGCGGAACTCGGGGCGGCCAGGTCCGCTGTCGCTGCAGTGGTGCGTGAGATGACAACGCAGCAGGCAGGATATGCCCGTGCCACGGAGGGGAACGTGCGACCCGTCATCACGGTCTACTGTGCGACACCCGGGGAACTGGAGGCAGCGTGCAGGTCAGGATGCGATGCCGTCCGCTTCGAACCTACCGCCGGGAACGGTAAGGATGACTGGGAAGGCGAGGTTCATGGGGGGGCACGCAGGTGCAGGGAGGCAGGGGTACACTTTGCCTGGATGTGGCCCCGGGTGGCACCCCCTGCGTTCGTCCGAAGAGAACTCGACCGGCTAACCGACCTCTTCTCCAGGGGAGTTGCCGGTATCATGGCTGATGAGACGGGGCTTGCTGAGGCAATCCGTGCACGCGTTCCGGGGATGGAGGTGCTCGGGGGACCCGGTCTCAATATCGTCAATTCAGAGGCAGCACTCTTTCTCCATCCACCAATCGACCGGTTCACCCTCTCGCCCGAAGTCCCGTGTGCCGATATCCCTGTTCTCATATCCAGGGCGGTGACACGGTGTCCCGGGGTTTCGTTCGAGGTGATCTGCCAGGGCAGCATCGAGGCGATGGTGAGTAGAAACAGGCTCTTACCAGACCTCCTCGGAAAGCCGGGACCCGGTCACTATGGACTCAGGGACGAAACCGGGCGGGTTTTTCCGGTCTACGAGGACAGGTTGGGGCGGACGCGAATTCTCAATGCCGCGGAAACGACTCTCATCGACCACGTCCCGTTCCTGATCGATGCGGGTGTCCGGTCCCTTGCAATCGATGCACGGCGCAGGGGCCCTGCGTACATCCGCGAGGTTGTCCCTGCTTACAGGAAGGCAGTCGACCTCTGCCATGCCGGGGAACCTGAGCCGGAAACGCTCGAACCTCTCAAGGAGAGGATCCGGCGGGTTGCAAGGGGCGGACTGACCGAAGGCCATTTCGTGCGATCATCCTATTAAAGGCGATGAAAGCCCGTTCAGAATATGTTTTCCCCTCCCGGTTCCATACATCCTCCCTGCAGGAGATCTCCCATGTCAAAGCCTTTCATCCTCATCAACCTCAAGACATACCTGGAAGCAAGCGGCCAGCGGGCACATTCCATCGCGGGTGCAGCCCAGCAGGTCGCAGAAGAGTCCGGGGTGGAAATCGGCATCGCCCCCAGCTACATGAATATCCACCCGCTCTCCATGCACTACTCCCTTCCGGTCTACTCCCAGCACGTCGATGCGGCCCTGCCCGGTGCGAACACGGGGGCCGTCACGGTCGAGGCGATCAGGGAGGCCGGGGCTGTTGGATCACTCGTTAACCACTCGGAACGCCGCCTGACTCTTGCAGACACCGAGGCAGTCGTATCCCGGCTCAGGGAGGCAAACCTTGTCTCTGTCGTCTGCACGAACAATGTTGCGACAAGCGCCGCTGCAGCAGCCCTCGGCCCGGACTTCGTGGCTATCGAGCCGCCCGAGCTGATCGGCGGAAACGTCTCCGTATCCTCTGCCAATCCCGGCATCATCACGGGCACTGTCGAGGCGGTCAGGAGGGTCAACCCTTCCGTTCGTATCCTGACCGGGGCCGGTATCCACTCCGGCAAGTGCGTGAAGACGGCGATCGATCTCGGCACAGACGGCGTCCTCCTCGCCTCGGGCGTGGTGAAGGCCAAAGCCCCGATTGCCGTCCTGCGTGACCTCGTATCGCAGCTCTAGTGGTTCCGCACGAGCGAGATTAAGTCGTGTGTCGTGATGACGCCCGCGACCCTTCCCCCATCCATGACGAGCACGGCATGGTGGTGTTCGAGTATCCGTATCACGGTCTCGATGTCCGTGTCCCGGGGGACGGTGGGGAACCCCGATTCCATGTAATACCTGACCTGGTCACCCGGTGCCCGGTGGGTTGCCCTGTCATTGATGGCGCTCAGGATAGCCGACTCGGAGATGCACCCGACAGGGATCCCCCCCTCGAGGACAGGGACCTGGGATATCCCGTGTTTTTCCATGATGTCTGCTGCACGGGTGATGGGGTCATCGATACCAACGCATATGACAGGGGTGTGCATGACGCGGGCCGCCGTGACCCGTGGTTTTTCCACCGCATTGAGGACATCCACGATCTTTCTCAATGTACTCACCCGCGGATCGACACTTCCCCTCTCGATCCGGGCGACCATTGACTGGCTGATCCCTGCCTTTTCTGCGAGATCTGTCTGTTTCATCCCGAGGAGTTCCCTTCTTGCCCGTATCTCTTCAGGTGTGGGGATATGCATGGGTGGTATTACCCTGGTGCATACTGGTGCATAAATCTACTGCAGGAAAGGTATATCGGAGTGGGAGGAGTAAGCCCCCTTCTGTTCGGTGCGGCATTCAGCTCATGCGCCATACCCGGGCGGGCAACTGAGCAGCCCACGTGCCCTGTTCTGGCTTGCACCCGCAGGGATTCGCCGTTTCATCGTGTCCTGCCCTTCTGCGTCAGCGACCAGGGAAGGATCCAATCAGGGACCTCCCCCGGGTTACCCCGGAACCGGGATTCAGTCGCGTCATTGCCGGGGGCAGGCCGTGTCGTTTCTGTGCCATTGCCGTGACTCTCGCCACCCGTACTTGCGTAACGGCTGCGCGCTCAGCAGGTGGGGGGACTTTCCTCAGCGGCAGTATCTGCCACCGTCGGCCGCACTCTCCCTCTCCCTATATAATTCAGCGGCACATTATATACACCTGATGGAAGTGCTCACCCCGGAAGAGGGCCGGCTCGCGGTCCAGCTCGCCCGTACCGTTCTCGAGGAGAAGATCGGGAGAAAGCACGCCGATTACCCCGCCCTCCCGCCGGTGTTTTCACAAAAGCGTGGTGTCTTTGTCACCCTGAAGAAAAGGGGAGAACTGCGGGGGTGCATCGGCTTTCCCACGCCTGTCTATCCTTTGGGCCAGGCCGTCTGCGAGGCAGCCCTGGCAGCCGCCCTCGAAGATCCGCGTTTCCCCCCGCTGCGTTCCGACGAACTTCCCGAGATCCGCATCGAGGTCACGGTCCTCTCGGTCCCGGTCCCCCTGACCTGCAGGCCGGTCGACCGTCCCCGGAATGTCATCATCGGAACCCACGGGCTGATCGTCCGGGGCATGGGACGTTCCGGGCTCCTGCTCCCGCAGGTACCCCTCGAGTGGGGCTGGGATGCAGCGGAGTTCCTTGACCACGCGTGCCAGAAGGCCGGTCTGGCGGGGGGTTGCTGGAAGGACGGAAGGGTCGAGGTCTATACGTTCGAGGGACAGATATTCGAGGAACCATAAGAGGCCGGGTTGGCGGGCAGGGGCACTTCTGATGGGAAACGAAGGATGCAGGGAAGAGAGATACCAGGATCTCCCGGAAGGAGCAATACCTGGAAAGATTGGGGATACCGGGGAACATGGGCATTCATTTTGAAATTCTCGAAGAGGATATTGCGGGGCGTATTGGCAGGCTGAAGGCTGGGGAGCATGTCGTCCGGACCCCGATTCTCCTCCCGGTCGTCAATCCTCACCTCCAGCCGGTTCTCCCAAGGGAGATGAAAGCTCTTGGTGCCGAGGGCCTCATCACGAACGCGTACATCTTTTCGCGGAGCGAGGAATTCCGGGACCGGGCCCTTGCTTCCGGTCTCCATGACGTGCTCGGGTTCGAAGGGCTGATTATGACAGATTCGGGGGCATTCCAGCTCTCCGTTTACGGCGACATTTCCCTTACCAACGAGGAGGTCATCCGGTTCCAGCAGGATATCGGGAGTGACATCATCGTCCCTCTTGACATCCCCACGCCGCCGTCGGCAGACAGGGCGACCGCAGAAAGCGACCTTGCGGTCACCATGTCACGCCTCGGGGAGGCCCGTGCCTTGTGCGGGGAGAGGGGAAACGCTGCAGGCCCGGTCCAGGGGGGGCTCTTTTCCGACCTCCGCGAGAAGGCAGGGAGGGCCGTCGGTGAGATGGGTTTTTCCTTCTGTCCCATCGGTGCGGTTGTCCCCCTCATGGAATCGTACCGTTACAGGGAACTCGTGCAGGTCGTGATGGCTGCAAAAAAGGGGATTCCTTCCTCCTCCTGTGTCCACCTCTTTGGTGCAGGTCATCCGTCCATGTTCGCACTCGCAGTTGCCATGGGATGTGACGTTTTCGATTCTGCCGCCTATGCCCTGTACGCTCGGGAGGGGCGCTATCTCACCCCTTGGGGGAGTGCTAAGATCCAGGAGATGGCAGAACTCCCCTGCGCCTGCCGGGTCTGCCGCAGCCACACTGCAGAGGAACTCCGGCAGTCGGAAGAGTCAGAGCGGCTCCTTGCCATCCATAACCTGTCGGTAAGCCTTGCCGAGATCGCACGCGTGAGGCAGGCGATCGCCGATGGCGTGCTGTTCGAACTCGTGGACGAGCGGTGCAGGAGCCACCCCCTCCTCTTCGACGGGTACAGGGCGTTCCTCCAGCACGGCGAGTCCCTCGAAAGGAGGGACAGGGTAAGCAAGCGGAGGTTCTTCTACAGGGGACAGGAGAGCTGCCTGCGCACCGAAGTCATCCGTTACCACGCACTCCTTAAACGGCTCGACCTCCCTTCCCGGGTGGTGATCTCCCTTGATGGAACCTGCAGGGAGGGTTTTGACCTGACACTCCTTTTCAAGCCACCTTTTGGCCCCTACCACCCTGCTCTTTCCGAGACGTTTCCGATCGGGCAGTGTGAGCTTCCCGGCTGGGACAGGGAGATGGTCTCTGCAGGATGCCGCGGTATCAGGGTGCTGATGGACACCCACCCGGAGACGTCGGTATCTGTCGCCTGCACGCCCGAATGGCGGGATCTGCTCACGGCCGAGCTCCCCGGTGTGCAGGTGATACCGTGAGCCGCTTCGAGGTTACCAGGAGGGACGGGCTTGCGCGGATTTCGCACTTTTCCATGGAGGGACGGGACATTGTCCTCCCCTCTGTCGAGGAAGCGGATGCCATCTTTCCCGGCCTTGCCGCATCGAGCCTCGAAAACGTCCCTCTCGATGCCGATCCCGGATTTGCATCCCGGTACCTTCCCGCAGGTGACACCCAGCCGGTCCGTGTCCATCCGGCAGTGGACAGGGATGTCGGGTCGGGGACCTGCGTCATGGTTCCCTGCTGGCACACGGCCCTTGCAGACCCCCGGAAATATGTCGAGTGGCTCGTTCGGCTCAAGGAGCGCCTCCCTCCCGACATCGCTTTCTACGCGCCGGCTGCCGCCGTTCCTTCGAACATTTCGCTTCTCTGTTACACGGGTTTTGACCTCTTTGACTTCACCGCTGTTGACCTTGCGTCGGCAAGGAAACAGTTCTGCCTCCCCGGGGGTATCTTTCCGGGAGACCTCATGGAAGAAGGGGCCTGTTCCTGCCCGGGCTGCAGGGAGGGTGACCTCTTCCGGCACAACAGGGAGGCACTCCTCTGCGAGCTTGCCCTTGTCCGCATCCACATCGCGTCCTCGTCACTGCGGGACCTCGTCGAGAGCCGGTCACGGATGGATTCAAGATACGTCTCGATCATCAGGTTCCTGGACCGGGAGAGTCATTTCCTTGAACCGCGCATTCCGGTAACCCGGCCGGGGACTCTCCGGGCAACGAGCGGCGAGTCGCTCTTCAGGACCGAGGTCCGGCGGTTTGCTGACCGCGTCGTCAGCCGTTACATCCCGCCGGCCGCGGATGTCGCGGTCCTCCTCCCCTGCTCCGCAAAAAAGCCCTATTCACTCTCGCAGAGCCACCGGAAGTTCACGGAAGCGATCGCCGGCAGGGCACTCGAGCTCGTCGTGACATCACCGCTCGGTCTTGTTCCACGGGATCTCGAGCGCGTCTACCCGGCCGCCCACTACGATGTCCCCGTAACGGGGTACTGGGACGCGGAGGAGAAGGCCTGGGTCGCAGGCGTGATTGCGCAATTCTTCAGGAATCACCATTTCCGCCGTGTCATTGCCCACCTCGAGGGCGGAGCGCTCGAGGCTGCAAACATGGCTGCAGAGATGGCATCCCTGGACCTCGAGTGCACCACGCGCGGGGACAAGGCGACATCGCGCCCGGCGCTCAATGCCCTTTCCGGGGCCTTATCAGGGGAGAGACCAGTCACCCATGACATCGTCAGGGCAACCGCTTCTTACCAGTTCGATTCTGCCGTGGAGACGAAAGGTTTCACCACGAAGGAAAGGTTCCCCGAACTGAAAGTATTCAGGGGCAGGGAACCCCTCTTCTCGCTCGATCCCGGGACCGGGTTTCTCCGTCCGACATTCGGGGGCTGGGAACTCATTTCCCGGGGGTACCGGGTTGAGATCGATGCATTCGTCCCATCAGGCGATATCCTTGCGCCGGGTGTCATCGGTGCTGACCCCCGCATCAGGGAGGGGGACGAGGTCCTCGTGACCGGTCCTCTTGCCGTCGCCACGGGACGCGCGGCGATGCCGGGACCCGAGATGATCCGGTCCCGCAGGGGCGTCGCAGTAAAAGTGCGTAAGGTAAAGACCCCCGCCGGGAAACATGTATGACACTGCCCCTCTCGCGGCAGGGTGAGGACGAAATCGTGGGATACCGGGTGAAGGAGGCCAGCCCGCTGGCCGAGCGCATTTACCAGATCTGGATCGAGGCGCCCCACGTGGCCCGGAATGCACGTGCAGGCCAGTTCCTCGTTATCCGGATCGACGAGAAGGGGGAGCGGATCCCCCTCACGATATCTGCCGTGGAGGGTGACCTGGTACGGGTCATATTCATGGCTGTCGGGAAGACGACGTACCAGCTTGCAACTCTCCGTCCCGGTGACGAGATAAGGGACGTTGCCGGGCCCCTCGGAAAACCGAGCGAGATTGAACATTTCGGACACTGTGTCATCGTGGGCGGAGGCGCAGGCATTGCGTGCTGCCCGATCATCGCCCGGGCTGCAAAGGCCGCTGGAAACAGGGTCACGGGAATAATCGGTGCAAGGAGCGCAGGTTTCCTCATCCTCGAGGAGGAGATGGCGGAAACCTGCGACGAACTCTTCGTAGCAACGGATGACGGCACGAAGGGTCACCATGGGTTCGCAGCCGACGTCTTAAAACAGGTCATCGGGAAGGAGAGACCGGACCGCGTCTGGATCATCGGCCCTGCGATCATGATGAAGGTCACATCAGAAGTGACCCGCGCTGCCGGCATCCCCACGCTCGTCTCCCTCAACCCGATCATGGTGGACGGGACGGGCATGTGCGGTTCCTGCAGGGTCGTGGTGGGTGGTGAGACACGGTTTGCCTGCGTTGACGGCCCCGAATTCGATGCCCACAAGGTGGACTTCGACACCCTGATGGCAAGGCAGAGGACTTACCTCGAGGAGGAAAAGATCGCGCTCGAGAGATTCTCCTCGCACCAGTGCAGGTGCGGCGGGAGGGGCCACCATGGGTGAACGACCGGCCGGTGAGCGTGTCAGGGACTTTTCCGAGGTGGATACGGGCCTTTCTGCCGACGAGGCGGTTGCCGAGGCAGAAAGGTGCCTCCAGTGCAGGAAACCATCGTGCGTGAAGGGCTGCCCGGTGGAAATTGACATACCTGCATTCATTGCCCGCATCGCCGAGGGGGACTTTGCGGGGGCGGCCCGGGTCATCAAGGAGAACAACCTCCTCCCGGCTATCTGCGGAAGGGTCTGTCCCCAGGAAATCCAGTGCGAGGGCCAGTGCATCCTCGGTCTCAGGGAGTCACCGGTCCGCATCGGGGAGCTCGAGCGGTTCGTCGCCGATCACGAGCGGAAACTGGGTTCCCGGCTGCCTCCGAAAGCAGAACCGACGGGAAAGAGGGTTGCAGTCGTCGGGTCGGGTCCCGCGGGACTGACGGCGGCTGCGGAGCTGGCACGCCTCGGGCATTCCGTCGTTCTTTTCGAGTCACTCCATGAACCGGGCGGGGTTCTCATGTACGGGATCCCCGGGTTCCGCCTCCCGAAGGAGGTCGTTCGGGCA
Source organism: Methanolinea sp. (assembly GCA_029907345.1). Lineage (GTDB taxonomy): Archaea > Halobacteriota > Methanomicrobia > Methanomicrobiales > Methanospirillaceae > Methanolinea_A. The sequence goes on from JARYMB010000006.1 coordinate 65,697, forward strand.
GAAATAGACCAGCTGAGGGGGATGGGCGTTACCATCCTGACGAACCACATCGTCGGGACGAGCGTGCCGGTCAGTGAACTCCTCTCCTATGACGCAGTCTTCCTGGGGTGCGGTGCAGGGCTCCCTTACTTCATGGGGATTCCCGGCGAAAACCTCAACGGTGTTTATTCGGCAAACGAGTTCCTCACGCGCGTGAACCTGATGCACGCGGACCGGTTCCCGGAGTTCGATACACCCGTACGGCACGCAGGGAGGGTCGTGGTGGTCGGAGGGGGAAACGTGGCAATGGACGCGGCCCGGGTGGCCCGCCGGCTCGGCGCCAGGACGACACTTGTCTACCGGAGGAGGAAGGAAGACCTTCCTGCACGCAGGGTCGAGATCGCAAGGGCTGAGGAGGAGGGTGTCACCTTTGTCTTCTGTGCCAGCCCCGTCCGCATCCTTGGGGACCAGTGCGTCACGGGAGTCGAGTGCGAACGCATGGAGATGTGCGCAATAGACGATTCCGGGAGGCCCGAGCCGGTACCGGTTGAGGGTTCACGGTTCGTCATCGACGCGGACATGTGCATCCAGGCGATCGGCCAGGGGCCAAACCCCCTCCTCGTCAGGATGCTCCCGGGTATCGGAACTGGCCGGAAGGGGAACGTCATCGTGGACGGGGAGGGCCGGACCGATCTGGGGAAGGTCTTTGCCGCCGGTGACGTTGCCACGGGTGCCGCGACCGTGATCCTCGCGATGGGCGGGGCAAAGAGGGCAGCGCGGGCGATTGACCGCATGCTCCGCGGCTCCTGAAAGGGGCGCGGTTCCATTTTTTTCACAAAAGAAACGGAAATTCTCACGTTTTCCAGTGGGACCCCGTAAGAACGACATGATTTTGGGAATGGAGAACGCAACCATATTCCATGGCACTCATGGAGATTATCTGGCCGTTCTTCTTCCCGCTTGTCGGGGCTGCCGCTGCGATCGTGCATATCATGTGGAAACGTCCCGCCGGGACGGCAGTACTGGAAACGTTTCTTGCATGGCAGTTGGCAGCCGGCCTCGGTCTCTCCTATGTCTATGCGGGTTTTGGGCACCTCGTCTTTCCTGACCAGGTGGCGATGTCCATCGGGTGGCCTCCGAAAAGCCCCTTCCAGCGCGAGGTCGGGCTGTGGGACCTCTCTATTGGGGTGACGGGTCTCCTCTGTCTGAAATTCCGAGCGATGGGTTTTTGGTCGGCAACCGTGATTGCATTCGGAATATTCTCGATCGGGGCAGGCATCGGCCATGTTTACGAATTCTTTGTGCACGGGAATGCCTCCATCAACAATGCGGGTCCGGTCATGTACATGGACCTCCTGTACCCCGTCTTCCTCGGGGCACTCCTCGCGTGGTATGACCGGATGAAGAAGCGGTTGCAGACACGGCAGGTATAACCGCCGGAGGGGGAGGACAGGCTTAAAATGAAGAAAAGCTTGGCCGATTCCCGAAAATTGAGGAGATTTCACTTTCCGACAAGGGGCACATTGCAATCAGGGCAGGTCTGGTTCCTGCACGGTGTGCCCCGTGTCTTTGGAAATTCTTTCCCGCATTTTGGGCAGATGCATGACTCAGGGGGAACACCCCTCCGCATTCTTCCCGTTCCCGGTCCACCATTGGGCATTTTTTCTCACCTGATCTTTTGATTGGAAGAGGATATGTTAAAGTCTTACAAAATGGTAAAATAACAAAAGAATGGTCCCCGATTGGTGATAACTGATGAAGCCGGTGACCTTTTTTTATCCGTTGACCCCCGGCCGGTCACAAGATGGACCTGCTGACGAAAAAGAGAGATATGCCTATTCTCCTGCATAGCGGGAGAGCATCCCCAGGTAGACCCTCGATGCATTCACGAGTGATTCGATCGTGACGTATTCGTCGATGGCATGAAGCGTGCGGATCTCGCCGGGACCGTATTCTACGACCGAAAAGCCCTCTTTCCGGAGATAGCGCGCATCGCTTGCCGCCCATTGCACAACGGGCCGTGCCGGTCTTCGGAATACCTTCTCTATCTCCCCAAGGAGGGTGGACACGAGGGGTGCGTCCGGTGGCGTCAGGCTCGGTTCGGCCATGTTCGTGACGGATATGTCGCCACGCGGGGCATGCTTTCTTAAGTCCCCAAGAAGAGTTTCCATATCGCATCCCCAGGGAATCCTGAGGTCGAGTTCGAGCCTGCACTGCTGTGCAACGATGTTTGCCTTCTCCCCGCCCTGTATCGTCCCGGGATTGTACATCACCCGTGTCAGGATGTCGTACGCATGGGGAATATCGAGGAGATCCCCGAGGATGGCTGCAGAGTCCTGAATCAGGCCGGAGAGCCCGGGGTTGCCGGGGTCAAACGAGACACTGTGGAGGTCTTTTACGAAATCGAGCAATGCATACGCCTCCATGATCGCGCTGACCCCTCTTTCAGGATAGAGCGATCCATGCCCCGGTTCACCGCGGAACGTGCAGCAGAGTCGCACGATACCCTTTTGTCCCACGTTTGGAGAGAGAGGAGGTGTTGGTTCTGCAATGATGCAGTCGCAGGGAACAATTGCCTTCCTGGCAAGGAGAGTCCGTATCCCGTAAGTTCCGCTTGTCTCCTCGTCGCAGACAAAAGCCAGATCTGCCGGGAGATCACGCCCACTTTCCATCCATTCCCTGCAGGCCCAGAGGACTGCGGCACAACCTCCCTTCATGTCGGTCGTTCCCCTGCCAAAGACCTTCCCGTCGCGGATCGTTCCGCCATAGGGGTCATCCGACCACCCGTCCGGAAGCGCCGGCACGCAATCGACATGACCACAGAAGAGGAGCTTACCCTTTGGTCTCGCGGAAACGAGGTTATGCCTGCCCCCACGCCTCCTGACGACCTTCATCCCGAGTCCGATACCAGAGCAGAAATTCCTGATGTACTCGATGACGTCGCGGGTATCACCCGGCGGGTTCTCGCTCTTTATCTTCACGAGCGTTGCGCAGAGATCAGCTATCCCCATATCTTTGCAGTTTCCCGGAACCGGAATCTACCTTCGTTCCTTCATGAACTCGGCAAAGAGTCTTGAAAGCGACCCGTCCTCGCTATAGAGGCTCTTTAGGAATTCCCTGTCAAAGAACTCGTCTATCATGCGGAAGAACACGTGCGGCTTTATCACCTGCTGGGAGTCCGGATCGAGCACTATCCGGAAACTCCGGTAGGATGCAGGGTCATCGGGGTCGTAGATCCGCTGCCAGAGAGTCGGCAGGCGGGTGTACCTGTCGGGGTGGTTCTTTGCAAGCCAGGACATGAACGCGGGAAAGTGCTGGCGGTTACCCTTCTTCTCTTCATCGATCCTCCAGCGCATGTATTCCTGTGCCATGATGTTTTTCGGTGACTGGTAGGTGTAGGAGAGGATACCCAGGGTGTAGTCAATGTGGGCGAGGGCGTCGAGGAAAAAGAAATGCAGGACAGGGTCCCACAGTGACGTATCATGCAGCACCAGGGACTTTTCATAGAGGTGCTCGAGAACTCGCACGTATTCTTCATCGGCGTTCATGGAAAGAGATCGGGTGCCTTGCAGTAAATACCTTCCGGAAATGGCATTTTTCGGAATTGAGAGGATATATGGGGAATAATGGATTCCCTGTTACCGGTAGTAGGGGGCCCTCCTCCTGACCGCTTCGCGAAAGAGTTCCCCGAGTTTTTCACCCGATGCACCGCGGATATCGACCAGGTTGTCGGAGCGCAACAGGCACGGTTTCAGCTTCCCGTCGGAAGTCACGCGGAGCCTGTTGCAATAGGCACAGAACTCCGTGTTATGGAGCGGTCTGACGATCTCGACCTCCGCATTGTCAACGCAGTATTTCCTGCGGTGGTGCATGCGGCGGGTATAAATCTCCCTTGCATTCTTTGCGAGTCTTTTCTCCAGGTCACGGAGGTCGTAATGGTGATCGCAATCGCGGAACCCGAGGAGCTCGATCAACTGGAGGACGAGGTTCCTGTTGCCCCTCACGAACCGGACAAAGTCATCAACCTCGTGATCGTTGATGTCGGAGAGGACCACCATGTTCAGCTTGACCGGTACCAGTTTTGCATCGAGTGCAGCCTCGATTCCGGCCAGGACATCGGAAAGGCAGTCTTTACCGGCAATTTTCGTGTACGTTTCCCTGTTCAGGCTGTCGATGCTGATATTGACCCGCGAGAGCCCGGCATCCGCAAGGTCCCCTGCCATGTCTGCAAGGAGCGTTCCGTTCGTGGTCAGGGAACACTCCATCGTATCAGGGACGAGGCTGACGATTTCCGCGAGATCCTGCCTTAAGCATGGCTCGCCTCCCGTGAACTTCACGTGCCTGATCTCGAATGTATCGGCCACGCGGAGGATCTCGGCAATCTCGCTGCTGGAAAGCTGGTCTCCGGGACGCTCCTCCCCTTCGGCATGGCAGTAGATGCACGAGAGGTTACACCTCGATGTCAGGCTCACCCGCAGGTTGCTGACCGGCCGGTCAAACGGGTCCTTCAGCCTCACCATGGCACTCCACGAAGTTCCTGGCAATGATGTAGATCTCGCTGCTCCCCTTCCGGGAAGCCCGGCTCCGGAATGTCTTCACCGAGAGAAAGTGCTGCCTCACGTCGTCGAGGAGACCTGAAAAATCCTCCCCCTGGAAGGATTTCATCAGGAGGTTTCCCCCCGGTTTGAGGACGGCGCACGCAAACGAAAGCACGTCTTCTCCAAGGCCGATTGCCCTTGCCTGGTCGTAACTCCTGTTCCCGGAAAGCTTGGGGGATGCGTCGGAGAGGACGATGTTGACCGTTCCGAGGGTCGATCGTGCCTCGATACGCATCCGGGGATCCGTGATATCCCCAACGAGGGTGGTCACCCCCTCCAGCGGAGCGATGGGTGCAAGGTCGATTCCAAGGACCCTGCCCCTCGTGATACTGCGGGTGACCTGGAGCCAGCTCCCCGGGGCGGCCCCAAGGTCGAGGACGTTGTCCGTATCCCGGATGAGGTGGAACCTTTCCTGGATCTCCTTCAGCTTGTAGGCCGCCCTCGACCTGTATCCTTCGCGGATCGCCCGCACGTATGCCGAATCCCTGCCCCACTGTGAACCCATGGCACTCCTCAATGAGCCCCGATCCTCCGTGACAAATGGAGATATTATTAAAACGTTGATGGGATAGTTATAATATTACATATTCGGGGTGTACGATGTTAAAAGCAACGATTGATGCAGATATTCTCAAAGAGTCCATCGACGCCATATCAGCCCTTGTCACGGAATGCCGGCTCCATACCGATGAAAACGGGATCTCTACCAGGGCCGTCGACACCGCCAACGTGGCCATGGTCTCCCTTTCCCTGAAGAAGGAAGCTTTTTCATCATTCGAATCCACGAAGAGCGAACTGGGCCTCGACATCGCCAAATTAAAGAATATATTTGGAATGATGGGGAAAAACGAGCCAATCAGCCTCGAGCTCCCTGACAATGGGCAGAAACTGCGGGTCAGCTTTGAAGGATACCGCTATTCAATCACCCTGCTTGACCCCAATACAATCAGGAAGGATCCAAACCCCCCCAGCATCGACCTGCCGGGCAGGGTGGTCCTCTCCGGAGCCGACCTCTACAACTCGATAAAAGCCGCAGCGGTCGTATCCGACAAGATCGCCCTCGGTATCGATCCCGCACAGCAGATCTTCTACATGGCGGCCGAGGGAGACACCGACCACATCAGGAAAGAGTTTGGCAAGAACGAGGTCACGTTTTTGAAAAACGTGGAAGCCCGCTCGCTCTTCTCCCTCGATTACCTCAAAGACATGGGCAAGGTCATGAGCCGTGCAGAGGAGGTGGAGATCTCTATCGGCATCGACCACCCTGTGAAATTTGCATTCTACATAGCCGGGGGGAAGGGGTACGTCGAATACCTGCTCGCACCCCGTATCGAGGCTGATTGATGCGTGTCTCCCTGGAGACAAGAGACTTTGCAAAATACCCTTTTTTGAAAGAATCGCAGCAGTACATGCTGCGGGAAAACGAATCGCTCGAGAAGTTCCTGCAGAGGAGTGCGGGGAAGGTTGCCCTCTCCCACGCGGTGGAAAGGGTCAGGCAGGCCGTCGCTTTTACAGGCCCGACACTCCCGTCGCCTTCGGTTCCGGAACTCCCGTCGGACCAGCTGGGTGTCCGCCTGGAGATCACGTCCTTTGTCCTTGCACGCGTTCTCGTCTCGTGTGCCCGTGACCGGGCACTCATGGAAAGGCTCGCCCGTTACGAGGCACAAAGGGCGCACGCGTTCCTCCAGGCAGAGGAAGAAGAGAAGAGGATATTTCTCGCGGGAAAGATCGGGTTCCCGCTGGAGGGTCTTTTCCTGCCGGTCCCCCGCTACATCGAGCTGACGGCAGGCATGCACGAGGAGCGCTGGAGGCTCGTCAACAGGGAGGTTTCCGGGGGTAATGTATCAGTCGATCCGCTCGAATCCGAAGAACTCCTCAAGGAACAGATAAGAAAAACCCTCCTCTCGTCCCTGCCCCTCGAGGTGCCCGGATCCCTCTGCACGCTTCTTGGACCCTACGTGGCAGGAGTCCAGGAGGAGTTCCAGAAGAGAATCCTCCGGGACTTCGGAGATGTCGAGGAGTCTGCCTTTCCTCCCTGTATGCAGGCAATTCTGTCCGCTCTCTCGGGGGGAACTAATATCACCCATGCCGGCCGTTTTGCACTCACGGCGTTTCTCCACAATATCGGGATGGATACGGCAGAGATCATCCAGGTATACTGCCGGGCCCCCGACTTTGACATATCCAAGACCCAGTACCAGGTCGAGCACATCTCCGGCAGGGGAGGGAAGGGAACGGAATACACGGCACCTTCCTGTTCGGCGATGCGGACCCTGGGCCTTTGCGTCAAGCCCGACGCCCTCTGCGAGAAGGTTGCCCACCCCCTGTCGTATTACAGGAAGAAGAAGGGGATAACAAAGGGAGAAAAACCCGGAAAAGGGCTAGATGATGGCCCTGTTGATGGCAATCCCCGCACCGCTCATCGCAAAGATAAAGATGATGATTGAGAGGAGGTATGCAATCCCAGGTGCCATAAAGGCGGGCAGAGTCAGGACGAGCGCGAGGAGGAGGAAAAAGCATACTATCGCGCAGACAATGTCAAGCAGTCGGGCATCCATATACGAGTACTGTTATCCCCGGGTTCATATCACTGTTCCTCCTGGGAAGAACTGGAGGGACAAAAAAATGTGGACGGTCATCATCCCGGTGGCAAATGGTTTTTGCGCACGAAGGTTACAGGGATATGATCAGGATGGCCGAGCCAGAGAGGGAGGAAATCCTGCGTACGCTTGGGGATGCCGTGCAGAGGCTTGTCGAGAGAATGGACCCCATGCTCATCCCGGAAGTCGGGTCGAACATCGCTTATGCCATGGCCCGCGCGAGGTCACCGGCAGACGTGGCAGCAGTCGAAGGAAGGATTGTCCGGCTGAAGGGTCGTGCCCATGCAGTCGGCCCGGTTGCATTCGGTGCAAGTGACCACGTTGCGCGAATCGTCCTCACAGCCATGAAGTTTGACCCGGACGTCAGGTGTGCTGCAAACATCAGGTATACCCCCGGGCTGGTTGAAGCATGCGAGGAGATGCTCCTTTCCATCTGCAGTTTTGACCGGAAATCGCAACCCCCGGGTGTGAAGACAATGGACTGGGGTGTTGCCTCGTGTTGCAGGGACGGGGTCCCGGACGTCATTTATGACAAGGGGGCGGTCGGCAAGGAGCCCATGATACGCATTCTTGGCGAAGAACCGGGGGTCGTCGTAAACAACATTCTTAAGCTCTCCGCGCGAATAAATAAAGACTGAAAGAGGGATGCATTCATGGGAATCAAGCCCACCTACATCAAGGCAATCGGGATGGAGCTTCTCACTCACCATGGGAAGCGCTTTTCAGGGAATTTCGACGAGAATAAACAGACTGTGACCGAAGTGACCAATATCGAGAGCAAAAGGGTCAGGAACCGGGTCGCAGGCTACATCACCAGAAAGGTAAATACCCAGAGACGGTGAATACCTCTCTCGTATGTTCGAGGGAGTCATTCCGGCAATCATCACTCCTTTTCTGCGCAATTCGACCCTTGACCTTGACCTTGACGGTCTCCGGTCCAACATCGAGTTCCTCCTCGAGAATGGTGTGCACGGTATCGTCCCGTGCGGGTCGACGGGCGAATCGGCAACGCTGACATTCGAAGAACATGAGAAGGTCATCGAGGTTGCAATAGACGCAGCGGGGGGCAAGGTCCCCGTCATCGCCGGCACGGGGTCCAACAATACCGCCGAGGCAATCCGGCTCACGAAGGCTGCAAAGGACATGGGGGCTGACGGGGTACTCGTCATCAGCCCGTACTACAACAAGCCGAACAGGTCCGGCCTTGTCAAGCACTACACGGCACTTGCGGACCTGGATATCCCTGTCATCATGTACAATGTACCGGGGAGAACCGGGCAGAACCTCTCCCCCGACCTTGTGGCGGAGCTCGCCCGCCACCCGGACATCGTGGGGATCAAGGAGGCAAGCGGCGATATCGGGCAGATCTCCAGGATAATCGAGGCGACGCTGGACGAGGACTTCGTCGTCATTTCCGGGGATGACAACATCACGCTCCCCATCCTCGCACTCGGGGGTGCGGGAGTCATCTCGGTTGCCGCAAACGTCGAACCTGCACGCATGGTTGCCATGTTCGAGGCGTTCTGTGAGGGAGACCTCGAGGAAGCCCTTGACATGCACTATGCCCTGTCACCCCTGTTCCGCGCCATGTTCATCGACACAAACCCGATCCCTGTCAAGAAAGCCGTGGAACTGCGCGGGATGGCAGGCGGCCCGCCGCGTCTCCCCCTCGATGAACTCGATGCAGAAAAGACGAAGAAGCTCGCGGAGGTACTCTCAACGTATGATTAAAGTTGTTATCTGCGGTGCCATGGGAAGGATGGGGTCGACCGTCGGACGGCTTGTTGATGCCGCACCCGACCTTGCCCTTGTCGGGGGTGTCGACCTGAAACCGGGGGAGGTATTCGGGGCACCTGTCGTTCCCGCGGGGGACATGGCCCGGCTCCTCGAAGAGAAAAAGCCAGATGTCGTCATCGATTTCACGGTGGCGCCTGCAGCAGTCAAAAACGTAACCACCGCAGCAGCGCACGGTGCAGCTCTTGTTGTCGGGACAACGGGTTTTTCCCCCGAGCAGAAGGCAGAGATGGCCCGGGCAGTCGAGGGACACGTGCCCGCAGTGATATCCAGCAACTTCAGCATCGGGGTCAATATCTTCTGGCAGCTGGTCCGGGAGGCGGCACGTCTCCTTCCTGACTACGATATCGAGATCCTCGAGGCACACCACCGGTACAAGAAGGATGCTCCCAGCGGGACGGCAAAGACGATCATCCAGATCCTCGAGGAGGAAGTGGGTGAACGACCCAAACTCTATGGCCGCGAAGGGATGATGGAGAGGGGAAGGGAGATCGGTGTCCACGTCATCCGCGGCGGGGACATCGTCGGTGACCATGCGGTCCTCTTCGCCGGAAATTTCGAGACTATCGAGGTCTCCCACCGGGCATATGACAGGTCAGTTTTCGCCCAGGGGGCAGTGAAGGCAACCCGGTGGGTCGTTGGAAAGAAACCCGGAATTTACAGCATGAACGACGTTCTCTCGCTCTCCACCAGCCGGTCAGAATGACCAAATGGAAACCTATATTTTTCATATTTTCCAAAATTAAGGCTGGAAAGTGCAACCATGACTGCCGTTGTTGACAAGGATAAATGTACCGGTTGTGAAACGTGCGTTGACGAATGCCCCGCCGCCGCGATAAGCATGAATGACGGTAAAGCAAAGGTCGACAAGGACCTCTGCGTGGACTGCGGATCCTGCGTGGATGTCTGCCCATCCGAGGCCATTCACCTTGAATAAAAAATCAAACTCTTTAATTACTCCAATGCTCTAGCTATTTTTCACCTATGATACGCGTTGGAGTGCTCGGTGCGACAGGAGCAGTAGGGCAGCGATTCGTCCAGCTCCTGGCACAGCATCCCTGGTTTGAACTTGCCGCGCTGACGGCGTCAGACAGGAGTGCAGGAAAGCGGTATGGAGAAGTCGTGAACTGGAGGCTCGATGTCCCGTTTCCGAGGGAGGTTGCTGACATCCCCATCCGCACTACCGAGACAAAGAGCCTTTCCGACGTTGATCTGGTCTTCTCGGCCCTACCTGCAGACGTTGCCGGACCGGTTGAGAATGCGTGTGCAGATGCGGGTATCGCGGTATGCAGCAATGCGAGTTCGCACCGGATGGATCCGCTCGTCCCCCTCGTGATTCCCGAAGTGAACCCTGATCATCTCGCATTGATCGATGCCCAGCGGGATGCAGGGAGAGACGGTTTCATCGTGACAAACCCCAACTGCTCGACGATTGTTATGTGCCTGTCCCTCGCTCCCCTCCGCAGATTCAGCTGGACTGATATCAGGGTTGCCACGATGCAGGCAATTTCCGGGGCAGGGTTCCAGGGAGTTCCCGCGATGGGCATCTACGATAACGTCATCCCGTACATCGGGTCCGAAGAGGAGAAGATGGAGACCGAATCCCTCAAGATAATGGGGTCGATCGATGGAAAGGCTGTCAGGCCTGCGCCCTTCAGGGTGAGTGCCAGCTGTCACCGCGTACCGGTCCTGGACGGCCATACCATGGCGATCTGGATCGATATCAGGGAACCAGTCGAAGAGGTCAGGAAAGCATTTATGGACTTTTCCCCGCCGGTGAGCGGGCTCCCGACCCTGCCGGAAAAATCCCTGGTCCTCCTTGATGACCAGGACCGGCCCCAGCCGAGACTCGACCGTAACCGCGGGAACGGCATGACGGTGTCTGTCGGAAGGGTCAGGAAGGGTATCCGGTACGTGACCATGGGGCACAACACCATCCGTGGAGCAGCCGGAGCATCGGTGCTGAATGCCGAACTGATACACAAGAAAAAGTATCTCTGATCAGGGAGCCATCCGGATGATAAAAGACAACACAGTATTCGTGGGAAACAAGCCGGTGATGAACTACGTCCTGGCAGTCGTGACCCAGTTTAACAACGGTGCCCGGGAAGTCTCGATCAAGGCCCGCGGGAAGGCCATCTCAAGGGCGGTGGACACCGCGGAGATTGCATTGAACAGGTTTCTCGAAGGTGTGAACAAGAAACAGATTATTACCTCGACCGAGGTGATCGATACTGACAGCGGGAAAACAAACGTCTCCAGTATCGAGATAATCCTTGCTGCAACGGGATGAACGAACCAGCCGGTTTCATCCTGCCGGCAGGATAAGGGGTTTTAACAGGATTCAACCCTTTTTTTCAGGAAAAGGGATGGCACCTTCTGCCGTCCGGTATTCCGCCGGGCAACCGGGACCGCCTTTGGCAGGCACTGCCCCGGGAGCAATCATTCCTAATACAAGGATAAAGATAATTTTTCGTTTATTTTTTCATTTACCCTTTAAACGGTTCTTTTCACACAAGGCGTGACCAGAAAAGATATTACGGGATGATCTCCATATATACTGGTCAGACATGAGAGGGGTGACTGTCGCAATTACGGTAGGGTGTCTCCTTTTTTTTATCATTCCTGTAATTGCGGTAACTGAGGACAAGTACGGGTACATTACCGTCAGGGACATGAACATCACCCTCGACCAGGGCAAGGCGTACATCGATATCCACTACACCCTTGATGAACCAACGAGGTTAATCGTCCTGCTGCTCGGGAAACAGGACCTGAAAAATCGTCTTTTACGCATTCTTAACTACGAAGATGCAGAATTTGTGCACATCGGGATGGATAGGGCCAGTCTCATTGTCAAGGACGTATCCTACAACTATGGAAGGGGGGTATACTGGTTTCCGGCACACAGGTTCAACATCATGATACCATCCCTCCGGGTGATCACCCCCCAGACATCGCGCTCTTTTCAGTCGACACGAGAGATACCTAATGGTATAGGGTACTTCGACAATCCCGGCTGAAAGGTTCCCCCCATGAGTGGAAAGGAATGCCAGGTACTTCCTCCGCTCGGGCAGGTATCATGGACGAAAAGGGAGACGGGGTTATTCCCCCGGGTTGTCCTTCCTGGTCAGGTGATCCCGGTTTTCTTTTCCGCGGAGAGATGCTTTGAGAGATAGTACTGTATCCCTATGCCCAGGAGGGCACAGGTAAGTCCGCCCAGAGTCCCGTAGAATATGTACTCGATGGCAGTGCCGGGATCATAGGGAAAATCCGGGATGTTGTTCATCGAGATCGCGTAGATGCATGCACCATATGCAATCAGCCCGACTGCACCGATGAAGAACGGGAACACGATCACCTTCGCGAGACTGTCCCTGTCGTAAAAAAAGTTGTCAATGATGATTCCTATTGACGAGACGATACCCGCGAGTGCAAACCAGAGAACCGCGCCATACGTGAATATGAGAAGGTAGAGAAGAAGTCCAATCTCTGCATAATACACGAGGAGACTCATCAGTCCCATGATGATGCCGACAATGATCATCAGTATTCCCGCGATGTAGGTGCTGAAGGAGACCTTTCCACGTGTAAGGGACGTCCGTAGTGCGGTCATAAATCCTGTGAACATCTCATCGATGCCGAGACCGCGGTAGAGGAGGTAGATTCCAATCGCTCCTACCACAGTGATAGTCGCAATCTGGGGCCTGTCCAGGAGGTACGCGATTGCCCACAGGAGCATTGCGAGTCCGACAGGGACGAGGACCAGGCGGGCAACTTTCGGATCGTTCAGGAGTTTTTTGATGATATAGTAGGTCCCTTCGAGGTTGGGTATCTGGCTGACAATGACCCTCCTGACGCTGGATACGGGAAGCCTGGACTGGACGATGGGGAGGACGAATTCGTCCTCTGCACCGTCCGTCACAACGATACAGTTCGAGACCCCCGTCCTTGCGACGACGTCACTCAGAGATGCCGCGATTTTTCGGTCACCTTCGATCATATGCATGTGGTTCCCGGCAACGATCGCAACCTCGACGTCTTCTCCCCGGTTCCTGAGTTCGTCGTACAGTGACACCGCCTGGAATATTGCATTGATATCGGAATCCTCGGGATCCGCGAGTCCCAGCGCATTCGCAGCATGGAGGCATGCGTCACGTCCGACTACGGGACTTGCAATATTTGCCTTAAAACCGATATCATCATCGCGATCAACGGAAAGGATGAGTGTCCGCCCTTCCTGCATCACTATAGAAAGTGCAATATATCTATAAATAATTGCCTTTTTCCGGGAAAAAAAGGATCATATGAGTTTCGAACGCTGGAGCAGCAGGATATCGTCGGTCGTGAGTTTTTCACCCGCACGGAACATCTTGAAAAGGTGCTCGGCCTCTTTTCTCACGGCTTTCTGCTCCTTTGTCACCTTCGCCTTCTTGGTCTTCTTGCGTAACCCGGAGATCACTTTATCGTAGTCACGCAGTTCTTTCTGGCAGGCGATGAAAAATTTATGTTCGGCGTCTGCTGCCTCCTGGGCCTCGACAAAATTCTTGTGGGCTGCATCAGCCTCTTCCCGTGACTTGTCGGCTTTCCGATAGAACTCGACCATCAGATCGTGGTGTTTCTGGGCAAGTTCAGCCATTTCTGTAACCTTTGCGTGGAGTTCAGAGGCCTGCTTGCGGAGTTCCCGTGCCCGCGCAATCTTGGTTTTTATCTCCTTGTTCTGTTCAAGCTCGGCCTCCTGTTCCCGCATCGCCTCCTTCATCTGCTTGATCTTCTCGATCAGTTCCCTTTCCTTGTCTGTCGAGAAAACCTCTGTCTGCTGCCGGAATTCAAGGTGTTCTATCTGTTTCTGGAGTTCCTTGAGGCCCCTGTTCTTGATCCCGCCATGCTCCTTCTTGAAAGCCTCGATCTCCTCGAAGAGTGCATTGGCCTCGTCATTTATCCTGTTCCTCTCGTCCTTGAGGGACTGGACTTCGTTATTGTATTTATCGCGCAGTTCCTTGTTCTTCTGGGCTTCTTCGACGTATTCCCTGGTCTGGTTATTCAGGGTATTGCGTTCCCTCGCCCACTTGCTGGCCAGTGCATTGAGTTCGTTCCGCCTGTTCTTGTGCTGTTCAGACTCGGCAAGTATCTTTTTCCGTTTCTCGATCAGTTCGTTCAACATACCAATCCATCCTCGACCGTGCAGTCGGAATGCATTCGCCCATGATCCGGTTGATGAACAGGACGAGGGGACAGTTCAATGTGATACGGATAGGGAGACCTTGCCCAAGTCCGGAGCATCTGGGTGGGGTAAACAGTTATCCCGGAATCGCCGACTCCGTAGAAAAAAGCGCAGAGCCGACAGGCACTGCCCTTGTTCACACAGCTCATCATCATGTTCAACTCCCGATTCCAGAAGGGTACCCGAAAAGAACCTTCTTTCCAGCCCTTCTCCTGGTCATCCCGGATATGGATGATTTTCTATTATTTACATGATATGAATGCTATTAATGGTTTCGGGAGGAGGGAAAAGACAGCAGAAAGGCCCAAATTGCGTATCAGGATGGAGAAAATATGGGAGGGTGTTTCCCGGGTGGCCCGGGTCACCCCATTATATCTGTGCAGTTGTGTGAATCAAGGTGGTGTGTGCTTCTTCTTCGGCTTCCTTATCCTACCCACTCGAGTAATGTACCTCCTGCCGTCTGGTCACGTGCCTTCCTGTTCCTGGGGAGCTGGGGTGCCTTGGGATTCCCCTTCTTCTGTTCGAGGTCTTCGAGAATCGTCTTGTAGGAGACCCTGCTCCCCATGATCTTTCCTGTCTGGACACCGGTCATGATGGCCAGTACCCTGACCTTGCCTTCCATCTCGTTCTTGACCCGGGCCCCCCAGATGACATCTGCATGGGGGTCGAGTTCATAGGTGAGAGATGTGGCGATTTCCTCTGCGTCCTGCAGTGTCAGGTCGCCGCCACCCGTAATGTGGATCAGGCTTCCGGTGGCACCACGGTAGTCGATGTCGAGCATGGGGTTGCTCAGGCACTCGCGGACAACGCTCTCGCTCTTGTTCTGCTGCTTGCTTTCCCCGACCAGCATCACCGCGACACCTCCCTTACTCATGATTGCCCTGACATCGGCGTAGTCAATGTTAATCAGCGATGGCTGAGTGATCGTCTCGCTGATTCCTTTCACCGTTTCACCGATGAGCTGGTCCATCACTGAGAACGCCTGGCCGAGCGGGAGGTTGGGCACAAAATTTTTGAGCCTGTTGTTGTCGAGGACGATCACCGAGTCAGCGGCAGATGCAAGGGCTTCGAGCCCCTCCTCTGCACGGATGAGGCGTGCCTTCTCGACCTGGAAAGGATAGCTGACCATTCCTACAACGATGGCGCCCTGTTCCTTTGCAATCTGGGCTACAACGGGCGCAGACCCGGTCCCGGTCCCACCACCCATTCCAGCGGTGATGAAACAGAGGTCGGCGTTCTCGAGGAGGGCCTCGAGCGTGGGCCGGGCCATCTCGGCGGCCCTCTTACCCACGTCGGGGTACCCCCCTGCGCCGAGTCCTTTCGTCAGTGACTTGCCGATCAGGACTCTCTTGTCAGCCTGGATCATGTCCAGGTGCTGCTTGTCGGTGTTGATGGCAATGGTCTCGGCGCCTGAAACACCCATGTGGTGCAGCCTGTTGATGGTGTTGTTCCCTGCGCCACCGCAGCCAATGATCACGATACGGGGTTGCCCTATAAAATCGTCATCCGCTGAATTTGAGGTTTTTGTCATTTCCTTTTCAATTTCAGCGTTTTTCAGGGCTTCGTTGATGATACTCTGCATTGTTGACCCTCCTTAAACCTTGAATGAAACCTGGTCACTCTCCTGCAATACCCGCCCGCCCCGCTGTTCGATCAGCTGGCGAACCGCAGCCCGGACTGCTTCAGAGACCGTGGGAAACTCCCCTATCGCCACCATCTGCTCAAGCATCTCTATCTGCTGGTCTGGCAATCTGAGGGTGATCCGATTCATTCATTTCACCTAATATGACATTTGTCTGACATTTGTCAGACATTTGTCTGTCATTTAGCGTTCTTATGTCTGACTATGCAGATGAATCCTACTTATACTAAAAAGTATATAAACTTTTTCATCTCGATCCGACATGAATAGCACTGCTGGCATTTCCTTTATGTTTTTTCTGCACCCACGAGTTTATAGAATCCTTTGGGTTTTTCAATGAAAGGACAGGACGTTGAAAAGGTTATTCACGGAGGTACGGTCATCAGGGCCAGGAAAGAGACAGGCGCACGTATCATCGATTTTTCTGCGAGCATCAATCCTTACCCCCCGGAACTCACCCTTTCCCTTTCACGCGAAGACCTTTCAGACTATCCCGATGACACCTATACAGAGCTGAAAGAAACGATAGCGACACGTTTTGGGATATCTCCCGATGAGATCACCCTTGGGAACGGATCAATTGAGGTCATAAGGACATTTTGTCATTGCGTACTCTCGCCCGGTGACAGTGTCGCGATCCCATCTCCCACGTTTGGGGAATACGAGTATTCTTCCCGGCTTGCCGGAGCAATCCCTGGCAGGGGCGCACGTGCAAAGGTCACGTTTCTCTGCAATCCCAATAATCCGACAGGGCATCTCCGGACGAGGGACGATGTTCTCTCGTTTCTCGATGAGTGTGCAGAATCCGAATCCATCCTCTTCCTCGATGAGGCTTTCATCGAGATCTCGGATGACCCTGCCCAGAGCCTTGCCGGAACCATCCACCCGCACCTCTTTGTCCTCCGCTCTCTTACAAAGAGCTTTGCAGTTCCGGGTATCAGGTTCGGGTATGGAATCGGGCACCCTGACCTTATTTCCCGCCTCGAGGCGTTTCGACCTCCATGGAACGTGAGCACTGTTGCAGAAAAGATTGCGCTTGAAGCCTTTGCGCGTTATGACGAACTTGTCACATCGGGAAAGAAGATCGCGGAGGAGAGAGCGTGGCTCTGTTCTGCCCTCCGGGATCTTCCTGTCAAGATCGAACCGTCGCGAGCAAACTTTCTCCTCATCCATACCGGGCGGGACGTAAAGGATCTCTGCACCTGCCTTCTCCGGAAAGGGGTCCTTGTCAGGGACTGCCATTCTTTCGGGTTACCGGAATCAATACGGGTCGCAGTCCGGACGCGGGAGGAAAACGTCGTCCTTGTGGAGGCACTATCGGAATGTATGCACTGATCCTTGCGGGAGGAATGGGAAGCCGCCTGGGTCTGGGCGAGAAGGCCCTCGTGACTGTCAGGGGAGTGCCCATGATTAGGCGGGTTGCTGATGCCTTCGTGCAGGCAGGGTGCGATGTTGTGGCTGTTCTTTCGCCAAGGACTCCTTATACCCGGAACTGGTGCAGGGCAAACGGAATTTTCCACTACGTGGCGGAAGGGAGGGGTTACATGGAGGATATCATCGAGGCGGTCACTGCACTTGAGATATCGTCACCGGTTTTCACCTGCGGAACAGACCTGCCCCTCCTTTCCGATGATATTGTGAAAGACCTCATGGACAGGTATACGGCGTGCGGAATGGACGCCCTTTCCACGTGGGTCCCCATGGCGCTTGCGGAAGAACATGGCTACCAGCCCCCCTGCATCGGGATGGTATCTGGCATAGAAGCGTGCCCCGCGGGAATCAACATCCTGCGTGGAGACATGATCGCATCTCCCCAGGAAGAGGAGCGCATTCTTGTAGCGGATGCCCGCCTTGCATGCCATGTCAATACCAAAAATACACTCGGAATCGCCGAAAGGCTCATCTCTCAATCTCTCCGGTCCTCCTGATTCCCTCTTCCCCTGTCCCACCCTCTCCCACAGTTTTTCCGATATTTTTCGTCAATTTCACGGGAAAATCATAAAATGATTCCTGACCAAGTACACGTATATGCAGGTATCGCGGGAAGTGGAACTCGAGGGGCATATCATCGATTCAGGGATCATGACCCGTGTTTTTGACACCATCATGGATATGGGGGGTAACTTCGAGATCATCGTTTTTGATGTCGGAAAGAAGAAGACCGATCCCAGCTATGCCCACCTGAAGGTGAACGCCGATACCGAGGAGAACCTGAATGCCATCCTCTCAGAGATCCACAGGTACGGAGCCCGCCTGCTCGAGATTCGAGACGTTGTCACGGTCCCTGCAGAAGGAGACCGCGTCGTCCCCAAGGGGTTTTATTCAACGACCCACCACCCGACTTTCGTAAAGTATGCGGGGGAATGGATACCCGTCCGGCATATCGAGATGGACTGCCTGATCGTGATTGACCCGGAAAAAAAGACCGCACTGTGCACCCCCATCTCGAAGCTGAAGAAAGGAGATCTCGTTGTCGTCGGGGAAGAGGGAGTCAGGGTAAGTCCTCCCGAGAGGCCCCGCAACGTTTCCACCTTCGAGTTCATGCACGGGACGGTCTCGCCCGAGAGACCGAGCGAGACGATCATCGCGCGGATAGCCCGGGAGATTATCGAGGTTAAGAGGCGAGGAGGAAAAATTGCCCTCGTCGGAGGCCCTGCAATCATCCACACGGGTGCTGCAGGGGCGCTCGCACGAATCATCCGGAACGGGTATATCGATGTCCTCTTTGCGGGAAATGCCCTCGCGACGCATGATATCGAGTACAACCTCTTCGGAACATCACTTGGAATGGATCTCTCTACCGGAAAACCCGTCACAGGTGGTCACAAGAACCACCTCTACGCAATATCGGAGGTAATTCGGGCGGGCTCCATCGCGGCCGCTGTCGAGAAAGGCATCATTACGGGGGGCATTATGTACGAATGTGTCCGGCGTGGTATCCCGTTTGTCCTTGCGGGCTCCATTCGCGACGACGGCCCGCTCCCGGACGTTATCACGGATGCAATGGCTGCACAGGACCGCATGAGGGAGCACATCAGGGACTGCAGCATGGTCCTCATGGTGGCAACACTCCTCCATTCAGTCGCTGTCGGGAATTTCCTGCCATCCTATGTCAAGACGATATGCGTGGACATCAACCCCTCGTCTGTCACAAAGCTCATGGACAGGGGGACGATGCAGGCAATCGGCGTTGTGAGTGATGCCGGGACCTTCTTTCCCCTCCTGGAAAAGCAGCTGGAATTGCAGAGCGGGAAAATTACCGGGTAAGTGGCATGCAGTAAGGGCGCTCGTTTTCAAGCACGAACTCCCATTCTCTCTTGCACGTGCAATCCATCTCGAGGAGCGCCTCCAGCAGGCCCCTGTCCCCGGAGAGAGAGTAATCACGGATCCCCTGGAGGATGGGACGGTCGCACGTTCCGCAGTTGTGTGCACCCCTCGTCCTCCCGCCAGCCAGGGGGTCACACAGGACGTGCCGTTCTGCACGCAAGAGGATGGAGAGGATACTCCAGAGGTAGGGAGGGCGGAACTCTCCCCGTTTCCAGTAATATTCAAGTTCCGTGCCCTTCTGGACTGAACATGGATTGAGGGAAATCAAATCTGCGATTCCCTGGAGGGCTCCTATGGAAGAGACCATGTCCTCTACCGACTCACGCTCTGTCAGGAAGGGGGGTTTTACAAGGAGGTATGCCTTGACACCTGCCCCTGCGGACCGCGCCGCTTGGGAGGCCTGGAGAAAATCATTCCAGGTAAAGCCCTTGTTGATGCATTTTTCCCTGATATAGTCGTTGCTGGTCTCAAGGCCCATCGCAACATAGAGGGGGATGTCATGGCTGCCGTCGTCAATGATCTCGCGGAACGATGCAACCCGGTCGGGGATCACGAACTCCGGCCGCGTCTCGGCTATGACTACCTTTCCCCTGACCATGGACCCGATGGAATCCCTTGCAGCCTCGGGAATCTCCACCGGGTCAAAAAAGCTTCCCGAAGTATAGATCTTGACACAATCGATTTTTTCCATGGGAAAACGATCTTTGAGCCAAGAGACCTGGGCCAGTAAAATTCCTGCCAGATCTCTCTCTCCTGCCGCACCGAGTCTGACGTGCCGGAAACTGCACATGCGGCACCGGTTCCAGCTGCACCCCCCGGTCTTGAAAATGACAGTGAGCGTTGAGAGAACCCTGCTGCCAATCCGGTCTGTTCCGGTCCATGCCGCATAGGGCCTTGCATCGTTCAATTCCCCGGTCACGTGGATAGTATATGGAGCCCCTCCCCTATTTGACATTCCCGTTCCATGTATTTTTTCTCTCCTCGAACCTTGTCAGATTCAAGGAGAATATTGCGAATCTGCCATTTCCCGGGACAGCAAACAGGGATATACCAGAAGACTATTCAATTCTCCGGACGCATAATTGAAAAAGTACCCTGTCTCCGGGAATCGAATATCCGGATATCATCCAGGGAATCCGGAGACGACCACACACGGAAAGGAAGTGTGCCGAAGAATGAGTCGCATGAATACGGGACCCTCACCACGATCCATTGTGGCCATTGCCATCCTTTTACTGGTCTGTACAGGCCTCGTATCGGCATATGAGCTGAGCATCTATGCACCCGCGACGATACAGAAGGGCAAACCGCTCGTCGTGAACGGGACTTCCAACATTCCTGCAGGGATCTCGGTGGATATCGTCCTCTCGCGGTCGGAATATACAACAGAAGAGGTTGCCCGAAAGACGGTCACGCTCCAGTCAAACAAGGAATTTTCCGTTGTATTTGATACAAAAGACCTCCAGAAGGGCCAGTACAAGGTGGAAGTCCCCAGTATCCAGGGGTATGCATTCCTGGGAGGATCGGTCACGCTACGGATTGTCCAGGTAGTAGACAGGTCCGACGAGGTGATAATCAAGTCCATGCGGACGCAGGAGATGGATGGCACCCTCGAGATTGCAGGGATTACCCCCAAAAATCCCAATTCCGGTGTGCAGGTCGAGGTCGTCGGGCCCGGGGACGAGGTTGTTTTCGGACCGCAGTACATCTCAACATCCTCTGATGGATCCTTTTCCCTCAACGTTCCCATCACAAAGGCAGGCAGTTATGAAGTGAGCATCACTGACAGCAAAGGATTCATCGGAACATACCCGTTCACCGTGAACGAAAGAGTGGAGACTGTTGTCACTCCAGCAACCAAACCCGCTAACCTGGCCGCAATCACTGCAACGGCACAGGCAAGTGCCGAAAAACCTGCTTATTTTGTCATCACAGGGCCAAAGGGAAAGGTGAATGTCTCGACATCCACAGGGATTGACTGGGTCATCGAGTATGCAGACCAGAGGGGAACCGTCCAGAAGGTTAACTCCAGGGGCCAGGTTGAACCTGAAGAAATTGCCGTTGACGTATCCGGGGACGCACTCTTTCTCAAGGTGTATCCTTACCGCCTCTCCGATAAGGGGGATGTGACTGTATTTGTCGAGGGGGCGGAGAGGATAGGGGTAGCAACCGAGTTTCCTCCCGTCTTTGCACCGACAGCAACCCCGACGACGAAGTCTCCGTTACCGCTCGTGCTTGCAGTAATTGCATTTGTCCTTATGGCTCTCGGGAAAAGATACCGCTAGTCTCCCCCTTTTCCAGGAATACAGGACCTGGTGCTGTTTTCCTGCGGGGAAGCAGCATGACATGAATCAGGACGGTTGCCGGGGGATTAACCGGACGGGTTAGGTTTTTGATGGCCCAAAACCCATAATTATTGACGGGCCGGGGTAGTCTAGTCCGGAAAGGCGGTGGCCTTGAAAGCCACTGGTGCCTGGCACCTCAAGAGTTCAAATCTCTTCCCCGGCGTCTGTTCCAAGAGTTCAAATTCCGGGGCTGGCACAGATGGAAGTATCGGTGCCTGCGATACTATCCAGTCACAGTTTACCGGTATATTTCGAAATAGATCTCTCCGGTACGGGTTCTTCATTCCATGACACCTTTTCGTGAAAATTTCCTACAGACCATCACCTGTGCATTTATCTTATTACCCCTTCCATTCCTGACATGAGTGACATGGAGAGCGATCTGAAGCGAGGGATGGTCGCATGGTGCAGGAGACAGGAGATACCCCTGATGGGAGTAGCCGATACCACGCGGTGGCAGACCCCGCCTTTTGAGCCCTGGATGCCGCAGGATTTTTTCCCGCAGTCAATATTCCCGGGGACAAAGTCAGTTGTGGTCATCGGTCTTCCCGTGCACCTCCCGGTCATCGAGACGACACCATCCATCTTCTACCATGAGCATTATAACACCCTGAACCGCCTCCTGGACCAGTTTACGTACCTGATTGCAGAGCGGCTCAACAACGCGGGTTATCCATCGTTTTCACTTCCCCGTGACGGGTACGGGAGCATCGAGGTCCTCCGCGAATTGCCTGTTGCCTTCTTCTCGCACCGGCACGCGGCATTCCTTGCGGGTCTTGGGACCTTTGGACTGAATAACATGGTGCTCACACAAAGGTACGGCCCGAGGGTGCGGTTCTCGTCGGTCTTTACTGCTGCCGATCTTCCACCCGATCCCCTGATGAAAAAAGACCTCTGCACCCGGTGTCACCGGTGCGTGGAGATGTGCCCGGTAGGCGCGCTTCCAAAAGACCCTTACCCGCAGGGAATTACCAGGAAGAAAGCCTGCACTGAATATAGTGCTGCATTGTTCCGGAGGCATGCATCTCCCTGCGGGGTCTGCATCAAGGTCTGCCCCGTGGGCGAGGATCGGCAGCACTTTGGCAGGACTGATCCCGATATCTATTCCGGGCAATCCGAGGACACGGCCCTTGCGCGTGCATGGGCCCATGTACGCACGTATGGTGTAAAGAGTGCCAGGAAAGAGCTATGAGGACGGTGGTAACTTCCTCGTACCTGTCAACGTGGAGGTTTCCTGTGATCAGATTTTATCATGGTAAAAGAACAACAGATCTCCGGGAGGTGTCTGGGATGTGTATTGCTGTTCCTGCAGAGGTAATCGAGATCAGGGAAGGAAATATCGGCCTTGTGGACTACGGGGATCTGCAGCACGAAGTCCGCCTCGACCTCGTGGACGTCAAAGTCGGTGACTTTGTCCTGGTTCACGTTGGATTTGCCATCCAGAAGATGTCGCGCGAAGAGGGACTCAAGACCCGCGAGATCTTCCGCCAGGTGTATGCCGCGATGCAGGAATCCGACTGAATATCCGACTGAAATGGATAACCCTTCCCTCATTTTTCAAATCATGTCCCTTTACATGGGAATAGGGAAACAAGTTTTTTCCCCTCTTTGTCATTTTAAGTGGGTAAGTCAACCTCTTCATCATTTGGAAGGACAGTTACATGCAGGCATTCCAACATTTTTCAGATTTCAATTGGTTTTTCCAAAGAAGATATTGCGACTTTCCATGAAGTCATCGCGAAACCGCCGCCGGGGCGCACCTTTTAGGGGCGGCGGGACCATCCTCAACTGGGGGTGCGGGGGGCGATGCAGTTCCCCCTTGAATTGTTCACTAACCTGCTCACAACAGCAAAGAGCCACCTAACATAACGTATCGGGGCAATATGCTTATCTTCTTCGACAGAGAAAATAAAAAGAGATAATGGAGAGGACGTGTTAAAAATGGACAAAACAGGCGTAGCGAGTCTCATCGCCGGTATTATTCTCCTGGTTCTGGGAGCATATGGTGTATGGGTATTCCTGCCGGAAGTAATTCTGTTTTTGAAGGGCGTTATCGGAATACTCGCAATCCTGATTGGGATTTTCCTTGTCATCTTCGGAGTAATACTGATAAAGGATTGAAACCAATTTTCTTGAAAGGCAATGCCCTTTTCCAAAGGCATTTAATTGAAAAAGGAATATTTCTTCCCGGAACGGGAAACGAAACGGACCCGGGGAGGGTGAAAATCTCCCGGGTATTGTGTATCCCTCCAGATCGGTGGTTGCATGGATAGAATGAAAGTCCTGGTGGTGCTCCTTGTCATCTCCCTCTCTGGGAACGTATTCTTCCTCGTCACAGGTGGAAACAACCCCGTATCAGAGAGGATTAGCCAATCCATCCTGTATGCATACCACCAGGCATTCCCCCCTCTGGACAACGAAACCCTTTCGCTGACGGAAAACGAGAGCAACCAGACCTTTAACACTACTGAGGCCGTTCAACCGGGTGGTGAAAAGGAGTTCACTACCCGTGACATTCTCCTCATGCTCGAGAAGAACGAGATCTCCGACGAGGAAATCCTGCAGATGCTCCTCTCCCTGGAGAACGAAACAATCCCTGCAGAAGAACAGGAAGTCAATGTAACCCCGACACCAGACCCGAACGCCTGGAAGGTGTACGAGAGCTCGAAATGGCATTTTTCCGTTCCCTACCCACCATCCTGGACAGTGAAGGAAGGGACCTCGGCGAGCTCTGTGGTCACCATTACTGCACCCATCGAGACAACATGCAGTGGTGAAACCAAGCAGTGTTACCAGTATGTTGCATCACTCTCCGTATCGATCGATACCAATCCGGGGACGGGGGGTCTGGAAGAGTACTTCAACAAGAAGATAGCGTCGCTCCAGCGGCAGCTTGCAATCACCGCAACCAGTAAAAGTGCGACAACGTATGTATCGGGTGAAAGGGCATACTGGATCGAATACTATACCAGGGATTCACGAGGGAACCCATCGAAGCGCTACATGCAATATTTTGCACTCCTCGACAAGAAGGTCTACATCCTTACCTATTCCGGCCCCTATTCAACGAATGAGAATGTATATTCACGCAACAAGGGAGATGTCCAGAAGATGATAGAAGGGTTCACCGTTAAAAGGGAGTACGTGGTAGTATAACGACGAGGATGGAGATTCGTCCGAATTTCCTGGTTAATGTTCATTTTTATGAATCATTCATATCTTTTTCACTATGAAATGGAGCCGGGAAAAAACCTGGTTGGTGGAAATACCTTATTGAATAGGGATCTTTCCCGAATAAAACTGTCATGGGAATTCACTGCTGTCCGGGTAGAAAACAGGTTGTAATTGAACCGATCGAGAAAATAAAATTTTTACCGGAGAAATGGAAAAATTTAGAACTTTTCCACGTCTTCGGCCTTAATGGTCTTTCTGCCTTCGGAAGCTGCTGCATTGGCTGCTTTTCTGGCAACTTCAGCGATGTATTTTTCAGTCCTGGCAACGATTGCCCTCGTGCCATCCATGCTAATCCTCTCGGCACCACTGTTCTTGGCAATCCTGACCACTGGTGCGATGGGGAGGTCAAACGAGCTGCTCTTGGTTGACTTTGCCTTCTTCTTTACAGGTGCTTTCTTGACAGCTTTTGGCATAAACACGTGCCTCAAAAAACCATTGAGATAGAAGTATTTAAATATAATTGATCCCACCAGTTCAAAACCCGATTATATCAATCCCGGAAAAGAACCGTGCCTCCCCAGCGGGAATACTAAAAGACCGTGGTAACGATTATTCCCTGCGGGATAAAAAACTCCGTAGTTGGTTGTTATGACAAATTCACACCAAAAAGGGTTCTTCCAGGTCAGCTGATCCCCACGACAACGTGGTGCAGTGTATCGACAGTTGCCCGAAGTGCCCTGCCGGCATCACGCATGTGGTGGTACACTTCCCTTTTCTTCATGGCTCCCATGGGATCCTTCGTCTGGAAGAGCCGGGCCATGCTGTCGATATAGATATCGTCAATGGAATGCATGGCCTGCCTTGCAGAACGGATCCGCCTCTCGATGGTTTTTGGGTCTGAGCCGATTGCAGTGACCCCTGCAGCCATACATCTCGTGCCCTTGAGGAGTTCATATGCCATCTGCACGATGGGAGTATCGGGTTCGACTCCGAAAGCAAACATCTCCCGGGCTGTCTCATAGGAGTAATTCACGATATAATCCATCTGGCGTGACAGGGTGTAAATGTCCTGGCGGTCGAAGGGTGTCGAGAATGAATCCATGAGTTTTTCTTCCATCTCGTAACGCATCTCGTCCACCGTTGCAGCCATGACACGGAGTTCCGCCGGATCTCCGGCGGGCTTGGCCCCAAGCCAACGGACAAAGGATTCAACGCATTCAACGGTTTTTTCGGCCTGTTCTGCAAGCATTGCCTCAAAATCGTATTCCACGGGGAAAATCATCTGGAATAATCCCTTCTTCTTCACTTTTTTGATAAAGGTCTCTTCTTTCATGGTATCACCTCATGAATGAGAAGAGCAGTGATCCTATGCCAAATGCAACAACGATGGTCGCAGGGATGGTCAGGACCATCACCGTGACGATTTCCCTGCCCACGTGCCACCGGACTTTTTTTGGATTTTCGGCAGCACCTACCCCGATTACCGATGCGGATATGATGTGGCTCGACGATACGGGGGCCCCGGCCAGGGTGGAAACAGCGAGGATTGCACCCGAAGATACCTGGGAATCGAAGGAATGGACGGGCTCTATCCTGAATATCCTTCGTCCCAGCGTTGTCATGATGCGCCACCCGCCAAGAAGTGTGCCTGTTCCGATAAGTGCCGCACAGAGGACCCGGGCCCAGAGGGGGACAGAGAAAACCGGGACGAGGCCTGAATAAAAGAGGACGAGGGCAATAATTCCAAGCTGTTTCTGGGAATCATTCGCACCATTGGAAAAAGCCATGAGTGCCGTGGAGCACCAGTTCAGGCGGACAAATATCCTGTTCACTCTCCGTTTTGCATTCCGGAGAGCCAGACGGGAAAGAGACCGCATCAAGTACCCACCTGCAAGACCAAGGAGAACTGATACCACGAGGAATATAATCACCCCGGATACTCCCGACATCCGGGGTGAAGGAGAAAGCAGGTCGGTGATGCCCCAGTTGATACCTGCAGGCCCGCCGTGTGCCAGTCCGGCACCGATAAGGCCACCGATGAGACCATGCGTGGAGGATGACGGCAGGCCCCGCCACCATGTTACGATATTCCATGCTGTTGCCGCGAGAATTCCGGAGAGGATGACAGGGACCATCTCCGGGCCGCCTCTATCGGTCAGAAAACCGGAAATCGTGAGAGCGACCGCAGTCCCGCCAAGAATGGCTCCAATCACGTTGCAAAGAGCGACAAAGATGATCCCCTGCCGGGGGGTTGCCGACCGGGAGGCGATGAAAGTGGCGGCGACTGTGCTTGCGTCCTGGAATCCGTTTGTAAAGCAAAAAGCAAGGGATATGAGTATGGTGAGTATGACAGCCTCGTACATACCGGGTTTCTCTCAAATCGTTTTTCCCGGGGAGATCCGTTCCTGTTACATCAGAGGATTAACCCTTTTTCCAGGGAGATAGATCCACCCGGTTGCTGCCTCCGTTAGATTAATAGAGTGCCTGACGAACCATAACAGTAGTGTTTCCTGATACTTTTCACCATTTCCCCGGGGGTATTAAAATGCGCCTGAGACTGAAGGATGAAATGGAGTATGCCATCTGGAAGATTACAGGGCTCTCTATCCCTTACAACGAGAATGTTATACCCTGCCTTGCACAGAAGATTGCACTGGAAACGGGAGAAGACCCTGGAGAGGTCAGCATGAAACTGTCGGCCCGGATCAAGGAGATTATCTGGGAAGATATCTCGAACCATTACAGGGTAAGAGAAAGCCGGAATGAAGTATTTGAACCCGCATACAAGTGAACAGGGTTCCCGGCACCATACGCACAATTCTGATTAGGGAAAAAATATATCGACTCCGGTCGAACGTAGAAGCATTGTTCCGGGGTAGAACCATGAAAAAAATACGTGGTTGTGCATTGTACCTATACATGACCGCACTCCTTGCAGGCCTCATTTTCCTGGGCGGGTGCATGCAATTCCAGGGCACCACCCCTCCCGGCAATACCATCCCCGTGCAGGCAACTCCGACGCCGGTCGTCGCTCTCCCCGGGGGAAATCCGTTCATCGGGACATGGCAGCATTTTGGGATTATCGGGACAAACAGGATAGCAATCCGGTTCGATTTTCTCGCGAATAATACAGGAAGGTT
Organism: Methanolinea sp.; assembly: GCA_029907345.1. Taxonomy (GTDB): domain Archaea; phylum Halobacteriota; class Methanomicrobia; order Methanomicrobiales; family Methanospirillaceae; genus Methanolinea_A. Next base: position 93,520 of record JARYMB010000006.1, read on the forward strand.
CGATCTCGTCGCACCGGACCTCGATCCACCCTTCACGAAATCCATGGTTTTTTCGTGGGAGTCTGATGGTGAGCGGCTTTGGCTCGGCTCTTCAAACGAGAAACAACACCTGGACATCCGGCACGATGCCGGGTCCGACCTCCTGAAGGTCACTGCCGATAACGAATCGGGTCTTTTCATCGGTGAGGATTTCGTTCCGGGACCGTTCTACTGGGAGTTTACGCGCGTACAGGACCAGAGCTGATATCCAACACCAACGCCTTTTCTTTCACGGGAAGGAGTTGGAATGCGGGGATAACGGGTTCCCATGTAGGCTGACTTTGTTTCTCTCCAAATGCCGTCGAACCGGAATTTTTTAACGGTCAGAAAGGATTGCACATGAACTGCTTTTTGAACCGGATGACAGAAAGGGAATGCTGCTATGGGGATTCGAACCCCAGTCGCGGGCGTGAGAGGCCCGCATGATTGGCCGGACTACACTATAGCAGCAACTGCCTGATTAAATGAGTCTTGGAGGCACATAAAATTGTTGTTGGCTTCTGTCCGCCCTGGCATTGATAACATGTGATAACAGTCCCCTCCCTTGTTTTTACAGCAGACGGCCGATTTTTCCCATCTTCGCGTCGGACCCACAGTTATATCTCTGCCATACAGCCACTGATATAGGAAAGGCGGATGGCGGGACTGGAAGAACAGATCAGGGAACTTGAAGAGGAACTGCAGAGGACGCCCTACAACAAGGCGACGTCCAAGCACATCGGGAGGCTGAAGGCGAAAATTGCCCGCTTAAAAGACGAGGCAGTCTCCCGCGCGATGCGTGCCGGGGGCGGAAGCGAGGGGTACTCTGTCAGGAAATCAGGTGATGCAACTGTTGTACTTGTCGGTTTCCCGTCGACCGGGAAGAGCACGCTCCTCAATGTCCTGACAGGAACAAAGAGCGAGGTCGGGGCATATGCCTTCACGACCGTCTCGGTCGTCCCCGGGGCCCTCGAACACCGCGGTGCACGGATCCAGATCCTCGATATCCCGGGCCTTATTGCGGGTGCAGCGATGGGAAAGGGGAGGGGCAAGGAAGTTATCGGGGTTGTCAGGAGCGCCGATCTCATCGTCATCCTCGTGGACATCTACAACGCCTCTCACGTCGATGTCCTCCTGTCGGAACTGTACGATGCAGGAATCCGCATCAACCGCCCCAAACCCGACATCACCATCAGGAAGACGGCATCGGGCGGTGTGAGAATGAACCATGTCGGTGTCCTGGATCTCGATATCGAGGAGATACGGGCCATCCTGTCCGAGCACAGGATGGTGAATGCCGATGTCCTGATCAGGGGAAACGCAACGCAGGAGGATATCATCGATGCGATGCTCGGGAACCGGGTCTATATCCCTGCATTCGTTGCAGTCAACAAGGTCGATCTCGTCGACGAAGCGACACGGGAAGCGATCAGGAACGATATTTCCCAAAGATTCGGGTCCCCACCCATCCTCATCTCTGCCCATACCGGTTACCACATGGAGGAATTCAAGGACTGGATTTTCGATACACTGGGGTTCATGCGGGTCTTTCTCAAACCCCAGAGCGGGGCTGCCGACCTCGAGGAACCCCTCATCATCAGGTCGGGGAGCACGGTCGGTGACGTGTGCCGCCGGTTGCACCGCGACTTCGTGGAGCGTTTCCGGTATGCGCGGGTCTGGGGAGAGTCTGTCAAGCATCCCGGCCAGAGGGTCGGCCTGTCCCACAAGTTAAAGGAAGGCGACCTGCTCTCCATCATCATAGAACATTAGGAATGGTTCTGCCCGGGACAAAAATCGTCCCGGTGGCGGTTTTTCAGGAACAGGGCTGGATCAGGGGTGATGATTCTTCCTTTGACCAGCCGGGGTGTCACTGCAGGAAACGCAACTCACAAGTTGGCTCTTCGTCACATTAAAATGGGTAAGTTGCATGTGTGCACTACAGCCTTTTTTTGTCTTAATTTGGTTTATTTAAAGAAGAAACGGCGACTTTCCATGAATTTATCGTGAAACCGCCGCCGGGGCGCACCTTATTTTGGGGGAGGGGCGGGGGGACCAGCCTCATGCGGGGGTGCGGGGCGAGGCAGCCCCAATTTGATGCTTCACTACCCAAATGGATTAGCGAAGAGCCAAAAATTTTACTTTTCCGCCTGAAATTGCAAAAATGGTTTTCCAGTTCATTGCTTCAGTGCACGGACGATCGCGGCGGCAAATTCCGCTGCGGCAGCCGGGCCATTTGCCGTGATAAGGTTCCCGTCGATCACCACGGGACTACCTGTGAGCTTTGCCCCGCCCTTTTGCATCTCTTTGGTGGAGGACGGGCTCTCGTAACAGGTCGCCGATTTACCCTTCAGAATACCCGCATGCGCCAGCACCACGGGCGAGAGGCATATTGCTGCGACCAGCCTGTTGTTTTTGGAAAAGTATTTCACGAGCTGTTCCAGCATGTCATTGTTCCACAGGTGGACAGGGGATCCTGTTCCCCCGATGATGACGATCCCGGCATAATCGGAAGGTTCCACCTCCTCGAGCGAGAGTGAAGCAGTCGCCCGGGCACCGAGCATACCCCTGCACTGTCCCCTCCGCGTGGAGGCGATATCCCATGTGATGCCGGATTTTTCAAATGCCTCGAGGGGCTTTGCGAGTTCCTCGTCCCTGAAATTCTCCGGAGGGATCACGACAAGGACTTTCATAGATGTAAAAAAACTCTCTCGGCAGTAATAAGGGTATTGCCGGGATGAAAAGATGATACCCTGTGCGTGCCACCGGTGGCATGAAGGCTGGTTTTTGAGAGAAAACCGGCCCCTCAATGGTCATTATTTCCTGATGCGTGATGAGACGGGTCAGCTGGCCTTCCCCATAGCGGGCCGCTTTTTCCCGTTGGTTACGTTCGAACTTTGGCCAGGGCTTCGCGGAGTACAGAATGGGGCGCAATCGTCTTGATAGCGGTACCGCTGAAATGGGCCCGTGATGCTTCGTATCCCCTGTCCCTGAGGGACTGGATTACCTCGTCGATCGGGGGAGGGGATACGTGGAAATGGCGGGCCAGACGATGGTAGTCGTAATGGTAGGGGATATCAAGTTCGTTTCGGCACGTTTGCACCAGTTTTTGGAGTTCTCCGCCCAGCCGGAACCCGCTTGGAGGGATGGACTCATGGAGAAGGTCCAGGATGTCCCCGTCCTGGAGATGCCCTGTCCAGAGTGGACCGACAGGTACAAGCGCAATCCTGCAATACGGGCATTCCTCCCCGGATGGCAGGATCCCGGTAGTATGGGTCCGGAATATGCAGGATGGGCACTGGAGGATGTATCCCATCACGCCAAGGGATCTGTCTGCCATTCGGGCTCCTCGAAGGAGGCGCACGTGGACACGACAGTAGTGCTCCCGCGAATAGGAAAAGAGGGGTTCGATTCCCCGGTCATACCTGGCAGCTGCCCTCGCGATAAATCCAAGGAGGATCCGGAGTCCGGTCTCTGCATGGTACTCGTTGTTCAGTGCGATTGCAAAATACCGTCGAATCCCGGCATTCCTGTGTGCACCGCAGAGGGGTGCCGTGTCTGTTGCAGTTACGAAGAGGAACCTGCCACACCCCTTCAGAGCCGAATCGATGAAAGGTGCGGGGCTGCCGAAAGGGTCGATATCAACGGTCTCAAAGACCCTTCCGGAGAGGAGACAGTTTGCGTCGGCAGAGACAACCTCGACGGGAACACCGAGAATCTCACTATTCCTGCGGATGAGGGCGGCTGCCTGCGGGTCGCGGTCGTTGATAGTGACAGGGACTCCGCACTCCTTTGCGATGCGGAGTCCCCTGACACCTGTTGCACCCATCGCATCGAGATAACGGGAGACAGGGAGGGCTTTTGAGAGGAGCACCGTTGCATCCCGTGCAAGTTCCATACGGGGGTTGTAGAACACCGGTGCCGATCCGGGAGGGAAAGGGTGGAAAGGGTCGGTAGCGGGGACTAAAAACTTTACTCGTCCTTCCTCTGCCCAAACATACTCCATAGCGGGAGAATGTGGCGGTTCGACACGCTTATACCTTCTCATCGGCAATGAGTTATGGCAGGGCGTGTGGCCTAGTCTGGACAGGGCGGCAGCCTCCTAAGCTGTAGGTCGGGGGTTCAAATCCCTCCACGCCCGTTCTTTTCCGCACTTTTGTAACGTTTTTCCCGGGAAGGATACCTTTTTTCCTGACAGGACAACAACAGGTATGCAGGAGGAGTGTCCCATCTTTCCCGGTCCCGGTTATATTCAGGTCATCCGCCCTGTCAATGCCGTCCTCGCAGGCCTGGCCGGAATCGTCGGGTACCTGATGGCGACGGGTACCCTCGTCCCCGGGGTCATATGGATCTTCCTTGTCGTTTTCTTCGTTACCGCGGGGGGTAACGCCATCAATGATTACTGCGACGTGGAGATCGACCGCATCAACCGGCCGGGACGTCCCATTCCTTCCGGGGCGGCAGACAGGGATACAGTACTGGTCTATTCCGCGATCCTTTTCCTGTGTGGTCTCGCCGTCTCGTTCACGACAAACCCCCTCTGCGTGGCAATCGCGGCCTTCAATACATTCCTCCTCGTCTGGTACGCAATCAGCCTGAAGCGGACTCCCGGGGCTGGAAACATAGCAATCTCGTACCTGACGGCCTCGATATTCGTCTTCGGGGCTGCCTTTGCAGGTGCCGGTGCAGCCCTGAAAGTCGTTCCCATTGCCCTTGTCACCTTCTTTGCCATGCTCGCCCGCGAACTCTGGAAGGATGCCGAGGACGTTATGGGTGACGCGGCAGGCGGGGCGTTGACACTTCCCGTTCGGATCGGGGTATACCCCGTCATCCGGCTGGGATTCGTGTTCCTTGTGGCCGCGATTTGTGCAAGCCTCGTCCCCTTTCTCTGGTGGGGAACGCCCTACCTTGCGGGAATCGCCGTCGTGGACCTTCTCGTCTTCTGGACCGCCTTCAGGGCACTCTCCTGCCGGACACCCGGGTGCCTGAAGGAGACCAGGGCTACGACACACGTCAAGTACGCCATGTTTACGTCACTCGTGGTGTTCTCCCTCGCGGCCCTCTTCCTGTGAAGGAGTGGAAGAAAAAAGGGCTTCTGAAGCCTCATGGGGTATCCTTGCGGGGTCGACACCCAGCGACGCCACCTCCATGACCTTCTCCCAGTCGACACTCGTCTCCACGCACCCGTCTTTCTGCGTGACGACTCCCATCGAGACAAGACCCATCTTATCGGACATCTCGAGACCGTCCTTGACTTCGGCGAGGCATCCGACACCGATGATGGCTCTCGGGCGGTATGCCCGGACCATGCGCTTGATGAAAGAGGATCCGGGCACGATGAAGACACGGTAGCCCATGGCCGAGAGGATCTTCCTCCAGTACCCAAGACTGCATGACCCGCAGCTTCTGCAGGCGAGACCTTCGGGCGAGAGGTGGGCAGGACACCTGGATGAACGCAGGCACTGGGGAAAGAAGATCGCCCTCTCTTCCGGCGGGATCTCTGCGAAGCTCTGCTTGTGCATGGTATTGTGCAGGGTGATGAAGAACGTGAGAACCTCGCTGTCTTCGAGACCGAAGAGGCGGAAGAATGCCTTTGCCAACCCTTCGACGAGGACCATGCCGGCCTTGACAAAACGGGGTAAGATGAGTCTTCCCGTATTGATGGAGAGGATGGATATCCATACGAGCAGGAGGGAGAAGACGAGGAGGCCGAAGAGAATGATGAGGGTGATCTCGCCCACGAGGAAGATGATACCTTCAAGGGTCACAGGTGCAAAAACCATTGCATTACACCGGATTCCTGGATATTAATGCTTTTTTAAGGGCCATCCAGTCGGGGGGCGGATGAAAGACGCCGATATCCGTGATGAATGCAGTGACCAGATCGTGGGGAGTGATATCAAAGGCGTAATTCTTTACCGCCACCCCATCGGGAACCACGGTAGCCCTCCCGCATGATGCCACCTCTTCCCTTGCCCTTTCCTCGATGACAACGTCCCGGGCAGCATGGATGGGATCGAACGTGGTGACAGGTGCAGCAACATAGAACGGGATATCGTGGTACCGGGCACAGACCGCGTGCATGTATGTCCCCACCTTGTTGAAAACAGCATCCCGCGTGATCCGGTCAGCCCCGACGATGACGAGGTCGACCTCGTGACGCTGCATCAGGAAGGCAGCCTCGGAGTCGGGGATGACGGTGACAGGGATGCCGTCCCTCCGGAGTTCCCATGCCGTCAGGCGGGCGCCCTGGAGGAGCGGGCGGGTCTCGCACGCGATGACAGAAACCTGCTT
>JARYMB010000007.1 GCA_029907345.1 Methanolinea sp.
ACGTGATGATGATCGTGAACAAGGCTGTTGACCAGGTTCGGCGTTTCGAACAGAAAATCTGAATGATAGGCAGAGGGACTCCTTAAGTTCATTGAAAACAATGAACCTGAAAACCGTGAGAGCATATCACCTGAAATTGAATTTTCAGGAATTTTATCGGATGGATGATCCGATTCTTGCAAGAGACTTCTTCAGGAAATGGTATTTCTGGGCAACTCACTCGAAACTGAATCCCATGATCGAGGCCGCGAAAACCATGAAACGTCATCTGGATGGTATTATTCACTATTTCGAGAATGGGGCCACAAATGGCTTTCTTGAGGCCATCAATGGAACCATTCAGTCTTTAAAACGATCTGCAAGAGGTTACCGGAACCCGGACAATTTCATTGCAATGATTTATCTCAGGTGTGGAAAACTTGAATTCAACTTACCCACTTAAAATGACGAAGAGGGTAATCCGCTGGGGTTTCCTTGTTAGAGGTTTTCAGAAGATGTGCAAGGTCGGTTTTTCCCCCAGGAACTCTTGTATTTTGCCGATTTTTTCTTTAATGGCTCTTTTGTCTCATCTTCTGATTTTCATTCTTTTCAATATCTGCAGTCCCCATAACTGAATATAAACCATATAATGCTATATTATAAGTCGTATTTCTTTTCTGACTTGTCATCACCTCCAAATCCAGGTTTCCCTCTCCCACGAAAAAAATCAAGAAGTCAAAATAGAATTGATCCCAAGAAAGATTTATGATCAATTAACAGGATATAATGACCCATTTTGTTAAAATAACAAATATAAATTTATATATCATTCTTTAAATGCTAGCGTTTTTTCCACTAGAAAATGTATTTATTCCCATCTGTATTTCCTTTCCCTCGCTACTCTCTTATGGAATGAACGAGAATAGTCTCATCAAGCACGCTGCCCTGTGCTGGAATATTCGGTTCAGGGATCAGTCATACACAAGGAGAAAGCCACGTGGAACAGGAAATCACCATCCCGGAGGAATGGAAAGAGATACTCCGTTTTCTCGGCGAGCGCAGGAGTGGGATGGTATACGTGGTCGGCGCGGCGGACAGGGGAAAGACAACGTTTTGTCGCTGGCTGACTTCCGGCCTGGCCAAAACCGCCACCACCGGATTTCTTGACTGCGATATCGGGCAGTCCACGCTCGGTCCTCCTGCCACAGTCGGACTGGCAATTTATTCGGGGAGCACAGAAGCCCCAAAATCTATGTACTTCAGGTTTGTCGGGGCAGTCACACCGAGCGGTCACATGGTCCAGGAACTGGTGGGGGCACTCCGTCTCAAAGAAAAGGCAAGGGAGGAAGGGGCGATATACCTCGTGGCAGATTCACCGGGATGGGTTGTTGAGCCTGCCGCCCAGGAGTTCCATGTCAGGATGATAGACCTGCTCCAACCGGACATCATCGTTGGATTCGAGAAGGGACCCGAGCTCGAAGGAATCCTCGTGAATTTCCGCCGCCACCCGCGCATCAGCATATTCGAGTGTGCAACACCCGCGCAGGTCGTGGAGAGAAAGAGAGACTGGAGGCGGATCTACCGATTCCAGCGTTTCTCAGAGTACTTTTCGCATGCAGTACCCCATGCCAGGTTCCTGTCGGGCCTTGGCATTCACGGCAGGATACCAGAGTCATTTTGCGAGGACGAATGGCACGATCTCCTCATTGCCCTCTGCGACCCGGAGATGATGGTCGTTGCACTGGGACTCGTCGACCGCCTTGATCTCGTGACCGGAACCCTCTCGTTCCGGGCACCCCCCCACGATGCCCACAAGGTGGCGTCCATCCACGTGGGCTCGCTCCAGGTCGATCTCTCTAATCCGCCGGGAAGGATTCAACAGGGTACCCGGCAGATCTCATGGCAGCAATCAACCCTTTCCGATGAGGAAGGCCCCTCACTTCCAGTTCGAGCGTCACCCTCATCTGGTGCACGGGCAGGCCGGGGACACTCCTCTCCTGGAAGATCTGGCTGACCACGGCACCCTGTTTGGCGATAATATCGAGGAGAGCGGGAAGCGAGCCCCGCCCCTCCTCGAGCACGACACGAATCTGGACCATTCGTCCCCCTGTGTATAGCCCCTTCTTAAGGACCCTTTCCAGGAGAAAGGCGTCCATGTTTCCACCGCTGATAACGACAGCGACCTTCTCACCCCGGCTCACCCTGATGCCGCCGGAAAGGAGGGCTGCAAGGGGAGCGGCGCCTGCACCCTCAGCGAGGACTTTTTTCCGCTCGAGGAGCGCGAGGACTGCATTTACAATGGCACCCTCGTCAACGAGAACGATCTCATCGACAAGATCCCGGATGACCGGGAAGGAAAGATTCCCCGTCTTCTTGACCCGAATTCCGTCGGCGATTGTCGGGCGGTCTTCAACGGTAACGGGGTGCCCGGCCCTGATTGCCTCTCTCGCAGACGGGCAGGCCTCTGCCTGAACACCCAGAACGCGAATTTTTCGCCGTGATGCAGTCAGGGCGGTTGCGATACCTGCGATCAGTCCGCCACCCCCGATAGGCACAACCACACACTGAACGTCAGGAAGATCGGAAAGGATCTCAAGACCAATCGTGCCCTGCCCGGCAATGACCGCCGGATCATCGTACGGGTGGATGAAAGTGAGACCATGTTCCATGGCGGTCTGTTGGGCAAACCCGATACTCTCTTCGAGACTCTCCCCTGCAAGGATAACCCTTGCCCCGTACCCTATCGTCGCCTCCTGCTTTGCAAGCGAGACCCACGTAGGCATGACGATGGTTGCCGGGATTCCTGCCATGGAAGCTGCGACAGCGACTCCCTGGGCGTGGTTGCCTGCAGAGGCGGCAATTACTCCCCCGGGGCCGATCTCCTCCCTGTGTGAAAGGATGCGGTATGTTGCACCCCTGACCTTGAAGGATCCTGCCTTCTGCATGCATTCGAGTTTCAGGTAAACTTCAGCACCTGTTATTGCGGAAAAGGTTGGTGAATGGACGAGAGGTGTCCGTATCACTTTTCCCTTGAGGATTACTGCTGCAGCCTGAATGTCGGTGAGAGTGACCATGGGGCAATCTCAGCAGGAAGAGCATTTAACTTTTCAGGGCAGGGTGTAGTTTCGGGAAGGTACTTCCTTTCCGGCCCGAAGGAAAAATCCCCGGGAGTGGCACGCCTGAAGCGATGCCTGCACGCAATTTAAGGTCTCCGGACGAGAGACATTAGGCAGCTGAAGAACCATGCTGTACGTTGTTACCGGTGGGACGGGTTTCATTGGTTCGCACATTGTCGAGGCCCTCTCTCTTGCAGGCCATGAACTGGTTATCATAGACGACCTCTCGTCAGGCAGGATTGAGAATATAGGCAGCGTCTCTTCCAACCCGAGGGTCAGGTTCGTGCAGGGGACGGTTCTCGATCTCGGGCTCCTCCTGGAAGAATTCCAGGGGGCAGACGGCGTCTTTCACCAGGCGGCGTTTGTCTCGGTACCTGGTTCCATCAGACACCCGCTGCAGAGCCACGAAGTCACACTGACCGGGACACTCAACGTCCTCCTGGCTGCACGGGATACGGGTGTGAAAAAGGTTGTACACGCATCGTCTGCGGCAGTATATGGAAACCTGCCCGGGATCCCCAAGAAGGAGGACATGCCGATCGAACCCCTATCTCCCTATGCCGTTGCAAAATATGCGGGTGAGCAGTACTGCAGGGTCGTTGGACTTCTCTATGGACTCTCCACGGTCTCTCTCCGGTACTTCAATGTGTACGGGGCACGCCAGGACCCGGCATCGGACTATGCCGCTGTCATTCCTCGTTTCATCGCGAATATACGGAATGGAAAGCCTCCTGTCATCTTTGGAGACGGGACCCAGACCCGGGACTTCGTATACGTCAAGGACGTTGCAAGGGCAAATATCCTGGCAATGGAGAGTGGTGCAGAGGGGGTCTATAACATCGGGTCCGGCAAGGAGACGAGTATCAACGAACTCGCAACCATCCTCATGCGCATCCTGGGATTCAGAAGCAAACCCGTCTATGCCGAGGAGCGACCGGGGGAAGTCAGGCATTCTGTCGCTGATATTTCGCGGGCGCGCACGCTCCTCGGTTGGGAACCTGCATTCAGCCTCGAAGCGGGCCTTTCTGACACCCTGGCATCAATGGAATGATATGGTATCCCGGGAGTCAGGGGGTTACACAACCCTTATGCATATCCCGGCACTAAAGGTCGGAACATGAATGCCTGCATTGCCGTCATCCTCGTTGCACTGGTGCTTGTAACGCTGGGTTGCACCACGACAAGGGAATCCGTGGAATCCTCCGATACTCCCATGAACAGAACTCTGGAACAGGCCGTCGGCGCCATCAACGCAGAACTCGTATCTGTCCGCACAGTGAATCTCGCCAGTGCAGAACGCCTCTCTCCGGTTGGGCTGAGTGGAAAGGAGGCGGAATCGGTCCTCTCAGAAAAACTCATCTCCCTGCCATGGGCCATCTCCTCCGTCACCATCTCATCTGATGGGATAATTGCCGCGGCCGTCCCGGCAACATTCCGGGATATAGTCGGCAGGGATGTCAATTACCAGGATGCTGTCAGGGATGCGCTTGAAACGAAGGCCCCGCGGGTGAGTGGAGTTTTCATGATGGAGGAAGGCTTTGCAGGCATCTCCCAGAGTGCTCCCGTTTTTTCTCCAGCCGGGATTTACGTTGGGTATACCGATGTGACCTATCGCCCGGAGACACTGATCGGAAGGGCAGTGGAACCGGTCATCGCAGGGAGCCCCTATGATATATGGGTGGTCCAGAAAGACGGGAGGGTGATATATGATACAACGCAGGAGGAGATCGGGAGAAACCTCTTTTCCGATCCGGCGTACCAGTCCCCGGAACTTCAGGTATTCTTCTCTCGGGTTGTGTCCGAGCCGGAAGGCAGGGGGGTTTACCGTTTCTGGGACAGGAACTGGGACCGTGTCATTACAAAGGAAGCAGTATGGGCAACGGCGGGAATCGACGGGGCGGAATGGCGTGTTGTCCTGACAACATCAGGGGAAGAAGCAGTGCCGGCCGGTGGAAAGCCATTGACTAATGCTACGTTCCCGAACATGTCAGGTCTCGATGCATTTGTCCGGGACGCCGCCTCGTTTGCCCGGGAGGCAGGCAAAGATGGAGCCCTTCGGGAGTTCAATGACCAGAAGGGACGTTTTTGCGAGGGTGAACGGTACATATTTTCATACGATATGAACGGGACTGTCCTTGCCCTCCCCTACCAGCAGGGACTTGTCGGGGAAAATCGCATCGATGTCCGGGATGCTAACGGGGTTGAATATATCCGTGCCATGGTTACCCTCGCGTCCCGGGGAGGCGGGCACACCTATTACGTGTATCCCAATCCCTCCGCGGGATTTTCCGAGCAGTTGAAATTATCCTCTGTCCTTCCCGTGGACAATGAATGGTTCGTGGGTTCTGGAGAATACCTGCCCCAGGTCGACGCGGGTTTCAGCCAGAAGGAGCGGGACCAGCTCGTGCAGAGGGTGAAGAAGGCCCGGGACTTTGCGCAGCAACAGGGAAAGGAGGCAGCTCTTGCCGCCTTCAATGACCTTTACGGTCCATGGGCAGATGGAGCAGGATATATCTTTGCATACGGTTTGAACGGAACAACCCTTGCTCTTCCGAACCAGCCCGAATTAATTGGGACAAACAGGCTTGGATTTTTAGACCATTACGGTATTGCCGCAGTCGGATGGGAATGTGACGTTGCAGCAGGAGGCGGCGGTTTCGTGTACGTGGTATACCAGAATCCCGAAACAGGGAACGAAGCTCTCAAGCTCTGTTACGTGCTTCCCGTAGACAGGGAATGGTTCGTGGGATCCGGGATCTATTCAACCTCTGTCTGACTGGAGGTTCTAAAATTATCTTTGGGAGTTGTCAAAAAAGAGGGATGCCCATCCAGCGCATGACCCGGGGACAATTCCGGGTCATTTCCTTTTTACTATCCCAAAGGCCATCAGGGTTATCACGATTGCAAATAGGGCTGCTGCGGGGAAGATGCCGGCCTTCGGTGTGGGAGATGCTGCCGCAGTGATTTGACTCGCCGTTACCGTGGTTACTGTGGCAGTCATGGTTGTCTCTGTTGCAATATTCTGTGTCTTGACGATGCCGATCGGCCGGACCAGGGCGTATATCCCTCCCTTACCGAGAGGTGCAGTGACGTGGTTCCCTGCAACCACCGATGGCAGGAGGATCCAGGAATCACCGGAAAAGAAGGCTACAGCGGTATTATTTCCAGCCTCGGTTTTACCGGGGGAGAATAAAATCTCTCCCGGCGGAGAAAAGACTGTTTCGTAGGGTACAATGGCATAGGGACCGGTAATGACCTCCATCCCCTCGGGTGCACCCGACGAGGGGACCTTGACAATGCTGATCCGCATGCCCAAAGGCACGCTGACTTTCACGGCCTCATCGACAGACAAGAAGGAGACCGTTTCCTGGGACACTGATGGTCCGGGAGAGGATGTCTGACCCGGTGACAGGGGTGGCTCTCCTGACCCGACAGGGATAGTTTTGTAAAGAACCTGGGCTCCATCCACCAGGGCGGCCAGCGTGATCGTGCCGGAAGGCAGACCGTTGACCACGAACCCGATCTCGGAATCCACAGGGCCCTGTTTGACCCCAGTCACCTGGAACCGGGTGGTCATCGATCGCGCTGACGGAAGCGTCGTCCCGGAGAGGCGGAAATAGTCATATGTTCCGGCTGTAATATCGTAAGATTTCGTGGTGGTGAACCGGCCGTCGGTTGACTTGCCGGAGACACTCACGATAGTGTCCTCTTTTTTTACCTCAAGGCGGTTTTGCGACGTTCCCTCCAGTGTCGCAGTGATACTCCCCTGCTTCAGGGAGAAAGGCATTTCGAACTGGCTCATCTGGAACTGGAACTCGGTATTGGGAGAAACATCATACGTTGTTTCCACGAGGAGTGAGAATTGCGCTCCGTCCGGAAGGTTGGTGATTGTCACAAAGAGTGGATGACCATTTGAGACGGTCTCAGGCCGCCCGGTAATGGTCACCGATACGGCCGGGATGATGAGAAGAGAGAGGAAGAGAAGAACAGCCAGAGTCCTCCTTTCATGCATTTCACTTATAACAGGTATTTCCATAAAGGATTCTGGATTCCCTCCCAAGAAAAACTTTCCCGGTCTTTATTCCCCTTTCAGAACCTTTCCCGAAGTACTTCAAGGATCCGGTCGGCCGCATGCCCATCGCCGAATGGATTTTTCCAGTCCCCCCTCCTCCCGATCATTGCAAGGCCCTCCCTGACAATTCGTAACGGATCGGTCCCTGCAAGCACGTTAGCCCCTGCATCTATGGTTTCAGGCCTCTCGGTGTTCTCCCTGAGGGTAACGCACGGTACTTTTAGAATGCAGGCCTCTTCCTGGACTCCTCCGGAATCGGTCAGGACCAGGCATGAAGAAGCCTCAAGACGGAGGAATTCGAGGTATCCAACAGGGGGAATGGTGAAGAGACCATCGCTGTCAAGTGCAAACACATCCATCATCTTCCGCGTCCGGGGGTGAACCGGAAAGACAACGGGCAATCCTGTCTCATTGCCAAGGCTCTTTAAACCTTCCAGTATACCCCTCAGGTTCTCCTTTGCATCCACATTTTCTGCCCGGTGGGCCGTTGCAAGGATAAAATGACCTTCTTTTAATCCGGCAGTACCGGTTACCCGGCCTGCTTTTCTCCTCGAAATGTCCAGGTTCTGGAACACGGCATCCACGATGGTATTTCCGGAAACGTGAATCTTTTCCGGGTCAATACCCTCGGAGAGAAGGTTCCGTTCTGCCATATCCGTGGGTGCAAAGAGGTACGTTGAAATGTGGTCGGTTACGACTCGGTTGATCTCTTCGGGCATTCTCCTATCGAACGACCGTAACCCGGCCTCGATGTGGGCAACGGGAACATGGAGTTTTACCGCTGCCAGTGCCCCGGCAAGGACCGTATTTGTGTCTCCCTGCACAAGGACTGCGGAAGGAGTATTGGCATTGAGGATTCTCTCGACCCCCGCAAGGATTGTACCCGTCTGCCTGGCATGTGACCCTGATCCCGCATCCAGGGTATATTCAGGTTCCGGGAGCTGGAGTTCCTCGAAAAAGATCCGGTCCATCTCGTACGAGTAATGCTGGCCGGTATGGATGATGGAGTAAGGTACATTCTCCCTCTCGAAGAGGCGGATGAGAGGACTGCACTTGATGATCTCGGGGCGCGTGCCGAGGACGAAGGTGAACATGTCTTGCACAGGGTATGTGATTCCGCGATTAATGAATCCGTTGGATCATCGCTCTCCCTCATGCTGGATGAAACGACAGGTTCCCCCCTCATTGCAGGTTTTTTAAATGCTTCTCTCCTCCCTGCATGAACCCTGCATATTCCATTGCCAGGCAGATCGCCCCTCCAAGAAGGACGAATGCAACAATCAGGCTATCGGACCGGGAATCCCAGCCTGAGAGCGGACAGAACGATCCACCCAGGGCACAGATCACCAACCACAGTGCAGCAAAGCCAAGGATGAGTGACAGTCCTGCCACAAGTGGCGCCCGTGCACACCCGGCCCCGAGAAACCAGGCACAAAGGAAGAGGACGGTGATTCTGATTCCTGCAAGCCATTCTGCAGGCTGAAGAACATCAGCGAGGATATACGGGATTATCTCTATCTCCTTTCCAGGAGGGAAAGGTCCCATGAATGGCCAGAACCAGGTTGCAGGTGACTGCCACATCGCATCGAGGATCTGGTGGAGGAGAAATCCCATGCTAAGTGCGATCAGTATCCCGGTGTTCCTGGTGGACCTTCGGAGGAATGCCCACAAAACAACCCCGATACCGAGGAGAAAAAGCCCCATCACGAGTGCATGCGAGTAAATCCTTCCGTACCCAATAGTACCCGAGATTGCAAGTCCGAGTGGCTTGTCCACGAGGTCAGGGAGGATTGCGCCCAGCGTGCATGCGATGGTCATCCGCCTGTCCCCGGTGGAACGTGAGAGGAGTGTCCCAAGAAGGATGCCCGAGAGGAGATGGCACATCACATACATATGCAGAATCTATGGGTGGCAGGGAGATATATCGGGCCGTGTCTTGAGATCTGGTGCCGGCTCATGTGAAGCGGATAAGAGTATGTATTTATGAACACCCTTGCATATTCCTGTAATGGAGATGCCATAATGACTGCCACACACCAGAGGATTCCATTTTATTTTTTATTCCTGCTCATCCTCCTCGTTCCCCTTATCTCACTGCCCGTCGCAGCAGGGAGTTCTCCGGAACCGGATGAGTCGATACCCGTTATGACTGCTCCCCTGTGGAACGACCGGGGTAACACCTATTCCAGCCAGTTACGTTGGGACCTTGCGATAGACGCGTATTCCCGTGCAATTGAACTCGAACCGAGCTTTGCCAGGGCTTACTTCAACCGCGGAAAGGCATACGCGGAGCTGGGCCGCTACGACGACGCGATTGCAGACTACGAGATGGCTATCGCTCGTGACCCCTCTCTCAAAGGTGTTATTGAACATTTTCTCGATATTGCAGTCAGGAACCGTTACGTGACCCTTCCGGGTGAGGCTTTGCTCAAGGGCACACTGTTCCCGGGTGGACAATTCCTTGCAGTCGACAACACAAAAGGTACGTCCGATGTCGTGGTTGCCCTGACCCCGCGGGGTCAGCGGGGAGCGGTCCTCGCGGTCTACGTTGCAAAGGGTCATTCTCACCGGTTTGACCAGGTCGTCCCGCCCGGGATATACGATGTCTATATAACGACCGGGGAACGCTGGAACCCGAAAGAAAAGGCATTTGCAGTCGAGACAGGCTACCTGATGTGGAAAGCACCACAGGTCTTTGCAGGGTCCGGGAATGCCGGGCTTACCCTGACCTTCATTCAATGGTACCCGCCATCGTGTTGGTGGGACCCGGCCCTGACATCCATCACCCCCGAGCAGTTCCCGGCACTCTAGGGGCTACAAAATCTTTTTTCACGGTTCACCAGAGAAGTGTCACCGACAGGATCCCCCTAGTTTTTCCTGCTGTACAATTCTGCATACCAGTTCATCGCGTCACAGACCACGTTTTTCTGACGGTTGCCAGGTGTCGCGGGAAACAGGTAGAAGAACCGACGGCGGTTAATGTATTTTCTGATGGGAAAAAGGAAAAGGATCTTTTCACCGTCTCCTTCCCAATAATACCACTGCAAGGATCCCGATACCGAGGACGGCAAGAACTGCCGGGAGCGGGGCCTTTGTCGGGGTTATGGTCGGTGAAGGGGAAAGTGTTGCATCTACCGGCGTCTGGAGGTCTCTGTTTACCTGAATTGTTGCCCTCCAGTCGGCATATCCGGGATGGGTCAGGAGGACCGTGTGCGTTCCGGGGGCAATCGAATAAAGAACGAGCGGGGTAATTCCCATATACTCGTTGTCAAGGTATACGCTCGCCCCGGCAGGGTTCGACTGGATGGAGAGCGAACCCGTACCAGATACCTGGGTTGGAGTGGGAGTGACTGAGAGTGTCTGAGAGATCCTTGTCGTCTCACCGGAGTTGACCATCACGTTCCCAATCCAGTCCTGGAAACCCGAGAGGGATATCCTGACCTGGTGGTACCCCGGGGGGAGGCCGGATGCAAGCTGTGGCGAGGGGCCATAGTATGTCCCGTCAACGTAGACACTTGCACCAGAGGGTAGTGACGTGACATAGATAGACCCGGTCGAAGGGGTGATTTGGGAGAGTGATGCAAAAACCTGCGTGTTTTGGCCGGAACTGACCGATGTGGTCGTACTCCATACCTGATACCCGGACTTGCTCACCTGGACGGTATGGAGGCCGGGAAGCACGTTATGGAACGTGCAGGGTGTGACCTGTGACTGCGCCCCGTCGAGAACAGCAGTCGCACCGGAGGGCGATGACGTCACGGTGATGCTCCCGTAGGTCTGGACAGGCTGCAAAGTTGCGGTTACGGGGACGGTCTCGCCTTCGCCGGGGTTACCGGGCTGGTAACTGCTCCACTCCTGATAGCCGGAAAGCACGAGCCGGATGTTGTGTCCCGGCGTGCCTGTTGTCGAAACGGTCACTGTGAGCGGGGTGGTTCCTTTGTAGGAGTCATCGAAGTAAACCGATGCTCCCGAGGGGCTGGAGGATATCCTGTAATATCCCTTCCCCCCTCCCGGCGTGGGCTGGAGCGTCGCGCTGATGTGAATCGTCTCACCCTCGAAGGGGTTGCCCTCATACGTATCAGTCCATTCAACGTACCCGGTCTTCGTAATCCGGATGGTATGGGACGGTGTCCCTGTTGTGGAGACAGGAATGGTGACAGGGGTCGTGCCCTGGTATGTCCCATCAAAGTAGACCGTCGCATCCGAAGGGGACGAGGAAATCTGGAAATATCCCGTGCCGCCACCGATCATGGCGGAGACCTGCGCTGTGCATGCCACCAACGCGATGGCAAACAGAATGACAGTGGGAATCGGGCGTAAGGAGAAAGACACCATGGATACATGCCTCATGTTTTCATATCTGGATTGCCGCAGAGACTATAAAAATCATGCATAAAACCGGTCCGCGATACCTTTCATCATCATGGTGAAAAGAGAGAAGATGATTATGCGATGGTAAAACAGGAATCGCATATTTTTATGAGTCGCCGGGGTGCTTTTTTTCATGGAAGGAAAGGAATTGGTGCCTGATATGCATATCAGCTGATTGACAGGAGAAAATTTGAATGTTGAAAGGGTAATAACCCTGAATTAAATATTCTTCCTGCCCATTATTCTTAGGTCAAAAGTCCTTGTGGATTTTTGTCCAGTCGGAATGGATCAGAGAATTACCCCCGTAGTGTAGCGGTCAATCATGCAGGACTTTGGATCCGGCGACACCAGTTCGAATCTGGTCGGGGGTATCTAAACGTCAAGTTCTATACTCTCCTTTTCCCTATCGCGCAAATAATCGCCCCTGCGACCGACCCCTCCCACGACCCCGCCCCTACCAACCCGAACGGTCGGGGCCTCCACCCCGGCGCCCCTCTTCCTGCGGCATGGGACCCCTGCCCCATGCGATTCCTCCCTCTGGTCAGAATCTCATCGCAGGAGAGAGGAGACCAGAGAGATCTTGATACACAATAACGGGGCAACGTGCTCGCTCTGCTCCATCTCCGTCCGCTCCTCCTCCCAGTCCGGTGCTCCTCCATTTCGCTATACTCGCACTATGCCCCTGATTTTCTCTTCCTAATCCTGATTCACTGACGCTCCCGGCTTTGTCGTTCCACTCCTTTCCGGCAGCTGTTCCATCCCGTTCCTTGCATCGTGCTTTGCACCAGGCTCGTCGCTGTTTACCGGACAATGAAGACGCTCAGTGACTCGCTCCTTTCGGTCGCTCGGGCCGTTGCGGTTGTTTTGTTGGCACCACCACCATTTGACTGGAATTAGAGCAAGCACTTGGAGTTCTTATCTCTGACCTTCTTAATAGCTAGTGCTGCAATACACCCCGCAATCAGTGTGAAGCAGGTAAAACCCGGTGATGATGCCGAAGGCATTACTTCACCCTTATCAAGTGAATTGGTCGCAGGAGTCAGAGAGTTGCCGTTTCCCGGACGGGTATCCGTGCCGGATACGGTCTCTTCAGGCTGGGAGAAGAGGATAAAGAGGACGACCTCGCGGGGCTCCCTTGACCAGTCTTTTCCTGCGCCCCGTGTGAAAATTACCCGTTCCCCTGAGATAACCGGATGGGAAAGCCCACGCTCGAAAGGAGTGATCTGGCTTTTTTCTCCTGTGTGTAGGTCCATTATCATGACCGCGCTTCTGCTATCCCTGAAATCGAGAGGATTCATAGACTGTAACCATACAACCCGGTCATCCGAGACGGAAGGAAGATGCCCCTGGTGCACGCTTCCCTGACCTATAACGGTCCTGGTCCGGGAAGAGATGGAGTAATGAACAATCGTATGGATCCCATGGATCTTTTCTGTCCAGATCACATTGTCACCGGAGAGATACGGATTGCTCTCTACAGGATTTTCCGTTGGCAGACGTTCCTCTTTTCCGTTCTTCAGATCATAGAGGTACAATTCCTGGTCATCCGGACCACTGGAGCGGTAGTCTTTCCACAGTATGAAATTACCTGATATCATAGGGGTACTCTGGTTGCCCGGTGAACCAGTCGGGAGGTACCGTCTCTCCCCAGTTGTCAGATTGAGGATGACGATCTTTCCCCCGTCAACACTTGAGTGGGCAATTCCCTCGTGTTCGGTCCAGATAACCCGGTCCCCGTCAATACAAGGATTCTGATTGAACCTGAGATCGGATACAGGGAGAACCGCATCATTCTGGTTGGTGAGTTGAACTGCAGATCCTGTTGAGAGATTTATGAGTATGATCCCTTTTTCGCTGAACACAAGCCGATCACCTGATGTTCTTGCTGTTTCAACCTGATGCATTATGGGAATCGTACCGTCTGAACTCATTTGCCCTTTTTCTCCGATCCGAACGAGTTGTCTTTTCGTCCCCTCTGTTAGGTTATACCCATAAAACCCCCGTTCTGACGCATTCAGGTACGTGTTATCCTGTATCCAGAAGAGTTGATCCTCCTCTAGGATCATGTAGAATGGCTCCCCTGATAGAGTGAAAAGCACTGTTTCGGTCCCAGATACCGGTTCTGCACTTGTGACCAAGGGAATAGTGACCAGACAGATGACGATTATCAGGAGGCCGCTGGAATGTCGATGGTTATTCATGGCTGAAAAAATGGTTAGTGGAAGCTGAACACCGAAGTGTCGTCATAGTCATCAGCATAGTAGGGCGTTGGAATATACCCCCATGCATGGACATAGTACTGGCCATTCGCAGGATATAACTTATCTTTCGATGCGGTGACTGACCATACCCCCTGTTGTGAACTTGCCGATGTCGAATCCACGGTCTGTCCGGTCCCCCGGTTAATCAGGAACGCTTCGACATAGATATACCAGGGAGGTCCCTCCAGTCCCGATGCAGTACAGGTTCCTCCAAAACGGATGGTTCTCCAGTCAAACTTATATCCGGTCGCACTGACAGAAACAGTGGCACGATCCAGGGCCGGCTGTTCATCGTTGGTATCGTTGTCCGGTGCAGGCTCCGTGCTCCACCAGGTCATCTTCTGACCGGCCATATTCTTCCTGTATGAATCGGGAATCCCGACAAGGTGTTCCGGGTGGACCTTTTCCATATATTCAAGAACGGTAATGTCCTTGCCATAGAGCTCATTGATTAGGCTCAACTGCTCTGTAGTGGCATCCGATCGGACGACTCCCTTCTCGTCTTCCGCACTCGCTACACCGATCAGTGCAGATGCAAACAGCAGGATCAGCATGAAAACCGATCCTGTTTTTATTCCATAGAGTTTCATGATTTTGCTCCTTCCGGGCTTTATGCGATGCGTCGATTTCGAGCCCGGATTTATGACAGCAGGGAAAGCATCCTGCCTTCCGGAAAGCTGTCGGGTGATGAGGGACTTGCCCTCACCCACTATGGGTAATTGGATCCAGGTGCATAAACGATCTCTGTGCCAGATCCAGAACTGTCAGCAGAATGATTCGGAGTAGAGCACGTGACGGTATTGATGATTCTCCGTATCAATGATTCTCCCGGATGAGCCCGGTCTGCATCTCGATCCCGGCCGGAATGATATTTTAAAATCATGCACATTCCCGAAGATTACGAATTCGCCATCCCAAGTCTGCAAGTGCGATTTCGATTGCTGCTGTTTTTTATTGGTGTACCATTTCAATCTCCCTCTTCGTCATTTTAAGTGGGTAAGTTGCATGAGTGCATGACATTCTTTCTTCGTTTTGAATTGGTTTATTCAAAGAAGAAACATAGACTTTCTATGAAACCCTTCGTGAAACCGCCGCCGGGGCGCCCTTCGGGGGCGGCGGAACCATCCTCATGTGGGGGTGTGGGGGCGACCAGCCCCCACATTGGGTTCTCATTACCCACTCAGATTAGCGAAGAGCCTTCAATCTACTCCTTGCACGAAAGTAATCATCATAACCGTTAATAGGACAATCACCGGATCACTGAAAATCCCCCTGGAACATAAGGGAGCATTAAAGCCTGTCAGTGTCCCCTACACTGAAGCCAACTTCCCGGAAAAGCGATAATAGAGGGCAACTCCCCCGTACACGAGCGATGCAATAACCACAGCCTCGATGAATAGGACCGACAGAAATACTATGGGAGAGTACAAGTTCGGGAGGGCGCCGGACAAAACTCTCACAAGTCCAGCCTGGTTCACCACCTCTGCGACGAATAAGTAAAAAAAAGTTATTATTGACGTTTCGAAAACGTAAATCCAGGATTTTGTTTTGGGCAACCTCCTTTCGAACAGGGGAAACGGAGTGATCGTTCCCATGGAGATTAAGGCGCCGAAGAGCAGCCAGCTTATTGCAGCGACAAACCCCACTGTTTTATACAGCATCTCCAGTCCCGGGCCGGCTGTCGAGAGGATGACAGCGATCACGATGAATATAACTGGGGGAAGGATCAGTCGTACGAATTTTATCCGGACTTTGTTTATCACTACGAAAAACAAAGACGAGAGGAGTGAGTAGAGTATCGAGGGTATACCGATAAGAAGCAGAATAACGATAAATCCCCGGAACCATTCTATCGGGGTCACGATTTCTCACCGTATTAGAAATGGAAACGGCATATTCATCTTTTCCCGGTCGAATTTTTTTAAAAAAATGGTATGTAGTCTAATCCCGCACATAGTTCACCAGTCCGAGGGTATGCTTCGACGTATCTATCAAAACATTGGAGGTGATCATGTAGGTGTTGGGATCATTCTGCAACGTGTATGGATTGTTGTAGACGTAATAATACAGGGTATTCAATTTCGTATTTGAATACTGGGCCAGCGATTGAGCGGATACGAAGGGATCGGTCATTGGATAGTAGTACCAGTTGTTTGTGACGAAGTAATTGAACGCATATGGACCAGAGGGCGGTGCGGTGGACCAGTACGAATTGACATAACCTTCGTAATTGTTGTGTACCCACGAATACAAGGGTGGTGACCAGGGGGGACTGATTCCTTGGAATAGCTGTTCGGCCTCCTTTCCGGTATGGAGAGGATTCCCGAGATCGGTCAGGAAATGACTTGAATATCCCAACTGCTGATAAGCGAGCGAATTATATCCAAGGTCGAGGTTTGATTTTCCCAGATCCGCGTAGTAGTCGCAATAATACCTTCCCTGACCCAGCCATGAGAGTGAGGGATCAGGATTCCAGTAATGATTTATAAGATTGTATGGAAATGTCCAGAAGGAATCCGGTATTGGCGCTGATGAAGTTGCCTGGTTCCGGTAATACGAATCAACGCCCCATTTCCAGCACGAATCATTTATAATCATTGAATGCTCGTTCCCTGACCATTTCGGATTGTTGCCGTCGCTGAAAAGGTCATTGAGATATCTTGTTATCTCAGAATCGACTTTTTTGAGTCCTTTTTGCTCCTCATCTGTTAACATGAGTCCCTGTTCTTTCCCTTCAATGGAAATATAGGTATATCCATCGCTTTTTGCAAATTTTACAGGATATTTCTCCCACATCTTCCAGAGGAAATCGGCCATCCACGATTTATCCTCGTTCGAGGCATAACATTCATCAATTGCACGAAGCATATTGGCCTTACCATCGCTGTTCAGGATGAGGAGCATGTAATATGGGGTTTCCCTTTCAAGGAGAGGGTCCCATGTGACGAACTCCATATCTGAATAGAATTCTTTTACATCGCTGTTAGCGACAGAAATCGGAACCGGTCCTCCAATTTCATTGACAGCGGCCGCGGCGCTCACGCATGGTACCATCGCCATTCCTGCCAGCAGCAGCGCCAGCAGAACGGCTCTAAATTTCATTGCTTTCATCTTTTCACTCTCTGTTTTTTCGATACGTTCCGCTCGGCAATCTGGATCAATCACCAGCGGAACCGGGAAGGATTCAGATGGTGTGCAAATTTCTATGAATCCTGCCGTTTCTTATTGGATATCTTAAGATTGTCCGCATTGGTGTTCGTGACTATGGCACCAAATAATTTCTGTCCACATCCTCAAACTGCCAGTTTGATGATTTGGAAACAAACTGGGAACCATTTACAGTCATTGACGTCAATCCCGAGCCCGGCTATACAACAGCAGGGAAAACATCCTGACTTCCGAAATGCTGTCGGGTGATGAGGGACTTGCCCTCACCCTACATGGATAATCGGATCCAGGTGCATAAACGATCTCTGTGCCAGATCCAGAACTGTCAGCAGAATGATTCGGAGTAGAGCACGTGACGGTATTGATGATTCTCCATATCAATGATTCTCCCGGATGAGCCCGGTCTGCATCTCGATCCCAAACAGTCCATGGGTGTGATCATATTCACGATTCATTAAAACGGAATCCATGCGTCATTCAGGTGTTTTCCAGGTAGTGTGCATATAAAGAGAAATCATACATGAACGAGAAGATCTCCCCCTTATATTTCAGGCAACGGTCGACGAGTCATTTAATATTCCAGTTCATTCACCTTTCCGCTTACATTCACCGTAATCCAACCCCGATGAGTAACGATGGGAGTCATGTTCATATTGACACGGAATAAGTAATCCCCTTCCGGGAGTTGCGGTTCGGTGTATATGATAAGCGTGGAGACGTACGTCCCATTGGGCGATACGACATACTCGGACGGTGACATGCTTACATTCAGGTATCGCGGCATTGGAATTTCCTCATCAGAATTTACTGATTTCTCTTTTACCGGGACTATCCGCTGTGTGACCAGCCCCTGACCCTTCGCTCTCGTATTGAGAATTATCTGTTCCTCTTTTATCTCCCCCGCATGTATCTCTATCCTGCTAGGATGAAACCATACCGGAATCCCCAAATGTTGTTTCCCTGGCGTCACACTTGGGGGTTCCCATGTTTCGTTCCTCCTATCTATTGATGAGATGTCTGTAATTTGGCTGGTAATGAGCGATAATACGCTGATTAACAGGATAAGAGTCGCAAAGACCAAAAAAAATAGCGTGGTTTTTTTCATCCCAGGTATTTCTCCGTTCAGTTTGCCGTGTGCAATGTCACCATCGAATCGGAATAGATCTGAACATCCAACCCGGAAAGATACTCCTCTGCAACTTCATCAATGTCTTCTTCCCAATTAAATTCCACATTCTGTAAATTCAGATCTTTCAACCGCATATCGTAGAATGTCGTGTCGCCCGGCACTTCTGAGTCGCCATCGACATAATATCCTTCAAGAGTGCAAAAGACTGCATTATTCTGGTAACCAACACATCCAGACCAGTTCATGGTCGAAATGGCGGAGTCTTCATTCTTGAATATGATATTCCATTGACTGAGACCAGGGTTCCAGCCCAATGTTCCCTTAATAGTATCGCCAACGTCAACATCGATTGGTTCACTATAATAACCCTCCTGTTGATATGGGACAAACCATGCCGCGCCTGTCCAGTCACGATACGCATGTCTGTTCCATTCAAGGACCGGTTGCACTATTCCCTGCCCGTTTGAAGGCTCTATAGCATTGAAGAGAAAAATAACTGAGTCAGACTGCGAAGACGGTGATGAAGGTACATCCCAATAGGCGATAAACTGTGCGATCTCATCGATGCTCCAATTATTTGCTTGTTCAATCCATCCCTCATAAGAAGGATACGGCAATTCTTTCTCGGTGCCCCAGCAACCAAGAACGGTCAAAATACAGACCTCATCTTTGTAAACTTTCGTCATATTGTTCTGTGTGATAATATCCGATCCACTTGGAACCCTATGAACATGGGTAACCGGTAATAATCCAGCAGATGGAACAGGCACCTTTTTTTGAAAAAGCATCTATAGCGGATATAATCTGTGTCCCTTCAGGAGTAAATACGCGGGTAATTCCATCGGACGAATGTTGAATTATTGCACCAACAGGAATGGAATAGAGATTTTTACCTTCCGCTGGACTCAATTCTCCATTTAAAATTACAGGTTCTGACGATTCATCGATCTTCAGTTCAGGCTGGGCCCATTGAGGAGAAAGCGCACTCACCCCCGGCACTATAACACTACCCATCAGTACTACTACGATGAGAAGTATACCTCCACTGAATGTACCTTTTTCTTTCATCGTTCTTTCCGCCATTTCTCTTCTGATTTCACGATTTCGCTCCTTCCGGGCTTTGTGCGATGCGTCGATTTCGAGCCCGGATTTATGACAGCAGGGAAAGCATCCTGCCTTCCGGAAAGCTGTCGGGTGATGAGGGACTTGCCCTCACCCTACATGGGTAATCGGATCCAGGTGCATAAACGATCTCTGTGCCAGATCCAGAACTATTTTCGCGACGATTCGCGATCCGGCACAGAAAGGTTATAAACGTCTCTGGCGAGATCTGAACAATGCCGGGTGGTATATCTTCAGAAGGGAAGGAGGGTATCATGGAGAACCGTCAATCACATCGATTTCATACCGCCCTTTCCATGATGCTATGGATTCTGTTTTTCGGATTTTGCGTCCTGGAACTGGTCTACATCCCCCTCTTCGGCGTCGATGGCACGGGGGTGCCTGTCCCCCGGTGGCAGATGAGGCCGTCCGATCTCATCTGCCATATGGTCCATTCCGTATCCCCCACTCTTGTGGAGCCGATACAGATCCTCCTTTTCTGGGGAATCGGATTCGGGGCTTATTTTGGATTCCGCACCATCTCGAAAAAAACTGTACTTGACAATACTGCAAGGCTGCAGGTCTTCAACACAATCCGGGAATCCCCTGGCATTCACTTTTCGGCGCTTCGTGACCGGACCGGTTTGAACCGGGGGACACTCCGCTACCATCTCTCCATTCTGGCACTGACCGGGAAGATCACCTCCTTCCGGGACGGAATATTCTCACGGTATGTCACCAGCGAGAGGAGTATGTCAGCATACGACCGTATCGTGGCATCCAGGTTCCAGAACGGACCCGACCGGAAGATCCTAACCTACCTTCTCGATCACCCGGACTCGTCCCAGCGTGATATTGCCAGGGCTCTCGGTGTCGTACCATCGGTGGTGAACAGCCGGATACGGCAACTGTACGATGAAGGGATTGTTGCAATGGTGCGTCTTGGCAGAACCACACGGATTGCTCTGACCGATGACTCTGTCGAGGTGATCAGGAGGATCAAAGGTGCAGGACCATGTCGAGATCCCACTTGGGCACCAGCCCCTGAAATCCCTGGATGAAATGTCTATTCCTGCCTCTCTCCCTTGCCCCTCCCGAAAGATTCAATTGACAAGTCAAGGAATTGGAACGAACTTCTTTTTGATGAGAAAAATATCAGTTCAATGCCAGAAAATCCAAGACCTGGAGTCTGTTCGGATTCCTACACAGAGATCGTTTAAACAATCGGCTCTTCGCTCATCTAAGTGGGTAGTGAGAACCGAATGCGGGGGCTGGCCGCCCCCACACCCCCCACCCATGAGGATGGTCCCGCCGCCCCTAAAAGGTGCGCCCCGGCGGCGTTTTCACGAAGGGTTTCATAGAAAGTCTATGTTTCTTCTTTGAATAAACCAATTCAAAACTGAGAAAGAATGTCCTGCACTCATTCATCTTACCCCTCCAAAATGATGAAGAGGCGTTTTATTCAATGTCCGTGTATTCTTCTTTTATAACCAAATCAAAGAATCCTTTTTAAAAAGACTCCGCCCGGAGATCGCATCCAAAGACTGGCAGGATTGGACCGTTCAAAAAGCTGCCGGGAATGATTATTTGTCACATCGGACTCACTTGCATATATCTGCACTTGACTAAAATTCTCTACCGGAAGGAAATTGTGGACACAATGACGGGGCAGGCTGCAATAATCAGTTTCATATCTGATATTTCCGGATTTCGTCATGGCTCAGGTTCAGGGAAAAACCGATCAGATGCCCACCCCCCTAACCCCACAGCGCGATGAGAACAGTCCCCGTCACCATCACGACGGTCCCAAAGGTCCTCTGCCGGATACAACCCTCCCTGAAGAGGTACCCCCCTATGATGACTCCGAAGAGGACCGAGAGCCTCTTTATTGCAATTACATAGGGGACGAGGGACAGGGTATATGCCGTATTTATTGTTACCGCCTCCAGGGTCAGGACAAGTCCGAGTGCAGGCATGAGCAGACCTGTCCCTTTAATCTCTCCCCGGGCAGCAGGGGGAACTGCTTTTCCGGACAGTATCGGGATCGAGGTCTGAAGGAGAAACACGCATGCAAGGAGCCCGAAGACGACAGAAGATCCAAAGACGGGGTCGGACCGTTCCACGACGACCTTGTCGTAGTTAACCGATATGCTGTAGAGGAATGCTACGATGAGCATGAACCGGACACCCCTATCCGAGAGGAGAAAACGGAATGGTCCCATCCAATCCCCGGCCCTGCCGGGGGTACCATCAGCCGCAAGCAGGTATGACCCTGCAGCAACCAGGATGATACCTGCAAGGCCTGCAATGCTCGGGACCTCATCGAGTATCACAAAAGAGGTTATGAGCAGGAAAACGGGTGTGAAGGAGAGTAGGGGAAGGCAGAGAGAAAGGTCAGAGAGGGAGAGTGCCCTGTAAAAGAGGACGGTTGCAAATGTGTTGATCGCAACAGTGACAAGGACGGCTTCTGCAAAACCCGGTCCGATCGACGGAAATCCCCTTACGATGGAAATGGCGGCGAGGGATGCTGCAGCGACGAGAAAAGATCCCCCGGCAACCTGTGCAGGAGGCACCTGACGAAGGAGTACTTTTGCTCCCGCAGAGTACATCGCCTGGGCCATCGCACCCGCAAGGGCAAGGGGAAACCATAACATGCACCATGTGACACGGGAAGATATTTACGTGTCCCGGATCAGCTTCCACCGGTTTTTTGTTGGACTCTTGGAATAATAAGGTTCAGCAGGAATGTTCCGGAAAAACAAGCATGACGCCTGTCAGGGAATCATCCGGTCTGAAAGCAGCGCGGCGGGGAAGATTTCCGGTTCTCCGAGGTGTAACCTTGCGGAGGGATGGAGAAAAAGAGGCGTCTTGCCCTTGTCCCCGGTCATTGCTTGAGCGAAGAGTGCTCGTCTTTGACTGTGAAACGCCACATGCAGAAGAGGTCTTCCGGGTGGGGGTCAGGTGGTGCAAAGAGACATTCGACCCTGATCCTTGGGTCTATCTCGCGAGCGAAACTGGAAAACTCAGCCCTGTGCATCTCCCTGCATGCATACTCGTCGAGTCCCCTGCGGAGTCTGGCCTCCTGCGTGGGACAGTGGGGGACGCGGATAAGGATCTCGTCCTCCCCCTCCTCGATCAGGTACCCGACGATGAGTGCCCAGGGAAAGAGCCGCAGTGCCTCTGAAAACCCGCGCAGACCCTTTTTCTTCAGGGAAAAACGCTCTTTCAGGTCACGGGCCGCCATTCCGGCAACCCTCCCCCAGACCTGTTCGTTGATCTGCTCGGCAACGGGCTGGCCAAACCTTTCTGTTACGTAAATGAACCAGAAAGCGTCCACCACGCGATAGTGCCAGAGAAGAAATTCGATGTACGAGAGAATCCCGTCCCGGTTCATCTCCCTGATACGGTCAAGTTCCATGGGGGAAGATGGGACGATACCCACACATCAGGCTTTTCATGATCCCGCTTTGATCCTTGTTATGTGATTTCCCTCTTTTTGCAAACAAATGGTTTCCCTTTCCGGGAATAATCCTGAAATGTGCCTCTATTCGGGCGACAGGGGGGAACAATCCGGAGAATTACAGATATCTTGAGTCCCAGCCGGAAAACCGGTGGCAGGGAATGATCCAAAGCCCCCTCTGTGTTGCGGGGCAGTCCATGCAGGGTAAATGAAGAATCTTTGAAAAAAGAAGAGGGGAATTTTCATCATAAAGGGGTTATCCGGTCTGGACCGGGCAGTTCCCGCACGATCCATCCCGGAGTCTTGTCTGGTTTCTTGCCATGATGCGCACCTGGTCACCGATTCCCCTGCCTGCAGATACCCTGTGCATTTCGGCGAACCTGTACTGGTCGGCGTTTTCCTCGCCGTTCATTGTGCAGAACCGGTTCTGGCCGCATGCGGGTGTAGATTCGAGTGACTGTTCCCCTATTCCCAGAGCGGGTGCTCCGGCACCACTTTTCCCCTGCCCGTGTGCTCCTGCTGCCATGACGGTCGCAGGGACAAGGACGAGCAGGAGAATGCAGAGTGTCAGTATCTTTTTCATTTCTGATTTCCTCCTGTATGCGACGGGATCCCGGGTCTGTTGACCGTGGACCCGTTCTGAATACCACGTTGTCGGGAGGATATTAGTGATCTCTCGCACCGGCAGCTACGTTTCTGCGGGTGAACCGCGAGGGAGATGGCTATTGCAGGCGAGAACAGACTCCCTGGACGGGTACTGGTGAACGGAACAGCCGTCGATAACCGCGGGATGAGCAAGTATGGGCGGTGTCAGGTAATGGCAGGAAAACCTCCCCTGTTTCCTCACCTCCACAATTCCATCGTGGGAGAGGTTCTGGATGTGGCGTGTGACGGAAGGCCCTGCAATCCCGAGGGTTGTTGCAAGCGCCTCCCTTGTCATCCCGGGTGATTCGGCCAGGGCCAGGATGATTTTTCTGGTCGATTCACCCCGGAGGTAATGGAAGAGACACTGGAGGCGGGGCGGGAAGAGCCCGTTGTTTACGAAGTAGCGGACGGTACCGGGGCGGGAAAAGTAAGTAATCTTCTCTTCCCGTGCAAGGGTGAAGAGGTGGTAGCGAAGCGTATTGATATTCATGCCAAGGAGGGCTGCAAGCGCCGGGGCATCGAGGCCGGGATTTTCAGCAATTGCAGTGTAAACGCGGTTCCGTTCAGAACTGGCAAGGACCGTTTTTCTTGTTATCCTCCGGTAACCAAGAGCCGGTAAAAAGGGCGCAGGAACCGGGTACCCGGGGAGAGGGGGGCTCCCGCCATCATCCTCGGCATCACCCTCTTCGCGCCTTACCCGCGGCATACCGGGAGATACGTGGGCAGAGGGTTCTGCGGGACCTCCGGCGGGCAGGGGACCTGACGTCTCGGCAGGTCCGCAGGGATACCGGTCCTGAATAGGGACAGGTACAGAATGCCACGGGCCGGGGGAATGCGGGTTGCGGGGCATAGGACTCCGAACGGGTCCTGCACCATTGCCCGGGGAGGAGGATGGGGCCGCGGTTCCCGTGAGACGGCCCACCAGGGGAGAAGGACCGCCAGACGGGTTTCCGGCACTGTTCCCGGAGAGAACCGGTCCTTTCCCCTGACTGTTTTTGGGCGGGGAGATGGAAGGGTCTGGAACGCCCTGCATGGCATTGCCGGTATTGGCAGCACCGTTTCCGTGCTGGATTCCCTTACCCTCCCCCAAACCAAACTGGTTGGGGTTTGCGTGGCCTCCTCCCCCGCCGGCAGCACAGGCAGGGTATGCAATAATGCAGATGAAGAGCAGGACAACGATGGCAGGGATATACCAGGCGATGCGCATCGTGTTCAGGATAAATGACAGGTATATATAAGAAATTTATGATGCCGGAAGCTATCCATTTCCGGTTCCCTTACCGGCCCGTGAAAAAGCCCCTTTATGATGTTCGGAAAAAGCTTTGACCTCTCCCCGCAACGGGCAGGGGAGTAAAATATCCCGGCTGGTATGGGACAAGAAAAAAAAGAAGGGAGAGGGTGTGCAGCACTGATGGTGAGTGTGGAAAAGAGCCGGGCGTCACCCCGACTGTCCCGACCTGTTCATCTGTAGGGTAGAATGAGTAATAAA
The DNA here is from genome assembly GCA_029907345.1 of Methanolinea sp. Lineage (GTDB taxonomy): Archaea > Halobacteriota > Methanomicrobia > Methanomicrobiales > Methanospirillaceae > Methanolinea_A. The sequence continues at coordinate 24,792 of JARYMB010000007.1, forward strand.
TTTTTTTATTTTTTTATTACAAAAACAAACAATATTTTTGAAAAACAAATAATCATCCCCTCGCGAAAACCATCAGGAACGCCCCCGTCTTCTTACCCCACCGACTTGTGGGACCATACCTTTAATCCCCTGTCGGGAACGACAATTATACAAGCATGTGCATCTCCAAGGAGGTGCTCCGCACACGGGCAAGGGAAGCGCGGGCGGCGATACCTGAAGAGAAGCGGAAGGAATACAGCTGCACGATATGCAACAGGGTCGTTTCACTCCTCGACGGGCAGGACCCTGTCCTTGTCTATGTCTCAAAACCTCCCGAGGTCGAAACGATACCGCTGATTACGACCCTCTTCTCACGGAAGACCTCGGTTGTCGTGCCCATCATCGAGCGGGAAGAGCGTACCCTGCGACTCTCCTTCCTCCGTGACCCTTCGCACCTCTCGATCAGCACCTTTTCTGTTCCGGAACCGATAGGCCACGAGTTTCCGGCCGATCCGGGAAGCATTCATGTTGCAATCGTCCCCCTGATTGCCTATGACCGGAACGGGCACCGCCTCGGGTACGGCGCGGGGTATTATGACCGGTTCCTCTCCCGCAATCCCCACATGTTCAAGATAGGGATTGGGTTTTCATGCCAGGAAGTGGACCAGATCCCTGCGGATAGCAGGGACGTGAGCATGGATGTGATCGTGACCGAGAACGAAATCATCCGGACAGGGGAGAAAAGAGCGGTTCAGAGGTATTCTGCACCGTTCATGTAGGGCTGCAGGACACGCGGGACTGCCACCCGCCCGTCTGCCTCCTGGTAATTCTCGAGGATTGCCCGGATCGTCCGTGATGTTGCCACGGCCGTGGAGTTGAGCGTGTGGACGTACCGTTTTGACTCGAAGTTCCTGGGGTCACGGACGCGGATACGCAGGCGGACAGCCTGGTACGAGGTGCAGTTGGAACAGGACACGACCTCGCGGTACTTCTCTTCCCGTGGCATCCAGACCTCGATATCGTATTTCTTGGCAGCAACGGTCCCGATATCCCCCGTGCAGATCGAGACGACCCTGTAGGGGAGCCCAAGGAGCGTGTATATCTCTTCTGCGTGGGCAAGGAGCTGCTCGTGAATGTCCCATGAATCTTCCGGGCTGCAGAAGACAAACTGCTCGACCTTGTGGAACTGGTGGACACGGAAGAGCCCCTTCGTATCAAGACCATGGGAGCCAATCTCCCTGCGGAAACAGGGAGAGACCCCGCACAGGCGCAGCGGGAGGTCGCGTTCCTCGAATATCTCGTCCTGGTACATGGCACAGAGGGGATGTTCGCTGGTGGCAATCAGGTATGCATCGTCATCCTCGATCTTGTACATGACGTTTTCAAAGTCGGCAAGGTCTGTCACACCCTCGTAGGAAGACCGGTTCATCATGTAGGGGGGGATCACGGGGATGAACCCTTTCTTCGTCAGAAGGTCGATAGCAAATCTCTGGAGCGCAAGGTCGAGGAGGACAAGGCTTCCCTTGAGGTAGTAGAACCCGGCGCCTGCAGCCCGGGCAGCCCTCTCGAAGTCGGCCCAGCCGCACTCGGCTGCCAGTTCACCATGGTTCCTGAGGGGAAATTCAAAGGTCCGTGGCGTTCCCACACGGCGCAGTTCGAGGTTTTCGGAATCATCCCTGCCGACAGGAACACTCTCATGGAGGATATTGGGCAGGCTCATGAGAACCCGTGTGATCTCGCTGGAGAGGTTATCGATGACACTTTCCAGTTCCTTAATCTTTTCGGGTAAACGGGAAGCTTCCTGCAGGAGGTCGCTGCTGTCCCGGCCGGCTTTCCTTGCTTCGTTGATTTCGCGGGCGATGGTGTTTCTTCTCTGCCTGAGCCTGTCGATCTCCGCTTTCAGCGTTCTCGACCGCCTGTCCTTTTCGAGGAGGTCATCGACCATCCAGACGTCGCCGTTCCTTCCCCTCCTGCGGAGGTCGGCCCGGACAATCTCCGGGTTTTCCCGTACAAACCTGATATCCAGCATCTGCGGCCCCTCTCACGCCATCGGCGATGTTGTCCTTCCTTTCTTGGACGGCAAGAGGCATTGTCTTTACGGGTCATAGACCCGGCTCCCGGAAGACCGGGATTTTTGCGGGAAAATTGCGTTTTGGCCAGCCAAAACGATATCGCGGCTTTCTGGAGACTTTTTCGACTGGCCGGCGGGATATGCCGATTCAGGTGGTTTTATATAGTGTTAATCCCTTACTTTTAGTAAATGTTGGAAAACGATTACAAGGGGAGCACATGAAAATGGCAGATTCAGATACCATCGAGGTCATTGTCAAGGAGGCGGCGAGGGACGACGCAGGGCGGGGTATTGCCCGGCTGAGCATCGAGGCCATGCGGAAACTCGGACTTGTATCAGGCGATGCCATCGAGATACAGGGGAAGAAGAAAGCGACCGCCATTGTCTGGCCCGGATTTCCCCAGGATACCGGTCAGGCCATCATAAGGATCGACGGCACGATCCGGAGCAATGCGGGAACAGGTGTCGATGAGCGCGTCAAGATCCGGAAGGTGGAGGTTGGATACGCAAAGAAAGTGGTCATCAACCCCACCCAGCCCATCCGGCTTGTCGGCGGCGAGCAGTACCTGTCGCGAATTCTCCGCGGCCGCGCCGTCATGGAAGGGCAGACGGTCAGGGTCGATGTGATAGGAAATCCGCTCACTCTCGTGATTTCCAAGGTCAGCCCGAAGGGAATAGCCATCGTCACCGAGGATACCCAGATCGAGCTGAAGGAGACGCCTTACGAACCGGAAGAGAGGAAGAAGGGCGAAGTAACGGACGTTCACTACGAGGATATCGGCGGCCTGACCCGCGAGCTCGAACTCGTCCGGGAGATGATCGAGCTCCCGCTCCGTCATCCCGAGCTCTTCGAGCGCCTCGGGATAGACCCGCCAAAGGGTGTCCTTCTCTACGGGCCGCCCGGGACCGGGAAGACCCTCATCGCCAAGGCTGTTGCAAACGAAGTGGACGCGCATTTCATCTCGATATCCGGCCCTGAAATTATGAGCAAGTATTACGGGGAGAGCGAGGGAAGGCTCCGCGAGGTCTTCGAGGAGGCCCAGGAGAACGCCCCGGCCATCATCTTCATCGACGAGATCGATTCCATTGCACCCCGGAGAGAAGAGACAAAGGGGGAGGTGGAAAGGAGGGTGGTAGCCCAGCTCCTGTCGCTCATGGACGGGCTCAAGGCACGGGGGCAGGTCATCGTCATAGCGGCCACGAACATTCCCGATGCAATAGACCCGGCATTGCGACGCGGCGGCCGGTTCGACCGCGAAATAGAGATAGGGATACCCGACAAGAAGGGCAGGCTCGAGATCTTCCAGGTCCATACCCGTGGAGTTCCCCTGGCAGATGACGTCCGGCTCGACGACTACGCTGAAACAACGCACGGGTTCGTCGGCGCAGATATTGCCCTCCTCGTCAAGGAAGCAGCGATGCATGCCCTCCGGAAGGTCCTGCCCAGGCTTGACCTCGACAAGGAGATACCGGCTGACATGCTGGAACAGCTCAAAGTCACGAAAGAGGACTTTGAGGAGGCCCGCAAGCACGTGGAACCGAGCGCAATGCGGGAGGTGCTCGTCGAGGTTCCGGACGTTACATGGGAGGACATCGGAGGGCTTGACGAGGTCAAACAGGAGCTGCGCGAGGCAGTGGAATGGCCCCTGCGTTACCCCCAGGTCTTCGAGAAGCTCCAGACAAGGCCACCAAAGGGGCTCCTCCTCTTCGGGCCGCCCGGAACGGGAAAGACCCTGCTTGCAAAGGCAGTGGCAAACGAGAGCGAGTGTAACTTCATCTCGGTCAAGGGACCCGAGCTCCTCTCCAAGTGGGTCGGAGAGTCCGAGAAGGGAGTCAGGGAGATCTTCCGGAAGGCAAGGCAGGCCTCTCCGGCCATCATCTTCTTTGACGAGGTGGACGCCCTCGTCCCCAAGAGGGGGATGTACATGGGCTCCTCGCACGTCACGGAGAGCGTTGTAAGCCAGATACTGACAGAGCTCGACGGACTGGAAGAGCTCAAGAACGTGACTGTTATCGGTGCCACCAACCGGCCCGATATGCTCGACCCCGCACTGATGCGCCCCGGAAGGATGGAGAGGCATATCTACGTCCCGCCGCCGGATGCCGGGAGCAGGAGGAAGATCTTTGAGGTCTACCTCGGGAGCGAGGGGAAACTTGTCACGGGCGATGTGAAGATCGATGACCTCGTTGCAGTGACGGAAGGGTACGTTGGTGCAGATATCGAGGCCCTCGTCCGCGAGGCCAAGCTCTGTGCCATGCGCGAGTTCATCAGCGTGATGGGTGGAAAGAGCGAACAGGAAATTGCCGATGCCGTGGTCAACGTCCGGATCTCGAGGAAACACTTCGAAGAGGCCCTCAAGAAGGTCAAGGGCTCGATGGACCGCGAGTCCCTCGAAGCGGCCGAACGGATGGCCTGGGAGATCCTCTACAACCAGGAGCAGAGGACGATCCTCGAGAACGCCGTTGCCGCCCTCAAGCAGGCAGAGATCAGGAGCGGCAGGACATACGATACCGAACCGCTCCGGAAGGCCACGTTTGCCAGGAAGAAAGACTGGAACGAGATAAAGAGGTTGACGCACCTGCTCGAGGAAGACCTGAAAGCCTGAAAAGAGCGGGAATGGAAAAGACCCGGTCTGCGTGAAAGGAGAAGAAGAATCACCACTCACGAACAATGACAGAAAAGCAGGAAGATCCCAAAAAAACACTCGAGGAGATGGTCAGGCACCTGATAGCTGCTGCCCATGACGGAAGGCTTCAGCCCATCTTTGTCGGGATGAACGTGGTCATCTCCCCGGGTGGTGGATTCCCCGTCCCGCCCCAGCGTGCGAGGGGGGCTGGGAAAGAGCCGGATATCGAGATCCAGAGAGTCGGGGACCGCATCCTCCTCGTCACCGAGCTGCCGGGACTATCCCCGGAGAACGTCCAGGTCCTCTTCCGGGGTGACAGGGTCTTCATATGGGGAAAGGACGGGGAGAGACAGTACAGGACGAGTGCAGTTGTCCCCCCGCCCCGGGCTGGTTCGGAACAGGTAACGTACCGGCACGGAGTATTGGAAGTATCCTACATCCCGCTGGAAAAAAGCAACACCGGCACCAGCCCGCCTCTTCACGGTTGAATGGTGGGTAGAGGGGTTTTTCAAAAACACACACATTTTTACCTTCCCGTCCCCTTACTATGTGTGTATAACACTCGAGGGTAATTTCATGCCAAAAACCACTATTTCTCTGATCAAAGCAGATATTGGGAGTTTTCCGGGGCATTCCCGCACACACCCCGTCGTTCTTGAAAAAGCTGCCAGGATGCTCAAGGAACAGGAAGGAAAGCTGCTCATCGACTCTTTTGTCACCCACTGCGGTGACGACCTCGAACTGATAATGACGCATACCCGCGGCGAGGATAACAGGGAGATCCATGCACTGGCCTGGAATGTGTTCCAGGAATGCGCAAGGATGGCCAGGGAGATGAAGCTCTACGGTGCCGGCCAGGATATATTGTCCGATGCATTCTCGGGCAACGTGAAGGGAATGGGGCCGGGCGTTGCAGAGATGGAGTTCGAGGAACGCGGGTCCGACCCTGTTCTCCTCTTCATGGCGGATAAGACCGAACCCGGGGCATGGAACTTCTATCTCTACAAGATTTTCGCAGACCCGTTCAATACTGCAGGGCTCGTCATCGACCCCTCGATGCACGAGGGCTTCATATTCGAGGTTCACGATGTCATCGAGAAGCGGAAGATCGAGTTCCGGACCCCGGAGGAGAGCTACAGCCTCCTTGCATACATCGGGGCACCGTCACGGTATGTCATCAAGTCGGTCCGCAGGAAGGACGGGGTTATCGCTGCGTCCACGAGCACGCAGAGGCTCTCTCTCATCGCCGGCAAGTACGTCGGCAAGGATGATCCCGTCATGATTGTCCGCGGCCAGAGCGGCCTTCCGGCGGTTGGAGAGATCATCGATCCCTTTGCCACTCCTATCATCGTTGCCGGCTGGATGCGGGGATCCCATCACGGCCCCTTCATGCCTGTCGGGCTGCCGGATGCAAACTGCACGCGGTTTGACGGGCCTCCGCGGGTCATCTGCCTTGGTTTCCAGGTCTGTAACGGGAAACTGATCGGCCCGGCAGACATGTTCGACGACCCTGCGTTCGACCGGGTGAGAGCCAGGTGCAACGAACTTGCAGATATCCTCCGGGCGCACGGGCCGTTTGAGCCGCACCGCCTCTCTCTTTCTGAAATGGAGTATACGACCCTTCCGGCCGTGGAAAAGACCCTCAAGGACCGGTGGGTTCCGATCGGGGAGTAGTACCCCCGGGGAGCATCCTCCTTTTTTTTAACCCGGCAGGGGCCCGGCTGAAAACCAATAAATACCGGCACTCCCCAATAAGGTGCAGATGGTGAACGGTATCGTATTACCTATCAAGAAGGTCTTTTCTCTGGTGGATTCGAGGATTATCGTGGAGATAAAGGACGATCAGCGCAAGCTCCAGGGACGCCTTGTCGCCGTTGACGAATACCTCAACATCCACATGGATGACACCACCGAGTACGTGAACAACGTGCGGGGAAGGACGCTTGGAACCGTTGTCATCCGTGGCAACAATATCCTTTCCATCCAGCCGCAGGCCTGAAATATCTCACAGGACTGTCCGAGATATGACAAAGACCCCTGAAGATGCACTCAAGGTGATACAGTCCCACCCCGAGGGCGTCCTGCAGAGCGACCTATGGAAGATACTCGATGTCGACAGCCGCAAGTGTTCCCGGCTCGTCAAAAAACTGCTGGATGACGGCCTGATCGAGCGGATCGAGTTCCGGAAGGAAGGTATCAAAACATTTGTCCTGAAAGCGGTCCGCTGCCCGGTCGATCCGGCGCACCTCCTTGCAGGGGACGAACTCATCCCGTGCATAGGGTGTGACCTCGAGTGCCGGGTCGAGGAGTGCCCCCGCCTCCTCGACTGGATGTACCAGCTGGCAATTTCAGATGCAGAAAAGTAGGCGGACTTTGAGGCTCCCGTAGGAGAAATCACCTTTTCCTGACCATCCCCGTATTGGGGGGTTTTAAGCCGGATAATCAGCGGGTCGTCCGGGTTATCCCGGAAAAAAGATTTTTTAGAAGCTGAAGTGCCGGTTCACTATCTTGAGTGCGCAGTAATCCCCGCACATCGTGCAGGCATCGGCATCGGCAGGCATCCGCTCGCTCCTGATCTGGCGGGCCCGCTCAGGGTTCATCGCTATCTGGAACTGCCTTTCCCAGTCGAGGTCACGGCGGGCATGACCCATCTCGAGGTCCGCCTCTCTCTTCTTCAGCTTGATCATGTCACCCACGTGAGCGGCAATGCGCGAACTGATGACTCCCTCGTAGACTTCTTCAGGGGTAGGAAGCGCAAGGTGCTCGGAGGGGGTGACATAGCAGATGAAGTCCGCACCATATGCAGAGGAAAGGGACGCCCCGATGGCAGCGACACGGTCATCGTAACCGGGCGCAATGTCGGTCACGAGGGGCCCGAGCATGTAGAAGGGTTTCCGGTTACTGACCCTCTTCTGGAGGATGACGTTTGCCTGGATCTCGTCGATGGGGATATGTCCCGGCCCCTCGATGATGACCTGCACGCCTTCTGCATGTGCCTTGTCAGCAAGCTCGGAGTTGATCAGGAGCTCCTGGATCTGGGCACGATCGGTTGCATCGTGGACGGCACCGGCCCGCATCCCGTTGCCCATGGAGAGCGTGACCTCGTGCTCCTTCATGATCTCGAGGAGGTAGTCGAACTCCGAGTAGAGGGGGTTCTCCTTTTCGTTGTGGAGCATCCATGCCGTCATGAAGGCCCCGCCGCGGGAGACGAGACCGCCATGGCGTCCCTGGTTCCGCAGGCGCTTGACGGTCTCCCAGTTGATTCCCGTATGGATGGCCATGAAGTTGGTCCCGAGCTTCGCCTGCTCGGCCGTGATGCGGAAGAGATCGTCTTCCTTCATATGGACGACGGCGCCGTCTTTTCTGGCAGCCTCGATGAAGGCCTGGTAGAGGGGGACGCTCCCGACCGAGAGCGTGGTCGCCGCGATAACCCTCTTTCGTATCTCGACGAAATCCCCCCCGGTGGAGAGCTCCATCAGCGTGTCAGCGCCCGCCCTCTCTGCCTGGCGGGCCTTTTCCACCTCCATGTCGACGTCCACGATATCGGTCGACGTCCCGATGGATGCGTTCACCTTGGTCCGTAACCCCTCCCCGATCCCACAGATCCTGACCTTCCTGTACGGGGAGACGGGGATGACGATATGGCCCCCTGCAATACCCCGGCGCACGAAGTCCTCTGTGACACCCTCCTGCTTTGCCACGACACGCATCTCTTCGGTTATCCTGCCTGCCCTGGCGTCATCGATCAGACTCATGGGAAGTAATAGGAAGAAAGACAAGATAAAAGGTTCTTTTTCAAATCAAAGACTAAAATTGGCTTGTTTTGATAACAATTAAATTTGATTTGTGTAGAATCAAACTGGATTGAAAAATCGCAGGCTGGGCATCCGGGGACAGGGGGGGAGTCGGCAGAGTCGCCCTGCCATCCATGCAGGGTACCATAGATTGATGAAACTTCCCGGTTTATTACTATAGAGCGGTGACACGGGTGCAGGTAAATTTTGGCGGGTTTGTTGACCTGAGCACGATTGACTGGCCGGGCAGGGCTGTATGCACGGTCTTTCTCCGGGGGTGCCCCCTCCGGTGCTCATACTGCCACAACGCGGCTATCCAGACCGGAAGTGATATGCGCGAGGTCGAGTGGCTGGTGGAAAAGATTGCACGCGTCCGCCCCCTCGTGTCAGGTGTGATCTTCTCTGGCGGGGAACCGACAATGCAGAGGGAACCGCTCATCGCCCTCGCGCGGGCTGCACGGGATATGGGACTCCTCGTCGGGATCCAGACGAACGGGTACTTTCCGGATACCCTCCGGCAGCTCCTCTCCGAGCGCCTCGTGGACCGCGTGGCGCTCGATTACAAGAGCCGGTGGGAAGGTTTTTCGAAGCGCTGGGAAGGATACGGGAACGTCTGCAGGGAGGATTACACGCGGCAGGTCCGGGAATCGGTTGCCCTTTGCCAGGACGCCCATGTCGCAGGTATCCTTCCCTCGTTCGAGGTGGTCCTGACGGTCTTCTGGGGGAACGAAAAGGAGATACTCGCAATAGAAAAGGAGCTCCCGCGGGGGACGATCGTGCTCCAGCAGGGAGTGCACAAGAGGTTCTGGAAGGACTGGACACTTGCCCGCGAGGTAAAAGGAAAGCCATATCTCAGGGAAGAAGAGGTGAAGGGTCCGCGCCCGCCGCTTTCCCTGGAAGAACTCTCGTCGCTTGCCTCAAAGATGGTCAGGGTTGGCAGGACAATCCGGATCCGGACCCGGGAGACAGGGGAGGTGATCTATGAAGGTGATCGGGGTCGTTGGGTTCCCTGCAAGTGGTAAGGGCGAGTTTTCCAGGGTTGCGGGGGAGATGGGAATCCCGGTGGTCGTCATGGGGGACGTCATCCGCGAGGAGACCCGGAAAGCCGGGCTTCTCCCGACCGACGAGAACCTCGGTGCAGTGGCACAGCAGCTGCGCCGGAACGGGGGGATGGACGCCATTGCCCGCCGCTGCATCCCGAGGATCAGGGCAACCGGAGCCAGGCTCGTCCTCGTCGACGGGATACGGGGGGATGCCGAGGTCCGGCTGTTCCGGGAAGCTTTTCCCGGCTTTGTCCTCGTCGGTATCCGCGCACCCTTTCCCGAGCGGGTCGTCAGGCTCGCGAAGAGGGGACGCGAGGACGATCAGGATACCCCGCGGGCGCTCGCAGAGCGGGACCAGCGCGAGCTTGCATGGGGCCTTGACCGTGCCCTTGCCAGTGCTGACCATATCCTCGAGAACGAGGGGACGCTTGAGGAGTTCGTCCGGGCAACACGGGCCCTCCTCCGGAAGATTTCGGAGGATCCATGAGTTTTCGCATCTACTTCTCGTCGTCCTCGAAGGTATGGGACGATATCTCCTGGATCTACGGCATTGAGGAGGCGGGTTTCGAGGGGTGGGAGATCGTTGCAGACGGCAGCTACAGGCTGGACAGCCCTGAGAACGTCCGCCGGATCGACGAGGCAATCTCGTCAACGCATCTGGGAATAACAGTCCATGCACCGTACGCCGACCTCAACCTCGCCACGCTTAACTATCCCATCTGGCGGGAGTCGATCCGGCAGGTCTCCTGCTGCATCGAACAGGCATCGGAGTGGACCGACCGCGTGACGGTTCATCCCGGTTACGTCTCCCCTGTCGGAAAGATCATGCCCGACCGCGTGTGGGAGTTCCAGAAGGCTGCCCTTCGGGAGATTGGGAAGGTCGCATCGGACCATGGTGTCGTGGCATGCCTCGAGAACATGATCGGGGCACGGGAGTTCCTCTGCCGGGACCCGGGAGAACTTCTCGGCATGACGGAGGGTATCGAGGGGATCGGAATGACGATAGATATCGGCCATGCCCATACCGTGGGCCTCGTCCATGATTTCCTGCCCCTCGTCTCCCAGGCATCGCACATGCACGTGCACGATAACCACGGGCAGAGCGACGAGCATCTCCCCATCGGGGACGGGAGTGTCGACTGGGAGGCAGTCGGGCCGGTCATCGGGCGTCATTTTACGGGTGTCGTGGTCATCGAGGGGCGGGGCGTCGCAGAAGGGAAGCGGAGTCTTGCGGTTGCCCGGGGGTGGCATGCATGAGCGGCGAGACGCTGCATGTCTATTTCCTCGGGACTGCTGCAGCGCTTCCCACGCCCTCGCGGAACCCTTCGTGCATCATGGTCAGGCGGGGACACGACACCCTCCTCTTTGACTGCGGGGAGGGGACCCAGCAGCAGATGATGAGAGCGCGGACGGGTTTCCTCGTCGATGGAATCTTCATCACCCACTGGCATGCGGACCATTTCCTCGGGATCTTTGGCCTTGCGCAGACGCTCTCGTTCATGGGCAGGACAGATCCCCTGACGATTTACGGGCCCGAATGGGTGACCGAGGTCGCGGCGGCGGTAAAAAGCCTCGCACGGTACAATATCAGGTTCCCGGTCATCCCCGTCGAACTCCGGCCGGGTTCCGCCGTCCGGTTCGAGGGATACACGGTCAGGGCATTCGGGACGGACCATGGAATGGCGGGCCTCGGATACGTCCTCTGCGAGGATCCACGCCCCGGCCGGTTCGACAGGCAGAAGGCAATCGATCTCGGCGTCCCACCCGGACCGCTCTTCGGAAGGCTGCAGCGGGGAGAAACCGTCCGCGTCGTGAGGGATGGTGATACCAGGGAGGTTTGCCCGGACGAGGTGATGGGTCCTCCCCGGCCGGGAAGAAAGATCGTGTATACCGGGGACACCCGGCCGGTTCACACCCGGATAGCCGATGTGGCAGGGGATGCCGATCTCCTCATCCATGACGCAACGTACGACGATTCGGCCCGTGACCGGGCAGAGGAGGCCCTCCATTCAACCGCGGGAGAAGCCGGTGAGGCTGCCGCCTTCCTCGGAGCCGGAACCCTTGCCCTCGTCCATATCAGTTCGCGGTATACCACGGTTGCCGGTCACATGCGGGATGCCCAGGCACGGTTCCCGGGGAGGGTGATCATCCCGTCGGATCTCGAGATGATCGAGATACCGTACAGGGACAGCAGGGAATGAGAAGGAAAGCGCGGAATCATTCCATACATACATAAGAGTTCCGGACGCATTCATATATTCAGAGGAGTCCGGACGGGTTCGCAAGGGGGATCGTCCCCCGTTGTCCCGCCCGCTGGTCAATATGAATGAGGCGAATATCACGGTATACCGCATGAGCCCGGGATGTGACCTCGGGGATGTGGAAGTGGGAAAGACCTACATCGGGCGTGTCCAGGGCTTTGCCAACTTTGGCACCTTCGTCCAGCTGAACGACAGGGTAAAGGGACTTGTCCACAAGAGCAACGTGCGCACGCAGCACAAGGAGCGTGACAGCATCCTCGTCAGGGTGCTCAACATCCGCACCAATGGGAACATCGACCTCGAAGAGGTTACAATCCCGGTCTACACCGTCGAGATGGTGGAGAAGAAGTCGACTGCCGTGCGGCTCGCCGAACTCGGGGGCAAGGTGGGAAAGACGGTCAGGATAGAGGGAGAGATTGCCCAGATCAAGCAGACGAGCGGCCCGACCATATTCACCATCGTGGACGAATCGGGGACCGAGAACGCGGCCGCATTCGTCGAGGCAGGCGTGCGGGCGTACCCCGAAGCCGAGTGCGGGGATATGGTCAGGATCGTTGGCGAGGTGATGATGCGCCAGAACCAGCTCCAGATCGAGGTGGAGAGCCTGACCATCCTTGCCGGAGAGGATGCCGAAGCCGTCAGGGAGAGGATCGAGAAGGCCCTGGACCTCCGTTCCGAGCCCCCGGACATCCCGCTCCTGGTCGAGTCCCCGGTGCTCGAAAGGCTGAAGCCGGAGATGCGGAAGGTCGCAAAGATCATCCGGAGGGCCGTTTTTACGTCCCAGCCGATAGTCCTGCGCCACCACGCAGACGCAGACGGGATCTGCGCAGGAGTCGCCATCGAGCAGGCGGTTATTGCACTCATGAGGGAATCGGGTGCAGACTTCGATGCCGATTACTTTCTCTTCAAACGTGCCCCCTCGAAGGCTCCTTTCTACGAGATAGAGGACATCATACGGGACCTGGATTTTGCCACGAAGGACAACGTCCGGTACGGCCAGAAGATGCCGCTCGTGATCCTGATGGACAACGGCTCCACGGAAGAGGACCTGCCCTCGATGAAGATGGCACAGGTGTACGAACTTTCCATGGTCGTGATCGACCACCACCACCCGGACGAGGTGGTGGACCAGTACCTCGTCGGGCACGTCAACCCCTACCATGTCGGCGGGGATTTCGGTATCACGGCCGGGATGCTCGGAACGGAAGTTGCCCGCCTCGTCAACCCTGTGGTCGAACCGGTCATCAGGCACCTTCCTGCCGTGGCGGGAGTGGGGGACAGGAGCGAGGCACCCGAACGCGCCAGGTACCTTGCCCTCGTGCAGGATTCCTACACCGAGGAGAACTGCAAGGACATCGCCCTCGCCCTCGACTACCAGCAGTTCTGGCTGCGGTTCAACGACGGCCGTGAGATCATCAAGGACGTCCTCAACCTTGCGGGTGACACGGAACGGCACAGGAAACTCGTCGCGCACCTCGTAGAGGGTGCAAACCTCGCGATACAGGACCAGATGAGTGCATGCATGCCGCATGTCCGCCACCAGACCCTTCCCAATGGTGCTGAACTCTTCCTCATCGACGTCGAGATCCATGCCCACAAGTTCACCTTCCCGCCACCCGGCAAGACATCCGGCGAGGTGCACGACCGTCTCTGCCAGCAGCACGCGGGATCCCCCGTGGTCACGATCGGGTTCGGCCCTGACTTTGCCGTCCTCCGGTCAAGGGGCGTGATGATGAACATACCGCAGATGGTGAGGGAACTCAGGGAAGAGATCCCCGGTGGGGGTATCTCCGGAGGGGGGCACCTGGTCGTCGGCAGCATCAAGTTCGTGGAGGGCATGAGGGAGGAGGTCTTGAACGGGCTCATCGCCAAAATATCCCGTGTCAGGACCGGAATGCCGGCATAATCCCTTTTATCATCCTGTTTGCCGGGATGCAACGTCTTTCCCTTAGGTAAGTGTCGAGAATAACATTATAATCCGCCGAATTTTGTGATGCTCCTTCATTAAAGCCTTTGTTTGAACCGATCCCGATGGGTATTTATTTATAGACGTAAAGTGTACCAGACTACCACGGCTGAGGTGAATGGACGTGACCACTTCACGCAATATCAGGCAATGCTATAATGAGACCCAGGCCAGAATTGTCCAGTACCTCAAGGGAGGTCTCGAGAAGGGAAAAATCTACTTCAAATCAAAATATATCGCCAGGGAACTCGGTCTTTCACCCAAAGAGGTGGGGACCAACATGGCAATCCTCTCCGAGATCTGCCAGGAACTGGCAATCATCAAGTGGAGCTATTCAAACAGTACCACCTGGATGGTGACGTCAAGGTCGGTATAGAGGAGGATCCAGGGGACCTCCATTCATCTTCCCATGAGCAAGGTCATCCAGTTCGAATCGGTCATCGAGTTTGTGGCTGACATCAACGAGGAGAAGGACTGCATCATGTCCCAGGACAAGACGCAGGACCAGCCGGAGGCCCTCTGGTTCAACATCGATGTACCCAAGGGGCACGGTGTCCGCGCCGGGGACCGGGTCAGGATAACGGTCGAGAAGCTCTGACCGAGTTTCTCGTCGCGAATCGCTCCGACAGATTACCGGAGGTTTTTTTTTTTCAAAAAGACTGCAGATGCAGGGGCATGTCGTCCTCCCCACCCGGGCATGGGATAGACCCGCCGCCACCCCAAAGCCCACGTTCTCTCGGGGATTCTCCTCATCACCTTCGCAATAAAAAGACATTTTTCTTTGGATGAACCAGCCCGGAACTGCGAGAGGTTGGAAAGCACCCATGGTATTCGCGTACTTGAATTAACGAAGGGGGAAAAGGAAAAAAGGGTCAGTCTGCAGAGGATGCGTCCTTCTCGATCTCGTCGACGAGTTCGGATCCTGTCTTCTTTCTCGTCCTGCTGATATCCTTCAAATCCTCGACCGATATCTCTGTCTTCACCGAGGTGTCCATCTCCCTGAGGATCTCCTTCACCTCGTCGGCTGTCGGGATGGTCCCGAGGATATCTGCTTCAGGGACGCCTGCGGCGGGCATCCCCTCTTCACCAGCACCCCCCTCCTCCTGTGCGCCCAGGAACCGTGCGGCCTGCTTCATGAGGGTCGAGACCTCGAACGGGAAGATGATCTTTGTTGCCTGCCCGTCAGCCATGGTCTTGAGCGCATCGAGCGAGAGGACGGTGATCGCCCTGCGGTCGAGGGGCCGTGCACCGACCGAGAGGATGCGCAGCGACTGCGCCTCTCCCTGTGCCTGCAGGATACGAGAGATACGTTCCCCTTCAGCCCTGAGGACCTTGCTCTGCCGATCACCCTCGGCCTCGAGGATCATGCTCCTCTTGGTTCCCTCCGCCTTGAGGATGGCAGACCGCTTCTCGCCGTCCGCACGCAGGATGGCCGCACGCCGGGCCCTCTCGGCAGCCGTCTGTTCTGTCATGGCCTGCTTGACAGCCCCGACGGGATCCACCTCCTTTATCTCAACGCGCTCCACCTTGACACCCCACTGGTCGGTCTCCCGGTCAAGGATATCCCGGAGCTTCGTGTTGATGATGTCCCGGTTATAGAGGATCTCGTCCAGTTCCATGTCGCCGATGATACCGCGGAGGCTCGTCTGGGCGAGGGCGACTGTTGCCATCCTGTAGTTCGCCACCTCGAAAAACGCCTTTTCCGGGTCAATGACCCTGATGTAGACGATGGCATCAACGTTGGTCGGTGAGTTATCCTTCGTGATGACCTCCTGCGAAGGCACATCCATGACCTGCGTGCGCAAATCCAGCTTCACGACGTTCGTGATCAGGGGAAACACCCAGCGGAAGCCGGGATTCATGCGGCCGGTATAGCGCCCGAGCCTGATGGAAAGCCCCTGCTCGTAGGGCTGGATGATGACAACCCCGCGGGCGAAGATGATCACAATCGCGATGATCAGGAAAAACGTCACAAGTGTCTCGATAACCGCCATTTGTATCACACCTCTTCAACAACCACGTGGACCCCCTCGGACGCGATAATCCTGACCTTCGCGCCCACGGGAATCTCGCCGTCCTTACTCCGGGCACTCCACTCCTGTCCGGACACAACGACCTTTCCGGAGAGGTCTTCCGGGATCACCTTGCGGATGACACGCCCTTCCCTGCCCACGAGCGAATCCCGGCTGACCGTTACCGGGGCGGCATCGCCCGGGTTGATCCGGCGGTACAGCCAGATCGTGATGAGCGAGACGATAACTGCGGAGATGACCCCTGCGACGAGTCCAGCGGGCCCGGAGAATATGTCGACTCCAAGGAGGATCATCGCCCCGAGGATGATCATCACTGTTCCCGGTACCGCGATGAAGAAGCCCGGGTTCGAGGCCTCGATCACAAGGAAGATCGTTCCAAGGATGATTAAGATCCAGCCAAACGAGAGGCCTACCAGCTCGACCATATCAGGATCTATTGCCCGTCGAGAAGAAAATACTCCCGCCCCCGGGAAAAGAGCATCTGTTTCCTGGAAAGTGAAGGAGTCATCCTTCCGGCGGGGAAAGGGGCCGCCATTCCGGGCAGGGTGTTTCCGGTAACTTAAAATTTTTTCCGGTCAAAAAATGTGCAGTATGAGCGAGTCTGTCCTGAACAAGATACGCGGTTTTCTCTTCAGCCCCTCACTTTCATTCCGGAAGGCCAGGGATGAGGAAGCGGGAGATACTGTGTCCTACCTGATCATCCTTGCCGTCTTCTATTCCATCATGGGAACCATCCTGACCGTCCTTGAGATCTTCATGCACCCCTTTGCAGTGCTCTCCTCTCTCCATCCCGGGCCGGCTGAACCACTCCTGATCGTGTCGCTGATATTCGTCATCCTCGTGCTCTTCCTTATCATGGCAGTGGTCTTCGGCCTCTTCCTCCATATCTTCGTGTACCTCGTCGGTGGCAGGAAAGGTGTCTGGCAGACAGAAAAGGCTGTCTTCTACTCTCTCACACCGGTGTTCGTTCTCGGGTGGATCCCCCTTATCGGCATAATCGTGGGTGGTATCTGGTCGATCGTGCTCGGGGTTATCGGGATCCGCGAACTACAAGGTGTATCGGATACAAAAGCTGCCATTGCCATGATCATTGCCATCGTGATTGCAGCAGTTATTGCCGTTGTCATACTCGGGGCCATGCTTCTTGCGGTCGTATCGAGCATCCGGATGACAGCGTGAGGGTACCCTCCAAAAAACCAGTTTTTTAGCCGGGGATATCTTCTCTCAATTCACCCGGAGCATTGCCACTTTCTTCCCTCGGGGGACGCCCACCTCGTCCGCGATGGGGTCACACTTGACGGCCATCAGGTATGCAACAGGGGGAAGACCGCTGTATTCGGAGAGTGACTCGTAGTTTGCCATTCCCTTTGAAATGACGATGGTGCATGTGTCCATGGCCCGGGCAAGGTCATCGGGCATGCAGTCGGGCCTGACACCAAGTTCACACCCGCATCCCGTGGTGGTAACGAGGGCGGCAAACCTCCCCATGTGAACGGCATTCGCATCGGCACGCGTCGCATCGTTGAGAATCGGCTCGTCACGGACGGCGACCGTGATGTGCGATCCCCGCCGGGACAGGTACTCGACGAGGAGGCGGTCAAAGACGATCTCCCCGCAGTTGTCGGTGAAGTAGACGACGCGATCCGTGAGTGGCAGGATCCGGTCGGTATCATCGATAAAGAGGCCCTCTGCAAATTCATGCTCGAAATAACGCGCAAAGTCCGGCTCCACGGCATGGGAGAGGACCCCGAAATCAAAGGTGTTGCCGATGACGGCCGCGGTCACGAAGTCCCGGAACGTCTTTAAGCGCGGCCTGACCGACCTGCAGACCTCCATGGCCTTCCTGGTGCTCTCTTCCTTGAGGGCGAAAAAAGGGTCCCGGGTCCCGAGCATCCTGTATGCGAGCCGGTGGAGAGCGCTTGCAACCTCCGGGTGCAGGAGCGGCTTCTCTTTGAGGTCGTTGAGCAATCGTTCACATTCGTCATGGACTCTCCTTGTGAGAGCCGGGTCTGCGTTGCAGAGTTCGCACTCGAGGGAGACACGCGAGAGGAGGCAGGGGAAACAGCGCGGATCCCATTTCATGGCTGCACCAAAAAGTATCGTTCATGGGGCCACCGCGATTTGAACGCAGGTCAGAAGACCCCCAGTCTCCTAGGATGGCCAGGCTACCCTATGGCCCCGGACAAGTTGGCAGGGAACGTGCATTTTCCAGCCCGGGAAGCTGA
This sequence comes from Methanolinea sp., assembly GCA_029907345.1. Classification (GTDB taxonomy): domain Archaea; phylum Halobacteriota; class Methanomicrobia; order Methanomicrobiales; family Methanospirillaceae; genus Methanolinea_A. Next base: position 42,791 of record JARYMB010000007.1, read on the forward strand.
TACATTGCCGTTCAAAACCCAAAATGTCACCATTCTGGGCTGTATCATGTATGGAAGGGATGCGTAATAAAATATCCCATCGGAAATTCCCCTGGGGAGACATTTACCGGGAAATTATCAGGAAAATTCCGGTCGCAGCGGTTACACAGCAAGTCCTGACAGGGTCCGCAAGGGTCGTGCGCCGGGAAAACGGGGGGTGCGGTGATCAGGAATATCAACAAAAAGGATGAATACACAATAGATCATTCTTGCAGTTTAAGGGGTGGCAGAGAAGTCCCTAACGGTGAGGAACACATGCTGAAAGAGAAGGTAAAAGCATACATTGAGAAGGTCCGGGCAATCGATGGTGTCAAGGGATGTGCCCTCGTCTCCCGCGACGGAATCATGCTTGGCCAGTCAATGGAGAGGGATTTCAATGAGCCCTGGCTTGCAGCGATGTGCGCCACCCTCTTTGCCTCGGCCGAGTCCACATCAGGGATTCTGAAGATGGCCCCGCCGGAATATGTCTGCGTCCATGGTGGTGCACACTCCCTCGTCGTGCTCGGGGCTGGCGATAAGATACTGATCGTTGTTGTGGCGGAAAGGGGTTTTGAGCACTCGCCCGGGGCCCGGACGCTCGAAGTCCTTGCCGGTGAGATCGGGGGGGCTTTCTGATTATGTACACCATCATGGTCATCGATGACAGTCCCTTTATCGTCGATATCTTCGTGACGATGCTCCAGAGGGGGGGCTACCAGACGGTTGCCGCGTACGGGGGCCAGGAGGCGCTCGATCTCCTCCAGACCGTGAAACCCGACCTCATCCTCCTCGATATCATGATGGAACCCATGGACGGCTGGGAGACCCTGATGCACATCAAGAATGACCACAGGATCAGGGATATCCCTGTCATCATGCTCACCGCCAAGCAGCTGACCCCGAACGAGGCGCAGGAATACGGTATCTACATCGAGGATTACATCATGAAGCCCATCACCCACAAGGAGCTCTACGAGGCTATCGAGGCCCAGCTGAACCGCAGGGGGGTACTGGAGAGGGACCTCCGGATGGCACGCGAGGCAGGGGTCGATGAGGCGGTCATCCAGAACTACAAGCGCCTTTGGAGGAGCATCGATATCAACAAGCGCCTCCTCCGGATCCTCGAAAACACCTACCGCATGAGCGAGGACAGGGAAGAAGGAGAAGACGATTTTTCCATGGCTATCCGGAACATGGAAATGAACGTCCGGTTCCAGGAAGAACAGCTGAATTCGCTGCGGAACGCGTTCATAAACAGGACTGCCTCTGCGTAACAGGTTGACCGCAGCGGGCGCGACGGGCAGCAACTCCCTCCCGTTCCGCTGCTATTCTTTTAAAATTCCGGACCCGGTTGCAATTTCCCGTGTCCGCATGAGTGCAGCAATCGCATCCTCTCTCTTCTGGTCCACCGCATGGGACCTTGCAAACTCAAGGAACCTCCGGCACGTCTCCGCGGACAGCCTCTCCCCGGCACGCCTGCAGACATGCGCGTAGGTCCTGTCGGGAAAGTAGAGTGATCGGGCGGAAGCGAGGAACTCCCGTTCATCGGTTCCGGTGATGATACCAGCGTTCCGCGCTTCCCGCAGCGTGCAGCGGATGTTGATGAGCGGCTCGGAGAGGGCGCAATAGGTCTCGGGGTCGTAGACGAGTGCGACCTCGTCGTCTGAGACGAGCCTTCCATCCCGGTAAAGCCTGTAGATGAGGCCGACTCCCTCCATTCCGAGCGTGTCGAGCTCCGATGCACGGAGTGCACCCATGCTCGAGGCACCGATGACACGGATGCCCTGCGACAGGGCGGCGATGATCTCGCGGTGACCAACGGCGCTCTCCTGGAAGAAGACACCGTCGATGAGCGTGATGATGCGGGCACCTTCAGCAGCCGCGGCGGTGATGTCGCCGCGGGCAGCAGGCGGACGGTAGTCTGCGGCAAGGATCCGTTCGGCGACGGACCGGTCACAGCTGGGGCCGAGAAAAACGACGATCCCGTGCGTCACGGCACCTTCTCCCTGCCCTTTCCGGGTCCATTGCGAAGACTTCGAGGCCCGGGACGATGACCCTCACGACGGGAACCCCTATCTCGGGCCGCGTGAGGTCGACGACGATGACCCGGTCCATGCCGGCACGGCGGATCCGGTCGAGTGCGATCCTGATGTCCGAGAGGAAGTCGTCGGTATCGAAGGAGGGGACTTTGTCAAACGGCTTCTCTGATGTCCCGTCGAACCAGTATGCGTTCATCCTCCTGACCCTCTCGTATCCCGCCCTGCGCCGGAGATCGGCGGTATCGGTATCCTCCCGGGCACCGTGGATCTGGGTCAGGCGGCTCTGGGCCACCTCTGTCAGGGCCCGGAGAAGGGCTATCCGGGCACTCGTGTGGGTGCCCATCCCGATGGTGAGGAGGGCCGGGTCGCGGAGCTGCAGGTCGTCGGAGACCGCGGCGAAAGTGGGGATGCCAAGGTCGCTCGTGATATCCCTGATATGGACCTCGACCTGGGCGGATGCGAACCGGGAGAGGAGATCGGCCGAGAGGGAGTCCCCGATTGACGTGACGCGGGGGCCCGTGTCCCTGCTCGCCTCGACGAGTGACCACGCATCACGCTCGATGACCTCCATGAGGGCATGGAACACTGCCTCCTCGAGCGTGTTCCCGGAGGCAAGGCCGTTTGTCGACGTCCTGAAGAGCTGCGGGTATGTTTCCGGCAGGGGATGGAAGACGGCACTTGCCGGGACGAGGATCTCCTCCTCATGGAGGATATCGTAGCCTGCGATCCACGGAATGGCCATCCGGGGGTCCCTCCCCCGGGGGAGGATGAGGTCGGCAGGGTCGAGGGCAGGGATGTCGCCTGAGACGTCCGGGTACCTGGCCATCGGGAGAGTGGTCCCGGGCGGGACTTCGGCAGAGTACCGCTCGATGCCCTCCATGATTGCCGACACCCGTGCCTCCGTCGGGGTGGCCCCCTTCCCGTTGTAAACGGAGATCGCACCCCTCCCGGCGGTCGGGCGGATACTGGAAAAAACCGGTATGCCGATCCTGTCGAGGTTCGTGATGTCGGCGACCCTCGTGATACCTGCGGCGGGCAGCGCCTTTTCAACGCGGGCAAGGGTCTCCTCGGGCGAGGTGGTCCTCTGGGTCTCGTTGTCGTATAATTTCTTGCAGGGTCGGAGAATCATCGTCACTTCACGTTACTCCCGAATGTGCAGGATTCGTTGCTGTACATGTGTGAAGGATGGCACTTATGCATTCCTTCCCGGCAAGCGAAGGCCAATCCGGGAAGGAGGGACCCGCTGTCCGCCGGGTGAATGACCTAGATGTGGAGCAGGTAGGGAAGGAACACGAGTGCAAGGAGCATCACCACCATGACGGATGAGACCAGGGAGACGACGGGTATCGCGTATTTCGAGATCCCCCACCGCTCGAAGAGCCTCTCGACACCCTCCTTGAGGATGTATCCCCCGTCCAGAGGGACCATCGGGATGGCGTTGAATATACCGACGTTGATGTTGATCCAGGCGCACCAGAAGAGGACATGGACCAGTCCCCAGAATCCCGGGAAAGGTTCATCGTAGAACCTGGTTTCGGGCGTCTCGAAAGCCAGTACACGCAGCGCCTGGCCTGCGGCGGAGGGGTCGAAGGGTATGGTGAGGAAACGGATGAGGCCGGGGAACGAGAGGCTCTGGCGGACTCCCTCCTTGATGGCTGCACCGTCGTAGTACGAAATACCCATGAACCCGGAGTTGTGCAGTCCCAGTTCTTCCGGCCATTCTGACAGGACGAGTGCATAGTCCCTGACCTCTCCACCGGCATCGAGAGTGAGCGTCACCCGGTCGCCGGGACGCGTGGCGTTCAGGATGCGGGAGACATCCTCCCGGCTCGTGACAGGGATGCTGTTGACGGCCGTAATCACGGAGGGTGCGGGGACTCCCGCGTCCCATGCCGAGTAGTTCTTGTACACCCCTGCGATGACGGGGTTTCCCGTCGGAACGACCATGCCGAAGAGGAGGATGAGTGCGACAAAGCAGATAGTCCCCACCACGATGTTGTTCGTGATACCGGCACCGAACATGCGGATCTTCGGCATACCACGCGACTTCTCGAGTTCCTGCTCATCCGGCTCGACAAAGAACCCGATCGGGATGACGGCAAAGAGTGCCCCCATGCTCCGCACGGTAATGTTTTCCACGCGGCAGAGAATCCCATGCCCCCACTCGTGGATGGCAATCGTCAGGACGAATGCAAACCAGACCGCGAACGTGGACGGGACGTACTCGTTGATTCCCGGGATCAGGAAGATGTTCTGGGGGGCGTAGATCCCCGTCGGTTCCGGCCGGAAAAGGAACGTGAGACGGACGGAGAGGAACAGGATGGCAGCGATACCGGCCGAGATGAGGGCCACCATGACGACGCCGAGCGTTGCGTAGACCCGAAGGACCGGTGCATACCGGATGTACCTGTCAAAGAACCCGACCCGTTCCGTCTTTATGGCAAGAACCGGTCCATAGAAGACGATCGAGTCCCATACTGACTTTTCAGCGGTACCGGCACCTGCTCCCGGAAACGCGATCCTGTCGGCCTTCTCCCTCTCGTATGCGGCCTTCCGGATGTAGATGGAACCGGCCGCCACCGCGTAGATGAGAAGTGCAAGGATGACCCAGAAGAGCCAGTGCATTCCCTTGTACTAAGTGGGAAATCTACATAAAAGTGTGGAAGGCAGACAGACCCCGGAAAAAAAGCCTTCAGAAGGATTCCTTTACCCTTTGGAGAGAAATTTCAGGAGGTCACTCTGCTCCGCCCGTGCGAGGATCGTCCGTGTCGTCTCCCAGCTCCTGCGCGCGATGGGCGGGATCTCTCCCTTCTCTTCGAGGTACCTCTCGAGGAACCGGATGGTGACCGGGTCGGAGGGGTACCCGCTCCCGAACGATCCCCACTCGTCATGGAGGCGGCGGATCACGCCGTCCCGCTCGACCTTGGCAACGATGCTTGCGGCCGAGACCGCCGGGTGCTGCCTGTCGGCATGGTGGCAGGAGATGACCCTGCATGGAACCGCAAGGAACCCGGTCACCATCTCGCCGTAGCGGGATGCGTTCACGTCGCAGGCATCGACCACGGCGACGGATGGTGCGAGCATCGAGATGACGGCCGCGTGGCTGTGTGCAACGAGGGTGTTGAGACCGATCCCGCGCCCGTCAATCTCGGCTGGCGAGAGGGAGAGGACGGCAACCGGGAAGGACCGGCGGATCTCCCCGGCGAGTGCCTCGCGCCGCTGCGGTGAGAGCTCCTTTGAGTCCCTCACACCGAGGTCCGCGAGCTCGTCTTTTCTCCTGCACCCGACAGCAGCCACGACAAGGGGTCCCAGTACCGCGCCCTTGCCCGCTTCATCGACCCCGCAGAGCATCACGTACTACATGTGCAGCCCGCAAAATATTTGAATGCCGATGGTGGTAACCCGTACGCATGTACATCATCATCGTGGGGCTCGGCGGGATCGGGCGGAGTCTCACCCAGCTCGCAGTGGAGCATGGCAATAACGTGGTGATCATCGATCGCGACGAGCAGCGCTGCAGCGAGATTCTGGAGCACTACGATGTGCTTGCCGTCACCGGGAACGCAACCGACAAGTCCATCCTCGAGGACGCCGGGATTGACCGGGCGGACGCCCTTGTTGCGACGACGAGCGACGACTCGGTGAACCTGATGACCTGCTGGCTTGCAAAGAGGTTCAAGGTCCCCAACGTCGTCTCGATCGTGAACCAGAAGGAACATTCCGACCTCTTTTCCGAGGTAGGGGTCAAGATATCCGAGAATCCCGATGAACTCGTTGCCCAGAGGCTGTATTACTGGGCGGAGAACCCGCAGATGCAGCAGCTCGCATCCATTCCGGGCGGGACGATCTTCGAGGTCGTCGCGGAGAAGGGTGCCCCTATCGTGGACCACGAGATCAGGGAGCTCAAGGTCAAGGACTTTGTGTTCATCGCGATCCGGAGGGCCGGGGGCGAGCTGATCATCCCGAGCGGCAACGTGAAGATCCGGCCCGGTGACACGATCACGGTTTTTACGAAAAAAGAGGCAGAAGACGAGTGCCTTGCCATCCTGAACAAGCAGCTGCGCGCATCACCGAAGTAGGAACGAGAGCTTCGCGAGATCCCCGAGGAGCAGCGGGTTCTTCTTGACCAGTTCCTTGACGAGGTTCAATGTCGAGAACTCATCCAGGTCCATCGTCGAAGCGGAGCTGATCAGTGCATTGAATTTCTCGTCCGTCATCCTGATGAAGTACTCCTTTATATGCCAGTTCCGGGCGATCGTCTTTCCCACAGGGGACTCGCGCCATCCCCTGTCATAGGCCATCAGAACGTCCTTTGAGCACTTTCCGTTCTGGATGGCGGATATCGCGGTCTGGGCAGCGAGCCGTCCCGTGAACATGGCGTTGTAGATCCCGCCCCCGGTCAGGGGGTCAACCACCCTTGCCGCGTCACCAACGATCATGAGCCCGTCGGAGACCGTGCAGGCGAGGGGCTGGCAGACGGAAACGCCCCCCACGATGTGCTCGATGGTCTTTCCGGACGGGAACTTCGAGGCAACGAACCGGTCGAGGTAGTCCCGTGCACGGTGACCTGTACCACTCTTTGCCCCGCTGATACCGATGCCGACGTTGGCAGACCTCTCCCCCTTGGGAAAGACCCAGAGGTAGCCCTGGGGGGCGACATTGTTGCCGACGTAGAAGACCGTGACGGTGGGGTCGATATCGATGTCGGTCATCAGGTACTGGGCAGACGTCATGATCTCCCGGACGGGGACGGTCGTATCGATCCCGCACCACCGCGAGAACTTGGACTCGACACCGTCGGCGGCAATCACGATGTCCGCCCCGATCCGCCGCGTCTCGCCGCAGTGATGGAGCACGGCCCCCTTCACGGCACCGTTTTCGAGGATGGGCGCGGATGCCCGCGTCTTGACGGCAACGTCCGCACCTGCTTCTGCCGCCCGCCAGACGAGTTCCCGGTCAAAGACCTTGCGGTCGAGGATGTACCCCACCTTGTTGCCTGCCTTCTCCGGGTTCAGCTTCAGCGAGGATCCGTCGGGTGCGACGATCTCTGCACCTTTCAGTTCCGCCGAGATGAAACACGGGTCGGGCTCGACGAACTCCGTGAGAGCTTCCCTGCCTATCCCTTCGGCACACCGGACCGGGGCACCGATTGCCGGGCGTTTCTCCGCCAGCAGGACGGACAGGCCCGCCTTTGCGGCCGTTTCTGCAGCAACCGCCCCACCCGGACCGCCGCCGATGACGAGGAGATCATACCGGGGTTTCATCCTTCACCTCCAGGGCACCGAGGGGGCACACCTTTGCACAGATACCGCATCCCGTGCAGTTGTCACCGATTTCGAGGTAGGCATCGATCAGCTCGAGCGCACCCTCCGGGCAGACCGAGACACAGCACCCGCAATACCCGCATACATCTCGGAGAACGTGCAACATCCCGGTACTGTATGTACCGGATCCCCTAAAATCTTTGCATGAAAACGGATTTTGGGTTATTTCCGCGCCTTAATGGGGAAATCTGCCGTCAGAAAAACGAGAATGTACCGTACCTTCCCCCGCCGCCGGGAACGAGGCGCACCCTGCCGGACCGTAGTGCATCGACTGCGGCGGCAGCCCCGGGATGAATCTCTGAGAGATTCTGTGGGGGAACTTCCATGAGTACGGAGATCTCGTTCCCGAAGGCCCTGATGAACCGGTCGTAGAGGGTTGAAACAGACCGTGACCGGACGGATGAGACCGAAAGCACGCGTGCGAGAATCTCGGCAAGGGGAATCATGTGGAGGTAGGGTGGCCGCGGGAGCGCGGGCCCGGACGAGAGCTCGCGGGCCCGGTCACGTACCCCCTTCTTTATCCTGCCCCCGCAGCAGGGACACTTCCAGGAGAACGAAATGGCGTCATCCGCAGGGAACTGGTGGTAGCACCGCGTGCAGGCCGTCCGGTTGTATTTTCCCTCCTCCGGGAAGAACCCGGCGTTGCGGACGACATCTCCCTTCCTGATCGCATCGAGGACCGCGGCAGGTGTTCCTTCCGGGGCGCAGAGGACGACGAACTCCCTTCCCAGCCGCCAGGGATCGGGCCCGTGGGCGTCGGAGCTCGAGATGAAGGGAATACGCGAGAGGTGCGGGATTGCGGCACCGTAGGAACTGTCCGCCGAGAGTCCGAGTTCCAGGAAATCAACGTGTTCGCTCCCGTAACACGCTTCCAGGCTGTCATGGGCCGCGTAGAGCGAAGTCCACGGCGTGAACGCATGGGCGGGCCCGACCAGCCCTCCCCTCCTGTGCACCAGCCGGGCAATCTCCCCTCCGGTGAGAACAACCCGCGGGCGTCCTGTTGATACGAGACCCGGTGCAGAGGGAGCAAGGTCCAGGGCAAGATCCCGGAACGAGGCAAAGTCCTCCATGAGAACGAGGTGGTGGACGCGGTTCCTGTCCTCGATCTCGGCGGAAGGGACAACGCAGGTGCCGCAGTCCCCGGCGCGGGAGAGAGTCTCCTCCCACATCCTCCGCCATTCCGGGTAGAGGGCGTCGCCGCTCCCGATAACGTCAAGCCCCTTTGTCCTGCAGGCTTCCAGGATCAGGGGCGGGACCATTCTGCGCGAGGTGGCTATCGAGAAGCAGGAGTGGATGTGCAGGTCACAGGAGAGATCCATGCATCTCTTCAGACGATGTACCTGAGTTCATCTTCGCGCATGCTGCGCTCGGTGTCGACCAGTCTCTCGATCATGTGCTCCATCTCGCGGCCCCTCTCCTCGAGCGTCGTGGCGTTTACCTCGATCCCAAGGAGGGTGCAGAGCACGCTCAAGACCCGCGCAGCGCTCTTTGGGTCCACGAGGTACCCGCTCGTCTCACCCATGAGGCAGACCCCCTCGATCCCGCGGGAAAGGCCGAGACCGAGCAGGAGACCCGCCGCCCCGATTATTCCGCCGCCGGGCTCGTCGGGGCTGATGACCGCACCGGCAGCCTCGACCTCCTCCCGGAGGTCTTTGCGGTTGACTGCGCCGAGCACGCGGGGGACGTCAACGAGGTGACCGACACCGTATCCCCCGAGGGTATAGATCCTCCTGACCCCGAGCTCCAGCGCGAGGGAGACGTACGTGTCGGCAAGCAGGTAGTGGCCTTCGCCTGACGTGCTCTGGAAGTCCCCGACGAGGAAGAGGAACCGCTTATCCCCGCTCCGGGCGTAATAGAGTTCGTTGTTTGCGAGCCGGATTGTCCCGTTCTCCCTGATGATGACCTGGGGGGGAAAGTAGATGGACTCGATCTCGGCGACCTTCCGGGCAGAGAGCTCGTGGATCATGTGCTCGGCAACGAGTTTTCCCACGTGCCCGATCCCAGGCAGGCCCTCGATGAGAATGGGAGCGCGGATCTCCGATCCGTCCCCGTCGGTGAACCGGACGGTTATATCGTCCATCCCCGTGCAATCCTCCTGTACCGTCCCAGGTTGTCGGTCGGAGAAAAACGCGCGGGATGCGCCGGCACGGTGGGGTGGCCGCAGACAGGACAGGAGACCTGCAGTGTGTACGTCCGGTCCCGCGGGCACCGCCTCAGCCGGCCACTCATGCGACCTTCCCGGACTTGTGTTTTTTCACGAACCGGCCTTCGCCTCCGGCCCGTTCGATGACTCCGATGGCAGCCGAGGCAGCTTTTTCGATAGCCTTTTCCGCTGCCTTGTAATTGCCTGCGGTCACCTTGATGCGGTAGTTGGGTGCACCCACATAGGTAAGCTCGATGTCGACACCCGGTACTTTTGGTTCTGCAGAGCGAAGCGCCCTGCGGATGATGTTGACGCCATCGGGCTTGCTCGAAGTGAGGACGAGAGTCCCGCTGACCGTCACGCGCGGTATCTTGACGTTTTCCCTGGCGACCTGTTCGAGTGCGGCCTTTGCGGCCGGGGAGACGGGAAGAGACGCCGCGGTGTCTTCTCCGGTGACGATATCCTCAAAAACGGAATATAGGTCGCCGTAACGGGAGTATATCGCTGCCTCGAGGTCTTCCGCCTTCTCGCCGGCGGCGGCAGCGGCAAAGCCGATCCACTTGCGTGCCTTGGACTCGTTCTTCCATTCCCGGATCTTCTCGCGGCGCTGGTGCTCGTTGACGTCCTTGAGCGAGAGGTCGATGTGCCCGCGTGACGGATCGACGTGGAGGACCTTGCAGACGACTTTCTGGCCCTCGCGGATGTGGTCGCGGATATACTTGATCCAGCCGGTTGCCACCTCCGAGATGGGGATAAGCCCGACGCGCCCGGGGTACTCGTCGAGGTTGACAAAAGCGGCAAAGTCCTTGACGTCTTTTACAGTGCAGACGACAAGTTCCCCGTTTTCCGGCCAGTCTCTCTCGCTCATCGGTGACACATCACTCGAATGTCGCAAGGATTTCTGCCTGGAGCCTTGCCTTTCCGCCGGCAGGCTCTGATAAGACCCTTCCGCAGACGATGCAGTCGACCCTCGTGCTCGCCTTCTCGAAGACGACCTGCTCGTTCTCGCAGTCAGGGCACTTGACCTTGAAGAACCTGCTGCGGTTCTCCCGGATTTGCTGGACCATGCTGTTTACTCCTTCAACTCGAACTTGCCGGCGCGGAAACCGGGACGCAGGTGTGCTTTTCCGCAGGCACTGCACCGGTACCGGACGTTTACTCTCTTCGTTGGCTTGTCACCGCCGGGGACCTTGGAAAACTTCCCCATGTTCCCGACCGTGCTCCTCCGTGCCTTCTGCCTGTCGATCCAGTGCAGACCCGAGGTCTTGCTCTTCTTGACCTTCTCCACCTCGTGGGTCTGGTGAGCCCGGCAGAACGGGCAGTATGTCCTGAATTTCTGTGGCATTTTCATGGAATCGGCCTCTTATTCCGGATATCGAATATCAGTATTATTTGCCCGGGTTGATATTTAAGACTATGTTGCGCTCACACAGGACGTCCGCGTTCCTCGCGGGCAGTGTCACGATATCCTCCCGGCAAAGGTCGTAAATCCTGCCGTCCACGCCCATGAACGGCTCGACGTCCTGCAGGACCCGCGTGACGACAAAGGAGGGGGTCCCGGCCGCATCCCCCGCGCCGGTTGCAGGGGCGCAGGGTTCGTTTCCGCCGGAAGGCATGGACACCGGGGTTGGCGGGGCAGTCCCGACGAGGAGCCGGCACCGGGCCTGCCCGAGGGCCTGCACGATGAGGTCGTACATTTCCCTCTCTTCGGGAAGCAGCCTCTTTAACTCGTCGCGGTCGATATAGTGCCCGTCTTCCTGGGTACGTGCGAGCGAGAGTATCTTTTCCGCCCGGATATGGAAGAGGTCGGAAAGTGTCTCGCGCATCGCGTGGATACGCTGGATGAGAACCTGGGCCTCGTCCGAGAAGGGGTCACTGCATGCATGGAGCTCTCCATACAGGTCCCCGAGGCTCTTTTGGGCCGATGCGAAGAGGTCGTGGGGGATGTGGACCAGCCGCCCGGTCTCCCTCTCGGAGAGGAGGATTATCCGCAGCTCGTCGAGGTTCATGCCCTGCTCCCCCCTGCGATCTCGGCTGCGCCCCGGCAGCAGAGGAAGACCGCGAGGGCCTCGGGAACGCGTGCGTATCCTTTTTCCAGCCTGTACACGGATCCGAGGATGGGCATCGTGAGGGGGAAGGCAACATCGACAGCGACCTCGCGGTCCGAAAAGACCACGGCGTCCACGAGGGGATCGAAACCGGTCAGCTCGCCGGGTGCAAGAGGGGTCACCCGGAAGCCGCTCCCGCCGTGGAGGGACGTGGGCATGCGAATCAGCCTCTTCGTATCGGTTGTCACGGGTTCGTCGGCAAGGGCCGCCCTGTCCCGGAGCAGGGCCGGAAAGCGACCCTCCCGGTCGGATGAAAGGCCACGGATGACCCGGGAGATGACCGGGTCACGCAGGGAGAGCTCGCGGGGGGCGCTCTCGAGGAGCGAAAGGATGGACGGTATCCGTCGGATGAACTCCTCAGCGGTCGTCTTTCCCACCCCCTCGAGGGCCGTCAGCGTGGCAACCCTTTCCTTCTCCTCCAGGCTCTCCAGCCATAGCAGGTACTCGGCGAGTGCATCTATATAGCGATGATGCCATCCGCGGGGTGAAAGTGTCCTGTGCGAGAGGACGCGTCCCGGGTCAAGGCCGATACCGCAGACGTAATCGATGATCTCCCGCCTCTCGCTGCTGCCGAAGTCCCGGACGGCCGGATCCCTGACGTGCACGTGGTATCCCCTGCCTCCCGAAAAGACTACCTCCACGTCTTTTTCGGAAAAACCGAGTTCCCCGGTGAGCATTTCCAGGAGTTTTTCCGTCTCTTCCCGGACGCGTTCGAGCATCCGGTCATAGGGTCCCCGCATGAGGTGGTCTGCGTCGAGATCGAAGATGAGGTCGGCGCCGAGCCACCCCTTCTCGGCCATGGTCGGTGCACCGGGCCTGCTGTAGTAGGCCGTCGAGTAGTACGCGTGGGCCGGGACCATGCTCCGGATGTAGGAGAAGACCTCGTCGCGAGTTTCGAACCCCAGGTGCCTGCGCATGCGTGTATCGGTGGCATCCGGTTCGAAGAAGATGAAGGCCCATTCCCGCTGGGGTACGGAGGGCGGCGGGAGGAGGAGGGCGTTTTCGTAGTACGAGGAGAAACGCTGGCGCAGGAACTCGAATGTGGCAGCCTTCATGCAAGCTTCTTGTGCATGTATGGTCCCCGCCGCTCATATCCGTGACGCCGGTAGTAGGGCCGGACACCGATCCCGCTCATGACGGTGATCGCACGGTATCCTTCCGATGCCGCGGTCTCCTCCGTGGCAGAGAGGAGTGCCTTCCCGAACATGCGGTGCTGCCTCTGTTCTGCCGACGGAAAACTCCCGAGCGGCACGACGCTTCCGTACACGTGGAGTTCGCGGAGGAGGGCCGAGCCTTCCGTTTCGGGCCGCCACCTCTCTCCGCCGGTGCGGAGCCGGGCAAATCCTATCAGGGCACTGCCCGAGACGACCGAGATGAAGTATTCGCGCCCCCCGCATGCATCGTAGGAGAAGACCGAGAGTTCTTCCGGGCCCCCTCCCTCCGACCTGCCTGCCTCGCGGCACCGGATGCACCGGCACGCCTTTCCCATCGCGGCAAGGCGCTGCTGGCAGAGCTGGCGGAAGTTGCTGTGCCGCGACCCTGCAACGATCAGCCGTGCCGGGATATCGCGCTGGATACGCTGGAGCCTGACGTAGCAGGGCAGGAGCGACTTTGCATAGGCAACGAGGTCGATGAGGGTGTCCTCGGGGTACGGCGAGTACTGCCCCTGCTTCCAGAGTTCCTCGATCCCGGAGCCGGGCGTGACGAGTGTCGGGTATATCTTGAGAAAATCGGGCCGGAAGCAAGGGTTGTCGAAGAGCTCGCGGAACATCCAGCGGTCCCGTTCGATGTCGCTTCCCGGGAGGTTTGGCATGACGTGGTACCCGACCTTGATCCCCGCATTCCGCAGCAGGCACGTCGCCTCCACCGTGTCTGCGAACGTGCAGCCCCGCCTGTTGAAGGAGAGGATGGAATCGTCGAGGTGCTGGACCCCCAGTTCAACCTTGGTCACCCCGAGATCGAGCATCCGGTTGATATGTTCCTTCCTGCACCAGTCGGGACGTGTCTCGAACGTGGTGGCAACGCACCGGACCGGCGAGAACTCGTTCTCCGCAAAGACGCGTGCCGTGTCCGCCCGGGAGACCCGGACGGTCCCCCTGTATTCGTTCATGGCGCGGACGCATTCCCTGACGAACCATTCCTGGTAGTCCGCCGGCCGGGACGTCATCGTTCCCCCCATCACGATCAGTTCCACCTTGTCGACGTGGTGTCCCAGGAGCTCGAACTGCTCGAGGCGTGCCCTGACCTGTGCATACGGATCGTATCCGTGGTCACGTGCCCGCAATGCCGCAGGTTCCTCACCCGTGTAGCTCTGGGGCGACTGGAACGGGTGATCCGGCCCCCCGGGGCAGGGGAGGCATTTCCCGTGGGGGCAGGGGAAGGGGGACGTCATCACGGCGACGGGTGCAACACCCGAGAGCGTCCGCGTCGGTTTGACGAGGAGGAGCCTCCGGAGGAGGGTCCGTTCTTCCGGTGTCGCCGCAGCAAGGAGAGCGGAGTTCCGGGGAACCGCCGGAGCGCCGTGTTTCCTGCAGACCTCGACCTTGATCTTCGTGACGTCTTCGGGCCGGGTCGCACGGGAGATGAGGGCCCAGAGTATCTCGCGGGAGATATCGGGCTCTTGCATGGAGGAGAAAATCAGTGTTCGGCAGCGACCTGCCCGGAGGCCGCCTCGGGGGAATATCCGACCCTCATCATCTGGCTGTTGCGCAGGTGGGTGACAATCTCTTCGCCGAGGGCCAAAATAGCATCCTTGTGGCACTTCTTGTTCTTGTGGATGTGGACAGGAGAGATCTCGAGGGAATTGTACCGTTTTGTCGGAATTTCCTGGTTGGTGATGGTTTCGTAGTATTTCTTGATGTGGATCATCAGCATGTGGAGATGGAGGAGCTCTTCCTTTTGCACACTATCACCTTCTTCAAATGACTACTTTTTTCCTGACCAGATATACTTTATTGGTGACCTTTATATCGGACTTTTCGCGCGCTGCAGGCGTCCTTGCGGGGCTTGCAATTGGTGATGCATTGGGTGCGCCCTTCGAGGGAGGACCACCTCCGGGGGTGGCCGTCCGCTCGTTCTTCGCGGGGGGCAGAAACCCGCGGAAAGCAGGGGAATTCACGGATGACACGTTCCAGGCGCTTGCCCTGGCCGAGTCTCTCGTTGCATGCCGCGGTTTTTCCCCGGAGGACTTCATGGTCAGGCTCGTGAGGGACTATTCGCTGCACCGCGGGTTCTACGGCCCGACCTCGGCCGCGGTTTTTTCCCTCGTCCGGAAGGGAACCGGCATCCACGAAGCGGCGTCCCGCGTCCATGCCGCCCGGGGATGGAGCAGGAGCAACGGGAGCGTGATGCGGGGTGCGCCGATCGGGGTCTTTTACTCCGGCCCGGAGGTGGAAGCGGTCTCGTACGCATGTTCTGCGCTGACCCACGCGGACCCGGTGCCGGGGGCCTGCTCGGCGTTCGTGAACCGCATGGTGAGCGACATGTGCCGGGGCATCTCCCGGGCTGTGGCACACGGCCGGGCTCTGCGGAGGTGCCGCGATGCCGAGGTCGCCCGGATGCTGGGGTGCTACGAGTCCGCCACCCCTGTTGCCGGCCTCGATGCGCTCGAGGCGACGCACGCCGCCCTCACGGTCTTCATGCGCTCGGACAGGTTTTCCGACTGCGTCTCCCTTGCTGTCGGCCTTGGCGGCGATACCGACACGGTGGCTGCAATCGCGGGTGCCCTTGCGGGAGCCCTGTACGGTCTCGACGGGATACCCCCTGAATGGGTGGCACACCTCGCAGGCCGGGAGAGGGTGCTTTCCGTTGCCCATGCCCTCTGGTCCGGACGACGGGGATGAGCAGGCGGGGTTTTCAGGCTGCCCGGAGCTCAACGAGCTGGAGTTTCCATCCCCTCTCGCAGGCACCCGGCGCACTCCCGATGACTTCTGCGACCACGTACTTCTCGCCGGGGATAACCCCTTCCGGGTTACAGAGGGAGAAGTTCTCACAGTTCTGCCGCGTGCAGGAGGTCTCGAAGACTATCCGGGTGTTCCTGATGGCCATGTCGGCGCTGATGAGGGCGCGGACGGGAGCCTCCACGACCTCGACGGCACAGGCGTCCTGGTCGTGCACGCTGCAGGAGTGGCGGGTCTTGCGGACACCCACGATGAGGTACTTTCTCCCCTTCTGGAGGTTGTGGCAGGCCTTCTTCACGGAACACCCGTCGCACTCGGGAAGCGGCCCCTCGTAAATGAATTCAAGGCCCACCTGTGCGATCGTGCTCCCGATGAGGGTGACCCTCGGTTTCTGTTCTGCCGCCTTTTCACTCTTCATAGAGCATCTTCACGAGCCTGGTTGCCGATTCCCGTGACAGTCCGGTATCGAGGATAGTGAACCTCTCCGGCCGGATGGTCCGTGCTGCAAGGAGTGCCTCGACTGCCGTGGCATCATCGATCCCGAGATCGCGGGGGGTGGTGGGGGCCCCGATGGCACGCAGTGCCGCCTTAATCGCCCGCCAGTCACCGCCGTGCAGGTACATCACCATGATCGTCCCTATCCCGCACGCCTCGCCGTGCAGGACCTTTCCCGGCGCAAGCCTCTCCAGGGCATGCCCGAACTTGTGTTCACCCCCGGATGCCGGGCGGGACGACCCGGCAATGCTCATCGCGACACCCGACGAGACGAGGGCCTTTGTGACCATCCAGGCAGACTCCTCGCTGTGCGGCTTGATGCTGCGGGCGTTCTTCATCAGGAGCTCGGCGGTCATCCGTGAGAGGGCGATTGCGTACTCGCTTATCACCTCGTGCCTGAGCCGGTGCGCCAGTTCCCAGTCGAGCACTGCAGTGGAGTTGGAAATGACGTCGGCGCAGCCCGCTGCGAGGAGCCGGTGGGGTGCGGCAGCGATGATCCCGGTATCGGCAACGATGCCCATCGGGGGGTGCGCCTCCAGGGATGCGTTGCCGTCCACGAGGGGAACCGACGCCCTCGCCGACGCGATCCCGTCGTGCGATGCAGCAGTCGGGACGGAGAGGAAGGGGCGATCGAGGTTGTAGGAGACGATCTTCGCGCAGTCGATGACCCGGCCGCCCCCGACGCCCACGAGGAATCCGGCACCGCGGGCAGCCTCCTCGGCCTCCGCGATGGTCTCCATGCTCATCTCCCTGACGGTGAACGTGGAAACGCTGTACTTCTTTCCGAGGAGGGAGACCACGCGGTCGCCGGCACATTTCCGCGTGTTCTCTCCCCCAAAAAGGACCATGGCCCCGTCTTCGAGGCAGAGGTCGGCGCAGACCTCGGGGATCTGGGAAATAACGTCATGGCCGATGACAACGTCGCGGGGGAGCTGCATCCACCGCGATTTGTCAAAACCCTTTGTTTTGAGTAATTTTATCGGGTCTGCGCTCATAAGTATCCGGAAATGATTGGGGATTTCATAGAGAAATATTACATCGATCCGATCCGTTACGGGCAGCCTTACAACGTGGTGGATACGACGACCTACGCTCTGGTTCTGATCATTGCCCTATATATCATTTATCGCTGGCTGTCGCGGTCCCGGACGATCCGCATCGACAGGGACTTTGTCCTCGTGACGCTCCCCTACGTGGTGATGGGGGGTCTCCTCCGCGTGGTGGAGGATACGGGGATCGTCCCGGTCGGCTGGAACTACCTCCTGATCACCCCGCTCATCTACTTTGTCATGTTCCTCTATACCGCCGGGGTACTCTTTGTTTCCGTGACCCTGCAGGAACACGGGTATATCCGGGATTATCACCGTCCCTATGCCGGTGCCGGTATTGCGGGTGCGGTGGTCACCGGCCTCGTGCTCGTCTCTTTCGGCCTTAAAAACGGGGTCATCGCTCCCGACGTCCTCTTCATCATCCTCTTGCTTGCGGCGGGCACCACCGCCGCCGTCTGGCTCGTGATGCGCAGGGTACTTTCCTGGGAGTACGTCAGCGATCCCCTTTACGTCACCCTCCTCTTCGGGCAGCTCCTCGACGCGAGCGCCACGAGCTACGGGATCGACCTTCACCCCCTGCACTACGTGGAAGTGCACGTCGTGGGTTCACACCTGATAGAATGGACGGGCACGGCATTTTCGATGTTCGCCCTCAAGCTCCTCGTCCTCTTCCCGGGGATTTACATCCTCCAGAGGTTCCGGTCGGAGGGCCCGCAGGCACTCTGGCACCTGATCCTCCTCGCCATGATCACCGTTGGCCTTGCACCGGGAATCAGGGACATGGCACGGATGGTGCTCTATGTCTGACCTTGCCCGGAACATGGTCACGGCGGCTGTCATCCTCGCTGTCTCCATCGGCATGGGAATTTTCGCGACGGTGCAGGATCCCTCCACCGGAGAGAAGGTCATCTCGGTGCTCCGCGACACGATCCTGGGCGGCAGTGCAGATATGTCGGGTCCCATCCTGGCCGTCAATCTCTTTTTCAATAACCTGCAGGCGTGCCTCGTGATGTTCCTCGGCGGGGCATCCCTTGGCATCATGACGGTGTTCATCATCACCGTGAACGGGTTCGTCATCGGCTCCGTGCTCGAACTCGTGCGCCAGCAGCACAGCCTTGCATTCGTGGCGGCCGCCATCGTTCCCCACGGCATCTTCGAGATCCCGGCATTCCTCCTGTCAGGGGCACTCGGGTTCATGCTCGCCCGGGCGCTCTGGAACGAGTGGATGTCAGGAAGCGACGCAGCCGCAGAGGCAGCAGCCCTCGGGAAAACGTTCCTTTTCCGCGTCGTGCCGCTCGTCGCTGTCGCAGCACTCGTAGAGGCATTTATTACGCCACAAATCCTACATTTCCTCGTTTGAGGTGCATTTTTTGGCAGAGGCAGAAGAGGGCACCCTGCCCCCCAAGGAAGACTTTTCCGCGTGGTACAACGAGCTGCTGTGGCGCGCGGAACTGATGGACGTCCGTTACCCGGTCAAGGGACTGTACGTCTGGTACCCGTTCGGGTTTGCCTTAAGGAGGAACGTCTATTCCCTGATGAGGAACCTGCTTGACCGTGACCACCAGGAGGCACTTTTCCCGCTCCTCATCCCCGAGACGGAACTTGCCAAGGAGGCAGAGCACATCAAGGGTTTCGAGGAGGAGGTCTACTGGGTGACCCACGGCGGCACCTCTCCGCTCGATGTCCGGCTCGCCCTGCGGCCCACGAGCGAGTGTGCAATATACCCCATGTATGCCCTCTGGATACGATCCCATGCCGATCTTCCCCTCAGGATCTACCAGATCGTCAACACGTTCCGGTACGAGACGAAGCACACCCGGCCCCTCATCCGCCTCCGCGAGATCACGTCGTTTAAGGAGGCCCATACCGTGCACGGGAGCTGGGAGGAGGCCTCTATGCAGGTGGAGGCTGCCATTGCACTCTACCGGGAGTTCTACGATGCCCTTGCTGTCCCCGTCATCGTTTCGCGCCGGCCCGACTGGGACAAGTTCCCCGGGGCGGACTTCACGATCGCGGTCGATACGGTGATGCCCGACGGGAGGACACTCCAGATCGGGACGGTCCACCACCTCGGCGACCACTTCTCCCGCACGTTCCAGATCCGGTTCGAGGACGCCGCCGGGCAACAACAGTATGCGTTCCAGACGTGCTACGGGATCTCCGAGCGGTGCATCGCAGCCCTCGTCTCGCTCCACGGGGATGACAGGGGGCTCGTCCTGCCGCCCGTGGTCGCGCCGGTCCAGGTCGTCATCGTGCCCATCGTCACCGGGAAACGGAAAGAGGAGGTGAGTGCTGCCGCCGCAGGGGTCGGCAGGAGGCTTGCGTCGGCAGGGTTCCGGGTCCGTGTCGATACCCGCGACATCCGGCCCGGCGCCAAGTATTACTACTGGGAGATGCGTGGCGTCCCCCTGAGGCTCGAGGTGGGACCGCGTGACCTCGATTCCCGCCAGGTCATGGCCGTTACGCGCCTCGGGGAGAAGGTCGCGATCCCGGACGAGTCCCTGGAAGAGGGGGTCAGGACAGTGCTCGATTCCTTTATCTCCAGGCTCCGGGAGAGGGCCGGTGCACACGTGCAGAGCCGCATCCGTGTATCGCGGACGCTTCCGGAGGTCACGGAGGCCGTTGCATCGGGCGTCACCCTCGTCCCGTGGTGCGGGGACAGGGGGTGTGCCGATGCAATCGAGGAGAAGACACGTGCAAGCGTGCTCGGGACAGACGTCCGGCTGGAAAACTGCGAACGGCCGGAGGGCCCGTGCATCGTGTGCGGGCGCGAGGGGAAAACGGCACTCGTGGGACGGTCCTATTAGGAGTCAGGTGCAGTAAAAACAGGAGGAGAGATGCGGGGGGACTCCCCCGCCTTTTTTGGCCCCTTTACCCGGGCCGGACGGGCCCGGCCATCCCTTTTGCCAATTTTTTAAAAATCACCGGCAGGATTTGCACCGGTAAACGACACGGTAGCCCGGGAGGGAGAGGTCACCGGAGATGATCTTCCTCCCCCCGCCCAGGAAAAGCCTCCCGCACCTGTCGCACCGGTGCGGGATGATAGCGTCGAACCGCCCCGCGGGCAGGTCAAGCTCGAAACGGGTATCCATGGGGGACTGCCCTTCCCTGGCGATCGCGTCCTCGTACAGGGAGACGAGCTGCATCACCTTGAGCGGGCTTGCGCCCATGTCTGTGAAGGTCTTGAAGAGGAAGTAATTGAAGATGAGCCAGGAGAAATCCGCCCGATCCACGAGTTCCTCGACATCGTTCTCCAGTCCTTCCAGGTCTTCAAGGGTGCACCCGCAGAGGGGGCAGCGGCCTTTCACGAGCTCGTCAAGGTAGACTTCTTCCTGGCAGCCCGGACAGGTCGTATGGGCAGCATGGGTCCTGTATGTCATGGTTGGATGGGTATTGTCTCTACCCCGGTGATGGGTGGGAACATGTCTTTACTGCATCGCCGTGCTGTAGTGAGATGGTCCGCATAACGGTACCGTGTCTAATCACCGCACGCCTGGAGAGGATTCCGGGGGGCGATCCTGGGAACCGATCCCGGGGTGACCCGGTCCAGGGCAATTTCCTTTCCTATTTGTACCTCCATTACATAAACCATGCGCTCGGGGACTTTCTCTCGTCGCAATGGACAAATAAGGGAGAATTTGCAGGTATAAAAAACATGTGGCACCGGCCGGACGGGGGCTCTTTGCCTCCTGCGCGCCGGGCCTGCCCCTGGCGGGATCACCTGACCAGTATCCCGAGGGCTTCGGAGAGCGATCGGAGCCCTTCCTCCTTTCTCCCCTCCCTTAAGAGGGTGACGGCACGAGAGATGCAGTCCCTGATGGACTCCTTGTCAAGACCGTAGGCGACCATGAAACAGCGGACCGACTCCTCGATCTCGCCGGAGAGGAAGTAACAGTTGGACAGCTCGATCCAGGCATCCACGTTCCGGGGGTCGTCGCGGACCACGCCTTCCAGGATACGGATGGCATCCTTCCGCATGCCGGTCCGGGAAAGGGCAAGCCCTTTCCAGTAGAGGTTCCGGGACCCGGAAAGCGGCCGGGACTCTTCCGCACGCGTAAAACAGGAGACGGCGTCCCGGAACCGGCCCAGCTCACAGGATGCGATCCCTTTCAGGATCCAGGCCGCGGAAAAACCGGGATAAATGGAGAGCGCCCGCGAAAAGCATTCCAGTGCCTCCCCGAAGCGGCGCAGTTTCAGGAATGCATACCCGCGGTTCACCCATGCTCCCACGTAACGGGGACGCAGTGACGTTGCAATGGCCGTGCAGGTCAGTTCGTCCTCGAACCGCCCGAGTTCTCCGAGAGTGTGACCCCTCGCGTTCCACGCGCGGGCGTTGGAGGGGTCGAGCTGGATGGCCTTCTCGCAGCAGACGAGTTTCTCGGAGAACCGGAGGAGCTTCCCCAGTGCAAAACCACGGTTGATCCATGCCTCCACGTTCTCCGGGTCGAGTGCGAGTGCCTGGTCGCATACCTTGATCTCTTCGCGGAACCTCCCCAGTTTCCCGAGTGCAAAACCGGATGCCACCCACGCAGGGACAAAGGCCGGGTCCTGCTGGAGAGCCCTCGAAAAGAGTGCGAGGGCTTCCTCGTGCCTGCCGTTTCGCGAGGCGAGGATACCTTCCCGCGTGAGCTCCCGGGCAGCAGCCGTTCCCGTCCCTTTCACGGCGGAAGCGTCCCCTGGTGATGTCCCGTCACCGCTCTCCCGACCGGGTAATTCCGCCTCTGTCATACGCCCAACGGCACCTTTTCCGTCCCTTTCTCACAATTTTTTCGTCCC
Source organism: Methanolinea sp. (assembly GCA_029907345.1). Taxonomy (GTDB): domain Archaea; phylum Halobacteriota; class Methanomicrobia; order Methanomicrobiales; family Methanospirillaceae; genus Methanolinea_A. Next base: position 64,642 of record JARYMB010000007.1, read on the forward strand.
ATTCGATAAATGCACCCATGGGAGAAGTGGTGTGCAGCAGGGGTCATGCCCGGGCCCGGGCGGGTGAACCACCGGCCCCCGTTTTTCCCCGCCACCTGAAGAGAAGTACTGCAACATCCCCGGGAACATGCGGGGTCTTTGAGATCCTCTCCAGCCGGATGATCGGGCAGGGCACGTTTTGAAGTACCTCGTCCCGGATAAAAGATTCCGGAAACGGGTACCGGAGTAAGCAGGAAGAAGCCCGGAAGGGATAGGGAGTAACACCACCGGGGGATCTACCCTCATTTCCGTTTCATCGACCCAAGGATTCCCCGGATGATCTCCCTTCCTATTTGTGATCCGGCTGCCCGCGCCGCGCTCCCCGCCATCTTTGCGAGGGCATCCGTCCCCCCTCCGGCGGAGGCCGGGGAGGGACTCCTCGCTCTCCGTACAGGAGGACTCTCTACCTTTTTTTCCGCCGCAGATGAACTCTTTGCCCGTTCTGCAAGGATCTCGTAGGCCGATATCCTGTCTTGGACAGCCTCGTACCTGCCGTAGAGGGGGGAGGAGCGGATGATCTCCCTCCTCTCGTCAGGGGAGAGCGGCGCAAGGCGACTCTCCGGGGGGTAAATGAGTGCTCTCTCGGTGACACCCGGAATACCCTTCGCATCGAGGAACGAGACCAGTGCCTCCCCCGTCCGGAGCTCGGTAATGACTGCCTTTGCGTCAAGGGCAGGGTTCGCACGCATCGTTTCGGCCGCCGCCCGGACGGCTTTCTGGTCCTTCTGCGTGAACGCCCGCAGCGCGTGCTGGACCCGGTTGCCCAGCTGACCAAGGACATCGTCGGGAAGGTCGAGGGGGTTCTGGGTGATGAAGTAGACGCCGACACCCTTGGACCGGATGAGGCGGACAACGAGCACCACCTTCTCCCGGAGTGCCCTGGGTGCATCGGCAAAGAGGAGGTGGGCCTCGTCGAAGAAGAACACGAGCCTTGGTTTTTCCGGGTCTCCGACCTCGGGCAGGTTTTCGTAGAGTTCGGAAAGCAGCCACAGCAGGAACGAGGAATACAGCTTGGGTGAAAGGAGGAGCCTGTCTGCGGCGAGGATGTTGATGATACCGTACCCCCCCGCATCGGTCCGGATCAGTGTCCCGATATCGAGCGAGGGCTCCCCAAAGAACCCTTCGCCCCCCTGTTCCTCAAGGGTGATCAGGTTCCGCTGGATGGCCCCGATCGTTGCAGGCGAGATGTTCCCGTACCGGGTCCGGAGGTCTTTTGCATTTTCCCCCACGTACCGGACCATCGTCCGGAGATCTTTCAAATCAAGGAGGAGCAGCCCCTGCTCGTCTGCAATCCTGAATATGACGGCAAGGACGTCGGCCTGCGTATCCGGGAGATCGAGGATTCGCGAGAGAAGGAGGGGACCCATGTCCGAGACGGTGGTCCTCACCGGGTGTCCCTGCTGGCCAAAGACATCCCAGAACACGACCGGAAAACCCCGCGGGGAATACCCGGACAGGCCGAGTTCGGTTGCACGTGCCGTGATTTTTGGATTGTCCCCGCCGGGTTTTGCCATCCCGGAGAGGTCACCCTTAACGTCTGCCAAAAAGACCGGCACACCGATCCTCGAGAACTGTTCGGCCAGGACGCGGAGCGTCACGGTCTTTCCCGTTCCGGTCGCTCCGGCAATGAGACCGTGGCGGTTTGCCATTCCGGGAAGGAGGCCAAGCGGGGCGGAACCCTGCGCCACGGTGAGCTGGTCAATGGTGGGGGACATCGGGAATCCTTCCTGATCTCATATAGGGCAGGAGGGCCCCTTAACCGTAACCCGTCTCCGTCCCCGCCTGCGCAGTCCCCCACAAGGATACATTGGTCCCTGCACCGGTGCGGCGGGAGGCGGCACCGCTGCCGGAAAAAGACGTTGTGGGGGAACGCACGACGAAAAGGTATATCGGTTTACGGAGCCCCATTGCATCGCATGGGAAGACCAATCCGCCCCTGTGCCTGCACGGTTGCCGGTTCTGACCCGGGTGGAGGTGCGGGCCTGCAGGCGGATCTTGCCGTCTTTTCCGCGCTGGGAGTCCACGGACTCTCGGTCGTGACCGCGGTCACCGCCCAGAACACGAAGGCTGTGACCGGCATCCACGTCGTCCCCCCTGCCATGGTCTCGCTCGAGCTTGCGACCCTCCGCGACGAGTTCGAGATCCGCGCAATGAAGACCGGCATGCCCGGGGACAGCGGAACCATCCGCGTCCTTGCGCGGGAGATACCGGCCGGGATACCGCTTGTCGTCGACCCGGTCATGGTCTCGACGAGCAGGCATACCCTGCTTCCGGCTGATGCGCGGGATGCCCTCGTCTCCGAAATCCTGCCGCGGGCAACCGTGGTGACGCCGAACGCGCAGGAGGCAGAGGTGCTTTCGGGTATTGCACCCATCAGGGACAGGGCCGATGCCCTGCGGGCAGGAAAAAAGATCCTAGAGGCCGGGCCCCAGTATGTCCTCGTCAAGGGGGGACACCTCCGGGAGGAGAATGCAACCGATATCCTCGTGGGTGCGGACGGGGAATGGTGCATCTCCACCCCGCGGTACCCGTATTCCATCCACGGGGCGGGTTGCTGCTTCTCGGCAGCGCTCTGTGCGTTCATGGCGCATGGGTACCCGGTCGTCGACTCCTTTGCAAGGGCCAAGGAATTCATGGACTTCCTTGCGGGAAATGCGGTGCAGGCACCGTCCGGGATTCACATCCTCTCCCCGTCGGACTGGCTCCTGCGAAGGGAATGACCGGGAAGAATCACTCCGGTATCTTCTTGAGGGCAAGGCGCGATATGTGTCCCCATGGATGACGGGAAACAGGGGAGGGTCCCTCAAAGCAATGGAGGAAGGTGACAGGGGAGAAGGGCTGTACCGGCAGGCCCTCGACGCACTCCCGTTCCCGGCCTGCATCATCGCTCCCGACGGAGCGGTCCTCTTTTCCAACAGGGCCATGGACAGGGCCTTTGGACCGGGAAAGCCTGCCCCTGTCCTGCCGGAAGATGCACGCGCGATTGCGGGGAAAGCGCAGACAACAGGGAAAAAAGTCAGGACCACGGTCACCGTGACGGTTTCGGGCGACCGGGTGGTCCGGTTCCCGGTGGAGGCAATACCCCTTTCCGGGCCTGCAACCGGAAACCGGGCCCCTGTCCTCCTGACTGCATTCCTCACCGGGGAAGAGGACCCGCTCCGCGAGCTCCTCGTCCGGGACACCTCCCGGAAGAAACTCCGCGAGCTCCTGTCCACAATCAGGCATGACATCCTCAACCAGCTGACAATCCTCATCGGTTTCCTCCAGTATTCCGAGGACCTGTACGACGATCCCCAGATACGCGAGTTCATCGAAAAAGAGGAAAATGCAGGAAAGTCCATCCAGTCGCTGATCGAGTTCACGCGGAAGTTCCAGGACCTTGCGATCCAGGAACCTGCCTGGATCGACCTTTCCTTGCTGGTCAACCCCGTGGAAGTGCAGAATCTCCCGCGGGACGTCCGGTTCACGATCGACTGCGACCATTTCGAGGTCTTCTCGACCCCGCTCCTTGCCTCGGTCTTCTCCATCCTGGTGGAAAACGCCCTGGACCACGCGACCGGGCTTTCCCGGATCACGATTACGGCAGCCGCGGAAGGGGATGACCTCGTGATCGCCGTGGAGGATGACGGACCCGGTATCCCGCCGGGAGAGAAAAAGATGCTCTTTGAGAGGGGGCATGGGCGGCATGGGGGATACAGCCTCTGGCTCGCACGCGAGATCGTGGGGATCTGCGGGGGGGCTATCCGCGAGTGCGGGGGGGAAGGCCGCGGTGCCCGCTTCGAGATCCGCATTCCAAGGGGCATGTGGCACAAGAAGGATGAAGCAGCAGCCTGATCCCTGATCCCCCTTTTCCTGGTGCCCTGACATACCCGGCGGCCCCTGAAAAAATCAGCACCCCCTCGCGGATCACATGCCTGCTCGTTTCGCCGGGAAACCCCCCGGTTCTTTTTCCCCGGGGATACGGCAAAGACGGGGGAGGAGTCAGCACTGGTCAAAGAGAAGGGAGTCAGCTGATCTCCTGGACGATCCGCCCGTTCCGGAAGATCGAGATCCTGCCGCCGCTCTGCGAGAGGACGATGCCCACTGCCTTCGTGTCGAGCGTGATCGCGGCAATGGAGGAATGGCGTGTCCCGAGCCCCTTGGGAACTCCTGCCCGGCTCGTGTCGACCGTGATGTAGCGGGCGGCAGCCTCTATCTGCCCGTCGCCCCTGACAACGAACGCCCCGTCGAGCTGGGCCAGTTCCTTGATCATCTCCTTGATGTCAGGGTTCGTGACCATCCGCTCGGCAGGCGGGTGGCCCTCGAACGGGTTGAGGATCAGCTGGCGCGACCTGCCGAGCACCGCATCCGCGTCCCCGACGACAAACGCCGTTCCCAGCTGTTTTCCCTCGCGTCCTTCCCGCGCGATCTCCATGCAGATGTGGAGGACGGAGTCAAAGACCTCGTCCTGCACGTCCGTCCCGGAGATGACCGTGTCGCGCCACGCGGCCGTGCTGATCCGCCGGCGATCGCGGTGCGTGTGGTCGGTGATGTCGTGCCCGATGCAGACCACCTCCACGAGTTTCCCCTGCTCGTCCCGGATGGGGGAGAGTGTCCATGCCACCCAGGCGGGTTCGCCGGAACGGAGCACCATCTCTGTGATGGAGAGGCCGCGACCCTCGTGGACGAGGCGCGTGTCGCGGGTGAAGTCAGGGGCATCCCTCTGCGACCCGGCTGGGATGAGGGTGTCCTGCAACCGTTTCCCCACGATCTCGGCCTCGGAGTAGCCGAAGAATGCCTGGGCATGCGTGTTGAAGAAGGTGACCGCCCCCTCCGGGTCCAGCTTGATGATCAGGCTTCCGGCGTTGCTCAAAAACTCCTTATACCGTATCTCCTGTTCCCGGATGGTATCGAGGAGTTTCTTCTTCTCTGTTTGGTCCTCGATGACGAGGATCTGGCCCCGCGAGGGATCCTGCGGGTCCATGGACCGGATCCTCATGTATACGGGCACGGCAGTGCCGTCCTTTGCCCTGATCGCGGACTCGGCATGGCCCCATCCCTGGTCGTCGGCCCGCAGTGCGAACTCGCGGAATGCCCGGTCGCACTCTTCCTTTCCGGGAAAGAGCGCTGCAATGTCCCTACCCTTAAGGGCGGCGGCATCCATGCCGAGCGCCCGTGCCATCGTCGAGTTGGCCCACTCCACCTTCCCGTTGACGACCTGGCAGAGCCAGAGCGGCGTGACCGAGAGGATGGAAGAGAGGAGGTCTGCCCGGAGCACCTGGTCCCGCTCGGCTTTCCGGCGGAGGATGGACTGGTAGATCATGTCCCGCATCTCGGTGACGGGCGGGGGAGACGGCCCCCGCGGGACCGGGACCTCGGCTGCGAGGTTGATGTCGCCGAGGATGAGCGTATCGCGCCCCTCCCTCACGTAGAGGATGAAGGGGACGGAAGGGAGGCGGGATTTAAGCTCCCTGTGGAACTCTATTCCCGTCATGTCGGCAAGGAACTCGATCCCGTCGATGTCGGGGATCCTGTGGTACGAGATGATGATGTCGTATTTCCGGGTCCGTGCCTTCTCGAGTGCCTGTTTCGTGGAATGAACGACGTCGATGCGGACGTCACCATGCCGCTCGAGGAAAGCCCGCGTGCTCTCGATGATGTCTGAATTGTCGTGCACGAGGAGAACGGAGATCATGGTCTCGCGGGAAAGGGGGGCGTCTATACCCCATCACTATTCAGGAACTGGTTGGCTCCGTGAGAATTTAATAATTACCGGTGCGAAATCCCGATCGCACCGAATAAAAGCCGTGGTTTGTGTACCGGGCCTCACTTTTTCCCCGGTTTGTGCTGCCGGGCTGCGTCTGCTGCCCCTGACTGGATCTTCAGGAGGGCCGCCGCGACCTCGAGCGACGTGTGGTCATCTCCCATCACCTGTTCGACCCGGGCGATGAACGGTTCGAGTCCCCCTGCGGCGATCACGTCACGGATCCTCTCCCCGATGTGGACGAACCGCCGCTCCTCGAGGTCGGCATCTGCCGGAACGGCGTGGCGGGCGATGCGGATCCGTGCATACTTCTGGATATCCCGGAGTTTCCACATCTCTTTGCCCGAGACGAACGTGAATGCCTTCCCGGATTTCCCTGCCCGGCCGGTCCTGCCTATCCGGTGGATGTAGTACTCGGGGTCCTGCGGGACGTCGAAGTTGAAGACGATCCCGATCTCCTCGACGTCGATTCCCCGGGCGGCGACGTCGGTTGCGACCAGGATGTCGGTCGAGCGTGCCCTGAAGCGCGACATCACGCGTTCGCGCTCCTTCTGGTCCATGTCGCCGTGGAGGGCTTCCGCGAGGTACCCGCGGGCCTGGAGCTGGGATGCAACCTCGTCCACCCGGCGCTTGGTGTTGCAGAAGACGAGTGCAAGGTCCGGGTTGTAGTAGTCGAGCAGGCGGGAAAGGACTTCGACCTTCTCGGACTCCCGGACCTCGAAGTACCGCTGCTCGATGACGGGAACCGCGAGCTGCCCGTGGACGACCCTGACCATCCGGGGGTCTTTGAGGAACTTTTGTGCCAGGGCAAGGATCTCCTGGGACATCGTCGCGGAGAAAAGCACGTTCTGCCTTCTTTCAGGCAGGCGGGAGAATATCTTTGCGATGTCGTCTGCAAATCCCATGTCGAGCATCTCGTCTGCCTCGTCAAGGACGGTTATCCGGACCTGCGAGAGGTCGACTGTCCGCCGGGAAAGGTGGTCAAGGAGCCTTCCCGGCGTTGCTATGACGACGTGGACACCCTTGCGCAGGACCGCGACCTGGCGTTCGATGGGCTGGCCGCCGTACACGGGGAGGACGGAGACACCGCCCATGTACCGGGCGAGCTTCCGGAGTTCCTCGGAGACCTGGATGGCAAGTTCGCGTGTCGGGCAAAGAACGAGGGCCTGCACCGCGGGACGGTCCGGCTCGAGCATTTCGAGGAGGGGGATCCCGAATGCGGCGGTCTTGCCCGTCCCGGTATGGGCCTGGCCCACCATATCGTGGCCGTCGCGGATCACGGGGATTGCAAGGGACTGGATGGGTGTCGGTTCCTCGAACCCAAGGTCCCTGATCGCACGGAGGAGGGGGTCGGGCAGGTCGAGGTCGGCAAATGAGATTGTCTTCATGAATTATTTCCTTCTCATGTATTGGCGGGCATGGGGCATGTCACTTCCCACCGGGTACCCTCCTCATGACCGGGAGCATCGCAGGCCTGCATTCATTCCCTGACGACCACCGATGCCGTTTCATCGAAGGGGTTGGTCCGGAGTGCAAGCGAGTAAAGGTAGGGGTAGGTGAGGCTGAGGTGGCCCATGTACACGATCCACTCGAGGACGAGGAGGCCATAGACGCGGTTGATGTCCCCCGAGAGGTGGGCGTAATCCGTGTCCGGCAGCCCGGAGAGGTCTTCCCGGTGCACAAGTTCCTGCCAGAGGTGCAGGAGTGCCTGGAGGAGGTCGGAGAACCGCGAGTGTTCGTCAAGGTCGGGGTTCTGGAGGAGCAGCGAGAGGACGTCCACCTTCTTCCCGAGCGCGTCCCGGAGCGCGACCAGGTCACAGCTGCGGCTGTCGAGCGCATAACTACGCCTGTCCAGATCTGCAGCGAGCATGCGGAGCCTGCCACCGGAAAAGGAGCCGGGATCCGAGAGAACCCGGGCGAGATCGTTCCTCCGGGGATCGAGCCGCGAGAAGGAGGCAAGGAGGGACGTTCCGAGCTGCGAAAAGAAGAGCCCGACGAGGAGGCCGGTCTTCTTCCGGCGCCTCTCCCGCTCCGCCCGGTATGCCAGGTGCTCGACTGCGTTCGTGACCAGCCCCACGAAACAGCCCACGCCCCCCACGATGACGGCAACCGCGAGGGCCTTTCCCGCGGGCGTGACCGGGTGCAGGTCGCCGTAGCCGACGGTTGCAACCGTCACGATGGTGAGGTACAGGGAGTCAAAGGGCGAAAACCCCTCGAGCAGGGAAAACCCGGCGACACCGGCGATCAGGACAAGTGCGAACACTACCCCGTAGGCAAGGAGCCGCTGCTGGTACCGATCCATCGGGGAAGTGTCAGGGGGGACCGGTGATAAAGCTGACCGTGCGGCCGGGAGAACACGGAGCCGGAACAACCGTTGATGGAGGAGGCTCCCCTGTTCCATGTGAGGATGGGGGGAGAGGGCAGCGATGCCGCAGCGGCGGGGCGTTGCTTGTAATCAGCGAACCGGAGGGGGAGACCCCCTCCGGACCACCCCCGTGTAAGGATAGGAGGCGGGCAGGGTTGATTGGGCATAGTGGCATGTCCTCTCCCTCAGCACTGGCCCTATCGCCACAGGGGGGTGCCGCAGGCGGCGGGGGGTTGCTTGTAATCAGCGAACCGGAGGGGGAGACCCCCTCCGGACCACCCCCATGTGAGGATGGGAAGTGGGCAGGGTTGATCGGGCATGGTATCATGACCACTTCCCCAGCACTGGCCCTATCGCCACAAGGGGGTGCCGCAGGCGGCGGGGCTTCAGCCCCGAGAGCGTCAAAGGAGGGGAGTGCGATCTGTTGACCAATTGCCCGGAGGGGGTGCGGGCAGAGTTTATCGGGGACTATTTCATGACCTGTTCCCAGTGGCGGGGCGTCAGCCCCGACGAATCCAGGCAATTCTCCGATGACACAAGGAAAACACTCCCACTCACCCGGAATCCTCCCCGTCTCCATCGTCACCTTCCGACCATTCCCCTGCGAAGAGTATCCATGCAGCTGCAAACACGAGCGGTATTCCGATAGGAACCGAAAAGCCTGCCGGGCCGGCGAACAGGGGACCGTACTGGACGATGCACGATGCAACGAGAAGGACACCGGAAACAGCGACTGCAACACCTGCATACCGTATCCATTGCACCTTTCCTTCCGCCACGGCAAGGAGGATGACGAGGAACGACACAACGAGAATAACAGCCCCTGCATCCCACAAGATGAACGAGACCGCGGTCCTGCCCGCGATCAGCCCGGAACTGACATACCCGGTGTCCGAGGCAACAGTAATCAGGGAAGGCCCGTAGAATGTCTCCTGGTATCGGAAAAGGGCCCATTGCACACCGCTACCCAGCCAGTCACCGATAACGTAGAGGTTGAGGGGGACGACGAGGAGAATGAGGGGGAGGAGAGGGGCAATGCGCCGGTCGAAAGAGAGATCCATTACCCAATCATGTCAACGCCCTGTGACATGATGGTTGCGGGATTATCGCCACTACCAGGACACAGTAGTAAATTTGCGAACGGGAGTCTTACTCATCCCGGAATCCGTCGGGAAATGCATCGCCGGGAGATGAACGGTGCGGTGCAGCATGGAATATGTTTAAATACCTTCTGGTGGGAATGTACCGTTACAGTGTCTTGCCCCATTTCGTGGGCAATGTGCATGTGAATCGAGGTGCATTATGAAGATCATGAAGAATGATGAGGCAGTATCACCCGTTATCGGTGTGATCCTGATGGTGGCCATCACGGTCATCCTTGCAGCGGTTATTGCGGCTTTCGTGTTCGGGCTGGCTGGGACGACATCTACTACGAAAAATGTAGGGGTTACCGCAGGTTTGAATGGATCTGGGTATGCTTCCATAACTTGGCAGGGCGGTACAGATCTCGGTAAAATTGTAAGCTGGGAAGGAAAGCTTGAAAATGGAACTCGTGTAGTAGGGAATATTGATGTTAATCAAAAACCCTCTGTTGGTCAGGTTAATACAACAGAAATAGGTATTTCAGGGCACAGATTGATTATTACTGCCAAGTTTGAAGATGGATCAAGTCAGGTAATCTTTGACAAACAATTCTAATCCTAACCCTTTTTCATTCATATTCATCTCAAATCCCCGTCAACCAAAATCCCATTCAATCACAGCCTTTTGAATCCTCTAAAGAATCCCAACATCTTTTGTACAATTCAAACCCTCTCCACATTCACTCCCCTTAGCAAAAACTTAAAACCCTCTCCACCTCATGCTCTTTCAATGTGACCGGTCGTGCAGCCTTCTCTTTTCACTGATAGGTCACATTGAGGTGAAAGAACGTTATTCAGAGGATTAAATACCGGACGCCACGTTTTAATGGACAGGCGTCTTCCATCTGCCCGAATAACGGCAGACATTGGATCGTATCGAATGGGAACATCTACAGAGAGGATTTACCATGTGCAGAATAGCGGGCTCCCCCCAAAATGACTTCGCCTACCAAAGCTTCAACATCCAGGGGGTGCTTCAGATTACCAATAAGCAGATGTCATTAACCTGGTATCCGTAAAACCTTTAGAATCCCGAAAAACAGCCTGATGGTTGAGAACTCGTCTGTCCCTCGCCCGAATCCTTATCCAACCTCGCCTGCCAGAAGGAAACCAATTTGCAAATGCCAATCCCGACAAAGCACTATGCCAGTCTTACGACTCCGATTCTCACAAGTGTGATCCGGACCTCTTCCCATCTATCTGCCGTCAGGACACCAGATGGTATCTTGCGAATAATACTTCCGCACCTTCCACAGACTTCCGCAGATCTTCAACACCTGCGGAAGTATTTGATTCCGATGGAAAAGCCTCGGATTCTCCTAATAACCTATATAATAAAAATATTTTATATAGTACTCTATTATACTTCCACAAATACAGGCACACACATACCCCTGATCGTCGTGCACTCCATGTCTCTCTCTGTGACTGAAGTGCGGAAGTTGCGGAAGTGTCCTGAGAGAAAACAGAGAATTAGCCTTCAATTAAAAAATCCGGTCTTGAAAGATCCCCGTTTTCACTTCTGCACAACCCTTCAGCAGGTGAAATGCGGAGAAGTGTTGAAGTATAGGTTGTTCTTCCTGCCCTGATTGATGCCAACGATGACATGCCCCCCGGCTGACCTGGACAGGCATCCTCTCCGTGTGCGGGATCACCTGGCCGGTCTTCGTTGCGAATCCGGCCGGGGACCGAGAGGAGAGGTCCGGCAATCCTGTCAGGCAGGATACCCCGCGGGTTCTCCAGTTCCCGCTCTGCGCCACTTTCGCGTGGGTCGTGATGAACAGGGAGGCGGTCTTGCACTCTCCCCCTCCCTCCCGGAGGGAAGGCCCTCCGCCACTCAAAACCAGTGCCCCGGCAACGGTTTCCTGGATCGGACTGGTATGGAGATGACACGACTTTTTTTTAACCCTGGCGAGTGGATACATCGGGAAACACCGCCCCCATCCACATCTATATATACGTTCCGCTCACACGCTTACCCGCAGGACAAAAACTGCATAGGTAATGGAAATGGATGACAGAGGTTTTAGGGGAGGGTTCAACCGGCCCCGGACAATGACAAAGACCGTTTGTGCGGACTGTGGAAAGGAATGCGAAGTACCGTTCGTCCCCACCGAAGGAAGGCCGGTATACTGCCGGGAGTGCCTGCCAAAGCACAGGAAGCCCCGGTACTAGGACTCTCACTTTTTTCCCGGTTGTTTCACAACTGACAGGCTTTCACTTTTGCGGCTCTTCGCTATTTCGAGCGGGGAGTAAAGGACTAAAGAGGGGGCGGCCTTGCCCCCATATCCCCCTGTGAGGATAGTCCCGCCCCCCCCACCGAGGGCGCCCCGGCGGTGGGAAACCCCCCATCGACCCGCCCCGGGTGAGGCTGGTGGCCTGGTTCCCGGTGATCAGGCTGCATTTCTGAAAATATATGAAGGAAAGGGGACAACAGAACTGCATCCATCGGAATGGGGAAGTGATCACCATCGCGAAGAAAAACCCGGTGCAACCGGGCGGTCTTGCCCGCCGCCTGGGATTCTGGGAAGTGACCCTCTCGGGGGTGGGCATCATCCTCGGCGCCGGGATATATGCCCTGATCGGGGCTGCTGCCGGGAGTGCAGGGAATGCAGTCTGGCTCTCGTTTGGGGCTGCAGCCCTCGTTGCGTTTTTCACGGCCCTTTCCTACATGGAGCTTGCGTCCATGATGCCTGCCGTCGGGGCGGAATACGAGTACTGCGCCCGGGCGGTCGGGAAACGCGTGGCGATGGTGATCGGGTGGCTGATCATCTTTTCCGGTATCCTTGGGGCGGCGACGGTGTCGCTTGGATTCGCCGGGTACCTGGGCAGCCTCCTTTCCGTTCCACTCCTCCCTGCCGCATTCGCACTCCTCGCGGCCCTGACCGGGCTGCTCCTCGCCGGGGTAAAGGAGAGCGCCCTCGTTGCCGTCGCGTTCACCCTCGTCGAGGTGGGAGGACTCCTCCTCGTCATCATCGCAGGCATCCCCTGCCTCGGGAAGGTGGACTACCTGGAGATGCCATCCGGAATACCGGGGGTCCTCTCGGCCGCAGCCCTGGTCTTTTTTTCGTACCAGGGCTTCGAGGAGATGGTCAAGTTCTCGGAGGAGACCCGGCGGCCGGAGCGGACGATACCGCTTGCCCTTATCGTTGCCCTCGGGATCTCGACGGCACTCTACATGCTGGTCTGCATCTCGGCAGTGAGCGTCACCGGTTGGGAAGTGCTTTCATCATCACCGGCACCCTTTGCAGCCGTTGCATCTACCGCATGGGGTACCGATGCCTCTTTCCTCATCTCGGTGATAGCGCTCTTTGCAACGGCAAACACTGCCCTCATGATGCTGTTTGCCTCCTCGCGGATCTCGTACGGGATGGCCCGGGCAGGGTCCCTCCCGCCGTTCCTTGCATTCGTGCACCCCGAAAGAAAGACACCGTGGATAACAAGCATCCTCGTCGGGGCCGGTGCCCTGCTCTTCGTGTCGGTCGAAAACATTGCCTTTGTCGCAAATGTCTCGAACTTCACCCTCTTTGTCACGTTCATCGTGGTCAACCTCTCGGTCATCGTCCTCCGTTTCCGGGAGCCGCGCGCCAGGCGGCCTTTTTCTGTCCCGTGGAGTGTGGGCCGATTTCCTGTCTTTCCCCTCCTTGGGATGGCCTCGTGCGGCCTCCTCCTCATCCAGCTCGAGCCTGCCGTCCTCGGCATCGGGGCTCTCCTTACCGGGACAGGGATTGTCGTTGCCGTTGTATCCGGGAGAAAGTGAGGGCGGTCCCGCAGTTGCCGCGAGGGGCAGGACGCCCCCGGACCTCTTCCGGAGAAGCGTCAGCCCCGAAAATGAGTGCCTTTTGTTTCTTAGTTGCCCGGAGGGGGAGGCCCCCTCCGGACCACCCCCATGTGAGGATAGGGAGCGGGCAGGGTTAATCGGGCATGGTGTCATGACCTCTCCCCCAGCACTGCCCCTATCGCCACACGGGGGTGCCACAGCGGCCGAGGGTTGATTGTCATCAGCGAACCGGAGGGGGAAACCCCCTCCGGACCACCCCCATGTGAGGATGGGGAGCGGGCAGGGTTGATCGTGCATTGTGACATGTCCTTTTCCCCAGCACTGCCCCTATCGCCACACGGGGGTGCCTCAGCGGCGGGGCGTCAGCCCCGGGAGCGTCTGAGGATGGGAGTGCGGTCTGTTACCGCTTCGAGTTATCCGGACCACCCCCCGTGTGAGGATGGGGAGCGGGCAGGGTTAATCGGGCATGGTGTCATGACCTCTCCCCCAGCACTGGCCCTCTCGCCACATGGGGATGCCACAGCGGCGGGGCGTCAGCCCCGGGAGCGTCTGAGGATAGGAGTGAGGTCTGTTAACGCTTCGAGTTGTCCGGACCACCCCCCGTGTGAGGATGGGGAGCGGGCAGGGTTGATCGCCTGTTCCCCAGCACTGGCCCTATCGCCACATGGGGGTGCCGCAGCGGCGGGGCATCAGTCCCGGGAGCGTCTGAGGATGGGAGTGCGGTCTGTTACCGCTTTGGGGTGGCGGGAAGGGTTTATCGGGTACTGTAATATGGCCATGCTTCCTACGTGCATCTCTCACGCGGGTGCCAAGCGTTAGGAGCATCCCTAAAAATTGTAAAATAATCTTTACTCGGTCAAACCAAACATGGAACCTTTCTCCGGCTTAAAGATTATTTAGAAGGAACCGCAAAACCATAATTGAAAAATCCATGGAAAAATTCCGGTTTTCTGTCATCGTAGAGAAGGATGAATCAGGATACTATGTATTCTGCCCCGAACTTCAGGGTTGCTACTCACAGGGATCAACATACGAGGAAGCCCTGGAAAACATCAGGGATGCAATTCGCCTTCACATCGAAGACAGGGTATCCTGTGGTGAACCGATCCCCCAGCCCAAGATCGTGAGCCTGACGACTCTTGATGTCGCGGTATGAATGGAAAAATACCCCGGATTACTGCAGATAAACTGATCAGGGTCCTGTAGAAGAATGGTTTCAGGGTAGTCATGCAAAGCGGGAGTCATAAAATACTTCGGAATGCACAAGGCTGCAGGGTAACGGTTCCCTGTCATCCCGGGACGATTATCCATCCGAAAATTATCAGGAGGATAATTGAAGACACGGGACTTTCGCTTGAGGATTTTGGGTAAAAATCCACTTCGCTATTCCTTACCAGCAGGGCGTTGAGATCCTCGGCTGTCCCCTGCCATGAAAGGCCGGTTATCCTTCAGGCAGAGGGCAAGTTCACGCATGATGTCCACGAGATCGCCCCTCTCCCGGTACCGGTCTGCAAGTATCGAGGCAAGGCACCCCTCCTCGATCCTCGCCCTCACCAGGGGAAGATAGTGCCTCTCTTCGGTTGTGGCAGCATCGACCGCGTGGCGGAACAGGTGCAAGAGTTCCTCCTCGAGCCTGGCCGTTCCGGCACGGATGGCATCCTCGGTCATCGCGAGGAGTGTTCTGTGGTCTTCCTCGAGGGGAGGATTGCCGGCCCGCATGAGCGCCCGGGCAAAGGCACACAGGGCCATGTCCGAAAAGACGCACTCCTGCTCGTCGATGACCTTGATCTCGATGCAGGGGCGGCTGAACCGGACGATGACCCCGAAAGAGGCAACCCATTCCTCGCAGAGGATGTCCGCGCCCTGCTGCCGCAGGAGGCTGTATATGGCAGAGAGCCTCCCGCGGTAGTCGGCGACGGATCCAATGGGGCGGGGTACGATACCGTCGCAGATCTCGGGTATCCTTGCCTGGTTCTCCCGGTAATAGACGAGCCGGGAGTCGGGCGTGCCGGTGAGGCGGCCCTCGACGAACGGAGACGCGGCAGAGACGGCGACCAGGTACGGGATGAGCGAGCGTGCCCTGTTGAACATCCGGACAAGGTGATCATCGTCCCTGTATTCGAAATTGACCTGGAAAGCCTGGACGTTGACCCACCCGTGCTGCCCAAGGGAAAAGAGCCTGTCGTACTCCCGGTATATCCCGGATTCGCCATGGTCCCAGACGATGCTCTCTGCGGGCGCGAGCACCGGGTGCATCCCGAGCCCGAGCAGGACGTACCGGTCGGAGAAACGCCGGTAGAATTCCGCGATTCCTGATTGGACGAGCGATTCAAGGACGGAGAGCCTGTGCGACGGGTGCAGGGGGACGAACTCGAGCACGGTCTTCTGGAGTTCCTTTCCGATCGTGGCGCCTGCCATCGGGACCTCGCGGTCGGGGCTCCCGCCGGCCTCGGTGAGGATCCGGTCGGAACAGGGCAGGGGGACGAGTTCCCTGCTGTTGATCGAGAACTCGTGTTCCGTTCCGGTCTTCATGGTCCCCCGGAATTGCCTAAAACGAGGGGAATCTCGGCGACGAGGTCGCAGTCCGGCTCCGGTATCGCGCTGATAACGGCAAGCCCGTCCGGTTCAAGGGACCGTGCGAGGGAGAGGATGTTATTGACTGCAACCCGGAACTGTACGTCATACATCACGGGGTCGGCCTTCAGGAGTGGAACGAGCGGGCAGAGGGAGTCATGCTTGAGGAAGATCCGGACCGTCTCCCCTTCCACATCAAAGGTGAACGGTCCCGCCCGGCAGGTCTCCGGCTTGAACGCGTGGATCCGGCACTTCCCTCCCGAGCACATAACGCACATCCCGTTTTTTTGCGTCCGTATCCGGTGGTACCCTGCATACTCGATGTCTGATGGAGAGACACCGTTTTCGAGGAGGATTGCAATCCTTTGGGGGGAGAGTGGCGGCCGGGCCTCGTGGCAGCACTTCGCGCCACACCGGGCACAGATGGCACCGGCTGTATCTTCAAACTCCGGGTTCACGAGCAAACCTCCTCTTTTTCAGGTCTCCAGCAAAGCGTGGACGATCTCCCTGTACACGTGCGGGTAGGACCCGTCCTCTCCACCCTCGAGCGAAGGGTTGTCGTTGACTTCGATCACCTTCGGATCCTTTCCGTCCTTGATATCGACACCGTAGAGCCCGTTGCCTATGGCCTTCCCGGCTGCAACCCCAAGGTCCCGGATGTGGGCGGGAACGGAGCCCGGCGGGACGCTCTCGACGGCGCAGTACACCACGTGGCCGTTGACGGAGTCCTGGATCTTGAAGGTCTGCGACGGTATGATGTACTTGCACGCGTAGAGGAACCTGCCGCGGAGAACACCGATCCTCCAGTCGTACGTGCTCTGAACGTATTCCTGGGCCACGACCCAGTCGGACATCTTGAGGTAGCGCCGTGCGACCCGGATGAACGTGGCCGGGTCTTCGACCCGCTCGACGCGGAGGGAAAAAGACGTCGAGGGCTCTTTGAGGACGAGGGGTGTCCCGAGGTCGTCCATGATGTCCCGGACGCGCGTGGGATGGATATCTTCCCGGGAGAGAAAGAGTGTCCTTGGGATGGCGACGCCTGCCCTGGCGAGGTGCATGTACATGTTCACCTTGTCGGAGCAGACCTGTATGGATTGCGGGTCGTCGATCACGGGTATCTTCGCAAACGCGGCCATCCGCGAGGCGACGTACGTAACGTTCATCGGGTCGGTGCGTGCCCGGATGAAGAGGGCGTCCATCTGCGGGATCTTCCGGATGTCGACAGGGAAGATGAACTCGACGGAGTGTCCCATCTCCTCGGCGGCGTCCCGGCACCGTATCAGGGACGTCAGCTGGTCCGAGGAGGAGAGGGTCTTGCGGTCGACGAAGATACCGAGCCGGCTCATAGGAATACCTGCCCCAGGATGCAGGCCTTGAGAAGTCGCCGTTCGGCAGGCTGGAGGCGTGAGTACCGCACCGGGCAGAGGGACGAGAGCACCGGGCCTCCCGGGCCGGAGAGGCAGACCAGCTCGACGAGCGGGACGCGGAAACACTCAAAGACGCGTCCGGCCATCTCGTGCATGCCGGGAACGTGGGAAAGCGTCTTTCCAAAGATGGAGACTGCCCGGGTGACCGCCATGTCAGGCGGGACGGGCTGGGAACAGCAGGGGTACTTCCCGCTGTTGGTAACGTGTCGCACCTTCTCGCGGTCACGACCGTCCCCGGTGAGCACCTCGAAGTGCGAGGTGGAGGCAAAGTAGTTCAGCCCGTACACGATTGCCGGGGCTGGGGCGCACGAGTGCGTGATGGTATACCCGGCGACGGGTATCCCGCACTGCCTTGCCCGCTCGAGGCAGACAGGGACAACGAAGGCATCGAGCATTGACCGCGTGTCAGGCGCAACTGCCTCTCCCGCGAGTTCGCGGGCAAGGATGGCATAGTACGTCCCGCTCTTGTACGAGTAGTTCTCTGAGACAAAGGTCGTATACCCGCCGTGCCGGACGGTGTAGACACGGTCGCGGGCGAGGTGGAACCCCCGGTGGTTGGCGGCTGCTGCCGGGACTGCCCCCTCCCCTCCGACGGGAGTCGCGATGCCGGGAGACGCGCCGTTCATGGGATGCCCCTCCCCCCGCCCCGCGGGCCGGCTGGAAAGAATACGTCTTTGCCCGGGAATTGGTGTGAAAAACAGGCAGGACTCACCCTATCATGGGGGTCATCATCGTTCTCGGTTTCCGGTTCTGACATGAAACCCACGGGCCATGCCAGGAAGGACGGCCCATTTCTGATTACTACTCAGTGGTAGCCTGCCAACCGTTTAAAGTTTTGTGGTCATTCCGGGCACAAAATCCGTAAATTGCACCGGAAGAGGAGTTCCCCTCCGTCATCACACCAGCGCGCTTCCCGGGGGAGGAGGTTTTTGGATCCATTACCGGTTATTCCCGGGGGTGGAGGACAATCCACGGCCCGCCCCCCTCTTACCGGATCTCGATCCGTTCCCCTGTGACCAGGTAGTGGACCATCTCTGCTATCTTGCACGCGTGGTCAGCACACCGTTCCAGGTACCGGGCGACCATCAGGTAGTTCGTGCACCGTGTGATCGTGCGGGGGTCCTCCATCATGTACGTGATCCCCTCGCGGAAGATGGTGTGGCGCAGTGCATCGACCACGTCGTCCCTCCCGGAATGGTGCGCGATCAGCTCCAGATCACCGGTCTCGTATGCATGCAGGGCATCGTCGATCATCGAGAGGACGAGCTTTCCCATGTGGGGCAGCGAGAGGGCAGCGACAAGGTCGTCGGGCCGGGTGTTACCGAGGGAAAGGACCACGCCGGCAGTGTCCTTGCCGTAGCGCCCGATCCGCTCGGCGGAAGAGATGATCTTGAGGGCACAGGCGATCTCCCTCATGTCGCGGGCGACAGGCTGGTAGAGGGCAATCAGCCTGTATGCATCTTCCTCGAGCGTGTCGTTCTGCCCGGAGAGCCGGGCTTTCCTCTCTTTTACCTCCCTGGCGAGTTCAGTGTCGTTTTCCTGCAGAGCCCGCATCGCATCGGAAAGCATCTGTTCAGCAAAAAAACCCATTTCGAGGACTCCTGCCCTCATCCGTGCCATCTCGTCGTGGAACTTGTCTTTCATTGACCCTTCACCCCCCTACCCGAACCTTCCCGTGATGTAGTTCTCGGTCAGCTCATCGCGGGGACTCTCGAAGATCTGTGTCGTCCCGCCGAACTCGATCAGTCTCCCGAGGTACATGAACCCGGTGTAATCGCTCACCCGGGCTGCCTGCTGCATGTTATGCGTCACGATGATCACGCAGTACTGCTTCTTCAACTCGTCGATGAGCCCTTCCACTTTTGCCGTGGCAATCGGGTCGAGGGCAGAACAGGGCTCGTCCATCAGGATGACCTCGGGCTCGACGGCAAGGGTCCGCGCGATGCAGAGCCTCTGCTGCTGGCCTCCCGAAAGGCTCGTTGCTGACCGGGAGAGCCGGTCCCGCACCTCGTCCCAGAGTGCTGCCCGCCGCAGGCTCTCCTCCACGATGGAATCGAGGATCCGGCGGTCCCTTATACCGTGGATTCTCGGCCCGTAGGCCACGTTTTCGTAGATGGACTTGGGGAAGGGGTTGGGTTTCTGGAAGACCATGCCGATGCGCCGGCGCAGGCTGACGGGATCGGCCCCGTTGTCGTAGATGTTTTCGCCGTGGAAGATGACTTTTCCTTCTATCCTGCACCCCGGCAGGATGTCGTTCATGCGGTTGAAGCAGCGGATGAGGGTCGATTTCCCGCAGCCCGACGGCCCAATCAGGGCCGTGACCTTCCGGTCCGGGACTTGTATCGATACGTCTGCGAGGGCACGGGTGTCCCCGTACCACAGGTTCAGCCCTTCTGTTGCAATGATTGTATCGTGGCTCATGGCATCACCAGTGCGTGTTCTTCTGGTAGTGCGTGCGAATCCCTATCGCGACCGCGTAGAAGAGGATCACGAGGAGAAGCAGCACGACGGCTGTTCCGTACCTGTTCGCTCCGGCACCCGGAATGTTCGTTGCCAGGATGTACAGGTGGTAGGGAAGGGCCATCACCGGCGAGAACGGGGAATCCGGGAGGAACCGCTGGGAGAAGACGACCGCCGTGAAGAGGATCGGGGCCGTCTCGCCTGCAGCCCGCCCGATGGAGAGGATGGCGCCCGTGACGATCCCGGGCACGGCCGGCGGGATGACGACGCGGGAGACCGTCTGCCACTGCGTTGCCCCGAGCGCGAGGCTCCCCTCGCGCAGGGAGACAGGCACGCCTTTGAGTGCCTCCTCCGTTGTCCGGATGACCGTGGGGAGTATCATGAGGCCGAGCGTGATCTGCCCTGCGATGAGGGATACCCCGAATTTCAGGAAGAGGACGAGGAACGCAAATCCGAAAAGGCCAAAGACGATGGAAGGCGTCCCGTTCAGGAGTTCCGTTCCTGTCCTGACGATCTTCGTCAGTCTCCCCTCCGTCCTGTACTCGGAGAGGTAGATCGCGGCCCCGATGCCCAGGGGAAGGGCCAGGCCGATTGCGCCTGCAACGAGGTACAGCGTCCCGACGATTGCCGGGAAGATACCCCCGCTGCGGCCGAGGTCACGGGGCGGTTCCGTGAGGAATTCGATGGAAAGTGCCGGCAGTCCCTTGACGAGGATGTCCGAGAGGATGACGGCAAGGATGAGAAGGACGGCCGCTGTGGCTGCAGAGATGAGAAAAAACGCGATTTTCTGGGTGGTACGGGGCGTGACCCGCCGCCACGAGAGAGCGGCGAGGGAAAACAGGAATGCGCAGCCGCAGTAACCGGCGATCCCCGCAAAGGGAAGCCCGATGAGCGAGAGGATCGCCACCAGGAGGACCTTTTGTGCCCATTCGCGCACCCCGGGAGATAACCGGGGAACCCTGAGGATGCCCGGCACCGCTCTCCCCAACATTTTCCCTGGTGCGTACTGCTCCCGTAAACGCCCGATGATCGTTGTCGCCGCGAGGTTGACGACGAGTGTGATTGCCAGGAGGACGACGGCGACACCGAAGAGTGCGTGGTAATGCATGGTCCCTGCGGCGACTTCCCCCATCTCTATCCCGAGCGTCCCGGTCAGGGTCCGGACGGGGGAAAGGACGTTCCAGAGCGGAGAGGGGATGATGGCCGCGTTCCCGGTCACCATCAGGACAGCCATGGTCTCGCCGATTGCCCTGCCCATGCCGAGGATGACGGCGGCCGAGATGCCGGGAAGTGCCCCGGGCACGATGACCCGGGCGATCGTCTGCCAGTGCGTTGCCCCGAGCGCAAGGCTGCCCTCGGCGAACTCCCGGGGCACGCACGATATCGCATCCTCCGAGACGCTGATGATGGTGGGCAGGGCCATGATACCGAGGATGATCGAGCCTGCAAGCCACGACTCTCCCGAGGGGACACCGAATGTTGCTCGTATCCAGTCGGTGAGGACGATCAGGCCGAAGAACCCGTAGACGACCGAGGGTATCCCTGCGAGCAGTTCGATGGCGGGTTTTACAACGGCCCGGACTGCGGGGGGTGCAAGCCGCGCGATGCAGATGGCACACGAGATACCGAGGGGCACGGCGATCGCCATCGCGCCGAGGGTCACGCAGAGCGTGCCCGCAATGAGCGGGATGATGCCGAATTGTGCAACGGGATACCCCGTCGGGTTCCATTCCGTGCCGAAGAGGAAGTCTGTTGTCCCCGTTTCGAGGAAGATGGGATACCCGTCACGGAGCAGGAACGCGAGGATGAAGAATATCGTGATGACGGCAAGACCCGCACACGAGAGGAGGAGAACCCTGATGACGGTCTCCCCTGTCCCTGCCGGGATCAACCGTCCCGGTTTTGCAAACCGGCGGGGGGAGAGAGTCATGGGGCTTTCCGGCAAAAAAGGGGCGTCTGGTCAGGGTCAGGCCTGCCCCAGCGGGACAAAGCCCTCTTTTTCCAGGATCTTCTGGCCTTCCTGGCTGAGCAGGAACCGGATGAAGTCCTTTGCAAGGCCCGCGGGCTCTCCCTTGGTGACAAGGATGAGCGGCCGGGAGATCGGGTACTTCCTGTCGAGCACGGCCCGGACGGATGGTTCGATCGGGGTTCCATTAACGAGGATCGGGACTGCCCTGACCGTTCCGTCGAGGTATCCCAGCCCCACGTACCCGATGGCGCCCGGTGTCTGGGCGACCGTCTGTTTCACCGCTCCGTTCGAGTTCTTTTCGAGCTGTCCTGCCGCGAAGTCTTCCTTGTTCATCACCTTTTCGTGGAAGAATTCGCGTGTCCCTGAGGCACTGTCCCTTCCCACCAGGACGATGGTCGTGTCAGGACCGCCGAGTTCCTTCCAGTTCGTGTATTTCCCCTGGTAGATACCCTTGACCTGTTCGAGGGTGAGGGGCCCGACCGTGTTTGACGGGTGCACGATCACCGCTATCCCGTCGTTTCCAATCACCGTGCTGACGAGATCGGGGTAACGGGCCTTCTCCTCGGCCTTGAGGTCGCGCGAGGACATCCCTATCGGGGCAGTCCCTTCTCCGGCAGCCTGGATGCCGACGCTCGAACCGCCGCCGGTCACCATGATCTCGGCGTTTGCATGGGTGTTCATGTAGGCGTTTGCTGCGGCCTGGGCGACGGGGAGGACGGTCGTCGATCCCGAGAGTGAAATGGACTCGCGTGCCTGCCCCTGGGGAGTCGTCGGTTGTGCAGTCTTTTCTCCCGGCTGCGTGCAACCACAGGCGAACAGTGCGATTGCAACAACGAGGCAGACGGCAATCAATGCGGGATATCTTTTCCCAATCATGGTCTTTCAAAAAACAGTTGCACGGAGTATGGTTTACCGGTTCCCGAAAGAGAATATATTCATCTATATATAGTATATGACTAAATAGAGCGATATAGAAAAGCGGGAAGATGCGGCATGGAAATCAGGAAAGTCCAGGTGACGGGAGGATCCTCGTTCGTTATCACCCTGCCGAAGGAATGGGCGGACAAACAGAAGGTGAAAAAAAATGATCCCCTCGGCCTCGTCGTCCAGCCCGACGGAACACTCCTCGTGACAAAGGATCTCGCCGAGACACCCCTGCAGAGGGAGAAAGTATTCGATGTGACCTCGGTCAAAGACCCCCGGTTTCTCTTCCGCCTCCTGATAGCTTCCTACATAGCGGGGTATACGGCGTTCCGTGTGGCCTCAAGGAACCGCCTGCCTTCCGCGGTGCGGCTGGCCGTTCGCGACTTTTCGCAGATGACGATCGGCCCCGAGGTTATCGAGGAGACCGAGAACGCAATCCTCCTCAAGGACCTTCTCAACCCTGGTGAAATGCCCCTTGATAATACCATCCGGCGCATGTACGTGATAGCCAAGAACATGCATATCGACGCCATGAACGTCCTCGAAAGCGGGAACGGGAGCCTTGCCGCAGACGTCATCGCACGGGACAACGATGTCGACCGCCTCCACTGGCTCATTGCCCGCCAGACGCACATCATACTGAAGAATCCAAGCGTGGGACGGAGGATGGGTGTCGACCCCTCCCTCGTGGTCAATACCTACAATATCAGCCGGATCATTGAGAGGATTGGGGACCACGGGGTCCGTCTCGCACGGAATGCCCAGAATGTCCCTCCTGGTTCGTTGAACGGGGACCTGTATGCTGCGTTACGCCAGGCACATACCCTTTCCCTCTCTATCTTTGACAAGAGTATCCATTGCCTCTTTACGAAGGATATCAGGGGTGCCGATGCAAACATCGAGAAGACCAGGGAGCTGGTGGCGACATGCAGGACACTGGGGGAGCTCTCTCTCCGGGAAAACCCTAGTTCTGCGATCATCCTCCGGGATATTGCAGAGAGCATCCGGAGGGCGGGAGAGTATGCCGGGGATATCTCCGAGAACGTCATCAACATGCTCATCGGGGAGGAATGATGGCTGGGGGCCCCGCGTCCCGGTGGCAGGTGGCCAAGCTATAAGAACCCCGGTCGGCAAACAGAGACGCGGAAAGAGAAATGGCAGAGGACAATCTCATTGAAGTGACGGATACCACGTGGGAAAAGACCGTTGAAAAGAGCAGCCTCCCGGTCCTGGTCATGTTCTACAGCCCGACATGTCCCCATTGCAGGACGATGGAACCGTACGTCAGGGAATATGCCCGGGAATTTGCAGGACGGGTCGTTTTTGCCCGCCTGGATATCCTGGTGAGCCAGTGGACCGCCGAGAGGTACGGTGTCCGGAGCACCCCGACGTTCAAGTTCTTCTGCAGCGGCCGGCCGGTCTCGGATATGGTGGGAGCAGTCTACCCTGCCCTCCTCAAGCGGATGGTCGAGGAAGGTCTCGCGAACGGGAATGAATGCATCTCGAAATCAACGGCAATCAGTTACGACATCACGGGATACGCCTGATGGCCGGCGGAACCATCCCCGGAACCGCGCGAGGGAATGAAGACTCCCGGCCCCGGTTGTCAAAAGAAGCGACTCCTGCCCATCCGTTCTCCGGCCTCTCAACAGGTATAAATACGGCCGGTCCCATATTGTTGTTATTAAAATGACAACAATAAACCGGAAGGCGATACCTCTCCTCTGCCTCATCATCGCTGCAGGACTCATCCTTGGTCCTGTCCAGGCTGCAGAGAAATACCTTGGCGAGAGTCCGGACCTTGCGGTCTCCATCGCGGGTGCAAACGAGTACTACCCGGGAAAAGAGGTGACAATCCCCGTCCTTGTCGAGAACCGTGCCACCCCGGGCACGAAGATCATCGCGCCGGGACTGGACCAGTGGGCAGACCGTCCCACCACCGCAAAGCTCGTCAGGATTGCACTCCTTCCGGGTGATGCCCCTGTCATCATCAGGACGGATCCGCAGATGATCGGGGACCTGCCTCTTGGTTCGAGCAGGAGCGTTCCCTTCCAGGTCAAGGTCCTCGAAGGGGCGGTGGGCGGGACGTATATCCTGCCTGTCGATCTCCAGTATACGTACCTGTCCTTTGCCGAGCAGGTCGGAACTGACACCCAGATCATCTACTACAAGAATGTCAACACAACCCTTGCCGTCGAGGTGAAGGTCAGGCCCAGGCTGGTTTTCACCGCTACGGCCGTTGAGGGCGCAGAGATCGCGAGCGGGCAGGAAGGGGAACTCCCGGTGACGATCAGGAATGCCGGCACGTTTGATTGCAGGGATGCGACGGTCCGGATTATCCGCCACGACACAAGCCCCGTCATACCCGTCGAGGGAAGCGCGTACATCGGGGATTTCGCACCGGGGGATTCTTTTTCCACGAAGTTCCGCGTCCGTGTCCCTGATGATACGCAGGAGTCGGTATACCCCCTCGACGTGGTCATCCGGTACCGGGATGACGAGGACGATATCGTTGACTCCGACAGCGAGGTGATCGGAGTCCCGGTTCATGGCAGGGCGGCATTCTCGATCGAGCCTGCGGAGGTGACGATCCCGAGGGGGCTTTCCCGTGATATTGCGCTTACCATCAGGAACACGGGTCCCGTGGCCCTCCGGAGCGCACAGGCCAGGGTGAAGGTCATTGAGCCGTTCTCGTCATCGAAATACACGGCCTCCCTCGGCGACCTTAACCCCGGGGAGGAGGCCACCGTGACGATCTCCCTTGCCGTGGACAAGGCAGCGACCAGGAAGGTTTACGGACTGGATACGGAGATCCAGTACAGGGACGCACTCGATAACATCGTTATCACGTCCCCGGCAACCCTCCGGGTTGCCGTGGTGGACAGGAACATCATTGAGTCGGTCACGACGAACCCCGTCTTTATCAGCATCATCGTTGCCATCGTCCTTGGAGGAGTCTACCTCTTCTACAGGCGGAAAAAAGGCGAATAATGAGCGGCGGCGGTTTCACTAATCAGTGTGGTTAAAAAAGACGACATTTCTTCTTTGGGTTACCTGATTCGAACTGCGAGAGGGTGAAAAGAGCACGCATGCTGGTCACCCGCGAAAAATGGACGAATAGGAAAAGATGATTCTACCCCGGACCGGTGATGCCGGTGGGCGGGCCAAAAAAAGGAAAAGGCGGTTACCAATTCTCTGCGAAAGCAGTATTGACGTAGATGTCTTCGAGCCGGGCCTTGTGCCCCCGCTCCATGCTCGCGAGTTCAAGGAACATCTTCTTCTGTTGCGCGTCCTCGCTGTTGTTGGCCAGGGCCGTGTACATCTGCATGGCCTCGAGTTCCTTCTTGATTGCCACGACGAGTCCGTCGACAGGCTTCATGTCAGGCGTAAGATCCGGTGTCTTGATGTTGTCCCCGACCTTGTAGTCCTTGGTCGCCGAGAACTTGAGCGCCTTGACGTCCCTGGAAAGGAGCCCCTGCAGGAATTCGCGGTGCTTTGTCTCCTCTCCGGCAAGCTCGTGAAAGAGTTTTTTTAAGTTGGCATCCTTCACCTTGTCTGAAACCGTCTTGTAAAAGGTATAGGCCTCGACTTCACGGCTGATAGCATTAGAAATGATCTTCTTGTAGTCTTCAGGAGTCATGGATATTCCTCCGCGTCGTAATTATGATCCTCATTATTTAAATACAAATTGTTCCCGCCTCTCAGTGTGGCGTGCCACCCAGAATAACGAAGAGGGTAAAACGGCAGTTCTCTTTCCCGTTCTTCATGAAATGCAGTTTTTTTCGCAATTAAACCAAAAGAAACAGTTTGCTCACCCCGGGGGAAAGCCGGACCGGTATAGGGGATGTCACGAATTCGTAATGTATATCCCATAAGTCTCCCAAGTGCCTCATACCAGATGAGCAGGGGGAGCCCCTTTCAAGGAGCAGGAAATTCCGGGAGTAATGTGATTTGTCATGACACTGATTCAATCTCCGTTCACCGTCGGGAGACGTGGTACCGCATATGGAAGGCAGATCAGGGAGTGCGGACATGTGGTACCCTGCGGGTTTTCCCCGCTCACGATCCTTTTTCTCGTATTCCTGCTTGGCACATTCGTTTTTTTGCCGGCGACCGCAACTCAGGGATGTATGTTCCGGGCCGACCCGGCTCATTCCGGGACATACGATGACTCCGGTTGCCAGCCAACAGATAAGATCATCTGGAGTTATAGCACCCTGGACGCGGTCACGTCGAGTCCTGCAGTGTTGAACGGCGTTGTCTTTGTGGGGAGCAGCGACTGGCAGGTATACGCGTTCAACGCAGCGACGGGAGAAAAGGTGTGGAGCACGTACACAGGCGGTGCGGTCACGTCGAGCCCTGCGGTGGTGAACGGCGTTGTTTACGTGGGGAGCAACGACCGGCAGGTGTACGCGCTCAACGCAGCGACGGGAGAAAAGGTGTGGAGCACGTACACAGGCGGTACGGTCACGTCGAGCCCCGCGGTGTTGAACGGCGTTGTCTTTGTGGGGAGCAGCGACTGGCAGGTATACGCGTTCAACGCAGCGACGGGAGAAAAGGTGTGGAGCACGTACACAGGCGGTGCGGTCACGTCGAGCCCTGCAGTGGTGAACGGCGTTGTTTACGTGGGGAGCAACGACTGGCAGGTGTACGCGCTCAACGCCACGACGGGAGAAAAGGTGTGGAGCACGTACACGGGCGGCGAAGTCACGTCGAGTCCCGCAGTCGTGGATGGGGCTGTCTTTGTGGGGAGCAACGACTGGCAGGTATACGCGCTCAACGCAGCGACGGGAGAAAAGGTGTGGAGCACGTACACAGGCGGTGCGGTCACGTCGAGCCCTGCAGTGGTGAACGGCGTTGTTTACGTGGGGAGCAACGACTGGCAGGTGTACGCGCTCAACGCCACGACGGGAACGAAGTTATGGAGCTCGTACACGAACGGCGAGGTCACGTCGAGTCCGGCGGTGGTGGGTGGCGTTGTGTATGTCGGGAGCAAAGATCGGCAGGTCTATGCGTTTGACGCCACGACGGGAACGAAGTTATGGAGCACGTACACGAACGGCGGCGTCACGTCGAGTCCCGCGGTCGTGGATGGTGCTCTCTACGTGGGGAGTAACGACAACAGGGTCTATTCCCTTGGCTCCAGCGTACCCGTCCCCTCGTTTACCGCATCCCCGGCAAGCGGGCCGTACCCCCTGACCGTAACCTTTACCGACACCTCCCAGGGGAACATTACAGGCTGGCACTGGGACTTCGGGGACGGGAGTTCGAGCACCCTCCAGAACCCGGTGCATACCTATCCCGGTCCCGGGACGTATGCGGTCAACCTGACGGTTACAGGACCGAGAGGGACGCGAAGCCTCGTTGTGCCGGCCGCAATCCAGGTCACCTTTGACTTTACCGGGACCCCCCGGAACGGACAATCTCCCCTGACTGTCACATTCTCCGACACTCTCCCGGCAGACACCACGGGCAGGAACTGGGATTTCGGGGACGGACAGACGGGCACCGGGAAGAACCCCGTCCACACCTATACCACACCTGGATCCTTCACCGTCACGCTGAATGCGACCGGTCCCGGGTGGACAGCAACGCTTGTCAAGAAGGATTACATCGGAGTGAGCATCATCCCCGATCCCACGGTTCGCTGGAAAGTCCGGACCGGAACCACGTCGATTGGTTCGCCCCCTGTTCTGTACAACGGTGTTGCCTATGTTGACGGGGGAACGACTCTCTTTGCGGTTGATACGCGGACAGGGAGGGAACGCTGGCGTTTTGCGACCGGTGCGGAATGTTCCATTTCAGAAGTCTACGGAGGAGTGGTCTATGTAAGGGCCGGGACAACCCTGTATGCTCTCGATGCACAAAGCGGTTCGGAAAAATGGAGGTTTGATGCCCCTGAAAAGATCGGCCAGCCGTCCCGGTACATGGGGGTTATCTGCTTCAACTCGGGGAATTCGGTCTATGGTATTGACATAAACACAGGATCCGAGAAATGGCGGGTCACAAAGGACGATCCCTTTACCGAGGTGACCATCGGGGAAGGCATTGTATCAGGCGATCTTTACGCAGGGAGCGGAAAGACACTCTATGCAATCCAGACGCATACCGGTAAGGAGCGGTGGCACAAGGAGTATAAGGATGAGGTCCGGTTAAAGCCGGTGGTGTCAGCCAACCTGGTTATTTTTTGCACGAACGCCAAAACATCTCAGTATGCGTGGGATGACTTCTGGACGTTCCATGCAGTGGGGATGATGGATGGCAAAGAACTCTGGGCCGTCGGACCCTATAGTTATCCCGTCGGATCTCTCCAAATCACTGACGGAACTTTCCTGTTTATAAACAATTTTAGATATCATCCAAGGATTCATGCCGTAGACCTTACGACCGGCAAGGAACTCTGGTCCTATTCCGCTAATGACAGATATGATGCTGCGAAATACATCGTGTCAGGAGATACGGTGCTCTCCTGTTTTGGGGTACACGAAGAAATATGCAGTGCTTTCTACTGTAAAAGTCGGGATTCCTGGACACTCGTGTCGCTGGATACAAAGACAGGAAAGAAGACCTGGGAAAAGGATCTCGATGATACAGTGGTATTAGGTCTCCCTGTTATAGCCCATGGTAATGCCTATATTGGTCATACAAAGACTTCCAAGGGCAATCTCATGGTGGTGAGCATGAATAATGGCACCACCCTGTGGGATTCACAGGTGGGAGAGGGCGATCTTGGATGGCCGGTGTTCTCCAACGGTGTGGTCTATGCAAAAGGGTCAGACGGATACTTCTACGCGGTCGGAAACCCGCTTTCCATCTCCGCGACACCAACTACCGGCATGTCACCCCTGACCGTGTCATTCCGGGATACGACGCCCCAAAAGACATCTGCGTGGTTATGGGATTTCGGTGACGGGACCACAAGTTCCGGGCAAAACCCGGTGCATACCTATACCCTGCCCGGCACCTATACCGTCACGTTCACGGCATCGGATGCATCAGGGATCGTCAGCCACCAGACAGACATCAGGGTGATGACAAACCTCTCGGTGACACGCATTGATCCTGTCAACGGAATCAAAAACTCAACCATCCCGATCACCATCACGGGCAGTAACTTCACGGGAGCGATGACGGCAAATCTCACCAGGGGGGCAACCGTTATCCCGATCGCTGATGTCACCGTGGTGGACAGCACAACCATCTCGGGCACGCTTGCGATTCCTGGCGGTGCACCAAACGGCCTCTACGATCTCTGCATCACCAGAGCATCCGATGGAAATAGTGTCAAAGTCCCGGAGGCGTTCATAGTCCTCCAGTACCCTGCTCCCACCCTCACCTCGATTGATCCGGCCTCCACGAAAACCGGTTCCCTGCAGAAGTTCACCCTTGCCGGCAGCAATTTCCAGATCGGCGCGACGGTCGTCTTTACGAATCCGGCAGGGAGCAGACTGACGACCACCGCGGTTACGAACAGCTCGTCCGAGATCATCCTGACCACCACGTTCCCGGAAAACGGGACCGGCTGGTGGAATGTCACGGTTACCAATCCCGATGGCGGGACGGCAACGCTCTCCCATGCACTCGAAGTGACGCCGTCCAACGCAGACGTCCCGCCACCCGCTATCAGTTCTGTCAGCCCTGCAAAGGGGACAGCCGGGACGTCGGTTGCGCTATCGATCGTGGGGTCAGGCTTTACCCGCGGGTCGTCGGTGAAACTGTGCAGGGGAGCGGTTGAACTGCCAGGCAGCCAGGTCGTTGTCATGAAGCCAACGGCGATGCGTACCACGGTCAGGATCCCTGGCAACGCAGTCCCCGGGCTGTACGACGTCGTGGTCACCAGCCCGGAGGGACAGGCAGGGATGCTTTCGGGCGCGGTCACAATCGTGAACAGGAATTCCCCCCTGCTCTCCGGGATAACGCCAGGGACCATGACTGCCGGAACCACCACGGCTTTTTCGCTCACCGGGGACCGCTTCCGTGAGGGTGCCGTGGTGGTCTTTTCCAATGCCATGGGCGCGGTCATGATGGCTGATATTACCAGCGTCACGGACAGAAAGATCACAGGAACGCTCAGCATTCCGGAGGGAGCGGAAACGGGACCATGGAGTGTTTCGGTCACGAATCCCGACGGTGGCACCGCCCGGATTTCCGATGCCGTGACAATTAAAACCCCGTCGGGCGATGGCGGGACCGGGCCTGCTGTCATCTCCGTGAAACCTGAGAGCGGTTCGGCAGGAAAGACCGTCGGCTTGATCATCACGGGCAGCAATTTTTCGAAGGGTTCTTCGGTCAGCATCCGCGACGGTGTATCGGAGATTATGGCGTCCAGGGTACTGACAATGGATACAACCAAGATGTTTGCCATCCTGAAGATCCCCGCCAATGCAACACCCGGTGCCTATGACCTCGTGATCACTGACAGCGAAGGCAGGTCAGGGACACTCTCCTCTGGTTTTTCGGTCATCTGAAAGGGGTTGGACTCCCCCCACCCCCGCCCGTTTTTCCGATCAGGGATGGTGATTTTATCAATGCCGGGGGAGAACTTCCTGCATGAGCACGTCGGATGGAAATGCACCGGATGCATGCTCCCGGGACGAAAAACCCCTTGTGCGTGGCATCCCCTATTCCAGCGACATCTATCGCCGCTGGGAAAAGATATACAATGACATAAAACAGATCGCGGTCGAGGGTGCCCGGGGGACAACGGTCGAAGCCTTGTACGAAAATACCAGCGAACGCCGCGGGATATCCCCCGATCATATTCTGCCTGTCGTTGGTTTTTCCTGCATGACCCGGGAGCCCGCCGACGACGAGATACCCGGGCTCGTTGATGAGGCGATCAGGCAGGTGCTCGGGCCCCGCGGCCTGTCTGCACTCATCAAACCGGGAGACCGGGTCGTGATCAAGGTCAATATCGTCGGACCCAGCCAGGGGCTGCCCGGGGAGAAGGGCAGGGGGATCATATCGGACCCGCGGATCGTGAGGTACGTTGCGGGCAGGGTGCGGGAGATCATCGGGTTTGGGGGGACGGCGGACCTGAAGGTGGTGGATGCCACGTTTTCGCCGGAGAAGAACCCCTCGGATACAAACAACCCCCAGAGCTTCTACTACGCACGCCTGCAGCGGAGCGGGGGCAAACCGGGAGACGGGAACGATATCTGTTACGATCGCGATGCCGACGGCGTGCTCGACGGAGGGTCAGAGACGACCCTCGTCAACCTCGACTCGGTCCCCCTGTCGGAGCGGTTCCTGACCGTTGTCGATGAGCCGATCCGGGGAAGGTGCGAAGTGTGGCTCCCGAAATTCCTCAGGACGAGGGAGCAGGCACAGGGGGACCCTGACTACTGCGATGTATACATCGGGATCCCGGTCTTCAAGAGCCATGGGTTCTGCGGCATGACCGGGGCGCTCAAGCTCCACTGGGGAACGATGCTTGGGGTACTCGAGAAACAGGAGCATGCGGGGTACGGGTTTGGCACGGGCGATATACGCCTGTTTCTCGACTACCTGTGTGCGATGAACCGTGCCCGCGGTTTCGATCTCGTGATCATGGACGCCCTCACCGGGAACAGGTCCGGCCCGACGAACAACTCGGATAACCCCGATACCCGGACCGATTTCATCCTTGCCAACGCGATCCTCTGTTCCCGGGATTCGGTTGCCATCGACACCGTCGAGACACTGCTCGGCGGTTTCCGGCTTGACTCTGTCCCCCTCCTCGAAGCGGCATTCCGCGACGGGATCGGCATCAACAGGCCGGCATACATCGACCTGAAGTGATTCGATGCTTTTGCCCGCCACAAGAGGTGGTTGCGGGAGACGTATCCCGGTTGCGGGCCCGAAAGCTATCCGCTGCAGGCCGGGGTGGGGAATGCGAAGACCCACGATGATTTCAATGCGCCGGAAAATGTCACTGTCTCCTGCAGGAAGGATGGCAACGTTTTCATGTTCGATTACACGGTATCGGAGCCTGCTCCCTGCATCCACGCGCTCGCGAGGATCGATCTCCTCGTGAACGGGGCTGTCGTCCAGCGCTTCTATGAAAACCTGACCGGTGGAAGTATCCCGGTTGACCTCAAAGAGTTCCAAAACCAGGTTGTCCGGTACCGGATTGCCGCGTGGGACATGGCACTCAACTGCACGCTGTCGGAAGAGAAGGAACTGGTGGTGGCATAGACCCTTCGTGGAAGGACAGGAGTCCGTTGTCCTGCAATGCCATGGACCACCCGATGGGGAAAAAGGAGGATAATACCCCTTCCAACCCATGCCGGTATCCGGGGATCCCCGGCAACGGGCTCCTCGTTGTGATCGGGATGGGGAAAGGATAAAGAGGTGCACCTTCTCCCAGGCGCGGATTCTTGGCGAAAAAAAAGGTTTTACTTGAAGATATCAAAGATCTGGTCGCTTCCCGTCGCGGCAAGCCTGGCGCGCTCCTCGCGTTCCTCGACGAGGGCGAGCAGCGGGAGCTTCATGTCGACGCCCGGGACATGCCCGAACATCTTTTCGAGCTCCACCTGCTGGGCGTGCATGAAGAGCGCGTTCGGGATGTCCATGGCGCAGAGCTCCTGGCACTGTCCGCAGTTGACGCAGGAGTCGGCGATGTGGGCGAACCGGATCAGGTGGAACATGAAGCTCGGGGGAACCTGCCCGGGGTTTACGAGGTACGGCTTCTTCGTGCTGCACTCGACGCAGTAGCAGATCGGGCAGTTCTCGATGCACTGGTAGCACTTGATGCACCGGGATGTTTCCCTGACGATCTTCTGGAGCCGTTCCCTGCCGGTTCCAAGCGATGCAAAGTCCTTCTCGCGCCACTTGTCGCCGAGCTTCAGCATGGCGCCCTCGACCTTCTTGCGCATCTCGATGCCCTTCGGGTCGGCGGGTTCGGTCTTGATCGCACCTGCCTTGACGGCCTGGTCGAGGATGTTGGCACCCTTCTCGCTGCAGACCTCGACGAACGTGGCCTTGCCGGCCTTGTCGCCGATGACTCCCCAGTTCCCGCAGGCAAGGTCTGCCTGGCGGGGGACCTTCATCTTGCAGCGGCGGCAGTTGGACCTGCGGCCGTACCCCTCGTCTTCCAGGTCATCGATCTTGATGCCCTTGTGGCCGCCCTCGTACTCGATGATGAACTGGCCCTTGTCGATCTCTTCCTTGTGAACCGTGTCCGGGTCGACGCCGAACTTCTCCCTGATCATCTTCCGGGCCATGACGGGGCTGACGGTACCCCCGCAGTTGACCCCGATCATCACGATGTTGTCGAGGTTGACCTGCTGGCGCTTGGCAAGCTCGTATAGTCCCATCGCATCGCAGCCCTTGACCGTCATCGCGATTTTCTTGTTACCCGCACCGTCGAGGTATTTCTTGACGATCTTGGAGAGCAGGAGCGTCCCGCAGTGGAGCGAACCCGCAGTCTCGTCGATCCCGGCCGGGTCCGTGACAAGGGTGGGGACGGCATCATAGATATCCTGGCCCCTGCTGACCGCGAGGACAGCGTCCACGATCTTTTTCTCGAGCATGAACTTCAGGAGGCCCGAGACGGCACCGCCGCACTCTGCCTTCTTGGCAAGGTTTGCATCCGCAGTCCACGCGTAGAACATGTCACCTTTCTTTGACATCTAGTTCCCCCCCTCAATCTTCTCGATCTTCACAGCACATGCCTTGAACTCCGGGATCTTGGCGATGGGGTCGAGTGCGTTGTTGGTCAGGACGTTTGCGGCGCACTCCCTGTAGTGGAACGGCATGAAGGTGACGCCCTTCATGATATCGGGGGTGACCCGCGCGGGGACGTTGACGGACCCGCGGCGCGTTGTCGCCCTGACCATCTCGCCGTTCCTGATACCGAGTGCCTTGGCGTCCTCGGGGTTGATCTCGATCCAGCCGGTCGGTTCCTCGGCCTCAAGCGACTCGGACCGGCGTGTCATGGTTCCTGTGTGCCACTGCCAGATGCACCGGCCGGTCGTGAGCACGAACGGGTACTCGGCGTCCGGGACCTCGGCGGGCGGCTTGTACG
>JARYMB010000008.1:0-38656 GCA_029907345.1 Methanolinea sp.
ACCAGGGATCCGCACCTGCGGCAGAGGATCTCCTGTTCGTACCCGCACTCGTGCCGGACCATGAGGAGGATATGGCAGAGGGGGGATGAAAAAGGTTCTGACCCTGCCGGTTTCCGGTCATTGAACTGGTCTCAAGTGGCAACTCTTCTCCCGATCGGCCAGTTCCGGGACAGCGGGAGGCGGCAACCCGGATCTGGATCAATTTCACCGGAAGTGACGGAAAAGAGGGAACGAAAGGTTGCGGGTGGATATCACGCAGCCTCTTCCTTCTCCGTGTAGTAATAAAACTCCCCCGTCGCCTTCTGTTCCCGGTCGAGGTACGACCCGGGCTTGTTGATCCGCGGTCTCCCGGACTTGTCGCGGCGGAAGGTGACGTCCAGTCGCGAGAGGAACCTGTTCATCCCCTCGCGCATCCCGAAGGGACCGGTCGCCTCGCCGTGGACACCCGGAGCGCCGTCAAAGACCAGTATCCGCTCGCTGATCATGTCGATGAGGTAGATGTCGTGGTCGATAACAAGGATGGCCGCATCCCGCCCGTCCACGTAATGGCGGAACATCCGCGTTATCCTGACCCGCTGCTCGACGTCAAGGTGCGCACTGGGCTCGTCGAGGACATAGAGGTCGGCGGGCCGCGAAAGGCATGCCGCGATGGCGACACGCTGCAGTTCCCCGCCGGAGAGCGTGTCAAGGGAGGACTGCAGCAGCGGCCCGAGGGAGAGGGGTTCGATGATGTCGTGCTGGTAGAGCGAGGTATCGAACTGCTTCGTGCACGACCGCAGGTAGAACTCGACAGTGTCCGAGCTTTCCGCCTTGATGTACTGGGGCTTGTACGAGACTTTCGCGGAGATTGGGACGGCACCGCCGTCCGGGGTCTCCACACCGGCGAGGAGCCGGGCAAACGTGCTCTTTCCGATACCATTCGGACCGAGTACGCCGAGGACTTCCCCGGCCCGGATATCGCCGCCGGAGACTTCCAGGTGGAAGTGGGGGAAGGTCTTTTCCATGCGCGGGAACTCGAGCAGAGTCGCCCTCTCAGCCCCCTTTGTATGCGCCCTCTTCTCGAAGATGACGGGGTATTCCCTGAATCGGACGTTTTCTTCCGGGAGGTACCCGCCGAGGTACTCGTTGATTCCCACCCGGACGCCCTTCGGCTGCGTGATGACGCCAAAGACAGCAGGTTTCCCGTAGGCGACGTGCACGACGTCGGCAAGCATGTCGAGGACGGCAAGGTCGTGTTCCACGATGACGATGGGTCTTTTTGTGGCGGTCTCCCGGATGAGGTTTGCTGCCGCGACCCTCTGGTAAATGTCGAGGAAAGGCGTTATCTCGTCGAGGAAGTAGAAGTCCGCGTCCCGGGCAAGACATGCAACGATTGCCACCCGCTGGAGTTCGCCCCCGGAAAGCGTCGCAATGTCGCTGTCGAGGATGGAGGAAAGGCCCATTGCTCCGATGAGGGATTCAAGTCTGCCCCCCTCATCGGTGTTCTTCAGGAGCTCCCGCGGCGTGCCGGAGAATACCCGGGGGATATAGTCGATGTACTGGGGCTTGATGGCAACCCTCATCTTTTTCTGGGAGATGACCTGGAGATAATCGAAGAGCTCCGTCCCGGCGTACAGCTTCAGCACATCCTGCCATGAGGCTTCGCCGTGGAGGATCCCGAGGTTCGGCCGGAGCTGCCCCGAGAGGATCTTGATCGCGGTTGTCTTACCGATGCCGTTTGGGCCGAGTATGCCGGTCACCCTCCCCTCGGCAGGGATGGGCAGGCCGTACAGTGCAAAACCGTTCTCCCCGTACCGGTGCGTGGGGTGTTCGAGTTCCTCGGGCAGGCTCACGATATCGATGGCCTCGAACGGGCATTTCTTCACGCATATCCCGCAACCGACGCAGAGTTCCTCGGAGATGTGGGCCTTTCCGTCTTCCCCGATGATGACGGTCTCGTCACCGGTTCGGACCCTGGGACAGTAGATGATGCACTCGGTCCCGCATTTCCGTGGGTGACACCGATCCCTGTGGACGACTGCGATCCGCATGGAAAAACCCCTAAAAAAAACCCTCCGTTCAGGTTCCCTGCGTGAGGAGGACGGTCCAGGCAATGAACCAGAATGCAAAAGTCATGAATCCCTGGTAGAGCCAGTCCTTTGCTCCCATGGGGTGTGCACCGAGTTTCAGGAGGATGAAGATGTGCCTCTGGACGACGATTCCGGCGAGCATGATGAGAAATGCAAGGACTGTATAGGCCTGGATACCGGCAACAAGCCGGGGTTCGACAAGGATATACGATATGACCCCGGTCACGATCCCGATGACCGATGCAATCAGGGTCTTGTAAATCCGGGCAAGGTGTTCTGCCTGTTTCTCCTCGCGTGTCTTCTTCCGTGGTGTTTCGATGGCAACCGGCGTCTCGTCAGGCTCGTCCCCGGCCCCGGCATCCTCTTCCGCTGGCCCGAGGGCTTTTAACTTTTTCTGCTTCTCCCTCTCCCTCGCGGCCTTCTCTCTCTCAAGGGTCTCCCTGTACCTCTCCATGAATGATTTCTTTGCCGGGTCCTTGCCTTTTTTGCCGGGGAGTTTTGCACTCATTGGGAACACCAGTAGTCCTATTTTTAGGTGCTTGAGCCATATCTAATTTGGTATACCGATGGCAACAGCCCAGGGACTGAGCGGGATCGATGTGCGGGCCCTCGTGACGGAGTGGGAACGCCTCCTGCCCCTGTGGCTCGACAAGGCCTACGAGGTTGCACCCGGGACAATCCT
This sequence comes from Methanolinea sp., assembly GCA_029907345.1. Classification (GTDB taxonomy): domain Archaea; phylum Halobacteriota; class Methanomicrobia; order Methanomicrobiales; family Methanospirillaceae; genus Methanolinea_A. The sequence continues at coordinate 2,752 of JARYMB010000008.1, forward strand.
CCTGCGTTTCAAGGGCAGGGAACACGGCAGGCATGCCCTTGTCATCGAGCCCCCGGTCAGGGCCCACCTCACCCGGCAAGAGGTGAAGGTCCCCCAAACGCCGTCCTCGTTTGCCATGCTCCTGCGCAAGTACCTCTCGGGGGGAAGAGTCCTTTCCGTCCGGCAGCACGGGATCCAGCGCATCGTCATTTTCGATATAGGGAAGAGCGATCGTCTCTACCACCTCGTCATCGAGCTCTTCGACCGCGGGAATATCATCCTGTGCACCAGTGACTGGACGATCATCCAGCCGCTCAGGCGGTTGCATTTCAGGGAGAGGGAGATCGTTGCCGGGGCAGCGTACTCGCTCCCTCCCGAGGGACCTGCAACGGGTGGTCCCGAAGAATTCGCGCGTTTCCTGGCCGGAGAGTCAAGGGACATCGTCCGGGCCCTTGCCGTCGGAGCGATGCTCGGCGGGGCCTATGCCGAGTACCTCTGCCGCAAAGCAGGTATCGACAAGAAGACAGAGGCCGGAAAAGTGCCGGCAGGTCTCCTCTATCCCGAGGTGGAAAACCTCCTGAAACGTGCGTCAGAGGGAATTGCACCGGTCATCACACCGGAATCCTGCCTCCCGTTCCCGCTCGAAGACGGAGTCCCCGCCGCGGCAACGGCCGCTCTCTTCAACCAGGCACTCGATGCCTTCTTCCCCCCACCGGTACCACCGGGCGGGGAGGAGGTCACCCGGAAGGAGGAGAAGGTCCGCCGGGATGACCATATCAGGTCCCGGCAGCAGGAGGCGGTGAGGAAATTCGAGGAAAAGATTGCGGGATGCGAGCGGGCCGTCGAGGCACTCTTCTCACACTATACCCTCGTCAGCGAGATCCTCGAAGCCCTCAGGAAGGCACGGGAGACCCGGTCCTGGCAGGAGATAGAGGCACTCGTGCGGGGAGCAAAGAGCGGGCCTGCCACCCGCATCGTCGCAGTGTATCCCGGGCGCGGGGCAGTCGACATCGACCTTGGCGAACGTGTCACCCTGACCGTCGGGGAGAGCATCGAGGCGAACGCTGCCGCGTATTACGAGGAGATAAAGAAGTACAGGCGGAAGATCGCGGGTGCACAGGCAGCCATGGAAAAAGCGGTTCAAAAGAAGGAACGCCGCACGGCCCGCGTCGTTGCCGGGAAGAAGAGGTGGTACCACAGGTTCCGCTGGTTCTTCACGTCGGACGGCGTCCTCGTCGTGGGCGGGAGGGATGCGTCCCAGAACGAGGAGCTCGTCAGGAAGTACATGGAGGGCAGTGACCTTTTCGTCCACGCGGACGTGCACGGGGCATCCCTCGTGATCGTCAAGGGAAAGACCGAAAAGATGGACGAGGTCGCGGTATTCGCCGCATCCTACTCGGGGGCGTGGAAGAGCGGGCACCTCGCAGCCGACGTGTACTGTGTAACACCCCCTCAGGTGAGCAAGACACCGGAATCGGGCGAGTACGTGAGCCGCGGGTCGTTCATCGTGCGGGGGGAGCGCCGGTACTTCCGGAACGTGCCGCTCGGCATAGCCATCGGGCTCCGGAAAGAGCCCGAGCCGGAGGTGATCGGAGGTCCGCCTGCAGCCGTGCAGGCATACGCGCCTCTTTCCGTCATGCTCGTGCCCGGCAGGTTCGAGCCCAACGATGCTGCCAAGAAGGCATTGCGGGCTCTCAGGGAGAAACTCTCTCCCGATGAGCAGAGGGAATACAAAAAGATCCTCACCACGGAGGCAGTAGCGGCATTCGTCCCTGCCGGGGGATCGGATATCGTGGAGGCCCGATGAAGGCCGAGGTATCGGACCAGAAACAGGAGTACGGTGAGATCCGCCTTTTCCCGGAGAACGCGGACGACCTCTGGCACCTCTCGCACCTTGTCTCTCCCGGGGACCTCGTGTTCGCGACCACGTTTCGCACCGTCGATGCCCCATCAGACAAAATACGGCCTGAAAAACTGGAAAAAAAGCCCGTGAGGCTCGGAATCCGCGTGGAGAGGGTGGAACTCCATGACTACTCCAACCGGCTGAGGATATCGGGAATAATCGAGCACGGCATGGATGTCGGCGCACACCACACCATCAACGTGGAACCCGGGTACGAGATCTCGGTCATCAGGCACTGGAAGCCGCACGATCTCGAGCGGATCGAAAGGGCTGTGAAGGCATCGGTCCACGAGCCCGTGCACGTGCTCGCCATCGAGGAGGGCGAGGCGGTCCTCTTCCGCATGCGCCAGTCGGGGCCGGAGGAGGTGACGACTGTTACCATGGGGAGCGGCAAGGGGAGCGACACGGATTCCCGTCCTGCATTCTTTGCAAGGGTTGCAGAAGAGGTCTCCCCGGTCAGGGGCCCGCTTGTCATCGCGGGACCGGGGTTCATCAAGGAGGACTTCTTCCGGTTCCTTGCGACCCGTAATCCCGGGCTTGCAGAACGGGTCATTCTCGTCGAGACACGCCGCCCGGGACAGGGAGCGGTCGGAGAGGTGCTCGGCCAGGGTGTCCTTGATAAGATCACCGAGGACGTGCAGCTCGGGCGGGAGGTCCGGGCCGTCGAGGAGCTGCTCATGCGGATCGCGAAGGACCTGCCGGTGGCCTACGGGAAGCGGGATGTCGAAACGGCAGTCGATTTCGGTGCTGCCGAGGAAGTGATGGTCTGCGACTCGCTGCTCCATGACGGGGGTATCGTCCGGCTCCTCGAGAAGGCAGAACAGCAGAGGGCACGTGTCACGATCCTGTCGGAGCGGTTCGATCCGGGAAAGCAGCTCGCTGCACTGGGCGGTGTCGCGGCCCTGTTGCGGTTCAGGATCCAGTAGCGCGATTTTCCTTTGGGATGGCAGAGAAACCTCCCGGATGGGATTTCCCCCGGAAGGCAGAGAGCGTCCCATTCCGGGGACGCGGTTTTTATAAAAAATGAGAGGGGAGAGTCCGGGGCCTTTACTTTAGGCCCTTGATCTCCCAGTCTTCTTCAGGTGTTTCTTTTTCGGCAGGAGCGGCAGGCTCCTTCTTCCTGCGGATGAAGTAGAAGGCAACCGAGACTGCAGCGATCACGATGATCGCAACGATGACGATCTTGACGATCAGGTCGAGGGGCAGTCCCGGAGCGGACGACCCTGCCGCGGTGGTGACAGTCGTCACTGGTTCCGTTACGACGGGCGTGGCCTGCGTCCCTGCGCGGAACAGGGCATAGACACTCGTGTGCGTCAGTTTCGTGCTCACCGTCCTCGAGGTGCTGTCCACCGTCGTGGGGAGGTTCTCCCATGCAGACGTGGCCGGGTTGAACCACTTGATCGAGAGGTCGGCGCCCTGGAGTGCGTTCCAGTCACTCTCCGGAAGGGTGATGGAGAACGTGATGTACGGGTCAAAGGTCGCCCCCGAGGGCTCTATCTCGTATGCATATCCTGCAAAGGCAAAGCCCGGGGCTGGGACTCCGGGCACTTCAGAGCCTGCAATCCTCCTGATCGTCAGGTTCCGCAGCGGTGCTCCGGATGCGTCCTCCGGCTTCATGCCGTTTGGCAGGAAGAGCGATCCAGCCCCGTCCTGCGAAACGATGGTCACCGACTGGGAGAGGGTGAGGGCCGAGTTGAGCGGGAGCGTGGATCCGGTCCCGAGGGTTGTCCACGACGGGGTCGTCGGCGTCGGCGTCGGGGTCGGCGTCGCGGTTGCGGTCGATGTACCGACGGACAGGTAGGCGCCACCGCCGATACCACCGCCACCACCGCCACCACCGCCGCCGCCCGCGGCGCTGCGGACGTCGATGTAGTTGGCCTTTGTCATGTTCCCGCTGCCCTTGCTGTTCCATGCGGTGAGGGTGACAGTATACTTCCCGTACCGGTACGTGTGGACAGGGTTCTGCTCGGACGAGGACTTCCCGTCGCCAAAGTCCCACAGCCACCCTGTCGGGTACCCGATCGAGGTATCGTAGAAGTGGACTTCGAGCATCTCCATCCCGTAGGTCGGTTCCGCGGTGAAGTCAACGACAGGAACGGTGCTGTTCGTCCGGAGGTTGAGGTGCGTCAGCTGCCCTGCACGGAAGGGGTATGTGGCCATCCAGGCACCCGAAGTATCGGCGTCCTGGCATTCCGCCCTTATCCCGTCGACGTAGAACTCGATCGGCGCAGCATTCTCGATGACGCCGAAGACCAGCAATCTCGGGTCAGTCGTCCCCGGTCCGCCGTACTGCCCGGGTGTCACGACCGTGAAGGGGTTTCCGGCCCCCTTGTACACACCCGCAACCCTTGCCTCGACGAGAGCACCGGCAGGCGCCGGTTCCCCGTCACGGATGGTGACCGTGCCGTAGAACTCGTGGGGCATGACGGGTATGATGGTGGATGTCGGGGTCGGTGAAACGGTCGGTGTCGGTGATGCCGTCGGTGTTGGTGATGCCGTCGGGGTCGGTGATGCCGTCGGTGTTGGTGATGCCGTCGGTGTGGGTGTTCCAGTCGGCGTCGCGGTAGCAGTCGGTGTCGGTGATGCTGTCGGAGTTGGTGTTACAGTGGGTGTCGGGGTCACCGTGGGGGTCGGCGTAATTGTGGGAGTCGGAATCCCGGTCAGGACAAGGTTCACGTTCTTGTAGCCAGCGGCCGAGAACGTGGAGGTCTGCGGCGCTCTGTATCCGTTGACGTAAAATTCAACTGGAATTGTACATCCGCACTCGTATTCCGATGACGAGACCCAGGCCATGAGCTGCTCATAGGACCCTGCAGTTGTGACAGTTATGTCACCCCGGACCGTCCCGTAGACCTTCGTTTCTATGATTGTCCCTACGGGAGCAGGGGCACCGTTGATCGTGACCGTCCCGTAATAGGTACAGGGGATCGGTGGTGGAGAATCGGCTGCCACGATTCCGGTTATCAGCCCGATTACCAGGAAAAAAATGAGTATTTTGGTTGACATTGCTCTCCTCGTGGATGCCGGGACGTGCCGCGATCAGGCACTGATCGCAGCAAGGGTCCCGGGTGAGTTCATGAACAGCCAGTAACCCTTGAACGGGTACATCGGGTTCGTGTCGCTGTGGCTGCCCGAGCCGCCGTTGATCAGGGACGCATCGTACGCCTGCGCTGCCGCGTTGAACCCGATGACCTGGGTCCACTGGTTCCTGACCGAGGTCAGGGTATCCTTCGCACTCGCAGGGCTCACGTCAGAGAACCCGATCGCGTTCCAGCCGGTGGCAAGGTCCTTTGTCGGCGGTGTCGCCAGCGGGTCGTTCTTGTACGTCAGGGGCACGTCCACGGTGCCCGTCGAGTAGATCCAGATCCCGTCGAGCGGCCTGATCATGGATTCTGCCGTCATCTGCTGCCACGACATGCTCCCTGCATCGTACAGGAAGATGGAGCGGCCGCCTGTATCGACAACGCCGATGAACACGGTCCCGACCGTGTTGTGCCCGTCAGCAAGTGCCTTGGGTGTCGAGACGAAGTTCCAGCCGGGGTAGAGCCTCATCGTGCTTGCCGGAGGTGTCGTCGGGGTCGGGGTGGGAGTTCCCGTGTAGGTCGGTCCGGCCGAAACAGTAATATACCCGTTCTTGGTCGTGGATGAGGTTCCCGAGATGCCCGTGATGGTGAGGGTCACCGCATAGGTTCCCGGGCTCTCGTACACGTGGAGCGGGTTCTCTTCGTTGGAGGTGTATCCGTCACCGAAGTCCCATGACCTGGTAGTTGGAGATCCAACCGAGATGTCGGTAAACTGGACGGAGAGCGGGGCAGGTCCCGTTCTCGGAGTGGCCGAGAAGTCCGCCAGAAGGGCAGTGTTGCTCTCGATAGTGAAGGTCTTGACCTGAATGATATCATCAATATTGGGGTCGTTGAAGCTGTTGATGAGGGCCTGAGAGGCTTCAGTTCCTTTCAGCCTGTCAGGACCGTCGATGACAAAGAGCTTGCTCCATCGGACGGGACTCGATCCAATGACAAACTTCCTATTTGTTTCATTGGTGTATGTTCCACAGCAATCCCACAGTCCAAATAGATTGCAAATGTAGCAAGGCAGTTCCCAACGGTCCCTGTAGTACTCACACCAGTATAAGAGGATATCATCCGGTATGACATCCAGCTGGTGATTATACATCGGGTGCTGGACAATTACAGTGTATACACCGGGTTGCAGATCAAGAGTATTGATCCGGAGGTCATTCTGGAGATTGACTTCGAATGTTCCATTCGGGCAGTTTACATATGTCCAATCGTAAACGTATTTCTTTCCTGCAACTTTGTCTTCACCAAATACCCAGATTGCAATAGGGACAGGATCATAATAATTTTCAAGGGTATCACCCATGATTCCTGTTGCTGATCCACGTATTTCAATGTCGACCGGGTCACAACAGACTATTTTAAAGACTTTTTTGGGGTAAATATCGAAATCAATTTTCGGCTTTTTAAACGTAAACGTATTTTTTGTCCATGCAGGACATGTCGTGCACTCATTTCCGGTGCATGGGTTACATTCCGTACCATCAAGAGATGGAGCAGTGGCCGGTTGACTCGAAGCATAGATGGTATATTCACCGAGGTCTATTTGCAGGTATTTTGTCTCCCAAATGTATTCCCAGGTTCCATCAGGTTTTACAGGTACTACTGTATAGGATTCAGGATCTGAACAATTAACAGCACCATGTGCCATGAGATCAGAGCCAACACAGCTCTGGCAGGGACCTTTCATGAAAAGGTACGTATACCTGCTGTCCGTGTTTGTACCGCTGATTTTCACGGTCTCCCCAAGGTAGGCACTTGAATTTGGTTCGCCATACACGAATGTCTGGAAGGTCATTGTTCCCATGTTGACCGTCAGGGTCTTTTCCACGTAGCGAGTGGTCGTATCAAGAGCAGGGAATGTCTCTTCGACAAAAGGTTGGGCACGGATAATGTACGTTCCGGGTTTTGTATTTTCAGACGTCTGAAGGGGAATGGTTCTATTTCCTGTTTCATTCATTTGAACAAGGGCATAATATCGGTACCCGGAATCAGGATAATCTGGTGTAATGTCAGCAATTGTCTTCAGGCAGCCACTGCACTCGAGGAATTGGTCCCCAATGTAATATTCGCTTTCACCCAGTGGGTGGTAAGGATCGAAAATTATCCAGCTATCGCTCATGTAGGGAATCAGGGGTGGCTGGTCACACGGATATCCTGTCATCTTTCCGGAACAATCCTTGATGAAGAGGAAATACCAGCGGTTGGGTATTCCGGTAATCGTTGCATACGTCGTGTTCCCCCTGATAATGGTAGCGGGACTGATGGTCAGATCCAGCGTTTCCGGGATGATATTGATCGTGTATGTGGGACTGGAATAACCGAGATTATTCTCATTGCAATATATCCTCACGCGATATTGCCCGGGAGGATAGACGTAATGTCCAGATGCATCGAGGATGTCTGTCTGCCAGAGATTATTACTATCAGATCCCGAATCCGATTCCGACGACCAATACCAGGGATATGTGTCCACATTCAGGTTTTCAAGGGATTTGGAAGATGTGACGGTAAAGAGGTACGTGCGTTCCAGACTATTGGGATCGGTGACAATGAGATTGAAATGGAAAGTCTCTGATCCGTTGCCCCTTTGTGCAAGGATATGCCTTAACTCCGTGGCAATTTTGAAATCGATGAGATCTCCCATCCTTGCAGTACCATTTGTGACATCCAGAGTTGGTGTAGCGGTCAGGTCCTGGATGGTGACTTGTGCATTCGGTTCCTTAACTTTGAACACAACGTCATTAGTATAGGAACCATTCCATCCATACCAGTCACCCGTGCCCCATTCATGCAGAACGGTTGAATAAAACCGGTTGTCTACGTCAAAGTTGGTGGCACTTCCAATTTCAAACATGAGGTCAGGCGGGTTGACAGAGGGGTTCGATGTCGGATCCCACCACGCTATTTCCGTATAACCAGCAACTGCTGCTGATACATCGAGACCCTGTTCCCCGATGAATATATATTCCCCTTTTTCAACCACGTTCAGCTGTGCCGAAACCGGCATCGCCACTGCGAGAAGGGCGATACCTATCACTAACGAGAAGAGCACTTTGTGTCGAAGCTTCATTTTGCACCACCTTGATTGCATATAACAAGAGAGGTATCCCGGACGTCCACCTTGGGGATGATCCACTCTTTTATATGGTGAGGGTTAAGGTGGATTTATTTATATATTTTTCCATCGCTCCTTTCGGTGAATGACCTCCTGTGCACACCGGGACTCCAATTCCGGGGGGAGTCCGGAGAGATCGGGGAGGGGATGTCATATATAAAATTATCTCTCTTCCAAACAGGTATCGCATTGTGCGGGGTATTCCAAAAAATCATTATATTGTCGTTAAATGAAAAAATAAAAGTAAAATTCAATTTTTTTCATAAGAAAAATTTTCCATGCGGGAATCCGGTAAATGGACGCTGCCGGAAAGGGTGATCGGAGAGAGTGGAAAGAAATCTTCCTGCGCTCTCTTGGATCGGGAAGAGCCCGCGGCCATGGATTAACCACAAGGAAAGATACACGTCGTTCAGGTGAATCGGTGCCCCGTTATTTCAGCGGGAGGCAAAAAAGAGTAATGGTTGTTTTCTTTGACCTGCCTCACTCCGGCGGGCCGCCGCTTCCCGGCCGGATCTTCAGCAGGTAGACTGCAGCTCCTGCCGCGACCACGACGACTATGATGACGATGGCAACCAGTGTCACGGGGATTTCAGGGCCTGCCGGTGTCGTGGGGACAACGGTGGTCTCTGCCGGGACAGGGGTCCCCTTCGGGGCCCAGGCGAACAGGTCATAGATGCCGCCATGGGTGATGGGGGCACTCACCGTGTGTCGTCCCTGGTCGACTGTCGTCGGGAGAGGGATCCATGTCCGGGTCGCCGGGTTGAACCGCATCAGGACGAGGTCACGGCTGGCGAGGTCGGTCCATTCTTCAGAGGTAAACTGGAGTGAGAGGATGGCACCCGGGTCGAGGAGCGTGCAATCGGGGGTTACCGCGTATGCATATCCCATGAACGCCGGATCACCGGGCAGGGCTGGCAGGTCCTGCCCGGAGACCGGGGAGATCCCGATGGTCGTGGGCGGGAGTCCCTCCTCGCAGGTCACCGCAACGCCTGTCCCGATGGAAAGTGCAGCCCTCCCGTCGGACGATACGATCGTGACCGGCTGCGTCGTCCTGCCGTCCGGCCCGAGCGGGAGCGGTCCTGCGGGGGTCACAGCCGGTGTGGGTGTTGCAGTCGGCGTGGGCGTGGGGGTGCCGGTGATGATGTAGGCACCGCCGCCTCCACCACCACCACCGCCACCGCCGCCGCCACCCCTGCGGGACGCGATGATGTAGTCGGTCCTGGTGACCGTGTCAGATGCTGTCCCGTTCGAAACGGTGAGGGACACGGTGAAACCACCGGTATCGCTGTATATGTGAACCGGGTTCTGCTCGTCGGAATACGTCCCGTCACCGAACGACCAGTTCCATGACGTCGGCTCGCCTGTCGAGGCATCTGCAAAGAGGACGGTGAGGGGGATGAACCCTGACCGGGGTGCCCCGGCAAAGTCTGCATGCAGGCCGGGCGGCGGCGGGGTCAGACCCGTGACGTTGATGTAGCGGGTCCTGACCATGGTGTTGGTCCCGTAGTCGTTTGCAACCGTCAGGGTAACGGTGTAGTTCCCGGCGTAGTGGTAGACGTGGACCGGGTTCTGCATGGTCGAGAAACCGCCGTCACCAAACGTCCATGACCATGCCGTCGGTCCCCCGGTCGAGAGGTCGCTGAACCGGACGGAAAGCGGGGCCTCTCCGGACGTGACATTCGCGACGAAATTGGCAACCGGAGGGACTCCGAACGCCGAGATGTAGTTGGTCTTCGTCTCGGTATCGATTCCTCCAAGCCCTCTCACGCGGAGGGAGACGGTGTAGTTGCCCGGAGTGGTATACGTGTGGACCGGTTTCCTCTCGGTTGAGGTCCCTCCATCGCCGAACGTCCAGATCCATTCGTAGATCGACCCCGAGGAGAGATCATCGAACCGGATCGTGAGTGGGACGGGCCCGGATGTCACGTTGGCCGCAAACTGCGCCACAGGCGGGGGTGGGACGGCCACGACCGTGATGTAATCCGTCCGCGTCTTCGTCGAGGGAGTCCCCGTACCCTGCCTGACCGTGAGCGAGACGGTGTATGTCCCCACAGACGTGTAGGTATGCGAGGGATTCTGTGCCGTTGAGGTCCCTCCGTCGCCGAATGTCCAGGACCACGTATCATGCGGTCCGGTGGAAGTGTCGGTGAACTGGACCATCAGGGGCACAAACCCGGCAGTGGGGTCGGCTGTGAAGTCTGCCTGGAGGGGCGGGGGAGTGGGAGTGGGGGTGGGTGTCGGAGTTGGTGTTGGTCCCGGTGCAGTCACATTAATGTAGTATACCTTCTGTTCCGTACCGGAGCCGAAATCGTTGGTCACCGTCAGGGTGACGTTGTAGAGACCGGCAGAATTGTAGGTATGGAGAGGGTTGACCGCGGTGCTGTTGGGTGTCCCGTCACCGAAATTCCACTGGTATGTCATCGGGGACGTGCCCGAGGATAAGTCGGTGAACTGGACGTCGAGGGGTGCCGGCCCCTCTGTTGGGCTGGCAGTAAAGTTGGCAAGGGGGGAGCTCCCGAGCCTGATCGTGTCATGGTCGAGGGCGACCACCGTGTTGTTGCTGTCTGCACCGAGCGCATAGAGACTGAACGTGCCGTCGAGCAGTTCCCGGAGGTCGCTGGAAGGGATGGTGACCTGGCTTGCATGCAGTGCATACCCGGATGTCCCAAAGCCCGGTGTGATGTTGATCTTCGAGAAGTGGGTCGAGTGGGGAGGAGTGCTGTTTCCGACGGCAAATATGGAATAGGAGACCACTTTCTTGAAATCATCGGGACCAAGGCCGGTCTCCCGCAGTATCGTCAGGAAGGGGTTGCCGGAGAGGATGTGCTCCGGGCTGATGGAGCCCCCGACCTCCCCGAGGGCCGTCATGTTCACCCGGATCGTGGCATCGTAGGTCTCACCGTCCTTGACGAGCAGGTACGTGATGTTTTTCACGGGAGCGGGGTTCTGGAAGGTGAGGGTGAGATCAGATCCGGATCGCTTGTCATATATGTGTGAACTGATGTCCAATGGGTTGTCATCTTCAAGGATGATCACAGGCCAGGCCGCATACGTGACTATCTTTCCCGGAGATCCGGGTAAATACTGGAATGCAGAGAGAATGAAATTGCCACTTTTCGGAATGACTGTCGAACTCGCTGATATCAATTGAGCAATTGTCCTGTCGAAGAAAAAGTCTGCAAGACCATTTTCATTTTGGATGAGAGTATATCCCAAATCATATTCTTTGAAATCATCCGGGTCTACATTAATAATCGCTTTTTTGCCTATTGAACCATTAGGCAGAATTTCAAGCCCTAAAACACCATCCTCGTGAAGGATATAGAGCCGATCCGTATTTTTGAACATTTCAGTGATATTTAATTTTATTGGGATATGAGAGGTCACTGTCCTCGAAAGAAAAACATCGCCCCGGACATCATCTGCTACATTAACCTGAACGACAGGGACCTTAATCGCCTTGAATAATGTATAATCCTCGAACCCCGCCCCCGGGACGGTGGTATCGGTCCCTCCAAGAATCGTGAGCGTATTTCCATGCCAGGAAGCCGTATCGGAAGAGAAGACCCGCCGGATATCCCGGATACCGGGGAACGGGATGGTCTTTGTATCAGAGTCGTCTCCCACCGTCGAATAGAGGGTGACCCGTGACACGGAGAGGTCCATGAGATCGACGGTCTCCAGCGATGAAATTGTCAGGTTCCTGTAGGTCTGTGTCTGGTTCAGGTCGAGGCGGGCAAACGGGGGCGGTGCCGCACTGCATGCCGGAACGGCAACCATGGCAAGGACCATTCCAGCCACCAGCCAGATGATAATCGGACTCTTTCCTGATAGAGAGACCCGGGGGGAAGCTCCCCTCTTCCCCGACGGGTGTATCGTTCTCCTATTGATAACCTCCATGACCCGCCTTCACCAATACCCTGTGGAGCCCTCCCGGGAGGGCTCCACACATTTATATATATGTTGCTTGTACGAGGTTGCATTTAAACTTATGGGAAAAAAAGGCTGATCTGACCCTCGATTTTCTGTCGGAAGTGTGTTCGGGGAGCAGGTGATCACCGTGGTTTAACTTTTGCGTTTTGATCGCGATCGGTGCATGGTGACTGATCCCCGTTGCGGTTCTGCGACCGATCCTCTGCGTGACGATCGGGGTGAACCGGCATGCACCGGATTGATAACAGGGAGCCGACAATAGGTAGTCATGGGAACCGGAAAAGAAAATTCAGGCAGGTTTTTTTATTTATCGGTCCTTGTCCTTGTCCTCTCTCTTGTCCCCGGAGCTGGTGCAGTGGCAGTCACCGTGACCCCGGACCAGATCGGGGAGGGAGACCAGGTCTCGATTGGAATCACGGGACTTTCCGACAACAGCACGTTCTCCCTCCGGATCGAGGGAACGTTTGCAGTCACCCCGGGAGGTGCGTTCTCCTTCGAAACGGGGAACCTTGTCATGCCTTTTGGACTCCGGGACGGGTCCCTCTCGGCCACCCTTCAGAATACCGCCACCAATGTTCTCACCGTCCGGAAAGGTGACACCGAGGTGCGGAAGGTCGGGTCGTCGCAGGGAGGGGTCTTTTCCACGAGCGAGACCGGGTCGATTCCCGCCGGGACATACGATCTGATCTCCCTGTCGGGAACGGCAGCACCCGGAGCTGACACGATCGTGGCGGGTCTCACGCTCCAGGGGAAGAAGAGCGGTCCTGATGATTCTGTCATCACGTTTCTCGTGCAGGGGGTTTCTGGCGGCCGGATAGCCGTGACTGTCACGGTCGACGGGGAGACCGCCCTCTCCCGCACCATCGTGATCGGGGACACGGTCACGCCGACACCAACGGCAACCGCGACGAGCAGCGGCGGGGGTGGTGGCGGAGGCACCAGTGGCGGGATTACGACATCCGGCGGATCCGGGACGACCACGACGACCGCGACACCCACCCGCACTGCCACACCGGCACCGACCCTGACGGTACCCGCGCAGACAACTGCCGGGCAAACACCTGCAGGAACGGGGACAATGACCACGATCCCGACATCACCGGCAGCCACGGCAGCTGAAAAAACGAGCCCGGCCCCGACACGATCCGCGACCTGTCCGGCCATTGCTGCACTTGCTGTCAGCATGGGAGCCCTCGTTTTCTTTATCAGATACCGCTGATTGGAAATGGACGAGAGGTCACCCCTTCCCCCTCTGGGTGAAGTCCTGCTTGCCTTTTCACCGGCAGAGACCCCGAGGGACCTTGCCCTCGTCTACCTCTGGACGGTCCTTTCGGTACTTTCCATCTACCTCCCGGTCGTCAATGCCAGTCCGCTCCGGGTGGTTTTTGCCCTCCCGATGGTCCTCTTCGTTCCCGGGTATGCCCTGATCGCCGCGCTGTTCCCCGCAAAGGGTGATATTGACGGTCTGGAGCGGGTTGCACTCTCGTTCGGTCTCTCGATCGCGGTCGTCCCGCTCATCGGGCTCGTCCTCAACTACACCCCGTTTGGCATCAGGCTGGATCCCGTTGTTGTCTCCCTCGTCATCTTCACGCTCGCGATGGCTGCAGTCGCGCAGGTCCGGCGCGCACAGCTGCCGCCGGATGAGAGGTTTACCGTCCCCTTCCGCATGATGCTTGGAAAAGCTCGTGAAGAACTCTTCCCGGCCGGATCATCGCGGCTCGACCGGGCCCTCTCCTTCCTGCTCGTTGCAGCGGTGATCGCCGCAGTCGCGACAACGGTCTATGTCATCGTCGTGCCCAAGGAGGGGGAGAAGTTCACGGAGTTCTATATCCTGGGCAGGGAGGGAAAGGCAGCGGATTACCCGACGGACCTCGTGCTCTCGCGGCCCGAATCGATCATCGTCGGCATCGGGAACCACGAGTACAGGAACGTGACATATTTTGTCGAGATCCTCCTCCTCGATAACCGGTTCGATCCTGCGACGAACACGAGTTCCATTCTCTCGATGGAGAGGATGGCGTCATTTTCCGTCACTGTCCCGCACAACACGACATACCAGCAGCGTCTCAATTTCACCCCGGATAGCCGGGAGGCAAACCAGGTGAAGTTCCTCCTCTTCAAAGATAACCCGCCACCGGACACCGTCTGGGGACAGGACAGGCTCAACGCGAGCTACCGGGACCTGCACCTGTGGGTGCGGGTGAAGGAAGGCTCCGGAGGATCGCGGTAATTTGCGCTTTCCCGTCCGCGAAGGAGACGTGGGAGACCTGCCAGGGGAGACCTGTTCCCCGTGCCAGCATGCAGGCTGCAAGGCTGCAGATACCGCACGGGTGCATGCTGCAGCACTTGGGCGACTCCGATGCAACGACCATGCACCCTGAAAAGAGCCGATACCCGCGGACCGTCATCACGAGCGAGTCGCCGTTCCGGACGATCTCCACCCCGTCGGCGAGCTCGAGGACATCAAGCGCCAGTTCCCTGATTGCCGCGACGAGTTCCCCCTCGGCAGAGGGGATAACGAGGGAGAATTTTTTCTCGCAGTAATCGATGAGCGGGGCAGCAGCCGGCACGAGGACGATTCCGGGCGTGTCCGGACCGGTCACAAAGGTAAAGTCCGGGACCACTGATGGGACATCCTGTCCGGAGACCGGCACGAACTCGCGGACAGGACCCTCCCCTCCCGCAGGGGGCAGGAACCAGGCATCTCCCCTGACACCAAGGTCTGCACAGGTCCGGCACAGGTTCAGCATGTTCGAAACGGAGAGGAGGGATGCGACTTCGGCATCGAACGGCTCGCTCCGGGAAAAACTGAGCATGAACACGCCTGCAAGGAACGTTGCAACCCCGCAGAGGAAGAGGGTGGCACTGGTCAGGTCACCCCTGTTCGTCACCGTTGCAACGACGAGGAGTATGGCTGCCGCTCCAAGCAGGACAGTCCCCGGGAGTGCGTAATCATTTGCGGCCGGGAGCTTCATGGAGACCTCCGGCGACACGGTGTATGAGGTGCGAGGCTGTTCCGAGTATGGCGAGCATTGCAATCATGCAAACGGAAAGGAGCAGGACAAGGGGTAAAAGGACGTGCCTGTGCCCGGAGATAAAAAGGGCAAAAAAGCCGGACACGGACACAAGAACGATTGCGGGCACGACCACGCGGCGCACCCCGGTATCCCCCGCTGATACGAGGAATGCGACGATGAATACGGATTCGAGCGCGGTTGCAAGCAGGGGAGACGCGTACCAGGAGAGGAAGACGACAGGCTGCCCGAAAAGAAACAGTGCGGCCTCGTCGGGGAAAAAAGAGAAGACGACAAGGCCTGACACTGCCGGGAGCACCCCCGCCGCGAGGGCCAGGGGAAAGAGGGGCGTGCCAAAAAGGGCAATAACCGATGCAAGCCAGACCGCGGGAACTGCTGCGAGCATGATCGTACCCTGCTTCATGCCATCACCCGGACGACTGAATAGCCGCAGCCCTTCAGGCGCCGCAGCAGATCGGGGGAGACGACACTGTCGGGAATGCCGATGCGTGCATCGACGCCCCGCCGCCGTGCCTGCAGGCCGAGGATTGCAAGATGGCTGGTATCTCCCCATCCGGTGGAAAGGACGTGCAGGGCGGTATCGCCCTGTCGTGCGAGCGCACGTGCACACTGGACCTCGAAGGGAAGCGGCTCCATTGCAGGAATGAACGCGGAATATACCTCCGCAAGCTTCCGGGAGAAGTCATCATTCCCGCTCACCCCGCTTTCCCCCAGCCTCTGCCTGAATACCTCTGCAACGGCCGGATCGAGGGCCCTGTAACAGCGTGACACCTGCTGGGGGGAACTGTATTCGCGCAACGCCCGTTCGAGCCGGGCGGATGATCTCTCGTTCGGGAGGAAGGAGAGGAGGTTGGGCCCACAGATAACCATGAGACTGCACCCCCGGGGCATCCTGCACATCTCGCGTGCGGCATCGAGGGCAGAACCAAGGACTGCATCGCGCAGGGGGACGGGACATGGCATTGCACTGTCGGGGAGGTCGACCACGAGCAGGGGACTCTTCCCTGTCATCCCCGCGTACTCCCTGACGAACAGTTTCCCGTGTTTTGCGGTCAGCTTCCAGTCGATCGTCCGCGGGTCATCGCCGGGCATGTAACCGCGGAACGACCGGATACCGTATCCCCGCAGCAGCCTCCGGGCCTCTGTATCCTTCTCACCAACAATACCCGATCCGTCCCCCGCCCTGAACCGTCCGACGGGGTCCACGAGAAGAGTGGGAACGGAGAAGTTACCGCCCCGGAAGGGGAGGAGAAGGGAGAAGAAGGGGTCGTGGAGGACGATGTCCACACCCCCGAAGGAAAGCCTGCCGCAGGATATGCAGGATATTCCGTATGCCAGCGTTATATCATGGCTGCCGGGCAGGGTATTTCCTGCTGTTACCGAACCCTTCGTCAGTGGTGCACCCGGCGGGGGAACGTCGCTGACATCCGCCCGAAGACCCGGGGGAAGGAGGAAGTGTACCGTGCACGTGACGGTGACAGGGCTTCCCTGCCTGATGATGAAGGGTGTTGCTCTCCTTGCCACCCGCACGCTTGATGCAACTGTCCCTGCAGCGTGGAGAAAGAGGAATGCGCGGAGGGCAACGAGCCCGAGGATTGACCCAGCCAGGAAAAGGGCAGGGGCAGAATCAAGGGACCATGCAAAGAGAAGTGACACTGCAGCGGCAAGCACGAGAACGGCAGTGCGCCTGCTGGGCCTCACGGCTCACGGCACCTCGACACGGTCCAGCACGTCTCCGACGATACCTGCAGGGGATATCGAGCTGATCTGTGCTTCCTGCGTGAGAATAATCCTGTGCTGGAGAACCGGCAGTGCAAGGTACTTGATATCGTCCGGAATAACGTACGTCCGTTCCCGAAGAGCCGCAAGGGCCTTGCATCCCCTGACCAGTGCGATGGATGCCCGCGAGCTCGCCCCGATGTGCACTTCGCTGTGGTTCCGCGTTGCAACGACAATATCGCGGATATAGGCCAGCAGGTGTTCGTCGATGTGCACGCGGGCAACCGAGCTGACGAGCGACAGGATGAGCTGGCTGTTCATCACCGGTTTCAGCTGCGAGTAGAACGAGTCCCAGTCGAGCCTGCCTGCATGTTCCCGCCGGATGATCTCGAGTTCGGCATCGCCGTCGAGCTGGGAGAGGACCATGGAGAACATGAACCGGTCTTTCTGTGCCTCGATGAGGGGAAACGTCCCCTCGAACTCGAAGGGGTTCTGGGTGGCGATAACGGTAAAGGGGGGAGCAATCGGCATGGTGATCCCGTCGATCGTCGCCTGCCTCTCGCTCATCGCCTCGATAAATGCACTCTGGGTCTTGGGCGCGAGCCGGTTGATCTCGTCGATGAGAAGGAAGTTGGAAAAGATCGGCCCCCTGCGCAGGGTAAAATCCCTTTTTTCCTGGTCGAATATCCGCACACCCAGGATATCCGCGGGCTGGCTGTCTACGGCACACTGGAACCGTGCGAATGCGCACCCCGTGAGCCTGGCGATCGTCTTGACGATCGAGGTCTTTCCCGTTCCCGGCGTGCCCTCCATGAGGAGGTGGCCCCCCGAAAGCAGTGCAATCATGCAGAGTTCCACGAGGGACTCGTTTCCCACGATGAACTCTCCCATCCTCTTTTTTATCTCCCCGTAATACCCGGCGAGCATCGCGAGCTCATCGGTGGGAACCGTCATGCGTCCCGCCTCCCGAACGCAAGGAATAGGCCGAACAGGAGCATGGAGAGGGTGATTGCTGCCATTTCGATAGATGTTGCATTCTTCACCAGATTAATGACTCGGATCAGGGGGCCGCCTTCCGCAGTGCGGGAATAATTCTGCTCGGCGAGGAGCACGGGCCGGAGGGAGAGGATGCGTGCCACGAAGTCCCTGTTTTCGGTCGGCGGATTTGCCACCAGCATCCCGTTGATGAAGATGCTTGGGTCGGAAACCACGTAGAGTGTCCCGTTTCCGAGGGTCTCCCGTGAAACGATAGTGAACCTCTCGAGCACCTCTCCCTTTCCGAGCCGCTGGTCACCGTCGGTATCCCGGAAAGAGAGGAGGGACGTTGCATAGACGGGCGTTCCGCCCTCGAGGAACGAGGGGTCGTTTCCCACGAGGCGTGGAATCCCGGAAGAGAGCGGGTCATCCCCCGTGGGAAAAGCGATGACAGAGGAGGGGTCATCAAAGAATCTGTCGACGCTGATGATATCTGCACGGCGTATCCTGATGGAACTGCCTATACCCTCGAGCAGCTCATTGTCCTCCTCCCTGTCGGAGGCGATAAGGACGCAGTTTCCCCGGAAGAGGAAGTCCCTTAGATCTTCCTTGTCCTGGTCAGGGGGTTCCCGGCCGGGGGCTACGAAGAGGAGCATGCCATTGCCCTGCCCGGGGAGGAGCGAAGGGTCCGTGACCATCGTCCCTCCGGCTCCGTCGATCATGTCGAAGAGAACGGACGTCCCGTTCCACCCGGGGTTATACCGGCTGTAGTCAGCGGTCGTGACAGAGAGGTGGAGGAGCACGAGGATTGCTCCCAGCACGATGAATCCCGCCGCAAGAATGGACGCCCTGCTAATGGTCCTTCCCCCCCAGAATACGGAGCACGGCCCGGTAAGCCTCCATCATGCGGTCTTCCTCCTCGCGCGGGAGTCCTCCTCCCGCGTACATCACTTTCTCGTACCCGCTCGTGAAACGGCAGACGAACTCGCGGATCCGTGTATCCCTGCAGGAAGCGCATACCTCCCGCGGTGTAAGGGACTGGGGGTAACGCAGGGAGGCGACCTTTGAGACGGCGATCCGGAGACGCCGGAAGAGCTCGGGCCAGGACACATCGCGCATGTCACCCGGATGCAGGGTGAGACCGGGTTCAGGCTGCATTTCGGCCGGGAGAGCAGGGGGAGAGACCTGTTCCCCGCCGGGCACGGGTGCAGGCGCGTCCGTTATCTCCGGAGAGGCGGGCAGATTGCGGGCCGGGAGAATGACGGGCTTCCTGCGGCGGAGGTAATAGAGCGCGCCGGCTCCCGAGAGGCACAAGAAACCGCTCACCACCACGAGGGAGAGGGGGTCGATGAAAAATCCTTTTTCGTCACTGCCGGCAGGAGGAGGTACGGGGACGAGAACCTCGTAGGATTCGCTCCCGGAGGGGAGGAGAGGAAAATCCTCCCCCTGGAATTCCGCCCGGACACTGTAAGTTGCGGGATTCAGGCGGATTTCCGCGGAGAATGAACCATCGTCCTTCGTCTGCGCCGTGGCAACCTGCTTTCCATCTGCACGAATCCCGACAGGGGCTCCCTTCACAGGCTGCGATCCGGCAAAAAGGGTTCCCTGGCAGAGAACCTTGCCGTTCTGCACACGGGGTGGCTCGAGCTGCAGAACAGAGGGAACAGCTTCAACGGTAAAAGACTCGATGGGGGAGAAGAGTGACCCTTCGTACACGGCAAATACGGTATGGGTGCCGGCACGTACCCTCTCCACGCGGTAGGAATGGGAAAAAGATCCGTCCGGTCCGGTCCGGAGCGTTATGTTCCTTGCTGAATCGATAAAGATCGCGATTTCCCCGGCGTTGTTGCTCCCGGCTGCCTTTACCTGCCCATCCATCCGGACAATGTCCCCGTAAAAGGCACGGTCGGGTGCAACAGTGAGTAATACAGGGATTTCACCGGGACCCGCCAGGGTCCCCTCTTTCTCCTCCTCCCCGGCGGTGATGCTGTTGACGATCTCGCGGAACTCCGTGATACTCTTCCTGTGTCCCGAGGTATCGAGCTCGAACTTGTCTCCCGTCGAGAGAATGATGTCGTCCTGTTCGAGGTACTCCCGGTAGAGGTCCTGTATCTTCCGCTTCAGCGTCTCTCCCTCGTATCGGATGCTCGTTTCCATCGCGGTATCGCCCGATTCCCTGAACCGTACTTCGAGAGCTTTGAGGTCGTCCCACCTCTCCGTTCCGTTCAGGAGCTCTGCAAGGATCTGTGCATTTTCCCGGCCTGCCCGCCTGAACCCGGCAATCTCGCTCTCGTCAAGGTCCAGCTGGATGACGAGTGTATCGAGGTTCCGGAGAGAATCGCGGTACTCCTGCAGGTCCCGGGAAGCGCTCGCGAAATCTTTTGACCTGATATTCAGGACGAGGGACCCCGGGGTTCCTATGATGTCCGCAACGAGGGGAATGATTCGCGCACTCCTCTCGGATGTCACGTGTTTGAGCGCCATGGGGTTGACATGGTCCGTAGCACGGGAGTCGGAAGCAGGGCTGTAGAGGAGTGGTGAGAAGGCATGCATCCCCGCGATTGCCAGGCACAGGATACCGAGCAGGACTCCTGCAGCAAGAACGATCCTTTGCATCATCGGGCAAGTATCTCCAGGACCTTGCGTGCCACGATTGCACCAAAGAGCACGACTCCTGCGGCAATCACGAGTTTCTGCACCTGGAGGTGGCGCGGAGTGGCGAAATGATCAGAGGCCAGCTCGACGACCACGAGGATCCCAATCAGCCAGAGGACAAAGAATATCTCGAGGTCGAGTGTCCGGGCAAGGATCATGAAACCGATGACCAGGAGGACCCAGGCCGCAAGCAGGCAGACGGCCAGGTGTTTCTTTCGCATGGATATCTCTGGTTATAGGAGTGCTCGGTAAAGAGGATATCGCCACGTCCGTGACAAAAACCCAGAAAAGAAGGGGAGAAAATTTATCCCGCACGCTGCACCATCCTCACACAAAGGGAGGTCTTGAGATATGCACACCTCTGCATGGCCCGTGGCGATCGTGATCCTGCTGGTGCTGGTCGCGACCCCTGCAACAGCCATGACATCCGATTCACTGGACATATCCATCCAGCAGGACGGGAGGGCAGACATCCATTTTGCCTACCACCTCGACTGGCTCGAGTACATCGCGGTCTACCTCCGGCTGGTGGATCCCGCAGCCGAGCTGAAGAAAGCGCTGGAATCGAACTTTGGAAAACCGGTCACCGTTCTATCTGTCAACAGCAACAGCGTGCACCTGACAGTCGACTCTTTTGCGCGGGTCAGCAGCAGCAACGGGAATATCACGGCCCGGACCCCGGGGCTCTCCTTTGCCGAGGGCGAAAAGATACTGAAGTCGTACTGGTTTGCACCGCTGGTTAGAGTTGATCTCTCGCCTTCCGTGACGACTATCCGGTTCCCTGACGGGTACGTGGAGACGTTTTCGGACAGGATCGGGATACCCCCCCTCGTCCACACGTGGAAGGCATGAAAAGGGGAGTGACGGGCTGGATCGAAAGTGCACCTTTTTTTTCCCTCTTCGTCATTTTAAGTGGGTAAGTTGCATGAGTGCATGACATTCTTTCTTCGTTTTGAATTGGTTTATTCAAAGAAGAAACATAGACTTTCTATGAAACCCTTCGTGAAACCGCCGCCGGGGCGCCCTTCGGGGGCGGCGGAACCATCCTCATGTGGGGGTGTGGGGGCGACCAGCCCCCACATTGGGTTCTCATTACCCACTCAGATTAGCGAAGAGCCTTTTTTTTAATGGGAAGAAAAAATTATCCCGGTTTTTTGACGGACATTCCGTCTTTTTGATCACCCGACGCGGAACTTCGGGAGGCTGAGAAAAGCATACCTGTCACTCACCTCCTTGAAATGACGGGGAGGGGCCCTGCGGATCGTTATCCATCAGGGAATCACCCGTCGGGCTGCGACAGGGCTTTTCCTTAATAACCTGCACGTTCTACATGACAGGCATGGACGTGGAGGAGTTCACCCGCCGTGCTCTTTCGTCAGGGGCCACGGAAAGGGAAGTCAGGGAGAAACTCGTGCAGCGCATCAGGAAATACAAGCCGGGTGCGCCGGACAATTACATCGAGGCTTTCGCGGGTGCCGTCATCGCCGAGGTCCGCAATACCACGGGACTTTCGGGAGACCTCTTCTCCTTTCGCGAGTCCGGAGTCTCCATGGGAGAGTTCGGGGTCGGTTCCCGGGGTACGGGGGACTTTTTTGCCCACCGCCAGATAGCCCGGATTATCGGGAAGACATCCGCGTCCGTCGGGGTGGACGAGATGGACGACGCCGGGGCGATCGCCATCTCCCCTGCGGGAGACCGGGTGCCGGAATTCCTGGTCTGCACCGTTGACGGGATGCACTCCCGCCTCTCGGACTTCCCGTTCCTTGCCGGGTTTCACGCAACGAGGGCGACACTCCGGGACGTCTACGTCATGGGTGCCCGCCCGCTCCTCCTCTTCTCCGATATCCATGTCGCCGACAACGGTGACGTCGCGAAGATATTCGATTACACGGCAGGAATCTGCACCGTCGGCGAGTCGATGGGAATCCCCCTTGTCTCGGGGTCGACCCTCCGCATCGGGGGCGACATGGTCCTCGGCACCCGCATGACCGGCTGCGTGGGATCTGTCGGGATCGCCGGGCACCTCACGGCCCGCCGCGAGGCACGGCCGGGAGACGTCATCCTGATGACAGAGGGTGCAGGCGGGGGAACCATTGCGACTGCCGCCCTCTATTCCGGTTTTCCCGATGTCGTGAAGCACACGATCAACCTCCACTTCCTCCGGGCATGCGAGGCGCTCCTTGCAAGCCCCGTCCTCAGGGAAATCCATGCGATGACGGACGTGACGAACGGCGGGCTCCGCGGTGACGCCCACGAACTTGCCGCGACAGCCGGGTGCAGGGTTGTCATCGATGAGGAGAGAGTCGGGGGACTCGTCCAGGAGGATGTATATAGACTCCTCGAAGAGCTCTCCATTGACTTCCTGGGGGTCTCGCTCGATTCTCTCCTCATCACGGTGCCTCCCGGTGCGGCAGACCGGGTCGCATCCGTCATCCGCGGGACAGGGGTGAAGGTGGACAGGGTGGGGGAGGTCGGGGAGGGAAAACCCGGGGCGTATCTCCGGACCGGGGGAAAGATTGTGGATTTCATTCCCCGTTTCCGCGAATCTGCCTACACCCCTGTCAAGGTCGTTGTTGATTCAACCCACCGCGACTTTGATGAGATGAAGAGGGCTGTTGAGGAGGCGGCCACTGCGGCCCTGGAAAAGAAGGAGCGGATCAAGAGGATGCTTGCAGGTCAGGGGAATTTCCGGGCCCCTGGTTCTCCCTGACAATCGTTGCGAGTTTTGCGACCACGCCGTTCAACTGGATGAACTCGTTGTGCCCGTGGATGAGGTTTGCATCCCCGTCACCGAGAACAGTCGCGATACGGGGGTCATTGAAGTCCCTTTTTGCTGCTGATGAGAGTTCCCGGAGCACTTCCCGGGCCGAGAGCCCGTACTCGATCATGAGGTTTTCGACTCTCCTGCAGGCTGCATGGAAATCTCCGTTCCGGATCGCAGAAAAGGCTGCAATGGCGATTTGTCCGGTCTCGCTCTCCGAGAGGGCACGAAAACCGCCCTCCCTGCCGGTCTCAAAGAGTACCTGGAGAAGCATGACTGCCTTGCGCAGGTCCCCGTGCGCTGCAGCAACGACGAGGCCGAGGTCATCGTCCCCAGGCGGGCTTTCGGGACCCCGTTCGCGATCGAGGATCATGCGGAGGTGCGATGCAACGAGTTCGTCAGGGATAGGGGAGAAGAAGAGAGGCAGGCAGCGCGAGGCAATAGCAGGGATGATCGCAGAGGGGTGGCAGGTGCAGTAGATGAACCTGCACGTGCGCGAGGACCGCTCCATGATCCGGCGCAGTGCCTGCTGGGCTTCGCGGGGAAGTGACGATGCGCCCTCGAAGACGAGGAGTTTGAATTCTGCATCCAGTGGTTTTAAGCCTGCATACTCCCGGGTTATCCTCTTGAAATTCGAAAGCACGCTCTCCTCCGGCCGGTAAAGGTGTGCATACCTCTCCTCGCGCTCGAGGAACTTTTTCCCCTGGAAAAAGAGGTCCGAGGTCGGGATCACGGTGAGGTTCTCGGGGGCAAAATCTCCGTAGAGCGCTTTTGCCAGGCACTCCACGCTCGCGCTTTTCCCCGTCCCGGGCGGCCCTGCAAGGATCATGTGGGGGACGGAGCGGGCGGCGGCGAACTGGGAGATCCGCCCGATGACCCTCTCCTGCCCCACAATCTCTTCAAACGTCCCGGGCCTGTATTTTTCAATCCAGAGCACGTGCAAGCCTCCTCTGGATCTCTGCCAGTGCGTCGGAAAGAAACTTTCTGTTATCGTACGCGCTGCACAGGCACTGTGCCTCCTCCCGCGAAAGGACACCACATGCCTCTGTTATATGGGGTAAGGCCCGCGTCAGCTCGTCCACGATCGTGAGGCTTGCTGTCCGTGCCGTCCGGGAGAGCGGGTTGAGGTCGATAACGATCACGGTTTTTCCCATGCTGCGCAGCGCACTGCACCGGTCACCGTCCTCGAGGGGGACGAGAACCGTATCTGCAGAGTAGATACCTTCCCTCAAGCAGAATGCACGGTCATGCGAGAGGGGAAGGAGCCGCTCGGCTCTCCCCTTCCCGACGGTAACCCCCGCGTCCTCGAGCAGCGCTGTAATCTTCTGTATCCGCTCCTCGCTCCTGTGGAAAAGGTTCACCTCCACGCGGGCGCCGGACACCTGCTGGAGCCGTGCAACCTGGTCAGCGGCGAGTGCGGCCGTATTGCCGTTGACGGAGATGACGGGCCGCCGGGCACACAGGAGGAGCGCGGCCGCCGTTCTTTCAGCCAGGAGCGCGCTCTCCGTTGTCCGTTCCCCGATGAGGTAGTCGAATGCCTCCCCGCGCCCGTGGGCTGCAAGTCCCTCGAGGGTGACAATGCCCTCCGCCGCGTACCGGGCGATCCGCTCCCTCGCGAGCAGGGAACGGTACCGCGGGTGATCGGGAGGGATCACCGCCTCACCTCCACGAGACGCGGACCGCAGTCCTCAGGGTGCAGCAGGAAGACCTCGCCCAGTGATGCGAGCAGACCGGGGGCCTCCTTTCCGCAGGCAAAGATACCGTTTCCAAGCATCATCATCGTCGCATCGATACCCGCGTCGTCACAGACTTCCAGAGCCTGCCGGACCTCGGGGGTTATCAGCCCGCTCTTTTCGGCAAACCCGCGGGAGAGGCGGAAAAAGTCTTCCACGTCTCCGGGGCACCGATCCGGGAAGGCTGCAGTGACCCTTTCCATGGCTTTTCGTGACTGGAGAACACGGGGAGAGGGGAGCGGCCCGAAGACGAGTGCGCAGAGCGGTTCGACAACATCGAACGAGCGTTCGATGGCGGCAGCGACCCCCGCACCCTTCCTGCAGTCCCGGCCCCCACCCGTGCATGCCGCAACATCACCAAGACCCGTGTGAAACGCAAGTTCCGCCTCGTGGGCAAGACCGGCACGTTCCAGGGGCGAGAGGGAGAGGCTGAAGAGGGCGTCGGCCGCGACCGCGGTCGCAAGGAGGGCAGCGGCAGAGAGGCCGAAGCCTGCCCCGATGGGGAGGAAACAGACCGTCCTTACACGTGCCCTGACACCGAGCCGCGAGAGGAGGTATTCCACCGGGGGTGAGGACCCGGTCACCTCGACAATCCTCCCGTCACGGGGATTCCGCCTCTCGACAATGACATTCGTCTCTTCAGCCGGCCGGATTGTGACTGTCACGCCTTCGCTGATTACGATTCCGGCACCGAGGCTCCCGGTGTCTGCCGGTGTGGGTCCATAGACAGGCCGGAAATACCCGGAGAGGTGACCGGGACTGGTGGCAGAAGCGCACGGTGTCATGGAACATCAGATCTCCTGGCTTTGAGCAGGAATGTACCTCTCATTATGCAACCGGAGGATAAGTATCTGACCTGCCGGGCAGGTTTATCCGGTCAGGTTACCCGGGAGAGGGAAAAAGTCCCGATGGCCACCGAGAGGATCTCTGCGGCGATGT
Source organism: Methanolinea sp. (assembly GCA_029907345.1). Classification (GTDB taxonomy): domain Archaea; phylum Halobacteriota; class Methanomicrobia; order Methanomicrobiales; family Methanospirillaceae; genus Methanolinea_A. The sequence goes on from JARYMB010000008.1 coordinate 28,579, forward strand.
CTTCCTTTTTCCCTTCGACATGCCGGGGAGGACCGTCCCGGGACAGGATCGTCACGGAAGCGGTATCCTGCCCGATGGCGTCCGGTTCGTTGGCAACGACGATCCCTATGTTTCCCTTCAGCATGGCATTCCCCTGCGCAACGGCGTTTCGCCCCAGCTTGAAGGCAACCGTGGGAATACCGAAGTGTCCCGCGACCTCGTCAATGATCTTGGGAAGCGGGTGAAGGTCGATTGTCACCGCGTTGCCGCTCGGTATCTTTCCGGGGAAGGGTTCCGGCGCAAAATCGGAGACCGCGGCTGCCGATATGAAGAGGTCCGGGGGATCTGTGCTGCAGATCCTGCGGACCGCCTCCCCCATTCCTGCAGCGTCCGATACCCGGATATTTTCAACGAGGGGGAGGCTGGCGCTGTGCACGACGGTCACCCGCGCCCCGAGCCGGAATGCCTGGAGGGCGAGTGCCTGCCCCATCCTGCCCGAGGACCGTGTCGTCAGGATGCGCACGTCATCGACCCTTTCCTGGCAGGCCCCGCTCGTGACGAGCACGTGGCGGCCGGAGAGCGGTTTTCCCGAGAGCTCGCGCTCGCACAGCAGGATGATCTCCTCCATGTCGGCAATTTTTGCCCGCTCTTCCTCGATCCGTGGCCCGGCAACGACAACGCCCCATTCCCCGAGGGTTTCGAGACACCGCCTGACACCGGGGTGGCGGTACATCGATTCGTGCATTGCCGGTGCAACGACGACAGGCATACCCCTCCCGATTGCCGTGGTCGCGAACGTGGTGACCGGCGTGTCATCGATCCCCGCAGCAATCTTGCAGAGAGTGTTGGCAGTCGCAGGGGCGATCAACAGGAGATCTGCGGATCCGCCGTCGCCACAGTGGCGCACGTGCTCGACCATGCCCGAGATGGCCGTGATTGTGGGTCTCCCGGTCGCATACGTGAGTGCATGGGGACTGATGATATCGCAGGCTGCCCGGCTCATCACCGCCTGTACGCACGCGCCCCTGCGCTGCAGGGCACGCGCGAGCCGGACAGTCTCCACGGCCGCGATACTGCCGCATACGCCGAGCACGACCTCTTTTCCCGCCAGGGGGGAGTATTGCAGCATCATCCTATTGTCACGTCCTGCACGCAGTGCCATATATGCGGCCCCAGTTTCTTTACCCTGTGGGTCTCCACGGTGGCATGGGTCCCCCTTTCTGCCAGGATCTTTTCCAGGGGACCGGACGCGTCCCCGGCGGTATGGACATGGAGAACGGAGCCTTCCCGCACGTGGGAGAGTGCTCTGTCCAGGTACCGGCAGGAATCAAAGTGACCCATGATGATCCTGTCGTATGTCCCGGAGAGGCATGATCGGCAGTCCCCGAGCTGCGGGAAGACGCGGTCTGCAACACCGTTTGCCCTGATGTTCCTGACGAGGAAGGAGAAGGCACCGGGATCGATCTCCATGGCATGGACCCTTGCACCCGCCAGGGCGACGGGGAGCGAAAAATAACCGATCCCTGCGAACATGTCCGCGACCCTCTCGCCGGGGCGGACCATCTTCCGGAGCCGCTCTTTCTCTCCCCTGTTTCCTGCAGAGAACATGATGCGGGACGGGTCGAGGAAGTATGTTATGCCGCATTCCCTGTGCACCACTTCCCCGGGCGTCCCGGCAAGGACGTGTGCACGGGGTTTTCTCCTCTGGCCCTCGCACGAGGGAATCCACAGGACAGCCGTCGGGTTCCTGGACACTTCGACCGCCCTGACATCAGCATCCCGGGGCATCTCCTTCCCGTGGAACACGGCAATCGTTCCTATCATGGTATATCCTCTCCCCCGGTACGGCCGGGGATCGGGGAGGATCGACGAGAATGGGAACCCGTCCCTGACCGGGACGTACGCGACAGTTCCGCGGACGAAGGGGCGGCGGGACCAGTCCACCCAGTCTTCATCCCTGATCCGGGAGAGGTCCTTTTGTGCCACCTCGCGAACCTTCATCATGGCCATCACGGGAGGATGACCGGTCTCTCCCCGTCGAAAAAGACGTGCACACCCGAGCCGGGGGAAAAAACACCCTTTGCGGGCGCAAGGACCTCGCGGGTTATGCCGGTCGCAGGGTCCATGAGCCCGAGCAGGTCGCGGTCCCGGAAGATGATCTGCCAGAGTGCGGAATCCTCCCTTCTTCCGGCTCTCCTCTCGATCTGCCCCTCCCCGAAAAGTCTTACGGCTCCCGATTCGATGTCGATGCAACGGAAGAGGCGCCCCTCGACACCGATGACCTCGGCATACTTCCCCCGCACGACGAGGATGTCCCCGCGGGAGTACCGGGGGAGGCGGACCGAGTAGGTGACGCGGAATATCTGCTTTCCTGCCTTCTCGCCGACGAGCTTGGGGTGCGTGGAGACCCTGCCGCCCAGCGCCTGCGTGATCGCCGATGCAATCTCCCGACCCAGGCGCTGGGACCCGACTGTGATGTCAAGGCCGTCCCTGTGTTCGTCCCACTTCGAGATGAAGGCAAGCCTTTCGCCGGCAGCGTTCATGGACCCGAGGATCGCATCGGCGATGCGTCGTGACTCCTCGATCTCCCGGGGAGACGGTCTCCGGCCCGTACCCCTCACCTGGACGATCCCCTCGTAGTAACTGCCGCTGATGAGGGAGCACCTGTCGCACTGCTCTTTTTTCCATTCCACCTCGACCGTGCAGGATCCCTCGACAGGAACAGAGAAGAGTCTCCCCCGGATGGTACATTCCACGGTACTCCGGTTGACACTCTTTTCCCGCATGGCGAGATCGACATCCGCGTCCCTTAATTCAGGGTGGAAGACAAGCGACCTCCGGACGAGCGAGAGAACCAGGTCGGCAGGTTCCCAGGGCAGGTCTGACCACGCACCCGCCTCGCGGCGGGCGCCGCACGTGGGGCACACGACGACCTGCACGCGGGACGGGCACTCCAGCCACTGGATCTTTGCGACCCGGCACGGCCCGCAGACCTCGCCCCGTGGCGATGGTTTCCCGCAGAGGGGGCATATTGAATCCTGGATGGACATCTCTTCTAGATCCGGAATATCTGGGCGTGGGGGACATCCCCGAGCATGAGGCATGAAGACCGGCTGATGAGCCCCATCTCGAGTGCAAGAGCGACCGTTCTCTCGCCCATCAGGTTTGCGTTGTCGGCATTGACAAGGGCCTTTCTGACCTCGTCGGCACTCACGGTATGGTCCCCGTAGAACTCTCCACGGATGTGAATCTCGACTCCTTCCCGGTAAAGGGTGGTGTTCATGAGTTCCCGGTCACACACTGCAACCACCTCTTCCCCTTTCGGGGTCCGGTGAACCTTCATGTACATTTGAATAACGTTGGTCGGAAGGAGTATTAATACTGCAACAGCGGGTATTTCAGAGGCTTATCTCGACGCCGTAGACCCGCGAGGGGGTTTTTGCATGGATTCGGTATGCGCAGTCCTCGTCAATCTCTCCTGCTTCGAGGAGTCTCCGGGTCACGCGCGGAACGGAACGCGGCCCGATCACGGCACCGGGGCGGGAATTTTCGTCCATGTAATCGCTCTCCATCAAAAAAGCGCGTCCCTGCCTGCAGAGATCCGGGACCGCGGGATGCGTTGCGATCAGGGAAGGGACAAGAGAGGTCGTGGGGACTGCATAGTGCTTGACAACCCTGCCGGGATCAAGGCCGGCAGAAGATGCCATCTCCCGCATATCGCTACAGTCTCCGCTCTCGGCATGGACCTGGACGGCACACCCGGCCTCGCCCGCACGTTCGAAAGCAAACGAGAGCACCTCGCAGGAGGCGGTCCAGACGTCAGGAGAAACCTCGTAGTGCGGCCTGCCGCTCTTGATTGCCACTGCGCGGCCCTCTTCCACGAAACGGGCTGCAAGATCGATCCCCTCCTTCATGATGCCAGCCGCCCTTGCGAGGGGGACGTGTTCCAGAAGGCGCGTGATCTCTGCCGGGTGCACCCCGAGGACAGGGAAGACGACGAGACCCGTTCCGGAGACCATTTCCGCAACCGAGAGTGTCTTTTCAAAGACGGGGCGGAAGTCTTCTCCGGACAAGGGAAGGATACCGAACGATGACGAGGGTTTGCTGACAAGGAAGATGTGTGTCCCGCCCGACCGGAAGAAGTCCCGGGCTGCAGCAAGTCCCCTGCCGTTCCGGGGGTCGATGTGGATATGGTTATCCGTGATGGGAAAAGACGGTCTTGCCATCTACTCCACGATCTCCATGAGGGGGTAGGTCCCGTCCCGCCGCAACCTCGCCCGGCACGCAACACCGTCGACACGGGTCACGATCTCGACATCGAACATCTGGCCGGAAAGTTCGGAGTACCCGAAGGTGTTCGGGGCCATGAGGCTCCTGTCCAGGTGCACGGTAACCCTTTCCACAAAAGGCTGGAGCGATACACTGTCCTGGATTGCCCGCTCGAGGGTGGCTGCCGTCTGCGGGCTGACCGGCGATCCGACCCACTGGTGGTAAAGGGCGCCGAGCTTTATTCCTGCCTCGAAGATGGCCTTTTCACGCGCACTTATCATGCGGTACCGTTTGGTGCCGGAAGGAAAAAAAGGGTGGATACGTCAGATGAGCTTGATGAACCCGGATTTGGGCTCCATTGCCTCGCCTTCCCGCAGGAAGAGCTCGATCTGGGCCTTTATCTCCTCGCGCGAGAAGCCCTGGGGAACGAGGATGTCCATCAGCTCCGCCACGGCGACCCGGTCGTTCCCGGTGTCCTTCTGGATCTGCCGGATCGTCTGCTTGATCGTCCTGATCAGGTCACGCCTGCCTTTCGTGATACCGCTGGAGACGCGGTCGATCTCGAACGTCCCCGTCTTTGGATCGTAGGCGACCTCGCGGAGGCAGGCATCAACGATCTTGATGACCCGTTCTGCGTCCTCCCTCCCGATCTCCTGCGAGAGGCGTATCCGGGCGCTGGCCTCGGCAAGGCGTACAAGGGCCTCGAGCTGGCGTGCCGTGATGGGAACCGGCTTGTCCGATCCTGCCGCAAGGTCCCGCAGCTGCATGTAATACGCAGAGAGCGCTTCCCTTGCCTCCTCCGTGAGGCGGGGGAAGCAGGTCCGGCGGGCATAGGCCACGTACTTCCGGAAGAGCCCGGGGTCGATCTCGGGGGTCACGGGCTTGAGCTGTTCCTCGATGTATTTCTCGTCCACGCCGGGGATGGGGGTATGCCGGTGCTGGGCGATTGTCTCGCCGATGCTGTGTGCTTTTAAGATGTGGGATGCGATCGCGCTGTCCCGCGTGTGGTCAGGCTTGTCACTCATCTTGAAAATGAGGTCAAAACGGGAGAGAAGCGACCCGGGCATGTTGATCTGGTCGTGGATGGGGAGGTAATCGTCGAACCTGCCGAGTTTTGGGTTCGCAGCACCGAGCAGCGCGCATCGTGACTTGAGGGTCGCCGTGATCCCGGCTTTCGCAACGCTGATTGACTGCTGTTCCATGGCCTCGTGCAGGGCGGAGCGGTCCTCTTTCTGCATCTTGTCCATCTCGTCGACGGCTGCGATACCCATGTCGGCAAGGACGAGTGCTCCTGCCTCGAGCGTCCACCGCCCGTCCCCGAACTCGTCCTTGACTGCCGTTGCCGTGAGCCCTGCAGACGTCGATGACTGGCCGCTCGTATAGATGGCGCGTGGGGACAGCTTGACGACGTACCGCAGCAGCTGGCTCTTGGCAATACCGGGGTCCCCGATGAGGAGGACGTGGATATCCCCGCGGAGATGGCTCCCGTCGGGCATTTCCTTTGCGATACCCCCGAAGAGCTGGAGCGCGATCGCCTCCTTCACGTCCTCGTTCCCGTAAATGGTGGGTGCGATGGAGTGGACGATCTTGCGGTAGATCTGGGGGTCGCGGGAGAGGGCAAGGATAGTCTCCTCGTCCTTTTCGTCTATCTGTACCTCCTCGAACTCCTTTTCGGCTATCTCGATCGAGTTGCACTCCAGGTAGATGTCAAAAACGGTGTTCTTCTCCCCGTGGGTGACACGCTGGACCGAGCGCAGGATCCCGTTGATCACGACACGGTCCCCCGGGGCGACCTTCCCGGTCAGGTCGTCCGTGACGTCCACGTCCAGCGTCTGGGGTTGTTCTCCCCCCCGGAGCCCTTCGGGGGATTCCTGGATCCGTATCTTCTGGGAGTCGATGAACCGGGAACGCCTGGGCATCAGTTCGAGTTTCTTGAACGTGCACCCTTCCGTTGCGCACCCGTCGGGTTCACGGAACCGCCCGTACCCCTGCTCCTTGATCGTGATGTGACCGGCCGGGCACCGGAAGACCGCCTGGACGATGCGTGGCCGGACCTCGGTTGTCTTGCGCAGGATACCCTCGACGCTGATGAACTTATTGATGTGATCGGAGCGTATCTGCCGGATGCCGATCTTCCGGGGGAGATTGATGAACCGGACGTTGACACCACCGGTGGGCTTTCCGTCTTTCCCCTTGATGAGCTGGTGGTTCTTAATCGCATTCATGACGTCCTCGATGACCTTGCCCGGGTTCTCGAGGAGTTCATCGGCCATGCGGAGACCGGTCTTCCCGTAGCTCTCGAGCTCCCGGTAATCGATCTCGATGGAACGCCTGTAGGGGTACTCGCGGGCGAGTTCCGAGAGCTGTTTCCTGTACCTGCTCTTGAGGAACCTGCTCCAGTCCGCATCGCGGTCGATGATCTCCGCGTCTGCCTCGCTGTCGGGGACGGGTTCTTTTCTCTTCATTTCTTGCGTGCCAGGAGAACGAAACGGGCGATCATGGCCTCCATCTGGATGTCGCTGCTTGCGCCTTCGGAGAGCCGGAAATCGGTCGTGCCCAGCTGGTCGATGAGTGCAACCCTCACATCCTGGTCCATGTCACGCCTGGTAAGCGCCCGGTAACACTGGTTTATCAGCTCGTTGGGCGCGATACCCCTGTCATTGAGGAGACGGTGGAGAATCGCCGTTGCTCCTTCGAAATTCCCTGAGAGCGACGTCGAGAGGAGGTCCTCTATCTCGTCGGGGCGGGCGGTGGCGGTGATGGCATAGACCATGTCCTCGGTGATCGCGGGTGACAGGATGGCAGCACCCTGGAGAGCATTGATGGCCTTTCTCATGTCACCCTGCGCGATCTCGATGATGGCATCGATGGCCTTTTCTGTAATACTCAGTCTCTCGTTTTCGGCTATTCTCAGTATCTCCTTCGTGATTGCTTCCGGCGAGAGGCTCCTGAACCTGTATATGGCGCACCTGCTCTGGATTGGGTCGATGATGCGGGAGGAGTAGTTGCACGAGAGGATGAACCTGCAGGTGGAAGCGTAGCTCTCCATCGTCCTGCGGAGGGCTGCCTGTGCATCGGGAGTAAGAGCATCCGCCTCGTCGAGGAAGAGGATCTTGAAACCTGCCCCGCCGAGAGGTGATGTCCGGGCGAACTGTTTTATCTGGTTCCTGACGACATCGATCCCCCTCTCGTCAGAGGCATTGAGTTCCCGGAAGTTCATGTGCCATGAGTCTTTGAAAAACTCCCGTGCCAGGGCAACGGCAGCAGTGGTCTTTCCCACCCCTGCACTCCCGGTAAAAAGGAGGTGCGGCAGGTTCCCTGTCCGGACGTACGAGCTGAGCCGCTCGACAATCTGGTCCTGGCCGACGATGTCCGCCAGCCTGACCGGGCGATACTTCTCGATCCAGATCAGGTTGTTCTCTTCCATCATGTACCTCCGGTTTTTCCTGCCGCGGGGTATATCTCCAGTATATCTGCGGCAGGAGGAGAAAGGTGTTATTGTTTGGCAGATGTGTCCCCCCATGGAACCGGAGGAAGGGGTTGATCGTGTTTTGGGGATCGGAGGCCCGGATGGATATTCCGGGAATTACCCAAAACAGGTAATTTAAAAAAAATTAAAAGAGAAGGAAAATGAATTTACCTGCCCTCCTCTTCAAAGAGGGCCACTTTTGCCTGTTCTTTCTTCCAGTAGTAATACCCCACTGCGGCAAGGACTGCGATGACGATCAGCAGGAGCAGCAGCCAGTAGAGGGAGAACCCGGTCCAGTAGGGGGTAGCCGGCGGGATGGTCGTTGTCGCCACGGTTGTGGTCTCTTCTTCTGCCGGGGTTTCTGTCGGAACGGTGGTCAGGGTCGGCGTCGCATTGGCGATTGTCACGGTACCCCCGCTCTCGTAGCCTTCCGTCTCGGTGGCCTGGGAGGTGGGCACTGCGGTCGGGGTCGGGGTGACGAAGGGGCCACCGCCGCCACCGCCACCGCCTCCACCACCGCCGCCACCGCCACCTCCTGACTTCTCGAAGGTGACGCTGATCGTGTGGTTGGACACGATATTGGTAAACGTCCATGTTTCCTGGGCCCCCTTGCTGTCCCCGTCGACCATCACGTTCTTCGTGTAGTAACCGGTCAGGGGTGTCATGGTGAAAGTGATGTTGCTTCCGCCCGCGACACTGACGAGACCCGAGGGAGAGATGGTGCCACCCTCACCGGCAACTGCATCAATATAGAACGTGAGTGATCCTTCGGGCAGGAATACTGCGGATATCGTGTGGTTGGACACGACATTGGAGAACGTGTAGACCGGGACAGGTGCAACGCCGACGCCATCAATGTACAGGCCTGCGGTGTAGAAACCGGAGTCGGGGACAATCTGGAAGTCGCGGCTCTCCATATAGGGCACGAGGGTCAGCCCGGAGGGGACGATCGTCCCGTTCTCGGACGGAAGAGCAGTGATACCAAAGATGGCCTTCTCGAACTCCGCATGGAGGGTATGGTTTGCCTGGATGTCCGACAGGCGGTAACTGCGGAGCGCACCAAGGTCTACTCCGTCGAGGGAAAGGCTCCGGGGATTATACCCCGTATCGGGAACGATTGTAAAGTCGATGCTCGATCCGGCGGGAACCGTCATGGTCCCGCTGGGATTAATCGTACCGTTTGGCCCTGCGGTTGCGGTGACCGTGTAGTTGATGGTCGGGATTGGTTCGAGGACCGCATAGAGGTCAACGGTCTGGTCCTTTGCCGGGTAGGCTGTGATCGGCTGGGTCACCGGGTAATAGCCCTCTTTGGCCACGGTGTAACTGGTATAGGGAGATCCTGTCAGGTATACCATCACGAGAAGGATCCCGTCCTGGATCTGTCCCTTGTAGTCCTGGTTGAAGTGAACTGTGGCCCCGTCAACGTTGCAATGGACACGGAAGTAGCCGGTATCACCTCCGATCGGGCGCAGGACGGTAATATACTCGGGACGGGTAAACGTGCTGGTTCCATTGGGGTTTGCCACGGTGAGGGAGACGGAAAAGGTTCCGGCAGAACGGTACACATGTACCGGGTTCCGTTCAGAGGAGGTCCCCCCGTCACCGAAGTCCCACTGCCATGTTGCAGGGTTCCCATACGAGAGGTCGTAGAATGCCACGGGGAGCGGGACGATTCCCAGGGTCGTATTCGTCGCAAAATATGCGACCGGCGGACCGGACGGAGATTGTGAGACCGTGATGTAACTTGTCTTTGTCTCCGTGTCAGGCCCGCAGTCGTTGTGAACGGTGAGCGTGACCGTGTAGTTCCCAGCCTGTTCGTAGATATGAATGGGGTTCTGTTCGTCGGAAGTGGCACCGTCACCGAAGTCCCAGTGCCAGCTGATGATCTCTCCTGTCGAGAGGTCGCAGAACTCGACAAGGAGCGGGTTTGTCCCCGTTCTTGGGGTTCCGTAGAAATTTGCGACAGGCAGATCGCAGGGTGGAACGACCGTGATATACTCCTGTTTCGTGGTTGCGTTGGACCCGCAATCGTTTGTCACGGTGAGGGTGACATTGTAAGTCCCCGTCTGCGAGTAGAGGTGAACGGGGTTCTTTTCGCTGGAGGTGGCACCGTCACCGAATTCCCAGTACCAGGATGACGGGTTGCCGGTGGACGTATCAAAGAACGAGACGCAGAGCGGTACGAATCCCCATGTCGGGTGTGCCAGGAAGTCGGCTATCGGCATTTCGCAGGGCGGGAGGACGTGGATGTACTCCTGTTTTGTGGTTGAATTGGACCCGCATTCGTTTGTCACGGTGAGGGTGACGTTGTAGATCCCTTCTTCGGTGTAAAGATGGGTTGGATTCTGGATATCGGATGTA
>JARYMB010000008.1:38740-81102 GCA_029907345.1 Methanolinea sp.
TCGGTGGGGTCAGCCGAGAAGCTGGCGACAGGCGGGACACAGGGCGGGAGGACGTGGATGTACTCCTGTTTTGTGGTTGAGTTGGACCCGCAGTCGTTTGTCACGGTGAGGGTGACGTTGTAGATCCCTGCTTCGGTGTAAAGATGGGTTGGATTCTGGATATCGGATGTAGCACCGTCACCGAAGTTCCAGAACCATTCAGTGGGATCACCGGAGGATTCGTCGGTGAAAGTGACGTTGAGGGGAGCGCGACCCTCGGTGGGGTCAGCCGAGAAGCTGGCGACAGGCGGGACACAGGGCGGGAGGACGTGGATGTACTCCTGTTTTGTGGTTGAGTTGGACCCGCAGTCGTTTGTCACGGTGAGGGTGACGTTGTAGATCCCTTCTTCGGTGTAAAGATGGGTTGGATTCTGGATATCGGATGTAGCACCGTCCCCGAAGTTCCAGAACCATTCAGTGGGATCACCGGAGGATTCGTCGGTGAAAGTGACGTTGAGGGGAGCGCGACCCTCGGTGGGGTCAGCCGAGAAGCTGGCGACAGGCGGGACACAGGGCGGGAGGACGTGGATGTACTCCTGTTTTGTGGTTGAGTTGGACCCGCAGTCGTTTGTCACGGTGAGGGTGACGTTGTAGATCCCTGCTTCGGTGTAAAGATGGGTTGGATTCTGGATATCGGATGTAGCACCGTCCCCGAAGTTCCAGAACCATTCAGTGGGATCACCGGAGGATTCGTCGGTGAAAGTGACGTTGAGGGGAGCGCGACCCTCGGTGGGGTCAGCCGAGAAGCTGGCGACAGGCGGGACACAGGGCGGGAGGACGTGGATGTACTCCTGTTTTGTGGTCGAATTCGGTCCGCACTCATTGGCAACGGTGAGCGTGACGGTATAGGTCCCTTCAGCGGTATACGTATGCACAGGGTTCTGATCCGGAGAACTAACCCCGTCACCAAAGTCCCACGCCCAGATGACCGGGTTGCCAGTCGAGGTATCGGTGAAGTTGACCGTGAGAGGCACGTGCCCGCTGGTCGGATTTGCCAGGAAGTCAGCCACAGGCAGATCACATGGCGGCGTGCAGGCATCGTCTCTCAGGACGAAAAGGAATCCGCCCTGGCCCCTGGGTTCGAATGCCGGGGGGTAGGGATCTGAAGACGGGAAGTTGGGAGAGTCGGTGAATCCTGTGATATAGGCTCCATCCACCCCGTCGGTCGCAACGGATGCACCTTTATCTGACCCCGCACCCCCAAGGTAGGTCAGGTAATCGGGGCGGGTCTCGAACGGGCAGAATTTTGCCACGAACGCATCGGTGGCCTTGGGGTCACCATTGCCGAACCGCGGCTGGAAGGGATCCACGAGCGGGAAATCGAGAGAGGCGGTCGACCCGGTAATAAAGATCGTGTTGTAGATATCTGAAGTGATGCTGGCACCCCAGTCATTGCAGGAGCCGCCCAGGTAGGTGGAATAGAGGAGCTCCCTGCCGTCGGCCGAAAGGTAACTGTAGAACGCATCCATGGCGCCTCCCGAAACAGGCTGGAAAGCGTTTTTCACCGGGAATACACTCATCAGCGTCGAGCCCGTGACATGGGCATGCCCGTACGAATCCACAGCGATGGCATGACCCACGTCCACCTGCGACCCTCCGAGATAGGTCGAGTACACGAAGGTCTCTCCCCCGGGGCTCACCTTCGTGATGAATGCATCGCTCCACGTATCCCCGCTCAACGATGACTGGTAAGCATTTACGACCGGGAAGTCTTTCGAGGAAGTTTCCCCTGTTACATACGCATTGGCGTCCCGGTCAACTGCAACGCCGTTGCCGGCATCCTTCTGCTTTCCACCGATGAATTCAGAATACACGATCTCCTTTCCATCACCCGTCAGCTTGAGGACAAAGGCATCCTGGTTTCCGCCGTACTGCGTGTGGGTGGGGTGGTCGACGTCGGGCATCGAGAACGATGACGTATCACCGGCGATGATGATGTTTCCGAACCGGTCAAGGGCAAGAGCATTTCCCGAATCAGACCTGGTCCCACCCAGGTATGTGGAAAAGACAGGATCTGATCCGTCAGGGGAGAGTTTGAGGGCAAACGCATCCGTATCTCCGGCCAGGTAACCCTGGAGGGCATCCTTCACGGGGAAGTCCTGGGAATCCGTGACACCCGTGACATAGGCATATCCCGAAGCATCAACCTTGATCCCGTATCCGGTCTCGTTTCCACTCCCGCCGATGTAGGTGACATAGAGGGGGATCGTCCCGTCGGGATTGACTTTTACGACGACAACATCCATGCCACCCCCAAGGGGTCCGAACGAGTCTCCCTGGAGGGTGTAGGGGGCAGGGAACGTCTCACCGGTGACAAACGCGCTCCCGTCCCCGGAAACCGCAACAGAGCGGCCGTATGCAAGGCCGACACCTCTCAGGTATATCCCGTATTTCATGACGGGGTCTATGACGAGCGGAACATCCGGGTCATAGGGTCCCGTAGAGAAACCAACCCTGTTGTTGCCAAGCAGGGTGAACGAAGCGTCTCTGGGAACGACCTTGCCGCCGATGACCTGGTATGCAACCGGGGGATATTCGAGCAGGTCTCCAGCCGGCGTCTGGATCCGGAGTGCCCCTCCGTCTGTCAGGGAGAGACCCGTCACGCCCCGGTATTCAATGATGATGGAATCCGGAGACGCACCCGGTGCTACCGTAAAGACGCTTTTTATACCGTCCGATGTTCCTGAATATTCCAGGTCAATGCCGGGATACAGGTCGCTGTAAAGGATCGCACCGTAGACGGGAACGTCCGTGTACCACGACGAGGGATCTTTTCCGAGCAGGAAGTTCACCGCGCTTTTGCGAGGGAAAAGTCCGGTCATTTCCGGATCCGGGTCTGCTCCATAGAATGAATAACCAAGGCTGGTCGTTCGGAACGTCCGGTCGTCAGGCGTGACAAGCTTTATCGACACACCTGCGGGGGAGAAGAAGAGAGACCCGCCGTCCGAGAGGACAATGTATTCGACGCCATCGTCGCTCTGTCCGGCATTTTTCACAAATTGCAGGGGAATTGCCTGTGTACCCCCCTGCACTCTTCCCTGGTCCTGGCCTGGTGCCTGATTCACCTGCTGGACAGGCATCAGCGTGGACTCTCCGGAGGAATCAACCTGGAACGGTACCTGGGAAGCGGAGATCACGCTGACAAGGACAAGACTGAGTATAACGAAGCATGCGAGCCCTTTCGTCCTCATATAAACCCTGTACACTGACTGGAGTAAGTCACCCTATATAAAACTATTGCCAAAAATGGACAATCCGGACTCTGTTTTTCGATTAGTCACTGTAAAAAGTCGTGTGTTTCCGGAAGAGTTTGCATCTTCGCGCATCCCTGACCCCCGTGTCATTCCCCATTTTCCCCCGTTTTCGATATGACATGCGAGAATCCCGGAATGCCGGTCATGGAAATTGGATCCCCCTCTTCTTGCATGAATACGGATATGTGCATTGCAGTCGAACATTTGGGTACCAGGCCGTAATTCCCGGCAGGGTGACATGTCAGCAGGCCATGATGTTCCAGAGGGTTTTTGCAGCAGAGCTCAATGCAGCGACGGTGCAGTTTTCACGCGAAGGCATGGCAGAACCCGCCGTGCTCACACCGGGAGGTGCACTCCTCACCCTTGTCTTCTGCAGCGGGGCCCTTCTTGAATGCGAGGGGTGCGAGAGCGAAACGGTCCATGCCCGGATGGCTGACCCGACCGGGGCTTTCTCCCTTCAGGCAGATCCCCAGTCACCGGATGCAAGGGCCACTCTCTGTTCCCTCGATACACCGTGCTTTGCGACAGTGGTCGGAAAACCATTCCTCGCCGGGACAGGGCGATCCGCCCGGTGCATCCTCAAGGTTCTCGACATCAGGGCGGCAGACCGCTTTACGAGGGATACATGGGTGCTCCGGACGGCGGAAGCAACCCTCGACCGTCTCGAAAGGATCAATGCAATGCTCCGGTCTGGAAGCGAAGATCCTCTCGTCAGGACACTTGTGACGTCGTACAGCCTTGGTCCTGCCCGCCTGTGTTCCCTTGCCGGGATCGTGAGGGATGCGGTACAGAGCGTGCAGGCTCTCAATCCTCCGGAAAAATTGGAATCCAGTCCCGAATCCGTCGTGCTCGCGATAATGAAGGAACACGGGGGGAAGGAGGGGATAACCCTTGAAGAGATCGTCAGGAGAGCAGCGAACCATGGTCTTACCCATCAGGACGTCCTGAACGCTGTCGAGGCTCTCTGCAGGGATGACGAGTGTTACCAGCCGGGCCGGGGGACCTTCAAACTCTTATGAAAATGGAATTTTTACCGGATGGTCCGGCCCTCGTTGTAGAGAACCGGGAAAGAGTCCTCGCGGCAGGCGATCTCCACCTGGGAATCGAGCCTTCCCTCTCCCGTCAGGGTGTCCATATCAGGAGCAGGAGCAGGGAGAGGATTGACCGGCTCATTGCCTGTATCGAGGCTGCACGGCCGGACACTCTCGCCCTCCTCGGGGATATCAAGCACGGCGTTCCCTTCACGACCCGGCGGGAAATGCAGGAAATCAGGGAATTTTTCGACGAAATCCGGGGGATCATCCCGTTCTTCGTCGTACCGGGAAACCATGACCCGGGTATCGGGGAGTTCCTCCGCCCCGGTGAACTGTTCCCCCGCGACGGGACACTCGTCGATGGAGTGGGGTACCTCCACGGCCACACGTACCCCAACCCTGCCCTCCGGGGACACCTGATCCTGGCAGGGCACCACCACGTCATGGTCTCGGTCCGGGACGAGGTCGGCTGCGCCCTCCGGGCAGCAGGATACCTGCTTGCCAGGGTGAACGAAACCTGCCTGCAGTTCCCTCCCGGTGGTGACGAGTGCGTGCCGGTCACCCGCGTCCTCTTTATGCCTGCCTTCTGCGAACTCGCAGGGTACGATATCCAGCACATGATACGGGATCCCATCAGCCCCCTCTCCCGCTGCATCGACATCCCGGCATCGGAACTTTTCCTCTCCGACGGGACTTTTCTTGGTCCCCTCTCTCTCCTGGAGGAGAATGACCATGATTCCGAACCTTGACCCGAGGGTGAGCCAGCTGGTCAGGGCCCGGGGTTTTACCCGCCTGTCTCAGATTCAGGAAGCGGCCATCCCTCTCGTGAGGGAAGGAAAGAACCTCATCCTCATCGCACCGACTGGGACGGGAAAAACAGAGAGTGCCATGATACCTGTCTTTGACGCGATGCTCACCGGGAAGGGACAGGGTATCACGACGCTGTACATCACGCCGCTGCGGGCATTGAACAGGGACATGCTCTCGCGCCTCTCGTGGTGGTGCAGCAACCTCGGCTTTTCCGTCGGAGTCCGGCACGGGGACACAACACAGACCGAACGGAGGAAACAGGCCCTCTCCCCGCCCGACCTTCTCATCACGACCCCCGAGACTCTCCAGGCCCTCCTGATGGGAAGGGTAATCAGGAAGCACCTTGCGGCCGTCAGGTATGTTGTCGTTGACGAGATCCACGAGCTTGCGGGGAGCAAACGGGGGGCACAGCTAGCCGTTGCACTCGAAAGGGTGCGGGAGTATGCGGGAGAGTTCCAGAGAATAGGCCTTTCGGCGACGGTCGGAAATCCCCGGGATATCGGGCAGTTTCTCTGCGGGAGGAGAGAATTTTCGGTGGTCTCCGTCCCTGTCGCAGAGAGTCTTGATGTAAGGGTGGAGTTTGCCGGAGATTCATTCGATTCGCAGTGCGAATGGATATCAAGGGCAATCGACAGGTATTCATCGACCCTTATCTTCGTGAACACACGGGTGACCGCCGAGGCACTCGGTCACCACCTGTACCCGAGGGGAGACGTCGAGGTTCACCATGGGTCGCTCTCCAGGGAGGTGAGAATAGAGGCAGAGGAAAAGTTCAGGAAAGGAGAAATCCGTTGTCTCATCGCGACGTCATCGATGGAACTCGGAATCGATATCGGGCGGATAGAGCACGTGATACAGTTCGGTTCTCCCCGCGAGGTGATGAGGCTGGTGCAGAGGGTCGGAAGGGCCGGGCACCAGCTGGACGTGGTTTCCCGTGGAACGGTCCTTTCCACAGGGTTTGACGATCTCCTCGAGTCACTCGTGATTGCACGACGGGCGCATGCGGGGCAGATCGAGGAGGTCAGCATTCCCGTGAATGCAGCGGATGTCCTCGCCAACCAGATTGCTGCCCTCGCAGTCGAGTACCGCGAGATCCCGCTCCTGAAGGTGAAGGAGATCGTGGGCAGGAGTTACCCGTTTCTCGATGCAGGAGACCTTGTGGACGAGGTATGTGCCCAGATGGCAGAGCACCACCTGATCAGGTTCGAGGGTAACCGGATTCGGGCGGCGGGACGTTCCCGCAGGTACCTCTCCGGCAACCTCTCGATGATCCCTGACGAGCGCAAGGTGACGGTCTTTGACATGGTGTCGCGCAAGACCGTCGGGACGCTCGATGAGTCCTTCGTTGCCGGTTTCATCCATACGGGCGTGGTCTTTGTCACGAAGGGACAGCTCTGGAGGGTCCTTGACATCGAGGACGGGAGGATAACCGTGGAACCGGCGCGGAAGGTGAAGGGAGAGATCCCGTCCTGGGAAGGAGAGCAGATACCGGTCCCCTTCCCAATCGCCCGTGAGGTCGGCAGTCTCCGGCGGACGAGGGATTTTTCGTCCTACGCAGCGGGAAAGGATCCGGCTTCCTTTGCCGCGGGATTCCTCGAAGAAATGGACAGGAACCGGACCCCTGTCCCGGATGACACGCTGATTTCCCTCGAGAATGTCCCGGACGGCGTTGTATGCAATGTCTGTGCGGGTCACAAGGCCAACGAGGCCCTCGCCCGCGTTCTCTCCATCCTGCTTTCAGCCCGTTTCGGGACAACAGTGGGTATCGAGATCGATGCCTACCGCATTTTCCTTCGCCTCCCACCCGCGGTGAAGGCAGCCGACGTGAAGGAGACCCTGCTTTCCCTCGATCCGTCGCACCTGGAAGGGATCCTCCGGCTTGCAATGAAGAGGACAGCGCTCTTCAAGTGGAAAATGGTCCAGGTTGCAAAGAAGTTCGGGGCGATTGACCCGGATGCAGACTACGAGAAGATTTCGGTCCTGCGCCTCATCGAGACGTTCGAGGGGACAGTCGTCCAGAAAGAAGCGTACCGGGAACTTTTCTCGGTATACATGGACGTTCCCGCAGCGGCCCGGATCGTCTCCCTCGTGCGGGAAGGAAGCATCAGGGTCGCGATCTCGCACCAGAGCCTGATTGGAGCCGCAGGTCTCTTCTCCTCCCGTGACATGATCCCTCCCCCTGCTGCCGACCAGGCGGTAATCGCAACCCTCAGGCGCCGCATTGACCAGCAGGAAGTCATCCTTTTCTGCATGAACTGCAGGAAGTGGAAGAGCCGGACAGTGGTCAGCCGCGTCCCTGACCCGCCCCGGTGTCCCCACTGCCAGGCACGCTTGATAGCGGTCCTCAAACCCTGGGAGGAACCGCTCATCGCGCAGGTATCGAAGAAACAGAGGACACAAGAGGATCGTGCCACCGAGATGAAGCTCCTGAAAAATGCAAACCTCGTCCTCTCGAGCGGCAGGAAAGCAGTAACGGCCCTTGCCGCACGGGGCGTCGGCCCCGAGAACGCTGCCCGGATCCTCTCGAGCCTGGCCGAGGGGAACGCATTCTATACCGAGATCATCAAAGCGGAACGCAACTATATCCGGACGCGGAAGTTCTGGTGAGATCAGGAGACCATCTCAATGGTCTGTTCCAGCAGGTCAGCACCCCGCCGGATTTCATCGAGGTTCTTCCCGCCGGTGAGGATGATTTTTCCGGAAGAAAAGAGAAGTGCGACGATCTTGGGGTCTTTTAAGCGATAGACGAGGCCCGGGAATTGCTCCGGCTCGTACTCTATGTTTTCCATATTCAGGGTGACGACGAGCTTGTTGAGGTTGATGACTTTTCCGGCATCGTAGGAGCAGACTATGTTGGTGATGGCTACGACCGGGCGGGAGAGCACCCTGACACCCGCATCCTTCATTGCGCTGGCGATCCGGGAAATTGCCTCGTCCAATTCTTCCTTTTCCCGGAGCCCCGTCAGGACGATCTTGCCCGAGGAAAATACAAGGCAGACAACCTTTGGTTTTTCGAGCCGGAACACCGCACCGGGGAACTTCTTCCTGTTCAGCATGCAGTTCTCTATCCGGGATGATATCTCTGCAAGATCGATGGAATCAGCAATGGACCCTGAAGCAACGAT
This sequence comes from Methanolinea sp., assembly GCA_029907345.1. Classification (GTDB taxonomy): domain Archaea; phylum Halobacteriota; class Methanomicrobia; order Methanomicrobiales; family Methanospirillaceae; genus Methanolinea_A. The sequence continues at coordinate 47,003 of JARYMB010000008.1, forward strand.
GTTTTCGATCTTCAGTGAACGGTTTTCCGTCCCCGGCATCGTGTACGTACATCCCCCTTGCCCACGATAAGGGTAATGGGATACCTTTATCTTTTGACCAGAATCGTTTTCCCCGGAGCAAATGGACAGGTTAAAATCAATGGAAAGAGACCTTTTTGGGATATCATGGAGGGAATGTCGGCAGCAGAGGGGGATTACGAGGACCTGTGCAGGAACTTTTCGATCACAGTCCCCCGGTACTATAACTTTGGCTACGATGTTATCGATTCATGGGCACAGAAGGACAGGAACAAGCTCGCGATGATATGGGTCAACCAGGAGGGATGCGAGAAGAAATACTCCTTCCGTGACCTGAAAAATCTCTCGAACCAGGCGGCAAACATCCTGATCAAGTACGGTATCCAGAAGGGGGACCGTGTCCTCCTCATCATGCCCCGCATCCCGGAGTGGTGGGTGTTCATGATAGCCCTGATCAAGCTTGGTGCAGTAGTCTGTCCCTGTCCGACGATGCTCACCCCAAAGGACATCAGGTACCGCCTGAATGCCGGGAAGTTCAAGATGGTCATCACGCTCATGGAACATGTGGAGAAGGTCAACGAGGTCGCCGACGACTGTCCCTCCCTCACGTGCCGGTTCCTGGTCGACGGTGAACTGCCGGGCTGGATCAGTTACCCTCTCGAACTGCACTATCCTGCCCCTGTGTCCCACCATTCTGTGAGCATGCCTGTCGAGAAGAAGACGTTATCCTCCGACCCTATGCTCATTTATTTCACGTCCGGAACAACCGGCGAGCCCAAGATGGTCCTGCATGACCACTCCTACCCGCTCGGGCACCTCGTCACGGCCGGGCTCTGGCAGGATCTGACCCCCCACGACGTCCACTTCACGTACTCGGACACCGGGTGGGCAAAGTGTGCCTGGGGTAAAATCTTTGGCCAGTGGATACTCGGCGCATGCCTGTTCATCTACGATGCAAGGGGTAAGTTCAAGGCAACCGAGCTCCTCCCGCTGATGGAAAAATACGAGATCACCACGTTCTGCGTCCCGCCGACCATCTACCGCATGCTGATCCTCGCAGATCTCGAGAAGTTCGACCTCCGCGAACTGCGCCGGTGCGTGAGTGCCGGGGAACCTCTCAACCCGGAGGTCGTGCGGGTCTGGCAGGAGGGGACGGGACTCCCCATCGCTGAAGGGTATGGACAGACCGAGACGGTCTGTTGCATCGGGACGTTCCGGGGTATGAAGGTAAAACCGGGCTCGATGGGAAAACCGGCGCCCGGATGGCATATCGAGCTCCATGACGATGAAGGGAGACCCGTTCCGCAGGGAGAGGTGGGCCGGATTGCGATCAGGCTCGACCCGCGTCCCGTGGGCCTGTTCGTCGGGTACCTTGATAACGACCAGGCAAATGCCGAATCCTTTGTCAACGGCTTTTATTACACGGGGGACAAGGCATTCATGGACGAGGAAGGGTACTTCTGGTTCGTCGGCCGCGACGATGATATCATCAAGAGCTCGGGATACCGTATCGGTCCGTTCGAGGTCGAGTCCGCGCTCCTCGAACACCCGGCAGTTGCAGAATCGGCCGTCGTCGGTTCCCCTGACCTCATCCGGGGGACGATCGTGAAGGCTTTCATCGTCCTCAAGCCGGGATTCGAACCGTCGGAGAGGCTTGTGAAGGATATCCAGGCGTTTGTCCGGAAGAATACCGCGCCTTACAAGTATCCCCGTGCCATCGAGTTCGTTCCGGACCTGCCAAAGACCCTCTCGGGAAAGATAAAGCGGAACGAACTGCGCAGGATGGAGATGGAAAGGTTCAACAACGCGCACTAAAAAAGGCCACTCCCCTTTTTTCCCGTTCCCCGCCTTTTCCCCTCTTTTTTTCCGGCTTCCCTGCGGACAAGGTTTATGGAAGAAACGAAGGAAGCAGAGTCTTTCCCGGAGAAAAAAGACACATTAATGTCTCATCTGGCCCCATGATCTGGTTTATATGGCTGCCGCGGAGCATAATATGCACAACTACCAGGAGGTCTACGACCATTTTTCCCTGGAAGTGCCGGAGTATTACAATTTTGCGTTTGACGTTATCGACAGGATTGGTGAGAAGGACCGGAACCGGCTGGCAATGATATGGGTGAACCAGGAGGGGAGAGAAAAGACGTTCACGTTCCGCCAGCTGATGAACCTCTCGAATTCCGCCGCCAACATGCTCCTGAAGTACGGTATCAAGAAGGGAGACCGTGTCATCATCATGCTCCCACGTGTCCCTGAGTGGTGGATATTTGCGCTGGCCTGCATCAAGCTCGGGGCTGTCTTTTGTCCCTGTCCGACGATGCTCACGTCAAAGGATCTCAAGTACCGCATCAACGCGGCAAAGATCAGGATGGTGATCACCGACCGGGAGAATGCGGGAAAAATCGAGGAGATATGCAGCAGCTGCCCGACGCTCCAGTCCCGTCTCGTCACAGATGCCGAGCTGCAGGGATGGATCAGCTACCCGGTGGAACAGGAATACCCTGCACCCGTCTCGCGGAGACTCGTTTCCATGACAGGCATGGAAAGGACGAAGGCAACGGATCCGCTCGTCATCTATTTTACCTCAGGGACGACCGGCGAGCCCAAGATGGTCCTGCACAACCATGCCCTCCCCCTTGGGCACGTGACAACCGGGCGGTTCTGGCTGGACTTAACGGAAAACGATCTCCATTTCACCCTTGCGGATACCGGGTGGGCGAAGTCTTCCTGGGGCAAGTTTTTCGGACCGTGGATTCAGGGGGCCTGCATCCTCGTGTACGATATCCGGGGAAAGTTCAAGGCAACCGAGCTCCTGCCAATCCTCGAGAAGTACGAGGTGACGGTCTTTTGCGCACCGCCGACGGTATACCGCATGCTGATCCTTGCAGACCTCAAGAAGTACGACCTCAAGGAACTGCGCCACTGCGTGAGTGCGGGGGAACCACTCAACCCCGAGGTCATCCGGGTCTGGAAAGAGGGGACAGGTCTCCAGATTTTCGAGGGATATGGCCAGACTGAGCTCGTGCTCGTCATCGGGACTTTTCCCTGCATGGAGCCAAAGCCCGGGTCCATGGGCAGGCCTGCACCCGGATGGCACATCGAGCTCCATGACGAGGAGGGAAAGCCCGTTCCCCGGGGCGAGGTGGGCAGGATCGCCATCAGAGTGAAACCGCGGCCGGTGGGACTGTTCGAGGGCTATCTCTACGACAAGGAGGCAACCTCCGCCGTTTTTGTCGGTGACTACTACTACACCGGCGACAAGGCATACATGGACGATGACGGGTACTTCTGGTTCGTCGGCAGGGACGACGACGTGATCAAGAGCTCGGGCTACCGCATCGGGCCATTCGAGGTCGAGTCTGCACTGCTCGAGCACCCTGCCGTGAGGGAGGCAGCAGTCATCGGGTCACCGGACGTCATCCGCGGCATGATTGTCAAGGCCTTTATCGTGCTGAAGGAAGGCTACCAGCCCACCGACCAGCTGGCAAGGGACATCCAGAAGTTCGTGAAAAAAATAACCGCCCCTTACAAGTATCCGCGGGCAATCGAGTTCGTGGATGACCTGCCCAAGACCATTTCAGGCAAGATCAGGAGAAACGTCCTCAGGGAGAGGGAGATGAGGGCAAAATCGGGCCAGGAAGACCTGCCCGGCGGGAAAGAAGGAACGGGATAGTTCCGGGCTTATCCCGCTTTACCACATCTTTATTTTCCCGGGCGATCAAAAAGTAGGAGGAGCGAGGGTAGCCAAGCCAGGTCAACGGCGCTAGATTCAGGGTCTAGTCTCGCAGGAGTTCTTGGGTTCAAATCCCATCCCTCGCATCAGGATCGTCTCTTTTTTAGAAAAAGAAGAAAAATCAGGTTTTCCTTACTTTCTCCCCACATGCAGGAGGGCAAGGCCTGCCAGCACTCCCAGGACAGGCACAGCAGGAGACAGGGGGGATTTCGTGGGGACCGTGGTCGGAACCGGTGAAAGCCCGCCGATGACGGATGCAGTCTGTCCGGCGTTCACCTGGACGGTATACTGGAAATCCTGGTACCCGCTCATCCGGAGCATGACGACATGGGAGCCTGCCGGGACGTTATGGATGGTGAGAGGTGCAAAACCCTTGTATGCATTGTCAAGGTACACGTCCGCTCCCGACGGTGAGGACTCGACGTATACGTCTCCTGTTGCCGGGGTGACGGAACCGGGGGTGAGGACTGCAGAGACGCTGGTCGTCTTTCCTACCAAAACCGTCACGTCTGCAGAATAGTCCTGGTAACCGTTCTTCAGGAGGCTGACCGTGTGGCTGCCGGGTGCGACTCCCGTGATATCGAAGGGATTTCTCTCACTTGTCGTGCCGCGGTAACTCCCGTCGAGGTAGATGGCAGCACCGCCCGGGACCGATGTCACGACGATGTCCCCTGTCGTCGGCTGGTAAACCGGGGTGAGCGTGACGGAAAATGAAGACTGGCTCCCGCTCTCAATCTCCACGGTACGTGTGTAGTCCTGGTATCCCGCAAGGGAGAGGCGGACTGCATGCCTTCCGGTGGAAAGCGAGCCAATCGTCATGGGTGTATATCCCCTGTAGATCTCGTCGACATAGGTTTCGGCACCCGAAGGTGATGATGTGACCCGGAGGGACCCGGTGGTCTGCATGGGAGACAGCGAGGCACTCACGCCCGATGTCCCGCCGGCAGCCACGTTGACCGATGTGCTGTAAGGGAAATAGCCCGAGAGCGCAAGTTCAACGGTGTGGTAACCGGGAGGAACATACCGGAACGTGCCGGGCGTCACGAGTGTTTCGCCGCCGTCGAGCCGTGCAATCGCCCCGGAGGGGGAAGAGGTCACCTGGATGGAGCCTGTCTGGACGACAGGTTCGAGGTCTGCATTGACGTCAATCGTCTGGCCGGGTGCAGGGTTCTGGGAGAATGTCCGGATCCAGGTCTTGTAGCCCTGCCTGCTGACGGAAATGGTATGCGACGGAGTGGCTGTCGTGTAGACTTCTGCAACGATCGGGGTTTCGCCGAGGTACTTCCCGTCGAATATCACGTCGGCACCCGATGGCACCGAGCTGATGGCGAAGTAGCCGATATCCCCGCCGATGGATACCGGAAGGGTTACCGCTTCGGTTACAGCCTGTGTCTCTGCGGGTGTCACGGGGCCGGGCAGGGTCTCTTCCGCCCCTGCGGGAAGAGTGACCAGGATTAACAGGATCGATACGAGGATAATGGTCAAAACCGGTTTCATGGTGTCAATTCACCCTGGAATACATTCCGGAAGGAAATCAGCAGGGGCAATCATTAACATTTGCCCTTGTCCAATTGGTGCAGGAGCCACGGCTCCCTGATGGTCCTGCCTGATCCTTTCCCGGAAAGAATGAAAGATCAAGAGTCATATCTTTCGGCTCCCGAACTAAAGTATCATCTCTTCCCGTGTGGAACCTCTTCCATATGACGGCCGCCCCTCACGAATGTGCCCTTGTCCTCCGTGACGTTCTCCTCCCCGGGGGAAGGGTCGCCGATATCTCGATCAGGGACGGGAGGGTCTGCCACGTCGGTGCGGGTCTTGCCTCTTCTCAAACGGTCCCGTGCAGGGGGAAGATTGTTCTTCCGGGGGCAATCGACATGCACGTCCACATGCGGGGAAGGTCCCAGAAGGAGAAGGAGGACTGGACGAGCGGAAGCAGGAGTGCCCTTGCAGGGGGGGTCACGGTCGTCGTTGACCAGCCGAATACCGTTCCCCCGCTCAACACGCCCGAATCATTTTCCGAGCGGGTCAGGGAAGCACGGGAAGGGTCACTCTGCCACTTTGCCATCAATGCAGGGGTCCTGCCGGGAACAGACCCGTCCCCGCTCTGGGCTGCCGGGGCGATGGCATTCGGCGAGATATTCACTGCTGCCTCCAGTTATGGCTCCGGGCTGACACCCGCTGCATTAAAGAACGTTCTTGACACAGTTGGAGCCATCGGGGGGCTCTGCACCATCCACGCAGAGGAGGTGGGGAAGGGAGAGGACCGGGACCTGCGTTCCCACCATGCCGTCCGGTCACCCGATGGCGAGGCCCGTGCCGTGGAATGCGTAAGGACGATGAACAGGGAGGGGTGCAGGCTCCATTTCTGTCACTTGAGTTCCGCCCTCTCGGTCCGCAGTGCCGGTGACGCGACAGTCGAGGTAACCCCGCATCACCTCTTTCTCGCCCTCGATGACTTTACTCCAAAAGACACCCGTGGGAAGGTCAATCCTCCTCTGAGGCCGGAAGTGGTCAGGAGGGAACTCTGGTCCGTCTGGGAGAGGATCGACGTCCTTGCATCGGACCATGCCCCCCATACCATGCAGGACAAAAAGCAGCCATTCCCGGAAGCACCGGCAGGCATCCCCGGGGTGGAGACGATGGTCCCGCTTGCCCTCGCCGCCTGCCGGAGAAAAAAGATCTCCCTTTTGTCCCTTGTGGAGAAGACGAGTTCAAACCCTGCCCGCATCCTGGGTATACCACCTGCCGGGTTCTCGGTCGGTGACAGGGCAGACTTCGCAATCTTTCCGAGGCACGAGTCCAGGGTCATTGCCGACGATCTCCACTCGCGGGCAGGGTGGACTCCGTTCGAGGGAATGGCTGCAATATTCCCCGAAATGGTTGTCATGGCCGGGGATATCGTTTACAGGAACGGGGAATTCGGGACGGGCAGGCCCCGGTGGTTCATGGGAAGGGGATATATACACGGCACGCAGAGAGACAATGGTGCCGATACAGCACGGCCATAGGTCCCCGGGGGACCGTCTGGCGGGACGCCTGGGGGTGAACCACGGGACAACCCGGCCGTGCGACAGGCACCGCCCGGTAATGGGTAAAACGGGGGAGGGAAGGCAGCATGCCACCGATGACCCGCAGTTGTTAATGCCGGGCGACATAACCTGTTTGACGTATGGATGACTACAGGGGCGCCCTCACACCGACCCGCGAAGGTACTGTCATCGCACTCGATGTGACTGCCGGGGCAAAGGAGACCGTTTTTCCTCATGGATATAATGCCTGGAGAAAGAGCATCGTTTTCCTGGTCCGTGAACCGCCGGAGGGCGGAAGGGCCAACGCGGAAATCGTGAAGTTCCTCTCGCAGTTCTTCTCCCTCCCCACGTCCCGGATCAGGATTCTCTCGGGGGTATCGTCGCACAGGAAAAGGGTGCTCGTCGAAGGATTTGATCCGGAGAAGGTCCTTGCGCTCCTTTCAGGTCGCGAGAAATCCGGGTGAGGATATTTCCTGCCAGCCGGGCGGTCTGAAAAAATATATTCATATCATATAAAATATAACGTATATTTTGTCACATGACTGATGCAGGATTCTCACATGGCACAGGTTACGTGACACGTCATGATTCACGGAGTGGAGTGAATGTACTCCAGCGATACCACGAAGTACTTAATTCATATTCACCTCGACGCAGAGGGGGTGGTCGAGAAACCTGACGTAGTGGGGGCCATTTTCGGCCAGACTGAAGGTTTACTCGGCGAAGACCTCGACCTGCGTGACTTGCAGAGGACAGGGCGGCTTGGAAGGATAGATGTCCAGGTCACCAGTAAGAAGGGGGAGACGAAGGGGGAGATATACATAGCTTCGTCCCTTGACAGGGCAGAGACGGCAATCCTTGCAGCATCCTTCGAGACGATCGATCGGGTGGGTCCCTGCGCTGCAAAGGTCCGCGTCGAATCGATCGAGGATATCCGCGTCAGCAAACGGAAGCAGGTCGTTGCCCGTGCCAAGGAACTGCTCCTGGATGCTTTCGAGGATGGATCGATTGACAGCACCCTCTTAATCGACGAGGTTCGCGAGAGCATGAGGATGGAGAAGATCGGAACGGTCGGGGAAGACAAGCTCCCTGCCGGTCCCAACGTCCTCGAATCGGATGCAATCATCATCGTCGAGGGGAGGGCAGACGTGCTCAACCTCCTCCGGTTCGGCATCAAGAACGCGGTGGCCGTGGAAGGGTCCCGGATCCCGCGCACCATAATCGACCTCTGCGAGAAGAAGACGGCCACGGCCTTCTTCGATGGAGACAGGGGTGGTGACCTGATCCTGCGCGAGCTCCTCCAGGTTGCTGAGATCGACTTTGTCGCTTACGCACCCCGGGGAAAGAGTGTGGAGGATCTCTCCCGGAAAGAGATCGTCAAGGCGCTCAGGAACAAGATCCCGGCTGATTACGTCCGCGAGGAGCCGGTCGGGGAGGAGGGAGAGGAAATGATCTCACAGCTTCCGCCCGCAGGAGTTCCTGACGAAAGCGGCCCGGGCGAGGGGGGGCCGGTCCTGCGAAGGAAACGTGAGCCAAAGGCACAGCAGGCTGCCATGGCAGACAAGACAGGCCCCCGGACACTTTCCGAGCACCTCTCCGAGGTGAGGGGACAGCGCATGGCTCGTTTCCTCTCGTCTGAGTACACGGTCCTGCGGGAAGTGAAACTTGACGAGGTCGAGCGGACCCTCGAGGAGCTGAACGGGAACGCACGCGGACTTGTCATCGACGGCGAGGTGACCCAGAAGATGATCGACCGCATGGTCGGAAAGGGGTTTGAATATGTCGCAGCCAGGGGGTACAAGGGCATAATCAAGCGCCCTCTCTCCATGAGGCTCCTTAAAATCACCTGATTTTTTCCCGGAGTTACCTATTTATCCCCTCCACGCATATTCTCCTTTCCGGAAGTGAGTGTATGCACAAGGAGGAACTGATCACGCTTCACCAGATGCTCTCTGAGATCAAGGACTACTTCGAGTCGATCAACTCGGACCTGAAGTTCAGCAACTATTACTCACTCAAAATTAACCCGTCGCAACTGCACAAGAGCAAGATGGAACACAAGTATGCCATCTTCGTCCTCGGGAACGAGCTTGCAGATGCGATGAAGGAGGTCGAGTTCTCTGCGTCCGGAAGGATATCGGCACGGATGAGGGAGCTTGCCGCAAAGACACTGAAGGAAATGGAATACGCTCAATAAATTTTTTCTGCAACAGGGTGGCAGGTCAGATTATTTTCGCCCCAGTCTCTCCTGTTCGAGAAGGTATTCGGCCAGGAGTCCGGGGATGTTGACGTCCATGCAGTGCCAGTTCGGGGTGCCGTTTACCTCGAGGACGCAGTAGTCGTCTCCCCTGCGGAGAAGATCGACACCCCCGTAGTCCACCCCGACGGCACCCGCAGCGGCGACCGCCCGGTCAGCCATCAGGGAATCGATCTTCACGGGTCTTCCTGTTCCTCCCTGGTGGATGTTATGGGCGAGCGTATCGGAAACCCTTTCGATTGCACCCACTGCCTCGCCGTCGATGACGAACACGCGGAAATCCCTGTCGTTTGGGACGTATTCCTGCAGGTAATAGGGAGGCGACCCGAGTTCCGGGGGTGATTGCACGAGGACGATTCCATGCCCGTCATAGCCGTACACGGGTTTGGAAACGACCTTCTTGTGCCGGGAGAGAAAAACAGCCGCGGTCTTCCGGGACTGGGTAAAGCAGGTTTCCGGTGTCGGGATTCCCCGACGTACGAGGAGGGTGCTTGTCAGGACCTTGCTTGCACAGGTGAATATGGCAAGGGGAGAATTGATGACCCTGTTATCCACGGATAGCGCGTTGACGACCTCGAACTGGACCTCGTCCTGGGCAAGGCCGCAAACCCATATGAGCGAGTCGGATATTCCCGTCGAAAAGGGATCGATATCTGCTGGATCGATGAGCGTGCAGTCCCCGCCTCTCCTCGTTATCTCGCGGATGACCATTGCCGTCGAGTTGTCACCGGGTGTATCGGTCGGTTTGGGAATGATATGAATCATGGGTACTTGCAGAAGATTGTACAGTCGCAGTATTTGGCCCTGCAGGTGTATTAAGTCTGCTTTTCATCCTCCAAACCGGTGGCCCGCAAAAAAGGGACGTTACATTCTTTTCCGGCCTGCACCATATTCTCCCGTCATGCGGTACTATCCCGACCCTGCCAGGGGTATCGATATCCGGCGCGCGAACCGCGCCATCGAGGAGGCCTTTGCGGAACACGCGCGGGGACACGTGCAGATGCCCCCCAAGATCTACGTGACCCTTGAAAAGGGCGATTTCAGGACAATGCCGGGGTATATCCCGTCCCTTGGGATCGCGGGCGTGAAGATTGTCAATGTTCACCCGGGTAACCCTGCCCTGGGCCTGCCCACGGTCATGGCGCTCACGGTCATCCTCGACGTGGAGACGGGGCGCCCGGAGTCCATACTGAATGCAACCGGCCTGACCGATCTCCGGACAGGGGCCGCAGGGGCAGTCGCTGCAAAATACCTTTCGCCGAAGCGGAAGGTCCGGCTCGGGCTTGTCGGTTCAGGGCGGCAGGCCCGTGCACAGGTCATGGCGATCGGGCAGGAGCTCTCCATCACCGAAATCCTCGTATGGAGCAGGAACAGGGCGAATGCCGAAAAGTTCTGCGAAGACCTTCTCTTGCCTGATTGCCGGAGCGGGGACCTGGAAACGGTCTGCGACTGTGATATCCTTGTCACGACCACGCCATCCCGGGAACCGCTGATCATGGACCGGTGGATATCAAAAGGAACGCACATCAATGCAATCGGTGCGGATGCACCCGGGAAGCAGGAACTTGACCCTGCAATCCTCCAGAGGGCAACGGTTTTTGTGGATGACCCTGCACAGGCTATCCACTCCGGCGAGATCAACGTTCCCATCGCAAGGGGCCTCTTTGCCCCCGGTCGCATTGCAGGAACCCTGGGGGAGGTTGTCATCGGCAGAAAAGGCCGGAAGAGCCCTGACGAGATTACCGTCTTTGACTCAACAGGCCTTGCCATCCAGGATCTTGCCATCGCTGCCATCGCGAGGGGTTCGGCAGAGGGAATTGACCTGCCGTTTCTTTAGCAGCCAGCCGGTTTCCCGGAGCATTTGGGATTGAGAAAAAATAATGGAATTTCAGGATTGGAAACGCCGTCTCCCATGGAAAAGAAGAGATGGAATGGATTCCTGCTCTTTGAGAGCAGCGCAATCATGTATCGAGCGGTTTGCTCCATTTCTTCCAGACAACTTCCCTGTACACGGGACCGCTGTTATAGGTGCAGAACGGGATGAGGATCCCGTCCGGTGTCGCGTAATGGATACAGCAGCGCTGGACGCGGGAGAGGTCATAATTGTACCGGTCCATGAAATGCATGGTCCCGACAAAGAGTGCATTCCAGTGGAACTCGCGGAGTGCGTCGAAGTTATGGAATATGAGGGTCTTTCCGAGAAGTTTCCAGAGGTCACGGCCGGTCTTGTACTCGTCTTTCCTGACAGACTGGTTGAGCTGCGAGATGGTCTCGAACAGGGCGCGGTACTTCATGAGGAAACCACCCCTTTTCAGTTTTTCCGCGGTCTCGTTGAGGGCTGAGAGGAAGTTCTCGACATCGACCATCCGGTTAACGGGGGTCAGCCCGTCGTCATTGACAAAGACGTATGTCGCAGCCCCGCAGTGCTGGTGTGCCGTGAACCGGATCTGGGGTTTTCCCGTGAAGGCTTCGACGAAATCCGAAATGGGGACGACGCAGGGAACAGGGTAGAAATCGTCTTTCTTGATGATTCCACTGGTCTGGTCTTCAATGTCCTGCAGGAGCTCAGGAATTGTTATCCTCTCGCGTGCCACGTCCTCTTCGCTTGCAGCCCCGGTGAAGGCTATCGGCTGGAAATTGACGCCCCTCACGGCCCGGATATGGTCTGCTGCAAACCGGATGATCTCGCCAACCTCGTGGTCGTTTCGTCCCCTGATGACCGTCGGGACAAGGACGACCCCGATCTCAAGTTCCTCGCAGTTCGCAATCACTTTCCTGTCCGTTTCGATCTTGAAATTTGTCTCCTTCGTGACTCCATCGAAGTGAAGGTAGAGCGTGGAAAGCCCCGCTTCCTTTAACTCGCGGAGATAGGACAGGTCCCGGGCAAGCTTGAGACCGTTTGTTGCTACCTGGACCTGGGGAAAACCCATTTCCTTTGCCGCAGCGATGATCCGGGGCAGGTCATCCCTCATCGTGGGCTCCCCGCCCGAGAACTGGACAGCGGGTGTCGGGACGGGTTTTTCCTCGCGGAGGAGCCGGAGCATCGCCATGACCTGGTCGAACGTGGGTTCGTAAATGTAGCCGCAGGCCCGGGCATTCGCAAAGCAGAAGTCGCAGTTGAGGTTACACCGGTTCGTCAGGTCAATGTTGGCAAGCAGCGTCGCAGACCTGTGGTTGGTGCATATCCCGCAGTAGGAGGGGCAGCCGTCCGGCGGGGCGTCCCGGTGCGGGTTCCCGATGCCCTTGCCTATCGATTCGAACCTCTCGAACTTCTTCCACAGTTCTGCATCCGACCAGTAAATATCACGGAAATGACCATGCTCCGGGCAGGTGCGCTCGAGCCAGACTTTCCCCCCTTCTTCCAGGATCGTTGCATCGAGCACCGCGTTGCACCTCGGGCAGAGGCTCCTGGTCTTCTTGAGTATTGCCGGCATGACACCAATCCACCGTCAGATTGATAATTTTTGGGATATCTTAATGCTTATAATTACGCTTTATCACAGTACCTGGAGAGCATATTATTAGTCTCGATTCCTTCATAATAGCACTGGTTGCTGCGTTATGGTGCATGCTGCCGGCATATGTGCCCAACTCGGTGGCAGCATGCTTCGGGGGCGGACGGCCAATCGACGGAGGGAGGACATTATCCGACGGGACGCGGATCTTTGGCGATGGCAAGACATACAGGGGTTTCTTTGCAGGCGTTGCCGGAGGGATAATCGTCGGGCTTGTTCAGATCGGACTCCAGGGATCCCTCGATCTCTCGTTTCTTCCGGCCCAAACGCTTCTCTCCGTGGTACTGCTTGCTGCCGGGGCACTCCTGGGGGATCTCTTCAAGAGCTTCCTCAAGCGCCGCCTGAAGATTCCGAGCGGCGGAAAGTGGCCGGTAGCAGACCAGTATGACCTCGTTGCAGGGGCCTTTCTCCTCCTTGCGATCTTTGACCCTGCATGGCTCCTCGGAGCGGTCACGCTCCCTGTCCTCTTCTGGATACTGGTCCTCACGCCCCTGCTGCACAAGATGGCCAATGTGATAGGTTTCATAACGGGAGTAAAAGACGTACCATGGTAAACGAGATCGTGCAACTCCTGCTCCGTTACGGGGCACTCGAATTCGGGGAATTCGTCCTCGCGTCAGGTGAGAAGAGCTCCTATTACCTTGATATCAAGAAGGTGGTGACGAGACCGGAGGCATTGCAATTGATCGCAGCGCTGATTGCACGCAGGTTTGAGTTCGATACCGTTGCCGGTGTCGCTGTCGGGGGTGTCCCCCTCGCGGTTGCCGTCTCGCTCGAGAGCAAAAAACCCTTTGCAATTGTGCGCAGCCAGGAGAAAGGGCACGGAAAATCAGGCAGGGTGATCGGCGATGTAAGCGGCAGGCGTGTCCTCCTCGTGGAAGACGTGACAACCTCCGGAGGGTCGGCCATCCAGGGGATAAGGGCACTGCGGGAGGCGGGGGGAATTATCGATACCGCCGTTGTCGTGGTCGACAGGGAAGCGGGCGCGGTGGAGAGCCTCGGACGCGAGGGCGTGCGACTGGAGGCCCTTGCGAAGGCATCCGAAATCCTCAATGCAGGACGCGAGAATAGCAAGCGTTAACAGACGCGGTTACGATACATGACTATGAAAATCCTGGTTGTGGGGGGTGGTGGCAGGGAACATGCCATTGCCATGGCGCTGTCCCGCAACAGCGATGTGGACCTGTACGCCGTGATGGCGCAGCAGAACCCCGGCATTGCAAAGCTATGCCGGAAGTTCTCCATCGGGAAAGAGACGGATGTTGCTGCCGTCACACGGTTCGCACAGCAGAACTCACTGGATTATGCAATAATCGGACCCGAAGCGCCCCTCGAGGCAGGGGTTGTCGACAGCCTCGAAAAGGCAGGTATTCCCTGCGTCGGGCCGACCCGTGCTGCCGCCCGGCTCGAGACGGACAAGGCGTTCTGCAGGGAGATGATGGAGGCTCACGGGATCGCCGGGTGCCCGCGGTACCGTGCGTTCCACGCGGCGGAAGACGCGATCAGTTTCCTCAAAGGCTATCCCGGCGACCTTGCCATCAAGCCGGTCGGGCTTACAGGAGGGAAGGGTGTCAGGATCGTGGGGGAACACGTCGATCGGAAAGGGGCTGAGGAGTACATCCGCAGCCTGCAGGGCGGGGTCGTTCTCGAGGAGAGGCTGATTGGGGAAGAGTTCACACTCCAGGCGTTCTCCGATGGGAAAAATATCATCCCGATGCCCCTCGTCCAGGACCATAAAAGGGCATACGAGGGGGACAAGGGCCCCAATACCGGTGGAATGGGTTCCTATTCCCTCCAGGACCATACCCTCCCCTTTGTAACCGGGAGCGACAGGAAGAGGGCACTGGATATTATGCAGTCTGCTGTCGCGGCAATGGAGGATGCAGGGACACCCTATCGCGGGATCCTGTACGGCCAGTTCATGAACACGCGGGATGGCCCGATGGTCATCGAGTTCAATGCCCGCTTCGGAGACCCCGAGGCGATGAACGTGCTCTCCCTCCTCGAGACTGACTTTTTGAGCATCATGGAGCGGATCGTGGAGGGAACCCTCGGGAATTTGCCGGTCCAGTTCTCCCGGAAAGCCACGGTCTGCAAGTACATCGTCCCCGAGGGTTATCCCGAGTCCCCGGTCACGGGAGAACCCCTCGCCATCGGACCATACGAGCCCGCCATCCTCCATTATGCCAATGTCGAGGAGAGAGAGGGGACACTGTATACACGTTCTTCGCGGACGCTGGCATTCGTTGGTCTCGGCGACACGCTCCCTCTGGCCGAGAGGATTGCCGAGACCGCGGCTTCGAATGTGAGGGGGAGGGTGAGGCACCGGAGGGACATCGGGACTCAGGAACTCCTCGAACGCCGGATATCGCACATGAGGGAACTCCGATGAAGCGCGACCTGATCTCGATCCTCGACATTACAGCCGGTGAACTGGACCATCTCCTTGATATGGCTGCCCGGATGAAGGAGATGCGGAGGGCAGGAAAGCCGCACCGGTGCCTGCCTGGCAAAACCCTCGCCATGATCTTCGAGAAATCATCGACACGCACCCGGATCTCTTTCGAGGTCGGGATGGCTGAACTGGGGGGAACAGCGCTCTTTTTGAGTGTCCATGACCTCCAGATCGGAAGGGGGGAGGAAATCCGCGATACGGCACGGGTGGCATCGCGGTACGTCTCGGGCGTGATGATCCGTGCATACCGGCATTCCACCATCGAGGAGTTCGCCCGGTATGCGACCATCCCGGTCATCAACGGGCTTTCCGACCTGGAACATCCCTGCCAGATCCTTGCCGACATCATGACGATCAGGGAGCATTTTACGAAGACTGAAGGCATCAGGGTCGGGTGGGTCGGGGACGGTGACAACGTGTGCAACTCGCTGGTCCTCTCCTCGGTCCTCACCGGGATGGAGGTCACCGTTGCCACACCCCCCCGTTTCCAGCCCCCGGAAGGGATCCTCGGCAGGGCCCGTGCCGAAGGTGGCAGGGTGAGGGTGGTCAGCGATCCGCGTGAGGCTGTCAGGGACGCACACGTGGTCGTGACCGATACCTGGGTCTCGATGGGCACGGAGGAGGAGCGTGATGCAAGGCTCCGGGCGTTCTCGGGATATACCATCAACGCGGAGTTGATGGACCTCGCAGCACCTGACGCGATTTTCATGCACTGTCTCCCGGCCCACCGGGGGCAGGAAGTCACGGACGACGTGATTGAAGGTCCCCGGAGTGTCGTCTTCGACGAGGCGGAGAACCGCCTCCATGCCCAGAAAGCTCTCCTTGCGTTCCTGATGCGGGATTGAGGGGTATTGCAAGGGGTTCCAGGATTTTTGGGGCTATTACTGTAGGCGGTGAGAAAAACCGGGAATGGAGTGCCGCCCCCAAAAGGGCGCCCCGGCGGCCCTGCAAAAAGCTGTAAAGCACCAATGCAGACCGCCCATTTGAAATAACGAGGAGAGAAAAAACTGAAAAATTGTGGAAGAAGTCTTGTCACTCCCCGATGAACTTCTTCAGTTCCTCGTAGAGGTAGTCCTGGACCCGCTCCACTACCTCTTTTTTCCCCCTGAACGCGAGCAGTTCCCTCTCGTCCCCGTCCATGTTGGCAAAATACAGCCTCTGTTTCCGTTCGACGAGTTGCACCTCGAATTTCCGGATGATATCCGCGATGATCGAACGGGGGACACCGGGGGGTATCAGGAGATCGAAGAGCTGCTCTTCCCGTCCACTGTCTGACTGTGAATCGCTTTTTCGGTCCGGATCTGTCATTTCATCTGTCATGATGCATTGTCCTCATTTGCCCACTTTTATCCTGCGGGCCATGATGCAGGGTCCCCCGCGGACTCCTCCGATGGGGTTTTTTGGTTTTCCAAGGGAATTCATGCACCTGCCCATGAGTGCAGCCCCGCGGGCAAGGCCGTCATCCACAAAGACAAGATGATCATTGGGATTGTCAAAGAGATTCCGCTCGATGATTCCCTCGAGGATGTATTCCGGTTTCCTCCCGGATATCGCTGCCCTCCCCGTGAACCCGATACTGGAATTGGGAAGGACGAGACCGAGATCGTTTGCAACGTCCACGAGCCGCAGCGCCATGCGTGCGCAGACCCTGTCGATGACCTCGTTGAGGAGGCCAAGACCATGCCGCTCGTATATCTCACGCCCCAGTTGTGCGAGGTCCGGGAGAGTGCTTCCGTTCTCACCGGCATCGCAACCGATGAGGGCCACCCCCGATTCCTTTGCCACGTCGGCATAGACCGGCACCCTCCCGAACCGCTTCCTCTCGGGTGGAACCAGGCGTATGTCGATGAGTGCGTGGGCGCGGTCGACGTAACTTCTGACGACGTCGCTCTGGCCCCTCAATGCAAAATCACTTACCACGCTCCGGTCACCAAACACGTCGAGGGCTGTGCCCGTATGGGGATCGACAAGACCGGTACCCTTGATGATCGCATCCGGAACTGCCCCTGCGAGCCCGCAGAAGTTACCGATGGTCTTTGCGAAGGGATTTGGATCTTTGGGGTCGACGTCGCTTGTTATCCTGCCATCAAGGGTCGTCCCGAAATCGATGGATATGCAGGGGTTCCTGAAATCGACAGGTGTCCACTTTGCTCCTTCCTTTATTCCCGCCATTGCAAGTTCCCCCTCCATCTCGTTTGCAACCATCTCGACTCCCGTGCTCCCGACCGGGGGGATGACTCCGGCAACTGCACCCACGAAGACGACCTTGTCTGCATAACTGAAGGGTTGAAGCTTCGCCGCCTGGTTTGCCTTCGACATAGGAGGAGTCATCTTCCGGGGGGGTACCCCTGCAAGCAGGCAGCCGTTGGCAAGGGCGAGAACAAATTCGCCCACCTGGTCCGGCGAGTCCATTGCAGCGACCACTCCCGTGCTTCGGACCACGAAATCGAGGTCTTTCTGGATATCGAGATGAGCCTCCTCGTGGCACTGGAGGAGGGTATCGCGGACAAGTTCCGTCACCGATTCGCGTGTGAGCTTCGTCCCGTCGAGGGTCTCGCCAAAGATCTCTTCTCCCGGCTTGGGTTTCCTGACATCCCTGCTCATCCGGACAGTCTTGTGGATGACATAGCTCATCCCTGTCTCGAGGTTCACACCGGTCAGGATACACTTTGTCGTGGTGTTTCCCATCTCCACGGATGCCACGATAAAATATGGTTTTATCTTGAACTCGGGGACATACACGCCCGGTCCGTGTGCGATGGACGGTGGAGGCGGACTTTCCACGATGTGGGGACGCGGTTTTAAAAATCGATCAAAAAAACGCGCACACATATATATCGAATGAGAAGCTTTGGGGGCATATATCTTTCGATTTACACTACCGGCTCGTCTATTCGCAGTTTTTACCACGCGGACATACCTGCTCCGGGTGCCAATTTACCGCACTGGATGGATGAGAGCCCCGCCATTCCGGATTGCCGCTTGCGAATCACAACTTTTTTATCGGGACACCGAGAAAGGGCTTAACATGGATTTGCAGGACCCCCGTGGATGGGTCTTTTACTACCTGATCTGTTTTGTAGCCCTGCTCTGGGTAGGTTTTCTCTCGGCCCAGGGCGTGATGATCTTTGTCAGCCTCTTTCTCACCCTCATCGTGCTCGGATTTTCTGTAATCCTCTGTGCCATGCTCATCTTCGAAATAAGGAAGGAACGGGAGGAGTAAATAGGAAAAATCCCTGTTTTTCCGGGAAAAGGAAAAGTAATTCTTTAAGTAGTCGCACACACAACCCATCCGTGAGGGGAGCATGCGGACAAGTTCGGTAACAATGCTTCTCATTGCGGTCCTGATGATTATCATCATCCTTGCCCTCATCGTGATCATCGGACTGACTGTGATGCTCAAAACGGGGGGTGCATCCAGCCATGAGGAGAGTGCGATCATGCAGTTTGTCACTTTTTCCCAGGAACAGGCAATCGGGATATTCGATGCAATCAGGCAGTGGTTTGACTACCTGATAGTCCAGATCCAGAAGATTTCCGAGTACCTTTGATGAAGGATGGAACAAACGGAATCATCAAAAATAGAGGTCCTTTTTCCCTGTTTTATTCTGTCTCCGGGCGACATTGTGCACCAACTCTAGTTTCCCGGTGTTTCTGATATCCCCCTGTAGCCATTTCCAGCCACCGGTTCCCCGTGTGATAATGTTATACAGTCTCCCGCCGAAGCCCTGTTGCGAAAAAAACCGGAGTCATTACACCATGGTACAGATGGTCAGGGTCAATGGCAGGAACAGGGGCGATATCCGCCTCTATGCACTCTCCACGTGCGGGTGGTGTGCTAAGACCAAGGAACTCCTCAATTCTCTCGGAGTGGAGTATAGCTATGTATTCGTCGATCTCCTCCCGAAGAAGGAGCTCGAGGATACTCTCCTGGAGGTAGAGAAGTTCAACCCCGCAGGGTCCTTTCCCACCCTTGTCATCAACGGGTCGAGGGTCATCGTCGGGTTCAGGGAAACAGAAATACGGGAGGCACTCCGGTGAGCGGTGACGAAATTCCCCGGGAACTGATCGAAGAAAAAGTCTCTGCCCTCCGGAAGGATGCAGAGTCGGGGGGGTATTTTCTCAATCCGGATGCCGGATTTGTCTGGCAACTCGCGAGGGGACTGTGCATCAACGAAAAACGATACGGGTACCCATCCTGTCCCTGCAGGCTTGCCGTGGGCAGGAGGGAGGAAGACAGGGACATCATCTGCCCCTGTGACTACCGCGACCCCGACCTCGAGGAATTCGGGGCCTGTTACTGTGCCCTCTATGTTTCGCCCTCTGTTGCACAGGGAAAGACTGCGCCCCTACCTGTTCCGGAAAGGCGCCCCACGAGGTCAGAAAGAGTATCCGTGGCAACCCGCGCCGGAAGAACGATCGACGTTCCCCTGCCCGTCTGGCGGTGCAGGGTATGCGGGTACCTTTGTGCACGCGAAACACCCCCACTCGTCTGCCCGGTCTGCAAGGCATCAAAGGACCGGTTTGAACGTTTCATGTGAGGCAGAAATGGCAAAGGATGCAGATCCGGGTGCAGGAAAAAAAAAATCTCCCTTCGATCCCCCGACTCGGGGTCATGTGCACACGCTCATGTATCCCTGCGCCAAACAGGTAGTGCATGGCTGCAAAAATCGTCATCGAGATAGTGGGCCTCGCGGACTCTTCGTGTTCACCGTTTCCCTGTGACAACACCCGGAGTTGTGGTCTCTATGACTGCCACCCGACAGGAAAGCTCGTCCCGGCATTCGAAGCACTGAAAAAGGAGCTCATCAGCCAGTACGGGGATACCATAGAAATCACGCTGACACTGATAGATAAGGAGATCCCTTCCCGTATCAGGGACATTATTGCAGAGAATTACCCGCCGATCCCGTTCGTGATCATCAACGGTAACCTTGTTCCGATGGGAAGAATTTCCCTGCCCCTGATGCAGAAAGAGATAGAAAAGAGGAGGGAAGGCCTCAGGCGACCTTCGTGAGTTCCCCGGTTTCCAGGTTATAATAGAGTCCATGGATCTGGATTTTCTTTTCAAGGAGCGCCTCTTTCACGATGGGGTAATTCTTCAGGTGCTCGATCTGCAGCATGATGTTCTCCTTTTCGATCATTTCTGACCGTGCCTTCCTCTCCTCGGGTGTTTTCGGGGAAGGGATGCGGGCATCAACGCGCTTCTTTGCCTCGACTGCATTGTTGAGCCAGAGGGGGATGTACACGTCCGTCGTCTCCTTGTCGAGTGCCTTGATGGCCCCGCAGTCCGAGTGACCGCATATCACGATGTCCCTGACCTTGAGATGACGGATGGCATATTCAAGGACCGTCGCAAAGTTCCAGTCGTGCAGGGGAGCGATGTTGCCTATGTTCCGGTGTACAAACAGCGTGCCTGGCATGGCCTGGGTAATGTGCCCGGACTGGATCCGCGAATCCGAACACCCTATCCAGAGTACAGAAGGGCTCTGTCCCTTGGTCAGTTCCCTGTAATGTTCCAGGTTTTCCCTGAAAAAACCCTCTCTGAATTTCCTGTTTCCTTCGAGGAGCTGGTCAATCATGGATAATCACCTTTTTGCGGGTGGAATGGTGGACGACTCCTGCCTTTTCATGCAAAGAAGCTGTCCCTGCAGAGGGTACCGTGCACGGAAGGTATAAAGGATTGATATTTGTTCTCCCGGGCCAACATAACGATGAAGGAAATAATGGATTTTGCACTATCCTGGCAGAAGTCCGGAGAAAGGAAGGCAGTAGCATCCCCATCCGGCCGTTTTTGGGAGATCGATTTCCTGCGGGGTTCTGCTGTTGTCATGATGGTGGTGTTCCATGCCGTGTTCGATCTCGCCTACCTCGGGATTCTCGATATCCGGGTCTCGTTTGGTCCATGGAGGTTCCTTGCGATCTGCACTGCGACTCTTTTCCTCTTCCTTGTCGGGCTCTCCCTGACCATAAGCAGCGCAAGGGCGGGGGACGAGCTCGACAGGCGTGCGTTTCGACTCAAGTTCATCAGGAGGGGGGCGGGTATCTTCATGCTCGGTCTCCTCATAACCCTTGTCACCCTTCTCCTTGTTCCCGGGGCCCCCGTACTCTTTGGTATTCTCCACCTGATCGGAGTCTCTGTCATGCTCGCACCCCTTTACCTCCCTTATAAGAAGGCAAATCTCGTTGCCGGCCTTGCGTTGATAGCGGCGGGCGCAGCGGTGCGCACTGTCACCGGGCCGGAATACCTGCTCTGGCTTGGTATCTATCCGGCTGCATTTTCAAGCCTCGATTACACGCCCCTTGTCCCATGGCTGGGCGTCGTGCTGATGGGTGTCTTTACGGGAAAAGTACTATACCCGGGTGGAAGGAGGAAATTCAACATTCCCGATTTCTCTTTCCCGGGCAGAAGAGAGATCTGCTTTCTGGGACGGCATTCCCTGATCATTTACCTGGTGCACCAGCCTGTGCTTCTTCTCGTCATCTTCCTCGTATGGGGACTCCCCGGAATCACGTAAGAAGCAAAAATGTTGCAGAGGAGAGGGAAATGGGGGAGGTTCCTTTTACCAGTATCTCCCGCAGGAGAGTCTCACCGGCCTGAAACCTCGCGGAGGGTCATCCGGAACGAGACGCCCTTTGTATGGTCTCCCGCGACCCTGTCGGAGACCTCGATGTCACCCCCGTACCGGGAAATGAGCACCTTCACGATATAGAGTCCAAGACCCTTGCTGTGTTCTCCCGGTTCGAACCGGGCAAAACGCCCAAAGACGACCCTCTTGAGGTCATCCGGAATTCCCGGGCCGGTATCGGAAACGATGACCCTTACCTTGCCCGGTTCTGTTCTCTCTACCGCGATGGTGACTTTCACTTTCGGACCGCCGAACTTGATGCTGTTCCCGATGAGGTTTGAAAAGACCTCACCGAGCAGTTCATCTGCCCATACCTGGACAGGAAATCCAGCATACTCCAGATGAGTATCGGGATACAGGTGCATCTCTTTCCTGATGACAGCCTCTAGGTCGACAGGCTTCAGTTCGGTTCTCTTCCCATGGAGCTTCCGGATCGTTTCGACATTCCTGATGATCTCGCGGCTTTTCCTGATTCCATCGATCAACTTGGTGGCAACAACACGCGGCTCTCCGGAGAGCATCTCGAGGAGGAGATCACCGTACCAGAGGGAGGCCAGGTTTGCATTGTTGATGTCGTGCATCAGGATATCCAGGTACAGGTTTGCCTGCCTGTTGGCCTCCGCGAGTCTTTCCATGAGGTTGATCCTCGTTACTGCAGTTGCAACCTCACCGGCAACCGACTTTACCAGCTGGTCCGGAAACGCCCCGACATTTTCCTTCGAGAGGAGGAAGAGCACGCCCACATTTTCCTCTCCGCTCGCGAGGGGGACCACCATACCTGCGGGGGGCAGACCCTCCGGGATTTTTCCGTCCCCGTTCCACCGGAGAGGCATGCCTGCAGTCGTCGCATCTCTCCATGCCAGCGAGATTTCCGAGTCCGACGATTCAACAAGTTCCAGGAGTTCTGAATCCCCGTCCGTGAAAAGCGAGGGAGGCTGTCCCTCGTGGAACACATAAGCTCCACAGAGGTCCCAGCCCGTGAAATCTCTCGTGTGTGCAAGCACAGAATGCATCAGCCATCCGATGTCGGATGCAGACGATGCATCGGCAGTCACCCTGTTGATCAGTTCAAGATGGTCGTTCTTTTTCCGTATCTCTTCCTCCTGCGCTATCCTTGCAGAGATATCAATAACCATGAGAACCATCATGTGACCGGGGAGTCTCGCACCCGAGATCAGGACAGGGATTGTGGTGCCATCGGTCCTTGCAATCGATGTCTCGAACTGGGGTGCCGTCCCGTCATTCTCCAGCACCCCGAGAAAAAATTTCCTGGCAGTTTCGTCCCGCCAGAACTCCGTGAATTTTTTTCCCTGCAGGTCACGGGGATGTTCCATCAGGAGAACACTCCCGCGGGGGTTCGCTTCTTCGATGATGAGCTCTGAGCTACCATTTCTGACGACGAATATCCCGGCTTCAGAACTGTTGAAGATCCCCCTGTATCGCGCCTCCCTGTCACGCATCTCCCCGGAGAGGGATGAAATGACCACGGCAACAGCGACAAGGACGTAGAAACTCGCGGTCGTGACGGCAAATGTTATCTCTGTCAGGTCCGGGTACGAAAAGAGGTAGACCAAAAAGACTTCCAGGATCCCCGTGATAACCGCGAATATCACGCCCTGCCGGGGAAACCAGTATGCCGCAAGGATGATGGGAAAGTAAAAGAGGAGCGGAGTGAACACCGAGAGACCGCTTGACAGTCCCCAGGCATACGAGACGAACGCAACGAGGGTGATTGCACCAAGAATAAAAAGGCGGGCATTTGTCCTCTGGAACAGAACGGGGGGCTCCTGCATCCTGGCACCACTCTATATCTACATTGTTTATTTTTTAAATCATTTAAAACATAGGTGAAAAAACCGGGAGTAAGGAAGACCATGGGGAAGACCAAAGGTTACGCCTTTCTCCTACCGGCTGAGTTTCCGTGGATCTGTCCGGAGAATAGTCTGGGCCTTGTCAAATGAACGCCTTGCCTCCTCGAACTTACCCAGTTCCTTGAGGCAGACTCCCCTGTAATTCCATGCGTTCACGTTGTCAGGTTCCTTCTGGAGCACGATGTCAAAACATTCAATCGCTTTTCCGTAGAGTGAATAGTCTCCCGTCTCTCTTCCAAGTCTCTCGAGAGTCTCTCCCTTGGCGTAATACGTCGCAGGGACCCTGCCACCGAGGTCAATGGCCCTGTCAAAGCACTGGAGCGCCTCTTCATACCTCCCCAGTTCCTTGAGGCATATCCCCTTCTCTCTCCATGCCTCCATGTGGGCCGGGTCCATCTCGATAACGCGGTCAAAACACTCTATGGCATCAATGAAGCGGCCCTGCTTGTAGTAGAGGTCAACACCTCTCTTGAACCAGCTTGCGGTCGATTTCCCAAATATCCTGTCAAAGAGCCCGATCTCCTTTTCCCTTGCGATCTCAGCCTGCTGCTTCTCTGTAATCTCCCGGATATCCGTGATATCGCGGACGGATTCGATCGCCCCGATAAGTGTGCCTTTCCGGTCCAGTATCAGGGTCGCCCTCGACCAGAGGACTGCATGACGACCCCGGAGAATCGCTTCCGGGTTTTCGGCGGTGAGTGAATTCCCGTCCCTCTGGATATTCTGGTACGACAGGGCCCTGATGTCAGCCTCCGGACTGTTGAGGAGGTTGACAAGGAGGGGCCGCTTCTTTCCATAGAAAGGAACTGCATATTCGAAATTACCTTTTCCGATCATCTCTGCGGCAGGGATGCCTGTAAGGTCTTCCATCGCCCTGTTCCAGGAGACGACGCGTCCCTCGCGGTCTATGGCAAACGTCGCATCGGGAAGGTGGTTGATGATATCAACCATCTGCCGGTCGGCACTGTGAAGCGACTCTTCAGCGGCGCGGCGGCTGATGGCCTGGCGGATCATCCGATCGAGTTCGGCGAACTGGGCTTTGGGGTCCTGCCCCTTCGAGAGGTAGAAATCGGCCCTGTTGTTGAGGGCCTCCACGACGACATGCTCCCTCCCTTTTCCTGTGAAGATGATAAACGGCGTAAAGTCCCCCTCGGCCCGGAGGATCTTGAGGAGAACGATACCGTCCATCAGGGGCATCTCGTAATCGCAGACAATGGCGTCGAAGCTCCGGGCTTTCAGAATCTCGAGGGCTTCGACGGCAGATCGGCACGTCTCGACCCGGAGCTCTCCCGACCGTTCCAGGAATAGTTTCGTGATCTCGAGCAGGGCTGGTTCATCGTCTACGAAGAGGACCGAGATCTTTCCGTTCCCGTGAGCCGCCGCCATTTCCTCAAGAGATTATCTCTGCTGTTGTACTTAACCCTTTCATCATCGGAAAAAGGGAGAAACGACAGTAAAAAGGGAGGCAGGGGGAATGTTTGAATAGCACTCTTTGCACTCCTGCCCCGTTGCACGGAGTCCAACGCATATCTGTGACGCCTTTGTAATACAACATTACCCTTTCCATTTTCCTGAAAGGAAGGCGGGGTCAAATAAGGCGGGCATATCAGAGGAAGAGGGGAACGTCCCGGAACTCCCTTGCATCGAAAAGACCCCTCTCGGTTATCCTGAGATGCGGGATGACCGTTAAGCAGAGGAAGGAGAGGTGCATGAACGAGCCGGGGATCGCCCCAAGCATTTCCGCCCTTTCGTGGAGCGCATCGAGCCTGACTGCAACGTCTTCTGCCGGAAGGAGGGACATGAGACCTGCACATGCGAGGGGCAGGACGGTCGTTGCCTTCCCGTCCGAGGCAGCAAGGCCCCCTCCTGACCTGATCACCGATGAGAGTGCTTTCCTGATCGATGCATCGTCAGCACCGACGGCAACGAGGTTATGGGCATCGTGGGCCACGCTCCCGGCAATCGCGCCGGTATGCATGCCGAACCCATGGACGAGGCCCAAACCGGTCACCCCTTTCCTGTAGCGGCTGCAGACAACGACCTTCAGGATGTCCCGGTCGGTATCAGGTATTCTCTCCCCGTCGACGTCGAATGAGAGTGCTTCTGTGAGGATCTGTCCGGGCACGATCCCTATCACCCGTCCGGTCCCGTGCCCGCGTATCGCAAGATCCTTCACCCGGGGGACCATGGCCTCCATGGGTGATGACAGGGGAACCGGGATTTTTTTCGGATAGGATAAGACCGGCGTTCCTCCCGAGTACGTCTTTTTTATGGAAAACACCTTTACATCTTCCAGGATACAGAAATCAGCCCGCCTGCCGGGGGCAATCGCCCCGCGGTCATCGAGACGGAACCGCTCGGCAGGAGAGAGTGTTGCCATCCGGAGCGCGGTCTCGAGTTCGAGCCCGTATTCGAGTGACTTCCGGATACAGTCATCGATGTGGCCGTCCCGGAAGAGTATGTCGGCATGCCTGTCATCAGTTGCAAAGGCGAGGCGGGGCGCTGTAGCGGGAGACGCGAGAGGCAGGAGGGCATGGAGGTTTTTTTCGGTCGTCCCTTCCCTGATGAAAATGTACATGCCACGCACGAGCTTGGCGCGTGCCTCGTCCGTGCCGGTGCACTCGTGGTCACTCTGGAGCCCGGCACAGATGTACGCGTTGAGTGCTGTCCCGGACAGAAGCGGTGCATGTCCGTCCCGAAGGGAGAACAGCGCGAGTTTCTCCCATACTCCCGGGTCCCTTGCGAGAACACCGGGAACGTTCATCACTTCCCCAAGCCCAATGACACCTCTCCTTCCCATGAACGCCTGGAGGTCATGGGCCGAAAGGGTTGCGCCACCGGTGTCGAGGGGTGTTGCAGGGACGCAGGAGGGGAGCATGAAGAGGATATCCACCGGGAGCCCTTCCCTCTCGTTCAGCATGTACTCGATCCCCCGGGCGCCACAGACATTTGCAATCTCGTGGGGGTCTGCAATCACGGTGGTCGTCCCGTGCGCAGCGACCACCCGTGCGTATTCAGCCGGCACGAGGAGCGAGCTCTCGATATGTACGTGGGCATCGATGAGACCCGGGATTACTCTCTTTCCCCCCAGATCGCAAATTGTCCTTCCCCGGTATCCATCTCCGGTTCCAACGACCCATCCCTTGCTGACTGCAATGTCGGTTTCAGTCCAGCTGCACGTGAAGGGGTCATAGAGGCATGCATGGGTAAAGAGAGTGCCAACCGGTTCCTGCCCGAGAGCCGGACCGATGCACTCCATGCGGGAGTAAGGTGGGAAGAATTCCTGCATCAGGGATTACTGGAGCGCGGTCCTAAAAAGAACCTCGGTATGAGTAGGGGAGTCCCGGCTTTCAAAGGAAGAGAGACCATACCACCCCCTTTTTTTGTCTCGGATGTATCAGGAACTTCCCGCCTGACATGACGAAAAAGAAGGTGAGGGATGAATTTTACCCGAAAAGGACATGGGACCGCTCGAGTGCATCGACTGCAGGGAGCTTCTTTCCGGTGAGGAACTCGATGCACGCTCCGCCTCCCGTCGATATGTGTGAAAAATCCTTGTCGATGCCCATCTTTTCCACGACCGCTGCAGTATGACCTCCCCCGATGATGGAGAACTCGACCTTTGATGCTGCCCGGAGAAGTTCATGCGTCCCTGTTGCGAAATCGGGGTCTTCGAAGACACCAGCGGGCCCGTTGAAGACGACGGTCCTTGAGGAACGGATACGTTCTGCAAGGCAGGAGATTGCATCCATCCCTGCATCGAGGATCGTTGCATCCCCGGGGATTGAGTCTGCGGGGTATTCCACCCTGCGCCCGCCCTCCTTGACAGCGATGGACCCGGGATACATGATCTGGTCCCTGTAGGAATCAAGGAGGAGACGGGCACGCTCGATCTCCTTTTCGTAACCGAGCTGCTGGATGATCTGGTCCGATCCTCTCCCTATCCTGAAGCCTGCCGCACGCAAGAAGATATTTGCAACGACACCCGTCACGATAACGAGATCGGCAACCCTGTTGGGAAGCACGTGCTCTGCGACGGAGAGGGAATCGTCCACCTTCGTTCCGCCAAGAACCATGCACACGGGCCCCGGGGCGTTCTCAAAGACCCTGCTCAACGTGGTGACCTCCTTTTCCATCAGGAGGCCCGCGACAGACCGCATGACCATGGGGAGACCGACCATCGTGGGCTGGGAGCGGTGCGAGGTCCCGAAGGCGTCGTTTACGAAGATGTCTCCCATCTGGGAGAGCTTTTGGACCAGGTGGGTTTTCGCGGCTTCTTCCGGCTTCAGTTTGAGGTTCTCTTCGGCATTGAACCTGACGTTCTCGAGCATAAGGACGTCCCCGTTCTTCATCCGCCGCACGGCGTCGCGGGCACACTGCCCGAAGATATCGTCGATGTACCTGACCTTTCCCTGGAGCAGACCTTCCAGCCTCTCGGCATGTCCTTCGAGTGTCGTGAAATCCTTCTTTCCCGGCCTGCTCTGGTGGGTGATGATAACCACGCGCGACCCGGAGAGGGCCTGGATAGTGGGGAGGTGTTCGCGGAATCGTTTATCATCGAGGATGTGATGGGTTGCCGGGTCAATAGGGGAATTGAGATCCAGCCGGAGGAGCAGGGTCTTGTTCTCCGGCCGGATATCCTTCAGCGTCCCGATTGGCATCACTAGCCCTCCCCCATTTCAGGTGGTCCTTGCCTTGATCTTCTTCAAACGGAAGAGCTCTTCCCTTTCCATCTCGTCGAGGCGCATCTTGATGAAATCACGTGCAGCCGTCATCTCGGGAATGACCTTGAACTCGAGTGCGTTTACCCTTCTTTTCGTGGACTCGATCTCGTCGAGCAGCCGCTTCATGGTCGTCTCCATTTCCGCGCTGCGGATGATCGCCTCCACGAGTTCCTCGAATGCGAGCGCCGTCTCGTCGATGACAGGAGTCGTCCCGAGGATACCGTAACCCCGTTCCATCAGGCCCTTTTTGACCTTGGATGCATCGATCTCCGGGACCACCACACCCATGATGTTCTTGCTGGCAACGGTGATTGCAGGGACCTCCTGAACGGAGAATGCTGCTGCCTTGACCCCGATTGCCCCCTCGACAGTGTTGGCAACCGCCATCATTTCCCGGGCGCGTTCGTACTTCTCCATGAGGTCCCCCCGGGTGTCCTTTGCCTGCTCCAGCACCTTGAAGAACTCCAGGATAAGCCCATCCCTCTTCATCTTGAGGATTTTATACCCTCTCTCGGAGAGTGCTATCTTCTTCTTGAGGTTGATCAGTTCCGACCGCGTGGGCTTGATATCTCGGAGTGCCATGTGGATCTACCCCTCTGCCTTTGCAGTCTGCCGGAACTTGGGGTGGTACTTGTTGATCAGGTCACGGTCGATACGGACGAGCTGTTCCACGGGCAGCGTTGAGAGGAGGTTCCACCCGAGGTCGAGGGTTTCCTCGATCGTGCGGTCTTCAGTGTACCCCTGCCGGACAAACCTGTTCTCGAAGAGGTCTGCAAATTCGAGGAACATCCTGTCCCGCTCGGAGAGTGCGTCCTTCCCGACGATTGCGACGAGGCCGCGGAGATCGTTGCCCTCTGCGTAGGCCGCGTACAGCTGGTCGGAGACCTTCTTGTGATCCTCGCGCGTGTGGCCTTTCCCAATCCCGAGGTTCATGAGCCGGGAGAGGGATGGGAGGACGTTGATGGGGGGATAGATACCCTTCCTGTGGAGTTCCCTGCTGACAACGATCTGCCCCTCGGTGATGTACCCGGTGAGGTCGGGAATCGGGTGCGTGATGTCATCGCCCGGCATCGTGAGGATCGGGAACTGGGTGATCGAACCCTTCTTGCCCTTGACAATCCCCGCCCTCTCGTAGATACCTGCAAGATCCGTGTACATGTAACCCGGGTAACCACGCCGGCCGGGCACCTCCTCGCGGGCCGCACCGATCTGGCGAAGCGCCTCGCAGTAGTTCGTCATGTCCGTCAGGATGACGAGGACGTGCATCCCGAGATCGAATGCGAGGTACTCGGCGGTCGTTAAGGCCAGACGGGGGGTAATGATACGTTCAACGGCAGGATCGTCAGCAAGGTTCAGGAAGACCACTGCACGCTCGAGCGCCCCCGTCCGTTCGAAGTCCTGCATGAAGTAGTTGGCCTCTTCCTTGGTGATGCCCATTGCCGCAAACACCACGGCAAAGGCTTCCTTGGAACCGGGTACCTTTGCCTGCCGTGCTATCTGGAGTGCGATCTGGTTGTGCGGGAGTCCTGCACCCGAGAAGATCGGGAGTTTCTGGCCACGGACGAGGGTGTTTGTCCCGTCGATGGTTGAAATACCTGTCTGGATGAAGTCGTTCGGAGATCCGCGGGCATAGGGATTGATTGCCGCACCGGTGATATCAAGCCGTTTCTCCGGGACGATCTCGGGTCCGCCGTCGATGGGTTTTCCACCGCCGGAAAGGATGCGCCCGAGCATGTCCCGTCCGACCGGCATCTTGATGGTCTCGCCCGTGAAGCGGATGCCGCTGTCCCTGCCGATCCCGGCAGTCGTCTCGAAGACCTGGACCACAACAAGCTCGTCGCTCGTGTCGAGAACCTGCCCCCGCTTGATGGAACCGTCGTAGAGCACGATATTGACCAGTTCTCCGTACCCGACAGGTTCAGTCTTCTCGACGAAGACGAGGGGACCTGCTATCTGGGTGATTGTCCTGTATTCCTTCATGCTGCCGACCTCAGTGCATTGAACTCTGCTTCCATATCGGCCTGGATCTTTGCGAGTGCCGGGACGTAGTCCTTGATGAACTTGATCTGGGGCAGCTCGTTCTTGGACCTGACTGAAAGGATCTGCTGCGGTGTCACGCCCGCGTTCTGGGCAGCGTAGGCAAGATCAGAGTACTGGCGGATGGCCTTCATCATGTCGTACTGCTTCTTCATGTCGCAGAACGTGTCCACGGCATCGTAGGCGTTCTGCTGGAGGAAGATCTCGCGGATCATCCGTGCCACCTCGATGGTGATCTGCTCGGCCTCGGGGAGTGCATCTGAGCCGACGAGCTGGACGATCTCCTGGAGTTCTGCCTCCTTCTGGAGGATTTCCATTGCCCATGAGCGCAGGGAGTTCCACTCGGGCGAGACTTCCCGGTCGTACCATTCCTGCAGGCTGTCGAGGTACAGCGAGTACGAGTTGAGCCAGTTGATGGCAGGGAAGTGGCGTCTCTGCGACAGCTTCGCATCGAGTGCCCAGAACACCTTCACGATACGGAGGGTGTTCTGCGTGACGGGTTCGGAGAAATCACCGCCGGGTGGCGAGACAGCCCCGATGACCGAGACCGATCCCATTTTTCCGCCCAGTGTCCTGACCCGCCCTGCACGCTCGTAAAACTCCGAGAGGCGGGCTGCAAGGTATGCAGGATACCCCTCCTCGCCCGGCATCTCCTCGAGACGGGAAGAGATTTCACGCATGGCTTCTGCCCAGCGCGATGTCGAGTCTGCCATGAGCGAGACATCGTATCCCATGTCCCTGAAGTACTCGGCGATCGTTATCCCGGTATACACGGATGCTTCCCTTGCAGCGACCGGCATGTTGCTCGTGTTTGCAATCAGCACGGTCCTTTCCATCAGGGGTTTTCCTGTCTTTGGATCCTCGAGTTCGGGGAACTCTGTCAGGACCTCCGTCATCTCGTTGCCCCGCTCGCCGCACCCGATGTAGACCACGATCTCGGCATCGCTCCACTTGGCCAGCTGCTGCTGGGTCACCGTCTTTCCGCTTCCGAAGGGACCGGGGATGGCCGCCGTTCCCCCCTTTGCGATCGGGAAGAGACCATCGAGGATACGCTGGCCGGTGATGAGCGGGACTGTCGGGTTCATCTTCTCGAGAACGGGTCTGGGGACGCGGACCGGCCATTTCTGCATCATGGTAAGGGACGTCCCGTCATCCAGCGTGCAGATAACCTCGTCAACGGTGAATGAACCAGACCTTATACTTTTAACCGTACCTCCCCTGACGTTGGGAGGCACAAGGATCCTGTGGACGATGTTGGTCTCCTGGACTTCCCCGATGACAGTCCCCGGCCCGACTTCCTGCCCTTCTTTGACGAGGGGGCCGAACTCCCACTTTTTCGAGTGGTCAAGACCAGGCGCAGATACACCCCTCTGGATGAAGTCACCCATCTTGTCGACGAGTACGGACAGGGGCCGCTGGATACCATCGTAGATACTGGTCAGCAGTCCCGGCCCGAGTTCAACGGCAAGGGAGAGCCCTGTGTTGATCACAGGTTCGCCCGGCCGAATGCCCGAGGTGTCTTCGTAGACCTGGATGATGATATTTTCACCCTGGATCTTGATCACCTCTCCCATGAGTTCTTCTTTACCGACCTTGACCACGTCGTACATGTGGGCTTCAATTCCCACAGCAGTGACCACCGGACCGGCAATTCGCTTGAGAACCCCTGTCTTTGTTGTCTTTGTGTCCTGTGCTTTCACTTCCACAGATCAACACCCACTGAACGCTTTATCCTCTCCCTCATGGAGAGACCCCCTTCTTCGGCTCCGATCGTGATGACCGTTGGTTTCACGGATTCTTCGAGGGTCATCTGCAGCCTCCGCGGGATCTTCCTGATGTCTCCGCTCTGCAGGACCAGGATTCCCACATCCGGGTCATCGAGGACGCGGTTGATATTCTCCACGAGTTTCTCGTCGCTCTCTGCCGGATAGGTCTTCCGGATACCCGCCAGGCGGAACCCAAGAATAAACTCCTGGTTTCCAATCACTGCAATCTCCATTATACCACCAGATATCCCCGGATTCTCTCAGGTGCAAGCCCGGATTCCTTCCCCCTTGCAAGGGCGCGGAGATTGAAGATCTCGTATTTCTTCATCTCCAGGTAGGCAAGGATGGGATGGATGGAGAACGGATGGAGTTTTGACATGGTCTCCATTTCTGCAAGCTGCACCTTGATGAGTTCGATCTCTATCTCACGAAGCGACTTCTCCTCCCGGAGCCTCTCCAGCAGCTCCCGGAGAGGTCTGACCTTAATCAGGGGTACGAGTGCATCGATGAACTCGTTTGTATCCTTTATCTGGAATACACGCTGGAGTGCCTGGGGTGGAATCGTTCCCCCGGAAATGAGGACTCCGGCGATATCACTCACCGAGGTATCGGCCCGGATGCGGAAAACCGTTCTGATGTTGGTGATATCGATATCCAGAGTGATGTAATCGAGGAACTGCCTGCCGCCCTTGATTCCGCTGTGAGCATAGGCAATCAGGTCGGCGTAGAACTGCTTGTAGAGTTCGTTCTCTACCTTCGGAAGGAGTTCCTCCCTGACCCCCCCCTCCGTCATCCGCGACAGGATCGGGTAGATGCCTTTCCCCTTGAGGGCTTCGATGACCCGCTCGGGAGTCGGTTCTTCGAGAAGCCTGTCGAGAAATACCCTGTCAAGTTCTCCTGCGGGTACCAGGACTTCCCTGATCTTCCCCTTCTTCTCTCCGTGGAGCTTGCCCCGGATGATTGTCAGGACATTCTGGATGTCCCACCGCCTGAGGTAGGCACGGGTCAGGTCCTTGAGTGTCCCGGGTGTGATCTTCTGGATGTTCTGGTACTCTTTTGCGAGATTCCACGACAGTGCCGTTTCGATGAGGTCTATTCCCCGGAAAGAAGTTGCCAGTTCATCCACTTCTCTCTTGTACTGCGATTCACCCACGAACCTCGTGATCTCTGCAAGCCCCATGTTCAGCATCCGCATGTATTCCTCGCGGGGAAGGAGTTTGGACTTGCGCACCCGCATCCTTGTACAGACATAGATGTAGGGGACCGGGCCGGCTCTTATTTCTGCCACGTGAGCACCCCCCTATCCAAAGAGCAGGTCTGATGCATCTTTGAGTCCTG
This sequence comes from Methanolinea sp., assembly GCA_029907345.1. Taxonomy (GTDB): domain Archaea; phylum Halobacteriota; class Methanomicrobia; order Methanomicrobiales; family Methanospirillaceae; genus Methanolinea_A. The sequence continues at coordinate 80,372 of JARYMB010000008.1, forward strand.
ATTCCCACACCATGTCCAGGAATGTGCGGTAACTGTAATCGAGCTGCAGGCTCCCATCCTTCTTCTCGACGATCACCCCGCCATCAATATCGGCGTCGCTTCCCACTGAAAAATTTTTGAACTCGGGGTTCTGGGCAAGAACCTGTTCAAGGAGTCTCCGGTCACGGGAATTGACGTGCACGACGCCCTCCCCGATCTGGTTTTTTGCCTCTTTCAGGAGGTTGGTGATTGCCTCGCGGTGGAAGCTCTCGGGCAGATCTGCAATCAACTCCTTTGCACGGCGGTACACCTGGTCCAGGAGTTCCTTCTGGGTGTTGAGCAACTCCCGCTTTACCTGGAGGTTGGCTGCCGAGACTTCCTGGTTCATGACGTACGCGGCCTGCCTCTCGACCTCGTCGTTTGCAGCCTGCTTGATCTTTGCGGCACGTTCCTGGGCAGCCGAAAGAACCCTGGTGGTCTCTTCCTGGCTCTCTCTCCTGATCCTCTCTACTTCCTTTCTCCCTCGCTCGCGGATCTCCTCAAGGACTGCCTCCAATCCCATGGTCCGCTCCCTAGAAGAGTAACAGGAGTCCGACCACAAGACCGAAGATAACGATGGTCTCAGGGATGACAGTGAGCAGGAGAACCAGCCCAAAGATGTCCTTGTTCTCGGCCGTGGCTCCCACTGCGGCAGAACCGATTGCCATTTCGGCAAGACCGGTCCCGATACCCGTGAGCCCGACAGCGAGCCC
>JARYMB010000009.1 GCA_029907345.1 Methanolinea sp.
TTCCCATGAATTTTCTTAATTTCCTTCGATCCTTCAATTCCTGAACCACAAAAGCATAATCAACTGAAAAGAACATCGTCATGAGAGCGATTTTCACGGCCTCTGCAGCAGGTTTTATTGGAGTTATCTCATATTTTGAGAACTCCTGCTGTGCACGACGTGTCGATACGACTGCCAGAACCCGTTCCAAGAGGAACCATTTTGGGTCCTTCCGCTCTACTATCAATGGGGAGTACATTGTGTTGCTCAAATATGTATTCCCCTTCGAGTACGATCAATTTTGCGGTTTATTCCCGGTTATTTTAGAATTTAGAGGTATATCCAAGTGTACTTTTATCCGGCATTCATGAATCTTATCCAAAATGTCAATTGAGAAATGATTTGGTGCTATTTTGGAAACGATACCACAAGGGGGCTAATCTCTACATTTTTCCCTATCTGATTCACCCGGCCGGGAAGCGTCTGCTGTCCTGATGGGATATCCCGTCGGGTCCGTGGGTCCGAGTACGGGATAGAATGGATGGAATGTCCTCGTCGGGGCGGACAGGGAGCGGATCGGGGATGCCGTCCGGACCTTTTCGCCGGCGAAGGAGAGGAGCATGATCTTCGGGGAGGTGGGTGCGAGCGGGAGGATCTCTTCTCTCCTCCGGTGTCTGCAAAAGAGATAGGATCCTGATTTGACACCTCTCCCGCCGGGCGGGAAAAACCTCCGGCTTTCTCTCAGAATATCCCCGTTTCCCCGCCGTGCAGGGGAGCACTCCCGCTCCTCCTTTCGTTCTTCACTATCCCCCGGAAGAACAAAGAGCCTCTTTTTCAATGCCCGTTGACCGGTTATCCGGGATCTCCTTCAAGGATCATCCGGATTTCCTGCTCCATCTCCGGAAGGTCGATGGTGGCCGTATTCCAGACTTCGGTGATATCGATACCGAAGTAGTGGTGGACAAGGATATGCCTCATTCCTATAACATCCTGCCAGGGGATCGCTCTGTGAGATTCACGAAATCCGGGAGAAAGGCCGTTTGCTGCTTCCCCAATGACCTGGATGTGATAGATTACCCAGACCTGGAGCAGGTCGGAACGAATGCATTCTTCCTCTGTGTCCGGCAGCTTTTCATGGATCCGGCGGATAGATGCAGGGATACCGGGAGCCGGTCCCGATCCGTCCTCATAAGGGGATCGCTTCCTGTGTCACTCTCTGACGGACACGGTCGTTGAGTCCATGCAGGGATGCCATATCCACAGGACATCCAAGCAGCGAAGAGAGTTCCCGCTGGAATGCCGCATGGGTGATCCGTGTGGTCTTGGGAGGAAACTCGACGAGAAAATCGATATCACTCCTCCTGACCCGGACGAGCATGATCCTGCCTTTGCTGATGGCCATCCAATCGGAAGCGGGCCGTGGGATGTTTACCCCGGCGACCGGAAAGCCGAGACGATCTGCGTGAAGGGTACCGGGTGGGGAATTTTACACCGCCGGTGAGAGTAACAATTGTGGATGACTATCATAGTGCAGTATAATTCAAAGATGGATACTGCTAAATATCGAGCGAAATAATCATCGAGTATACAATTGAACCCTCTTGAAAAATGGCACGTGGTATCTCCATGGAAAAAACATACAGCATGGTGATCGAACCTGGTGAGGATGGATGGTTCGTGGTGACTGTTCCCGCCATTCCAGGATGTATTACCCAGGGAAAAACCATTGAAGAAGCAGAAAAGAATGCAAAAGAGGCAATAGAGGCATATATCGAGTCACTGATCAGACGCCGCAAGGGGATTCCTGACCAGCAAGGGGTTGCGTTCAGAAAAGTCTCAGTCGAAGTATGAAAATCGGATGACCCGGGTCCCTCTTTTACCAGCCAGAAAAGTGATTTCAGCCCTCACAAGGTTGGGATACAGAATCGATCACCAGAAGGGGAGTCATATCGTCCTGGAGAGTCCTGACGAGACAAGGACCATCGTCGTGCCGGATCATCCCGAACTTGACCGTGGAACCCTGAAATCAACCCTGAAAACAGGCAGGGATTGATGTGGATACATTGCTTTCGGTACTCACCCTTGTGAAATAACAGCTTATACTTTCGATTTCACCCCTCAATTGAATTTTTTTTAATATTATGACAATCTAACTTGGTTTAAAATCGTTCGTAATTGTGTATCAGTTTTAAGGATGTATAAATAATATATGATCGTAATAATACAGGCTATAAAAACCAAGAAAATTGAATTAAAATTAAAGATTTTTAAACCTATAAGAAGAGCTCCAATAGGAGTAAAATAAAATAAATGTGGTAGAATAATTTTTTTCAATCTCGACCAAGATACTCCTGAAAATTTCATCATTGATAAGCAAAGATAACCATAAACGATTATTCCGGATAATCCAAAAAGAAATAATGCGATATATACACTTTGCATAATTCCTCCAATAATAAGGGATAATAGTCGAGTGATAAGATTTGCAACGTTGTATTGAAACCCAAAATCCTGTTTCTCGAGAATAATATATATCGTACTCAAAGGCGATGATATAAACCAAATAAATGTCCATATCCCGAGAATCTGTGCAAATATTCCTGCATCTTGCCATAAACCGCCAAAAACAACAGAAAAAAGATCTCCCCCAATTAATGTCAATATTAAAATAGGAAATAATCCAATGATAACGAGAACTCTAAATACGTTTTCCACAAGAATATCAAGAGTTCCTTCTCTTTTTGCTTCCGCCGCCCTCTGGAAAAAAACCTGAGCAATGGCCCCCCCGATAAGGCTCATCGGAGTCTGGAGGACCCGCATTCCGAGAGCATAGAATCCCACAATAACAGGGGAGAAAAATGCAGATAAAAGGAGTACGGGCAATTGCCAGGAGATTGTATTTAAAAGTGCTGAAAAACTGTCAATCAATGGAAACTTTTTATATCTTTTTAATCCCGCAACAATCCCCTTCCAGGAAACAGCCCTCTTTATGGATGCCCCATCTTCCCGCCAAATCTGCCCTCCAAGGATTCCCGTGGAAACGATCGATCCAACCAGGCTCGCCCCAATCAAGCTACCCCCTGTAGGAAAACCCCCGAAACCTGCACCCAGTTGTGTTCCCGTCGTGGTAACTGCACTCGTAACACGTGCAATTGATAACCTTCCATAATGGCGTGTCCGTGAATTCCAGTAATTCAAAGCAAGGAAAAGACCACTGACAAAGATAAACGGGGGAACCAGCCATATAAAAGGTGCAAGATCCTGTGCATGGAGAACAGAGAGCAATGCACCAGATCCAAGGAAAAGGCCGATACCTGTAATAACAGTGATGATTGTTACCATCAGGAAACAGAGTCCAAGGATGTTTATTGAATCCTTGTCATCCTTGGGCAGCATTATTGCAAGTTCATATCGCATGCAGGCAATGACACCAATAATACCCGTAATGGATGTGAAAAGTGCCAATAAACCAAAAGCTTCAGGTCCATAGAGTCGGGTGAGTATGGGAGAAGCAAGGATGGCAATAACCTGGGCGACTGCTGTCCCGGATACAAGCTTAAGCACGTCTGTGGCAAAGGGAGACGGTTTTTTAGAGGCCTCTTGCGGCATGAAATTGAATAATAATTAGAATTGGGGTGTAATATAGTATCGAATCATCATGGGAATTTTCCGACTCCTCGTCACGGTCCAGGTGTAATCGCAAATAAAATGCAGCAGTGGCCACTCCCCCGTTACCTGGTAAGGAAGTCACTCAGTCTTTAAAAGGCGGGCGTGGCATGGTTCCCGGAACTTTTCTCAAGGAACAAAAGCAGAAAAACCAGTACAGTCCCCCTAAAACCCCTTCCTTCCTGTAAAACCCCTTGGATCACTCCCAAAAAAAAAAAGTTCTCCTCCGGTCAGACCCCCTCCTTCTCCGGTTTCCCGGCTCCCGATCCCTTCAGGAGACCGTACTCGATCTCGTAGTACCCTCCGCCCCGGTCCTGGAACGAGAGGTAGTAATGTGCCTGTTTCCTCTCCTCGGCCTCTCCAATCTGCCGGAGAAGGGAGGCCTGGTTCAGCGGGTCGTGCCCGGAAAGCACCCACCGCCGCGTCTCGTCGCTCATCTTCCAGGACCGGGCCGGGACCGCATCAGGGGGCGTTGTCACCGAGTCGTCGGCAGGATCGAAGTACGCGATCACGTCGTCCCTCTGTGACTCTGCTGCAGACCGCATCGCCTCGGCGATCTGCATCCCGGTGACGGCCTCCTCCCGTGCCTCGACCGCCAGGCCCTTCTGCCGGTGCTGCCAGTAGGCGACAATCGCCGCCACCAGCGCAACGACCATCTCGAAAATCCGGATCAACTCGTTATCGATCATACGAAAAGACCTCCTTTTCGGGGGAAAGAGGCAGCCGGCAGGGAAAAAGGGAAGCGGGAACAGGGTATTCACCGCTTCCCCTGGTTCTGTTCCAGCCGGATGTGCATCCCGGCGATCGCCCGGAGGATGGCAAAGAGCATCATCAGGCTGCCAAGGCACATACCGAGGAGGAACAGGAGCCCGTCTTCCATGGCCCCTCCTCCCCCGGACAGGGGATTTTGCTGCTGCTCCGCGTTCAGGCCAGTGCCGGCACCGTGTCCGCCCACTGCTCGACGAGGGTGAGGATCGAATCGCTCTCGTACGAGGTGATCCGGACTGCGTCGCGGGTGAACGTGAGGTAGTAGATCTCCCCGGACGGATCGTGGCACCGGACCGTGACCGAGTAGGTCTCCCTGTCGGCCAGGTTCACGGGATCGCCACCCATCGCGGCGGTGATCTCGGCATCGGCGAGGAGCTCGGACTTCACGGTCGCAAAGGCTGCCGTCGTGGGTGCCCGGATGGAGATGGTCCCCACGGTTGCTGCCTCGTCGTCTTCGTAGGCGATACGGGCGCCGTAACTCTCCCGGGTCTTCGCGACCGGGGCCATCGTGACGCCTCCGACCTCGTACGGCGTGCACCCGAGCGGGTTTGCCGCAATCAGGGTGTTCACGATGGTGTTGACGGCTGCTGCGTCTGCAAGGGGTGCACTCAGGGTGCGGACCGCACTCTTCGTGACACTCCTCTGGACAAAGTCTGCCATGCTGCTGATACTCCTTGTCTACCGGTCTCCCGGGATGTCCGGTAGACAACCAGTATATAAAGGAGGGGGAGTATATGGGCGTGACTGTATCGCGGGGGAAAAGATCCATTAAGGGTTAAATTGAACCCCTTTTGCCTCTTTAAACACTCAAATTGTTTTATTTCCTAGATCCTCCCGGAGACCACGAGGAGTCGCCCGTCTGAAACCACTACGACTCTGTCCGGGGGAATCTTTTCCCAGCTGGCATAATGCGGGGATCCAAGCTTCTTCGTGGATATCACGATGGCACCACCGTAATCCTTTTCCCGCCGGGACATAGAGAGCGGGGCAGCTGCGTAATGGTTGAAGGCGTAGAGGACAGAACCATCGGAAAGCAGGAAATTAAAGGTAATATCCCTCGAATACCGCTCAAACAGCGTCCTGATGCCGTCTTTGACAGCCGGATAGAGCCCGTGGAACCCGGGGCGGTTCATGGAGGATTCGATAGCGTCTGCCAGGACATGGAATGCCTGTTCGGAATCGGTGGTCCCCTCCGAACGCGGGTGCAGGGGGATGCCGGGAATGGTCCCGTTGTGCGCAAAGACCCAGTCCCTGTCACACAAATCTCTCCTGAACGGATGGCAGTTATTCGTGCATACCACTCCCCGGGTTGCAGAGCGCAGGTGGGCAATAATGATCCTGCTGGCTGCATTCCGGATGAGTGCACGGAACTTTTCACTTGACCCTGCCCCTCCCGGTTCCCTTTCGATAACTGCTTTTCCGTCCTGGTAATACGCAAGTCCCCACCCGTCCCTGTTCTCACCGGAGAATTCTTTGAATGACAACAGGCTGTGTACTGCCCTGTCCGGCTGCTGGCAGCTCATTCCAAACAATTCACACATGGAAAACACTCCCATCGGGAATTCTCCCTGTACCTGCATATATCCCCTCCGTTCCGATGAGGCTGTCGCCAATAACCAATACCTTTATCAGGGGTCACTTTCAGTCCCCGCGGTCCAGGGATAAATAGCCCCGGGCCCGAAGACTGATCGGATACGATGAAGAAATACCTCTATTCCGACGAGACCCTCTTCCGCAACGGGGATTTGTTCGAGATAGACTACGTCCCCGAGGAGTTCCATTTCCGCGAATCCCAGATGAAGGACATCGCACTTGCCCTCCGCCCCGCCCTCCACGGCCGCCGCCCGTTGAACATCGCCCTCCGGGGGCTGCCGGGGACCGGCAAGACGACTGCCGTAAAGCGGATCTTTGCCGAGGTGGAAGAGACGACGCCCCGCCTCGTCCCTGTCTACGTGAACTGCCAGACGGACACCACGAAGTACGGCATCTTCTCGAGGATCTTTGCCGCCCTGAGCGGCCACCCGGCACCGCTGACGGGAATCCCCCTCCGCACGCTGATCGGGAAGGTGGGCCGGACGATGAGCGAGAGGGGAGTGGTCGTCTCGGTCTGCCTGGACGATGCCAACTACCTGCTCCCGAACAGGGTCTTAAACGGCGTCCTCTTCTCCATCCTCCGCCTCCACCAGGAATTCCCCGGTGCCCGGGCCGGCGTCATCCTCCCGATGAGCACCATGGACGTGAAACTTCCGCACTCGCCAACCCCGTATTTTGGCGGAAGGTAAGCTGTCCGGCATCGCCATGACTTTCGTCGCCGATCCCGGTCACCCGGTTCCAGCCGCACGAGGACCACCGGGCTGCACCTTCAGGTATACGGGATGCCGTGTTCTTTCTCCTCCCTGCTTTTTGGATCTGGGGGGAAACCTCCCTCCGCTCTTTTTCCTGTCCTTTCCGGGATCATTTCCCGAATAACTTCTTCAATAACCCTGATTTGGCAGCTGTCGCCTGGTCAGAACCCAGCAGTTGTTTCGCCATGCCCGCTGCATCGGGGGATGCTGCCATGGCCATCCTGGACTGCTCCCCGAGAAGGCTGGTAAGGCTCTGCTGGTCCACCTTCTTTCCGGCGAACATGTTTCCGATATACCCAAGTACAATCGGCATTGCAATTTCAAGGACCTTGCCGACGACTGCGGGAGGAAGCCCGGTTTTCTGCGAGATTGCATTCTGGACCGGTTCCAGCTGGCTCCCGAGCAGGCTGCTTACCATTCCGGATCCCCCCGATGCTGCAGGACTTCCCAGAAAACCTCCCAGATTAGTGAGGGGATTGCTTCCGCCCATCTGCCCCAGCATTCCCGAGATCATCTCTACTCCGCCTGGTTTTGATGCAGAGTTTGAAAGAGCACCCATGATCACCGGAAGTCCCATGCCGAGTGCTGACTGCACACCCTTTTCATCGCCACCAACTGACCTGCTGATCAGGGAGAGGTTGTCTCCTGTCCCAACCTGTTTCATGAGATCTGATACTATGTCCATACGACAGAAGAATAGACAGGGGTGACGTTAAAGGTATCTTGGAAAGATCAGTTCATGAAAAATAAAAAATAAGGCGAAATGATTGCGATATAGAACCGGACAGAAAGAATAAAAGCCCCAGCCGTGAAGAAAGAATCTGGGTTCAAATCTCTCCCGGATTTTAAGCCGCGCAGAAATACGCTAGAAAAGAGTAATGCTGTTCTATCGCGAAATGACCGTGCCACAACCTTGTTCCCATTAACTCGGTCACTTCTCCCTTGATGTTGCCAACGACGCCATGTTCAAGCACGACAACCAGGGGTCGGGCTCCAATGGGGTTCGGTTCGAAGATTTTGATAACTTCACTAGAATATTTTATCTTCCTTTTGACTTTCAATGGCATTTGATGCTTATCGAAATATAAAAAAATTAGGCCTCTATTCTCTCCTTCGGAGTCTTTCCGACATTTCATACGCAGGATTAATAACTTCTGCTAAATTTGAAATTAGTGACTGCTTATCGTTGTAATTATAAACATCGAGAACCCAGGGATATTGACAGAAGTCATCAAATAATGTATATCCATGAGTTCCTGTTAACTTTAAAGGCAAAACTGGAGTAGTCCTTAGAAAAGGCACAATTGTGGCAAGCTCATGGGGTACACTGCTAGGATCTGTAAGATCAGCAATTATAAATCGCGCCAATCGAGCGAGTGTTTCAATTGTACCGGTTTTATCTTTACTAACAGGTTTGTCATATTCAAAGATTATTGGTGTAAAATCCCTTCGCCGGAGTTCATTTTTAATAGAGTCGAGAACATCTTTTTGTTTGTCGCTGAATCGGCCTAGAATCAAAACAATTTTTAATGTTAAAGCGTCAAGAACTTGACCCACCTTTTCGTTGTTGAGGAGTAAATAGATGAATTGTGCAACTTCCAGATCATCAACAGTGACTGTTGGTTCATCATCTTTAGTTATCCGTAAGTTACGTTGAACATTGGGCTTGCCTTTAAGATTCCATGCTGAAATGCCGTGAATATTACAATTTTCGAAATGACTATTTTCAATAGTTGCATCAACGAGGTTAGCAAATTCGAGTGTACATCCAATTATTTTAGTATTAGTAAAATTTACATGACGAAGGTCCGCCTTTGTAAGGTCAGTATTTTTTATAAAGGCATCACTTAGATCTGCTCCGTAAAGATTAGCAATCCGTAAATTTGTTTCTTGAATTGACGCTTTATGTAGATTCGCGTCTAATAATTCAATCTCTTTGAGATATGAACTATCCAAATTAATTCCTTCTAAATATGCACCTTCTTCTTTCCTCCCATCCACAATTTGATCTCGATTCACTCTTCTCGCAAATGATTCACCCACAACTTGATTTCCATCTGCAAATATTCCCCAATTAGTGAAATCTTTAATAAACTCACCGTTTTCGTCATATCCAGTCGACACGAATGATCGAAAATAGGATCTATGAATTATGGGTTTAATATCCGGATTTTCTAATCTCCATCTATTCCAATTATCAGGATCATCACATAATTCGGCTGTATTATCAACTCGAATCATAGTTGAAAATATCTACTTCTTAATTAAACAAAAAGTATACTCCCACTCCTTCGCCATAAAGATTAGTCAATTAATTGCGTGAGAATAGACCCAGAAATATCTGTGAGGATTTTACTTCATCCCACTATCGAATTATAATGTGTTGCATCCGCCTCACCGCTTCGCTCAGCGGCTGCTCTGTGGCCGGCACCGCGTGCCGCCCGGTTCGACCCTCCGGCACTCACCCGGGGTAATATCAAGAGAGACGAGTAAATGGCATTCCAGCCAACAGCGACGAGCGGTCCGTGCAACGGTCCGCGAGGAGCGGGACGGTGCAGCCGGTGATGAGGAGCCCGCGACGAAATCACGGGCGTCTTCGTTGACCAACAGTCCAGGATGAAAGACCAGGGAGACGGTGCGAGCGGAACGGACCGGAGGGAGTGGAGTCGAGCACGGTCGACCGTCAACGGTTGCTAGGGTACCGAGGAGCCAGCGGAGCGGAGGCCGCCACCGAACGCAGTGAGGGCGTCGCTGGAGCAAAGCGAGAGAGAGAGGCCTGAACAACTCCCCCCGAAGGGCGAGGCCTCGATGTGAGCGGAAGCGAACCGTGGCCGAGTCCCGAAGGGCCAAATTTTATATATTACGCACCATTTTGAATGCTTTCAATATTACTTTCACACCACTTGGCACCCTTTAATACCCTCCGCCGTCGATGATATTATGGTGACAACCACCATGGCTAACAACACAACAACCCTTGCACACATCGGGAGCATCAAGCAATCCGATGGAGTGCTCCGCATCGACATCAAGACCAGGCAGTGCGTCATTGCCCGTACCGATGTCCCCCGCTTAATGGAGCGGTGGCCGGTCAGCATCTTCGACATCGCGAATGTAATCAGCACGTGCGGGCAGCCTGAACCAATCGGTCAGGCTTGGATCAGTCGGTCCGGCCGGGCTGTGATGCTCCGCATCGATGGCCTTTCGTATGTTGCTCCGCTTTCCCAGGTAAAGGGAATTCTTTCAGGTGAGAGGAAATACGCACACCTGTCTATTATCACTGAATATTTCTCTCCTGGACAATCCGCATCGCCAACCATAGGATGTGTTCCCGCAGGGGTGCCGGCATGAGCACCCAGGTCCTCATCCAGAGTCAGGAACGCCTGCCCATTGTGGTTTCGTTCACTTCCCATAACCTCGAATGGCTTGAGGCAATGCGTAAAGAATTCAATCGGCGATTTGATCATGACCTGACAATCGAGCAGATTCTCGAAGGTGCAATCATTAACGAAATCTGGAAACTCTCTCGCGAGATGTATATGAGTGAGGAGCAGACCTTCAGAATTGGAATCGAGGGGGAACTGTAACTATGACCCTCTCCTCCCCTTTCTCCAGCGATGATATCATATTTGCCTATACCCGGGCCGATGCTCTCCGTGATGGTGTTCTGGTTGAACTCCCGGGGGACCTCTGCAAGAATGCCGGTATCGTCGTTTCAGTTGCCGTGACGCGGGCGATTTGGGATGAATATATCTCTCCTGAGTATCTCTCTGAACTCGCCGACCAGGACGTCCCCGGCCGAATATGGGATCTCCTCTGGATGTTTTCGTGTGCTGCCCGACAGAGCCGGCAGACTTCAATTGTCTTCTTTAAAATTGAATTTGCGATATTAGACAATGCGAACCGTGCTCGTTCTTCCCGGACCCTCGCGACATTCAAGGCCATCTGCGGACCGGGAGATGAGGGCGAGCCAGTGATAACCATCATGTTGCCCGAGGAGGATTAACCTATGGAAGAGATCGTGGTGAAGAAAATCCTTGAAAATTCACCTTTTCAGGACAGTATAGAAATCGGCACGCCGGGAAAGGGAGGAGCTGTAAAAGTCTATGGCGACTTCGGAGACGCTCCCCAATTCGAGGAGCGGATCAAGGAGGCTATCCGGCTTCGGAAAATGGCAAGCCAACTAATCGAGGAAGGTTGATGACCACTCCCAAATTTTACACTACCCAGGAAGTTGCAGATCTCCTGCATCTGAATGTGAAGACGGTCCGGGCAATGATCAATCAAAAACGGCTCCGGGCCGTGAAAATCGGGAATGAATATCGGGTCACCGATGACCATATCCGGCAATTTATCGAAGAAAATCAGACGTGACCGGGAGATCTCCAGCCCCAAACACCATGGCTAACAGTATTTTAAGGCCGGTCCGGACCCGGTCGAGTATGAATACGACAGCCTAATTCATGACTTTTGCTATCGGAGAGTGCCCGATAAACTCCTACCCCGAAGGGAGATATCACGTTCACTGCCTCTCCCCGGGGAGAGGAGGAGCCCGGCCCGGAGGGTGCGGAGAGAGGGGGATACTTGCCTATCCCCCGGCGCGACGCAAGGGCGGGTGAATGGGTACCCTGGTGACGCATCAGCGGAACCGAGCACAAGATTTCTATCAAATCTGGATTTACAGACCGACCGCTTGACCTGGCAGACAACATGAGCGACCATTCGGGAGCGGTTGTCTGCCAGAGTCATGCTGTCGATCGTCAGAATGTGGATTTGCAGCGACGAGCACGAAACGAAGTATGGTGCGAGTAGCGGGAGGGGACAGGCGATGCGATGCGAGTGAAAGCGAGCGAGCATGGCCGTCATCCTATCAACCAATCACCGAGAAAGAGTAGCCCCACGATGTGAGTGGAGGGAGAGAGGGAGCACCGGACACCAGGAGGAGCGGACCGATGACAGGAATGAGCATGGTGGGGCGTCTTTATTTAAGATTTAAAGATAGAAATCAGGAAATATATGGATCTAGGACCAATTCTGTTATTTATTTTTTTACTGTATCCACTTTTTCAAGTAATGGGAGTATTGGAGATTCTAAGCGCTAGGTACGTTCATACGTGGAAGAAGGTATTTAAAGAACCCGAAGAAGAGGATCGATTTTCAGCTTTGTTATATGCAATAAACAAAAAATATCCAATAATTAGGAAAATGGTCGACCTTTTGCCGGAAAGTTCTCTCATTCATCGTTATTATATGACCAAAGGATTTGATTGTGCATCGAAATATCCTGAATATGACTCCACTGTTCCCCACGACGCTATTGTAATCGCACATGGAGATTATTCACAAAAACTTGGATATGGTGATGGAGTCGAATTAATTATTAAAAAATTCCGAAATAGTCGAATCCCTTATAGAGTCTACGATTGTCAGAATGTTTCTGCCTTTAGGGATGCAGTAATGAATCCCCTTGCAAGGAACATATGGATTTTTGGTCATGGGGATAGAGGGGGTATTAGAATAGGATTTGTTTATCTTGAATATAAAAAAGAATTTGGAATGTATCCTGATTTAAAAAAGGACTACATATATCAATTTCATTGCAATAGCGGAACAAAGCCCTCATTGGCAGATTTGCTTTCCGATGGAAGAGGTTACGTTAGCAATACATTTCGGGATGAACTACAAAATAGAGAGCATGTGCGTCAAATCTTAGAAAATATTGGTTAAAATGAATTTATCCTCCCTTCCCACCTCCCTTCACCAGCCCATACTCAATCTCATAGAATGCCGTTGGCACTGAGATGAAGTAGTGCATTTTCTTCAGGTCCTCCGCTTCAGCGATCTGCTTCAGGAGAGAAGCCTGCTCTTCCGCAGAATGCCCCACGGTTACCCACCGCTTTGTGTCCTCGTTCATCTTCCAGGACCGGGATGGAATATTTTCGGGCGGATCGGTCACCCGGTCGTCCTGCGGATCGAAGAAGGATACCACATCCGCTTTTTCTTCCTCCGCTTCCCACTGCTGGGCCTGAGCCAGGTGCATCCCTGCCTCGGCCTCAGTCTGTGCGAGCTCGGCCTGTTTCTTCTGCCGGTTCTGCCAGTAGGCAATAACCGCCATGACCAGGGCAGCAAGCATCTCGAGAATCTGGATAAGTTCAGAATCCATGAAAACAACCTCCGATGAGAGGGCTGGCCATGAAGAAGATGAGGAGGGGTGAGACCCTCACCGCTTCCTCATGTTCTGCTCGAATCGGTCGTGCATTTCTATGATGATACGGACCAGGATGAACAACATCAGCAGGCCGCCAAATGACACGCCGAGGAGGAAGTAAAAGGCCTCCATGGCCAAGCCCTCCTTTCTGCAATAGTTTGGTCAGGTGTCTATGCCAGAGCGGCAACGGTGTCGGCCCAGGTCTCGACAGTGGTGAGAATCGCGTCCGCCTCATAGGAAGTGACGCGGACCTCTTCGCGGCTGAAAGCCACGTAGTAGATCTCCCCGCTCGGATCATGGCACTTGATGGTTGCCGAATACCGCTCGCCTTCGACGTCATTCACCGGGTCCCCGCCCATCGCGGCGGTCATCTCGGCATCGCCAAGGATCTCGGACTTGACGGTGTTGAAACCGGCTACAGTCCCGGCCCTTGCGGTGATGGTCCCCACGGTGTTCGCTTCATCATCCTCGTAGATGATCCGGGCGGTATACCCCTCCCTGGTCTTCTCCATCGCGGGCATCTGCCCGCTGGAGGTCTCATATGCGGTACACCCAAACGGGTTGGTGGTCAGGACTGCCTGCACGATAGTGTTGAAGGCAGCCACATCGGCAATCGGGGTAGTGAGTGCCCTGACTGCCGACTTGACATTGGTCTGCTGGACGAAATCTCCCATGCTGATACTCCTCACCCTCGATTGAGGGCTGGAAATGGTTAAAAATGAATTATAAGAAAAATATTTCCTCTCTTTCCAAATCGGACATTATCTATTCTTTATAATCAAAATTAATTGAATTTGAAAAGAGATTGAATTGTCGTCCTCGATGTTTTCATTACATTTATCGTTGTTAATTGCTATCTTTCCCTAATAGCGAGTCGAGGTCGAAACGCTGGATACAGTTGAGAGAGTTGGGGGAGATTCATTGAACATTTTCACACTTCATAAGGACATCATTGATGAGTATCGCGATTATGTCCGTAGTTTTCACTTGATTTCTGACGAGAGGATTGCCAGTTACGTTGACGAACAACTCGTAAATCGTAATGTTCTCTGGCCAGATGCTCTCATTCAAATCAATCCATCCTATAGTCAACAAGCAACTGTCGAGGAGTTAGCGCAGAGTGGTGATCTCCATCCTGTCGTAGCCGAGATATTTCGCGATAAGAATGACCGTTCAATTACACTGTATCAGCATCAGATAGAGGCCATCCGAGAAGCCAACCAGCATCATTCCTATGTTGTGACGAGCGGGACCGGATCGGGGAAGAGCTTGGCCTATCTGATTCCTATTTACGATGCCGTTCTAAAAAGCAATCCCAGTGACCCGAAAGTTCGTGCAATTATCGTCTATCCGATGAACGCTCTTGTCAATTCGCAGTTTGAGGCTTTAAATCGGTATAAAAAGCAATACAAGGAACGCACCGGGAAGGAATGTCCCATCATTTTTGAAAAGTATACAGGGCAGGAGAATGAAGAGTTCAAAACCCGTGTCCAACAGAACCCCCCCCATATCCTTCTCACCAATTACGTCATGCTTGAATTGATGCTCATTCGGCCGGAAGAGCACACCTTTGTCGATGCAGCAACGAGCGGTATCCAGTTTCTCGTGATGGACGAACTCCACACCTACCGGGGACGGCAGGGCGCAGATGTCGCTCTCCTTATCCGGAGGCTCCGGGAACGGTGCGGGAATCCCAATCTTCTCTGCATCGGGACAAGTGCAACGATGATCGCCGATCGATCTTCAACAGCCTTTACACGCAGGGAGATCGTCGCAAAGTTTGCCTCCACAATATTCGGGACAGCGTTGGAACCAGCAAATATCATTGAGGAATCTCTTCGGAGGATTGCACAGGTTCCATCTCCTACAACCCGGGAGGATCTTGTCCGGGCTATCCAGTCCCCCATTCCTGAAACCTGGGACCAGATGGTCAGTCATCCCCTGACAGCATGGATTGAGTTTGAGTTTGGAATTGAAGAAGAGGGGGAGGGTAAATACCGGAGAAAAGTCCCTATTACCCTGAATTCAGGCGCCAAGAAACTCGCAAAGGATAGCGGTCTTTCTTTTGAGGAGTGTCGTGACCGGCTTCACGATTTTTTCAAAAGGGGGAGCACTATCAAATCAGAGCAAGAGAACCCACTCTTTGGTTTCAAACTTCATCAGTTCTTCTCACAAGGAAAAACGATCTATTCTACACTCGAACCACCCGAGATTCGTCAACTCACCCTGGAAGGTCAATACTACGCCCCGGGAGATGAGAAAGAAAAACTCCTCTATCCTCTCAAATTCTGCCGGGTATGTGGACAGGAATACTACGTTGTACAGAAAAACGATGCTGACCATTGTTTCCTTCCTTCTGAAGACATTTCCACGAATCTTGCCGATGAAAATCGTGGCTACCTCATGATTTCACCACCGGAACTGGGTCCGACCTGGCCTCCGGATCGTATCCCCACGGAATGGTTTGAAAAAACTGGAAAAAGACTCCGTCCGAATCGGCGGGACCATGTCCCGGAAGCCTATTATGTTGCACAGGATGGATCGTTTCAATCGGCACAACTTGGGCCTCACCGGGACGATGCGGTTCTGGTGTGGTACCAGATCCGCCCATTCATGCTCTGCCAGAATTGTAATGAGTTTTATTCGGCAAGAGACAAGAATGACTACCGAAAGCTGACCGGTCTTGCGACAGAAGGCAGGAGCACCAGCACAACCATTCTCGCCCTGTCAATGTATGAGCGTGCCCCGAATGCACAGATTCCGGAAAGCGCCCGAAAAATCTTAAGTTTCACCGACAACCGACAGGATGCATCCTTACAGGCGGGTCACTTCAACGATTTTATCCAGGTCTCTTTCCTCCGGGGAGCTATCTATCAGGCACTTCTGGCCGATCCTCATATCGAATCGTCCGAAATCGCATCGAAAGTGCTGACAGCGACAGGGTTAACAGTCAAAGAGGTGGCACAAAATACCCAGATTGATCCGAATTCAGAGATTGCTCGCGAAATTTGGGAAACTTTCAGGAAGCTCATCGAATATCGAATCTATGTCGATTTGCAGCGGGGTTGGCGGGTGGTCCAGCCAAACCTCGAACAATGTGGTCTGGTATCTTTCGATTACCGGGGGCTCGATGGTCTCTGCAATGATCCATCACGATGGAATGGATTTGATGCAGCATTCCGGGAATTCCCCCCTCAGCAAAAATACAATGTCATCAAAAATATCCTCGATTTCTTCCGGAAGAAACTCGCTATCAGGGTCCGTGCCTTTGATCCTGATCTCCAAAACCCTCTGCAGGAGAAAGTGTATCAGCATATCTCTGACTATTGGCAGATGGATTTTCTCGAGTCCAAACCTATCCAAGGGTCCCGGTTTCTTCTCCCTGGTCAGTCATCTGATTTTCCGACTACCTTTAGCCTCAGTGAGACCAGTCTCATCGGACAGTATATCAAACGACATTTGTCCCATCTCCGTGGTCAAGACTATCGGGGATTTGTAACATCACTCATGGAGGTCCTCTTGTCGGCAGGAATCCTAGTTCCCCTCAATGAACGGGGGGGAAACACCATCCAGGTCAATGCTTCTGCGATAACATGGAACCTTAGCGAAGGAGAACCAGAACGCGATCCAATCTATTCGAGGACAACGACCGCACCCCCACTCTATCGAAGAGAACGGACGTGGCGTGCCAACCAGTACTTCATCGATTTCTATCGCCACACTGCGCTCAACCTCAAAAAGGTACGGAGTCGCGAGCATACCGCCCAGATTACGTATGAACGGAGGGTAAAACGAGAGGATGAGTTCCGGAATGGCACTCTTGCCTGTCTCTTCTGTTCCCCCACCATGGAGCTTGGGATTGATATCGCGGATCTTCTTCTTGTCCATATGCGAAATGTTCCTCCGACACCTGCAAACTATGCACAGCGGAGTGGGAGAGCAGGAAGATCCGGCGATCCGGCACTCGTAGCTACGTATTGTTCTGCAACAAGCGGCCATGACCAGTATTTCTTCACCCACCGGAAGGATCTGGTCGCAGGTTCGGTGAGTCCTCCCCGCATCGATCTTGGCAATGAAGACCTTATCCGAGCACACATTCATGCCGTATGGCTATCATTCGTCGGATTGAGGATGCGTTCTTCAATCGCTGATATCATCGATGTTGCATTGCCTGATCTGCCGTTTTTCCCCGAGGTTGAAGACAAGATACATCTTTCACCGGCCCGGATTGAGCAATGTTACCGGGTAACGCAATCCATTCTTGCGTCATGTTATGCTGACCTCAATCAAACCGAGTGGTTCAGTGACGAATGGCTACAATCGGTAATTTCCCAATCCGCCCGGGATTTTAATCAGGCATTCGACCGGTGGAGGGATCTGTATCGAGGGGCTGTCGCTCAGAGTCGTGCTGCCTCGGCAATCTTGCTTGGCCGCACGAAGGATAAAGCAGAGAAAGAGATGGCGAAGCGCCACCAGAGAGAGTCAGAACATCAAGTCGACCTCCTCTTCAACCAGTCATCGAACCGGAACGAATCCGATTTCTATCCCTATCGATATCTTGCAAGCGAGGGATTCCTGCCAGGGTATAACTTCCCCAGGCTCCCTGTGCGGGCTCTCGTGCCGGTAAAACAGAATGAAGCGGAGTTCATTTCCCGCCCGCGATTCCAGGCGGTCACCGAGTTCGGGCCTCATTCAATTCTCTATCATGAGGGGAGTAAGTTCAAGGTTGTCCGGCTCATGCCACCTCCAGGAGGACTGGAAACTCTTCGGCGCACATCGAGAATCTGTAAAGTCTGTGGATATTTCCATCAGGACAAAGATATCGATGTGTGTGAAAATTGCGGGGTGCAACTGGATGGTATGGCGAGCGAGCTTGTTGAGCTCATCGAGATGACCAACGTCGCCTGTATTCGACGCACGCGGATCACTTCCGATGAGGAGGAGAGGGCCCGGTGGGGATACGAGACTTCAACCCATTTCCGGTATGCCCAGACCGGTCCGGGGAGACGGACAGTAATCCTCAGTGATGTAAATGATACAACCGATCAACCGCTTTTTGCACTCACCTATGGACCGGCAGCCACGATGTACCGGATCAATCATGGTTGGCGGCGCCAGCGGGAACGATCCTTCCACATCGATATGGTAACAGGGAACTGGAAGGGAACACCAGATGAAGAAGAGGAGGTTGCTGGGCCGGACACCGCAAATCCCATTCAGCCGGTGAAACTGATAGTCCACGACACCATGAACGTTCTTCACCTCCACCCGGTGATTGACAGTGATGGCCTCGATGATAGTGTTCTCGCCACGCTCCAGTATGCACTCCAGAAAGGAATCGAGCAGGTCTTCCAGCTTGATGAACAGGAATTATCGTCAATCCGCATTGGTGGAGGAGCTCATACTGCGATTCTCTTCTGGGAGGCAGCAGAAGGCGGGGTCGGTGTTCTCAAACGACTGGTGACCCAGCCGGACGCCCTGCGGAAGGTTGCCGAGGCTGCTATTGACCGATGTCATTTCGATGTTCATACGGGTGAGGATAAAGCGGCGGAGAAATGCGCCCGGGCCTGTTATGAATGTCTGTTGTCCTATACGAATCAGAGCGACTACCGGAAGCTGGACCGTCACCTGATACGGAATCTCCTCCAAACCCTTGCAACATCGACTACTGTTCAGCGCCCACCGGAGCGGTCCTATGAGGAACACTATCGATGGCTCCGCAGCCAGACGGATCGTCAATCAGAGGTTGAGCGGACATTCCTCGATTATCTCTACACAACAAAGCGACATCTTCCGGATGCAGCCCAAAAATACCTTTCTGATTTCTATGCAAACCCGGACTTTTTCTACAACCCAAACGTCTGTGTCTACTGTGATGGAGCGCCGCATTTTGTCGGAGCGCGGGTAGAAGAAGACGCAGTTGACCGGAAGAAGTTGCGGGAGGCCGGTTACCGCGTTATCGAGATTCGCTACGACCACGATATTGAAGAACAGGTGGCTGCGTATCAGGACATCTTTGGGACGCAGGCGGATCGGTCATGACCAGTGTCCCTGAACTTGGATCAATCGTCCGGTGCAGGGACCGGGAGTGGGTGGTTCTTTCCTCCCCGGAGCCTGATGTGGTCCTCCTCCGGCCGCTGGCCGGGAGCGATCAGGAGACGTGCGGTATCTATCTTCCCCTTGCACAATTTGGATTTGACCAATGTGTTCCTTCGGTCTTTCCCCTCCCTTCTCCAGATGATTTTGGGGATGCCATCGGGACGAACCTTCTCTATGATGCTGCCCGGATTTTACTTCGGGATGGAGCGGCCCCTTTCCGGTCGCTTGGTAAAATATCAGTCCGACCCCGGTCCTACCAGTTTGTCCCTCTCCTCATGGCCCTCCGGCTCGACCCGGTACGGATGCTGATCGCAGATGATGTCGGCGTCGGGAAAACGGTTGAGGCGCTCCTCATTGCCCGGGAGCTGGTGGACCGGAAGGAGATCTCCCGGTTCTGTATTCTCTGTCCCCCCTACCTCTGCGACCAGTGGCAGAAGGAGCTTGCCGATAAATTTCAAATCGATGCCGTGGTTATCCGGGCCGGGACGGTGGGGAAACTTGAGCGGGAGGTTCCGGTCGGCGGCACCCACAGCGTCTTCTCTTACTATCCATTCATCATTGCCAGTATCGATTACGTCAAATCAGAGCGCCACCGCGAGACCTTCCTGAAAGATTGTCCGCGCTTGGTTATCGTGGATGAGGCGCATGGAGCCGCCAAACCATCGGGGAGCGGACGGGTGCAGCAGCAACGGTATGAGCTCCTCCAGAGAATTGCTGCTGACCAGGAGCGGCACTTACTGCTCATGACTGCTACTCCTCACAGCGGTGTTGAGGCTTCCTTCCTTTCCCTGCTCGGTCTCCTCAAACCAAAATTTTCAGAAATCGACCTTCAGAAAGCAGGGGAAGATGAACGGTCCGAGCTGGCCCGGCATTTTGTCCAGAGGCGCCGAGCCGATCTCAAGACCTGGGCGGATGAGGTAACCCCTTTCCCTGAACGAGAATCCGAAGAGGTAGTCTATTCGCTCAGTCCTGAGTATGATACCCTCTTCCGGGGAGTCTACGATTTCTCGCGGGAAATTGTGAGGACCGGGCAGACGCTCTCGGGCTGGAAGCAACGGATCAGGTATTGGACGGCACTTGCCCTCCTGCGGTGTGTGATGTCGAGTCCAGCTGCAGCTATCTCGACGCTTCGAAACGTTGGGAAAGGCCTTCCTGAGGAGGAGGAGAGCACCGAGGATGAATCCGATGAGACGTTTGCACCCTTCATTTATGAGCCCTCGGACCAGGATAGTATCGACGCCCAACCGAGCCATATTGTCAAAAAAGGTGAAGAGGCTCTCGGAAAAGGTGAACGGGGGAGGATTGCCCGGTTCGAACGGATGGCAGAGAACCTCAAGGGAGTCCGCAGTGATCGGAAACTAGCGAAGTGTGCTGATATTGTGCACAAGCTCCTCGATGAGGGCTATAATCCAATCATCTGGTGCCGGTATATCTCCACCAGCGATTACGTTGCAGAGCATCTTGAGGAGATACTCAAACGGCAATACAAGGAGATCCGTGTGGTCTCGATAACCGGTGCCCTTAGTGATGACGAGCGCCGATTGAAAGTGGAAGAGCTAGGCACGTACCAACGGCGGGTGCTGGTCGCCACCGATTGTCTTTCGGAAGGAATCAACCTCCAGGACCAGTTTGATTCGGTGATCCACTACGACCTCCCCTGGAATCCAAATCGCCTCGAACAGAGGGAGGGGCGTGTTGATCGGTTCGGGCAGAAGAAAGGAACCGTGAAATCAGTCCTCCTCTACGGCAAGGACAATCCCATGGACATCGCCGTGCTCGAAGTCCTCCTGCGAAAAGCCCGGGAGATAAGACGGGTCCTCGGCATTTCGGTCCCTGTTCCTATTGAGAGCGGATCAATTATCGAGTCCATGATCACCAAGCTCTTCATTGAGTCCACTGAGGGAAGGCAGATGACTCTTTCCCAGTTCCTGGAAGGAGAGGTCCCTACCGATGATGGTCAGATCAAAGTCAAAGAGATTCATGAGCGGTGGGATATAGCAGCCAACCGAGAGAAAGAGTCCCGGACCAAGTTCGCTCAACGGAGTATCAAGCCTGATGAGATCAAACAGGAACTGGAAGCGAGTGATTCGGTTCTCGGTGAACCAGAGGCTGTGCAAAATTTCGTGGTGAATGCCTGCCAGCGTCTTGGGGCTATTATTACTCTCCTTTCACCAGGAATTTTCACTTTGACCTATTCGGAACGGTTGCCGGAAGCGGTCCAGAAACGACAACCTTTACCTGTGGGGAAGAGCGGTGTGGTGAGAATCGCCTTCAAAGACCCTGCACCTGAAGGGACAACTGTGATTGGAAGGAACCATCCCTTCGTCTCCGCCCTTGCTGAGTACCTCTTTGAAGAGGCCTTGCTCAAGGGGAAGGACGCAACCGCACCACGGTGTGCGGTGATCCGGACCAAGTCGGTCAGCCAACGAACGGCTCTCCTCCTCCTCAGGGGCCGTTTCTCTCTCCAGACCCCTGAATCCACAACTCCTCTCCTGGCGGAGGAAGTATTCCTGAAAGGATTGAGAAGTTCGTCTCCCACAAACATTGCCTTCCTCGAGGATACCGATGCCCTCAAGCTTCTTCATGAAGCGCGGGCCGACGCGAATGTTTCCCCACAAGAGAAACGGGAGGTCCTTGCCGAGATACTCCCTCTGTGGAATCCTGCCTCTCCAACGACTGCCGAGATGATGAAAGGGTACGCGACCGCCATCCATGATTTGCACCGGAAGGTCCGGGCAAGTGCAAAGATAGCCCGCCGCGGGCTCACAGTCCAGCCCCATCTCCCTCCCGACCTGATCGGGGTCATGGTCCTCCTCCCCATCCCATCCGGGGTGAGGGCATGAACACCTCTTTCCCTTCTCTCCGCATAGAGGGGGGCCTCCTTTCCGGGGAGATGATCGATAGGATTGCGGAAGCATCCGCTGACATTCCCGGCCAAAAGCCGGTTGATTTCGGACTTGAACCGAACCGACCGCTCATTGATGAAATTGCCTCGGCATGGAACGACGCTCGCTCGTACTGGGCTCTCTTCCAGAAGAGCCTTGAACGATTGAAACCCGATGACCCGGGGACAACCCTCACGCGGGATCGGTGGATGGTCCCATTCTTCTCGCTGCTCGGATATAATCTCCAACCACAACGGAAAGCAGCAGGGATTGAAGGAGCTTCGTACTTCATTTCCCACCGGGCAGGTACTCATGAACAAGCTCCCCCCATTCACATTACCGGATTCAGACAGTCTCTCGAACGCCGACCAGAATCGGGTGTGCCCCGCCTCGCTCCCCATTCTCTGGTCCAGGAATACCTCAACCGGAGCGAAGAACTGTGGGGGATTGTGACAAATGGATTCACGCTCCGTTTGCTCCGCGACTCCCGCCTCATCCGCCGGCAAGCTTATATCGAATTCGACCTCAAGGAAATCATCGAGGGCGAGCGGTTTGCTGACTTCGCCCTTCTCTATCGTCTCATCCATGCTACACGGCTCCCCAAGGGGATTGAAGACGCAGACAAATGTCTCCTCGAACAATACTATCGCACCACCGTTGAGCAGGGTGGGCGAGTCCGGGACCATCTCCGTGATGGGGTCGAAAGAGCTCTCATTCGATTCGGCAACGGCTTCCTGCAGCACCCGAAGAATGCGGCATTATGTGCTGATGTCGATCAGAAGACCTTGGAGCCGTTTGAGTATTACCAACAGCTCCTCCGGCTAATCTATCGGTTCCTCTTTCTCATGGTCTCCGAGGAACGAGGGCTGATCTCTGACAATGAACTCTATCGGCAGCACTATAGTATCACCCGGGTCCGGAACCTTGCCGGGACAGCTGCTGCCTATAATGAATTCGAAGATCTCTGGGCAAACCTTCGGGCGACATTTTCCCTCTTTACTGATGTATCTGCGGGGGGACTCTTCCAGGTCCCGCCCCTTAATGGCGACCTCTTTGATCCCACGAGGACCGCAACTCTCAACCCCCTCTCGCTCTCGAACCGTGACCTCCTCCATGCCCTGTGGGACCTTTCAATGTATCAAGAGAAGGACAAGACACCCTGGAGGCGGATCAACTACGCCGCACTAGATGTCGAGGAGCTCGGGAGTGTATATGAAAGTCTGCTTGAGTTTCAGCCGGCATTCATACAAACTGATGGGAAGAAAAAATTTGTTTTCCTGACAGGAACCGAGCGAAAATCCACTGGATCTTACTATACTCCACCAGAACTTGTCAACGAACTTATTCAGAACGCCCTCGTCCCGGTGATAGGAGATTGCTTGATAGAAGCTAAAACTCCTGAGGAAAAGGTGCGGAAACTTCTATCTCTGACCGTTTGTGATCCTGCCTGCGGAAGTGGGCATTTCCTTCTAGCAGCCGCAAGGCGAATTGGGAAAGATCTCGCAAAAGTCCGAACTGGTGATGAGGAACCTTCTCCTGAACAAATGCGTATAGCTATCCGAGATGTAATAACACACTGTATTTATGGGGTTGATAGAAATCCACTCGCAGTCGATCTCTGCAAGGTCGCCCTTTGGCTTGAAGGACATTCATCAGGAAAACCTCTCACATTTCTTGATCATCGAATCCGTTGTGGTGATTCTTTAGTTGGAGTTTTTGATGTTTCAATTATTTCCGATGGAATTCCGGACGATGCATATGATGCAGTAACAGGGGATGATAAAGTCATTGCATCATCCATAAAAAAGCAAAATAAAGCTGAAAGATTAAACAAAAGCCTTGCTTCATTTGATCCTTGCCTAGAACCATTATTAGAAGGTAGAGAGACATTAATTGGAATACCTGAAAACACTCCCGAAGATATAAGGAAAAAAGCATCAATTTATAGAAACATTTATCGAAAAGGGACAATTTATTTCAGAGATAAAATTGCTTGTGATTTATGGACTGCATCATTCTTCACGGAAATTACATCTAATAATAAAAAATTGGGGATAATACCAACCACCTCTTCTGTCCGTGAAATTATTTCTATTCCTGAAAATTTAATTTCAGATGAGAGTCCCTTAGTGAAAAACACACAAAACATAGCGAATGAGTATCATTTCTTTCATTGGCCACTGGAATTCCCAGAAGTATTTACAAAAGGGGGGTTTGATTGTATATTAGGAAATCCTCCTTGGGATATGATTGAGGCAAATCCTGATGAATTTTTTTGTTATTATGATCCAAATTTTTCTAAATTGGATAGTAAAGAAAAACAGATTAAAATTCAGGATTATTTGAAGGATTCGGAAATTGCAGAGCGCTGGAAGGCTTTTAATAAAAAATTTAATTCATTGGTAAAATTTTTCAGGAATTCAAAAGCTTTTTCCTATCAAGGACTTGGACGTTTAAATGCTTTCAAGCTATTTATCGAGCGCTATCATCAAATCACAGCCAGAGCAAGATATTTTGGAATAATAATTCCATCAAGTATTTACAACGATAAAG
The DNA here is from genome assembly GCA_029907345.1 of Methanolinea sp. Classification (GTDB taxonomy): domain Archaea; phylum Halobacteriota; class Methanomicrobia; order Methanomicrobiales; family Methanospirillaceae; genus Methanolinea_A. Next base: position 24,504 of record JARYMB010000009.1, read on the forward strand.
GCTGTACCGATTTGCGTACTCTATTATTATTTGAAAATAAAATCACCGAGTTATATTCGTTTGAGAACCGAGAGAAAATATTTCCTATCCATAGTAGCTTTAAATTCGTTATTCTCTGCACTCTAAAGGGAGGGCGAACAGAAATTCTTCCAGCCGCTTTTATGCTTCATGATGTCAAGGTCTTAACGAAAATTAAAGGTGATTGTCTAAAAATCCCAACTGAATTAATTAAAAGATTTTCTCCTGATACTCTATCAATTATGGAGTTCGATAATCAAAAAGAGATAGATTTAATTAGCAAAATTTTCTCCAACCTTCCTTTACTCGGTGAAAGCATCAAGGATGTATGGAATGTTGCTTTTCATCGAGATTTGCATCATGCAGATGATTCTAGCTTGCTCCAAACAACTCCAACTAACATTCCAATTTATGAAGGAAAAATGATTCATCATTTTAATTCGTTTTATGAGACCCCTTCTTTTTGGATGAATGAAAATGATGCTAAGGAGTTTTACCTTTCTCGACGGCACTACCCAGAATTTCAATATTATCGAATGGCTTATCGAGGTGTCGCAAGTAGTACAAATGAGACTACGTTGATTGCATCATTACTACCGAAAAATACTGCAACTTTAATGTCTCTAAGGGTGATTGAGCTTTTTTCTTACGATGTCAAAGAAAGATGTTTAAATGCGAGAATCAATGATTTGGAACAATTATTCCTCATTGGCATTTTTAATAGTTATATTCTCAACTATCTGATTCGCAGAAAAATCAGTGCGAATTTAAGCACCTTCTATATCTATCAGTTACCAATACCGAGATTGAAAGAAGATTCATGGTATTTTAATCAAATAATCCCTCGTGTAGCTCGTTTGATCTGTGTAAATCAAGAATTCGCAGAATTCTGGAATAACATTTATCAGCCGATTTGGAATAATTTGACAACGACTAGGGGGGGAACAAGTCAACTCCCAGATTGGAAAAATCTAACAAAAACCTGGAGTTCGGAATGTGGGGTTTACGGTTTAAATGATACAAAACATGATATTGGAAATCGAGCCCAAATTCGTTGTGAAATTGATGCAATCGTTGCCCATCTTTATGGATTAGAACGAGCTGAAGTGGATTATATTTTGTCGACATTCCCCGGAGTAAGAGATAACGCACCATGGTTAATCGAAGGGACATTGATAGAATTTGGGAGAATGAGGCAATATATCCCATAATATTTAATGAGTAAAGCCGAATTACAAAAGTTCGAAAATACTACTATGGATACTTATTGTTGAAAGTAATATACTGCATTATATTTTACGAGCTTGGGAAAATTAAATGGAGATATGGAAGATAATGATATGAAATATTCTTCTGTTAACAATACACCTGAAAAATTTCAATATAAAATTGTAAACATCGTCGCTTCAGTTGATATTGGATTTAAAATCAATTTATCTGAAATATATTCTATAGTTGAAAATACTGAATATGATCCTGAGTTCTATCATGCATTAAAATATAGAATAATGAATCCTAAATCAACAATTCTCGTGAATAAAAATGGCAAAATAATTATTTGTGGAGTAAAAACACTTGAAGAGATCCTTGCGTCGAGAGATAAATTTTTCATCGATCTTGCAAGGATGGGCTATAATCCAACTAATACTAAAATAAAAATTGAAAATTTAGTTTTTTGTTGTGATACAAAAAAACCAATTAATTTATTAAAATTTTCTGGAAATAATCATTTTCAATATAATCCAAAAAAATTTCGAGGAGTTGTATTCAAAAATATTGAACCAAAGTTCACTGCAACAATTTTTCAATCCGGCAAATTCAACGTAACCGGATTATGTGATTTTGATAATATCCCTATTGCAATTGAAATTATTGAAAAAATATTGGGTTATTATGAGATTATTTAAATTTCTCTCTTATTAAATCGTCCCAACACCCCTGACAAATTTTTATCCCCCTCTCTCTATCGATCCACTCCGCTTTCTCCAGTCCACACACTGAGCATCGCCCAATCTCCGAAGTAACCCGCTCCAACCGGTCCACATCAATCATTCCCGGCAATGGAGGGGAAGAGGACCGCTCCCGCTGCACGGCCTCCTGGTAACATTCCTTGCAGAGATGATAGGGAGGTTCGTTCGGGGGTAGCTTCCTTCGACGTTCGGTAAGCTTCTCGATATAGGGAAGATACTTCTTCCCTCCGCAGGCAGAACACACTCCTCGCTTGATATCCTCGAGTTTCTTGAAGTCCGAGGCCTTCGACCTGAAGCGAGTGACCTTCCCTATGGGGGGAGGAAGGGAAGAAAGAGCGGAATGTTTGCCAGGGTTTCCTCCCGGAAAATCTTCGCGTTTCAACAACGAATTCCTTGAATCCTGCTCGTTCAATTGATTTCCAATGTAGTGAGCGGAAAATTCTGTATCACAGTCAAACAAATCTGCATGCCCATTCGCACCTTCTTGTTGCTCTCTTCCTGGAATCTTCCACTCATTATTATGTACTGAGAGAGATCCCTCCGCTATTCCTCCACTCTGTTCAGAATCCTGTTCATTGATTTGAGCGGAATTTTTCCGCGATCCTTCCGCCCGCTTCCGCTCTTCCGCTTCATGATTATCGTCATTATGGTCATCTCCTAGCTCAAGCCAGCAGGAACCCCCTCTTGCCCACTGGCGATAAAGGTCCGGACTGAACTGGTAGGCTGTGGTTCTCCTGCGGACCGAAAGCCCTTCCTCGTCATTGGTGACAACGGTCCGGTCCGTGTAAGAGATAGCAGGGCACTTTTCCAGGAGCCCACTGTAAGAATACCCTTTGCTCATATACCCGTGCAGAATCTTCCTGATGCTGGAACTGGACCGGCCGGTCACCGATTGTAATTGCTGCACCGTGAACTCCGGCCATTCGGCCCGGGCTATCACGTCAAGCAGAGCAGCTTCAACTTTGGTCAGTTTCGTTTCCTGTCCGCCCGCCGTCCCGTTCAACTGGTCATACAACCGGACCGCCTCCTGAAAATCATCGCGAGTGGCGATAATGCAGGGTGATCTATCATCAGCCTCGGTTTGCTCCCGCTGCATACATCGCAGCAGCGCGTGGGCCTTGATCAGGTCGAGCAACATCTCGGGATTCCGCCTGTTCTCAGCATGGCTGAACCGGATACGGCGGGCAAATGGAATGACCACAAACCACCGTTGCGACCGGAGGATGTCCCACAACGCCTGGCAGACCAAGACTTCGTGTCGCTCCCCGGTAACTGTGGCTGGGACCGCTTCGTCCTTCCCAAGAATCCGCTCAAGTACCCGCTCATCCTGCTCCCGCGAGTCATCGATCCAGCAGGTGAGCATCCGGTTAAGGACCTGGTCATCACCTGACCCCTCGACCTTTGCCACCCACCAGACGCACCGCTCTGGGATGGTACAGACCCGCACCCTCCGTTCCTTCGTCACGGTCCGGTACTCAATGGGCTCCCGGAAGCTTGTGGTCGCGGACTTGAGAATCTCCTGAACCTCATCAGATAGCGTGGTATCATCGAGCACAATCACTGAACCAGGCTGCATATCGTCCAGGTAGTAGAGAGCCTTGTTGCTCATCGCCCCCTTAAGGCGGAACCGCTCGGGCACCTGCTTGAGCATGGTGACGAAGGTATGAGACTTGCCCTTCCCGCTCTCGCCGGTCACGGAGACGTGCAGTCCATTAGTATTGATGACCGATTGCGAAGCAAGGGACATAATGAGGCAAGTCGCTACCGTCTCATCACCAACATGATCGAGAGCAAAAGACCGGAGCATAAAGGCCAGTGGGTCGTCCTCGTAGAGGACCGCCAGGGCTTCATCCCGGATTTTGGTGTTTTCCGGAACTTCTGCCCGAGGAGGGAGTGGTGAAGGGTCCGGATTGTTCTTCCTCTTCTCGAACCGCTCCCTGAGCTCTCTCCACCGCTGTATCCCTCCACCACAGCCGGCGTGGTGGCAGCCGGCATAGATCGCGCCATTCCCGAATTGGATGGCAAATGCCCCGTCCCGGTGAGCACCGGAAAATGGACATTCTTCGAGGACAAAGAGGGTCCCGCCCTGGTAGGGTTTCTCAGTCTCCACTCCAAGCCCATGGGTCCGGAGCCACTCCCGGAGGTCCAGGGACTTCCGTGGAGATGATTTGGTCTCCGCTGGTGAAGAAGGGAGGGAGGTTGCAAGGTGCCGAAGAAGATCTTCGTCCGCCACTTCTAGCCGGTCCGGAACCGCCAGCAGATGGGAACGCCGGTGTGGCCGCTCTGGAGTGTGGTCACCCTTCCGGGAAATTGTCCCATAGAGCTTCCAGATGCGGGCAGCGTTGAAAATCGCGGTATCGATCTTTGCATGTGCGTCGGAGAACAGAACATCAAGTACCTCCAGGCACCGCTTCACCAGCTCCATTGCATGAGCGTCATTGGGAAGATCTACCCGATAGAGAAGATGAGCACCATTCCCCGAGTCACCACGGATCGGTGCAGGGAATCCTTTCTCGGAGAGGAATGCAGCAACCCGGTCCGCCCTCTCAAGTGCCCGCTCATGCTCATCGCCTGTTGCCGAGACTCCGGAAGGACGCACCGGGTCGATGTCGATCGGGAACCAGCGGCGTCGGATAATATCGCTGTCAGCCGTCGTAGCATCCTTTTTCGAGAGCCGCCCCTTGATTCGGTTTGCCCTGCGGGAGAGGAGGGCAGGGTTCACTTCATTCAACGTCACATAGATGCCCTGGGTTCCGTTTGTAGAATCGAGCGGTTCCACTGCAGCAGCCAGTGCTTCGAAATCATTGAAGTAGCCGGAAGCCATCCCCTCTTCAGTGATTGCTCGGACCTCAATCACCTGCCCGGGTGGAAAGAGTGCGGCGATGGTATCCCGGATCTCGGCATCCATCGTTTCACTCCTTCTCGATTCGCTCAACCCGGTAAGCATCCGGGCTTTCGCACGCGACTCCCTTCCTCCTCACCAGTCGAAGATCCGAGGCCTCGGTGATTCCGTTGCGGAGACAGTGTTCGATGATATCCCAGCGCTCCTTCGAAAGATCTGCGACCCTCCGTTTCGCCTGGTCAATGGCATACTCAAGACTCCGGGCACGCTCAAGGAGGATCTGCTCCTCCGAGACCGGGATGAGTTTAATGGTCATCCTCGCTCACCTCCGCTATCCCGCCAGGATGCACCGTAAAAAACCGCCAGCCCTCCCGATCGGTATACACCCAGAGCTCAACCGGTAGCTCGACCTTCCGGTACACCTCCTGCAACCGGGTAATCTCTGATTGGAAACGGGAGAGTACCGACCGGGCATCAGAGAGCGGGCGCCGGGTCCGCTTGGTCTGCACGAAGAGGACCTGGCGGTGTTTCCCGGCAACTAGGTCAACCGGGGTCCGCGATCCGGCACTTCGGATCACGCAGAAACCCCGTTGCCTTAATCGGTCCCGGGCTAGATACTCAACCCTGCGTCCCCGGGTATAGTTACCTGTGGACACGCCGGCACCCTCCAGGAACATCCCAGATCTGCCCGATGCCCTCAAATGCGAGCAGGAACCTACCACGGTCCCGGCCAAGATAGAATAAGGCCGGGGAAAAAGTAGAGCCAGAGATATTTCCCGGCCCTTCAAAGTCAATCCGGTGGGAAGGAAAACAGACCTGGCAGGACACTCCGGTGAGGACCTGCCATGCTTTCGTCTCTGTCGCAGACTTCCAGAGCACGACGGCCGCAGAAGTCCGGCCGGCACAATACTCCCCGGCAAGTTTTAAAAACCACCTGTCCACGTCTCTGCCAAACGGAGGGTTCAGGAACACCCGGCCGTCCCATGGCTGGGAGAGTCCATCATCTTCGCGGATGAAGTGACGGGCTGCCGGCACATTCGGACAGCATCGGCTGTTGCTACAAGGGTCGAGATCAATTCCACCAAGACAGTCGATAACCGCATCGAGAATGAACCTTGGTGTGAGATGCTCATCGCTCCGGTGCGAGAGAAGGGCAGAAGGCACCGTCATACCATCACCTCAAACGAGAGCACCCAGACCCGATGATCGAGCCAATCGGTCCCGGGATTAAATTTGCCGTCATGCATGGCAAAGAAGTCCTTGAGGAATTCGGCGGAGGTTGCATATCCCTCCTTCACGGCATCTTCCTCGCGGATATCCCCGAGCCGCTCCTTCCAGATGTCCTGGACATGGAGACGGGCAAATGGCTTTCCTGCCCGATAGGTCCGGGCCTCGTATATCCCGCCAGCCCGGATTCGTGCCTTTGACCACAATCGACGTGTCTGGGTCTTCCGGCCATCCAGAATGGGGGCAATGAACCTGGCGCGGAAAATAATCATGGCGCCACCTCTGTGAACACCCGATGAAACGACCTAAACCTTATATAAGCGAGAATCTGAAGGTATAATGGCCCTCTTCTATCGTTGCTGTGGAAGGCTATGATACTGGAGGGGGCCACCCCTATTTGTCCTGACATCGATTCTCCTCCACAATCTTGAACACTCCCCGATCTTCCATGAAGCGGCCTATACCGACAAAGCCTGTAAGCCGCTCGTAGGCGTCGAGAGCGTCCCGTCTCACTAAGAGTTTTTCCATAGAAACACGTTCCTTTCACCGTTTACCGCAAATAAAACAGGAATGGCCTCACGCCATCTGAGCGGTAAACAATCTGAAATGAAGGGCAGTGTACGTTATCAATAAACAGTATGTGCGGGGTGAAGGTGAAATAGTCAACAAAGAAAATTCTCAATCCTTGTCTTTCTTCACAAAAAAATCAAACTGGTCTTAAAATGAATTCCGTCTGTAAATTTATATTCTGGCTGTGGGAATATCTCTGCTATGAGTTGGGATGAAGGTCTCGATGGGCCCTATAGGAATATTGCCGCCTATGAAGGAAGATGCCTAAGAGTTAGAGCGGGCCCTGGTACTGGTAAAACTTTTGCACTAATGCGAAGAATCGCAAAATTGCTCGAAGAAGGAAAAGATCCGAATAAAATTTTAGCAGTTACATTTACAAAGGCTGCTGCACGAGATATCATAAAAAATCTCCTAAAATTACAAATTACGAACGTAGAGCAAGTACAAGTAGGTACACTTCACTCAATTGCCTTCAAATTATTAAGCCAGAGATCAGTATTTGATGTAACAGGTCGCCATCCACGCCCTCTTAACCAATTTGAAATCGATTGCTTAATTTCTGATTTATCTGGAAAATATGGTGGGAAAAATTCTGTAAAGTCACTATTATTAGAATTTGAGGCATACTGGGCAACATTACAACATTTAGAGCCCGGTTGGCCAAAAGACGCCGAAAAGGGGGCGTTTCAAGTTGACTTGCGCGATTGGTTAATACGTCATGAAGGTATTTTAATCGGTGAGCTCATCCCAATCGCATTAGAATACATCAAAAATAATCCAACCTCAGTTCATGCCTTCAGATATGATTACGTATTGGTCGATGAGTATCAAGATTTAAACAAAGCAGATCAGGTATTTATTGATTCACTGGCAAGAAATGGCCAAATAACCGTAATTGGAGACGAGAATCAATCCATCTATGGTTTCCGACATGCACATCCTGAAGGTATTATCGCCTATAAAGATGCTAATCCAGATGCTCACGATGAAAATTTGGATGAATGTAAGAGATGTCCGAAATTGATTGTTGCTATGGCTAATTCATTAATTTCTCATAACACGCTCTATCGAGCTCCGGTTTTAAAAATGGTCAATTCAAATCCAGATGGGACAGTCCATTTTGTCCAACATGATACAATTTATGATGAAGGTCGGAATATCGCAGCGTTTATCGATAATTTTTTAAATAACAATCCTGGTGTGAATCAAGGTGATATTATTATCTTATCTTCCAGGAGGAAAATTGGCTATCTAATTCGTGATTCTTTGCTAGAATTGGGGCGAGGAGCAAAGAGTTTTTATTTAGAGGAGGCGCTTGAAAAACAGTCCGCTAAAGAAGGATTTTGCGTATTAACTTTATTAGTGAATCCAAAAGACAAAATAGCTTTGAGGGCTTGGTTATGCATTGATAAACAACATGCAAGAACAATTCCTTATAATAATTGCCTAAAAGAAGCAGATGAGAAAAGTATTGATATTGTTGATTATTTAGAGGATATTTCGAAAAAATGCCAAGATTCTCCTGCCGATTTCCATTTAAATATTCGTGAATTATTATCTCGGTATTCTTTATTAAAGTCAAAAATTATTGCTTGTCAGGATAAGGACATTCCAAGTCTTATTGATTTTATATGGCCACCTGGAGATGTCGGTTGTGAAGATATCCGTGGGCTTGCAATAGCTATAGCACCTATAGTGCATTCTCCCAAAGAATTACTGGATGAACTATCATTAGCAATTTCTCAGCCTGAACTGATTAGTGAAGATGAAGACATAATCAGAATTATGAGTTTACATAAATCGAAAGGACTAACTGCCAAATGCGTAGTTATTGCTGGATGTGTTGCTGGAGCAATTCCCCAAATTATTAGTGAAGATTTACCTGGAATCCAAAGAAAACGCATACTAGAGGAGCAAAGACGATTATTTTACGTTGCTATCACAAGAACAACCGATACGCTTGTTATCAGTCATTCGGCAATGTCAACCTATGCCGATGCAGCCCAAATGAAATTAAAAATAATTGCACATCGAGCAAATTCAGCAATCCTCCAAGCGAGTCCATTTTTAGCTGAGTTGGGCGATCATAGGATCCCTACATTGTCCGGACGCCAATGGAAAGAGAAGTTAGGATTTTAAAAAATACTCATTTAACCGTAATTTTCTCGAAATATTTTTTCAATTCCTCCGGGTGGTCCATGAACCACTGCTTCACGTCCTCGTAAGATTCCGCAGCTTGGTCATCAAGCGGCCGTCCGCAGAGACTGCAAAAATTCGAGATGGGGGAATTGATTGTTTTGCAATGCTCGCATTGTCGTGGTTCCAACCGGACATGAGCGTTGGCCTGCTGCTCTGCAGAAATGCCATAGGTGGATAGGATCTCCTTGTCGATGTCAGTCCCGGTGAGATGGGCATAGGTCTGGAACATATCCGTCGTCAGATTTCCCCACATCATGAGCTTAATCACGCTCTCCGATACCCCCTCCCGGATGAGGTGGGTAATCCGTGAATGTCGGAAGAGGTGTGGGGTAACATGCTTCGAGAGTTTCGCCCTGGCTGCAATCCGTTTGAGTTGCATGGCCGCTGTTCCATACGAGAGCGGGACCTTTCTCTCGGTAAGAAATACTGGCATCTCGTTTGTCACCGGTTGGCGGGGGTAGTCATTCTTCCATCGCGCCAGGTGCTCCCTTGACATAACCAAGCGAATGTAGCGGGGCTTGTTCGTCTTGAACATGACATTGACCACGACCCCGAAACGGTCGAACTGGATATCCCCCCACCGCATCATTCCGATCTCTCCGATGCGGAATCCTCCCTCATAGAGCATGGTGATGAGGGCTCTGTCCCGGCTCTGTTCACATGCCTGGAGCATTGCCGTAATCTCTTCTATCGTGAGGAGGTCGGAGGCCACCTTTGTCATTGTGTTAGGGTTGGGGATCTTTAGACCCTTGACTTTCTTATGCGGAATATCAACAAGGTCATTCTCTACGAGCCAGAGGTAGAATTGTTTCAATGTCAGAAGGTGGTCACGGATTGAATTGGCACTGAATGGCCGGTCCTTGAGACTTTTCCCGTTCTTGAGTGCGGCGATGCCTGAATACAATGCGGTGATGTCGTTCTCCCTGAACGGCCCGATGAATCTCCTCCATCCGACCAGGGTATAGACGAGTTTGTGGGCTCGCTTCAGACCGATATCCCGGGCGGACTGCATCTCGGCAACAAAGGCTCTGATAAGCCTGGCATCCTCTTCTATGAGGACATTATTTCGCAGTCCCTTGAGGATAGAGCGTTCAGGATAGTCGGGCTTGATCTGATTAAAGTCGGCTACAGTAGTCGTTGCTGTGGAAGACATAATAGATCGTGGCAGAGAAGGGCTGAAAAATGTTTCTAAAGCTTTGAACGCACTGTATCAAAGCCCCAGCCGTGATTTGAACACGGGACCTGCTGATTACAAGTCAGCCGCTCTGCCAGCTAAGCCACTGGGGCGCTATATAATGTAGCAGCCGGTGCCTGAAAAATGTGGCGACAGCCGGGGCTTTTTCTCCCTTCCGGATGACCGTCCGGGAGCCCTGCCTCGCGGTCACTAATGAAAGGCGAGCCGTCCGTTCCCTGCAGCAGGGTGAGCATTCGGAGTTGTTCCGGCACTTTGCACCGGGTTCCTTCTCCGGGAGACGGACGAACCAGAGGAATTTCACCTTTCATTATGTCAAGGAGATGCGTTGCATGAGGGTTTACCAGCAGGTTTCTTTTTCTCCAGGTGGTTGATGAAAAGAGGATTTTTAACTTTCCATGACATGGAGAGGAGAACCGCCGGCGATGGTATTTGGGAGGGCTGCCCCGGCCATCCTCAATGCGGGAGTGGATGCGGGGCAGTCCATGCACTTTTGGTCTCGTTCCTGTGAACGCCCCGCCTTTTACCCTCTGACCTCTGCATGCGTCAGCCCCCGCATTCGGTTCCCATCACCCACTCAGAAGGCAAAGAACCAGCGATTCTCCTGACAAAAATGCACCGGCGTTATCATGAACAAGAGCCGGTTGCGAAACACCCCGGGTGTGTTTCCCCCGCACATCATCTCCTGTCCCTCTTCATCCCCCTCTCCCAGAGCGTCTCTCCCCTGTGGAGAATCCGGAGGATCCGGTGGTAGGGAATGTCTTTTGTCCCGTTCTCCGTTGCCACCCCGAAGGAGAACGCCTCCACGGAGACGATGTCCCTGCCCGACACCCGGCTCGTGTTCCCCTGTGCACCGCGGTCAATGTACCAGACCTCGGCATCGGAAAGGGAATACCGGGAGTCGTGGAGGAGCTGGAGGAGGACTTCCCTGCTCCGCATCATGGCTGTTTTCCTGAGGGGATGAATGGATACCGGCCCCGGAGGCCTGCTGCCGTCCGGCCGGCAGTTCCCCTCCATCCGGAACACAATATCACGCTGTCACCTGTCATCCCGTGCTGGACCGGGCCGCAAGGCCTCCATCGCGTATTCGTGGTAAAAAATGGGAAAGGAGTACCCCGGGCGTGGTTCCGGCTCCGGCTTTGCCCGGAATATTCCGGGATGAATAGCAGGATTCCATGCGTTCGAAAAACCCGGCAGTCCGCTCGCATTCAGACTTTCCAGAGGTACTCCTCTGCCATCATCCCGACCTTCCCAAGGCCGTATGCCTCGAAGACCGGTCGCGGGCGGGCAAGCTTGGCTTCCCAGCTCTCGGAAAAGACGTAGCTGTAGCTCCCGTTGGGGAGCGTTCTTACGAATGTATAGACATACATGTCGCTCCCGGGCTCAAACCCGAGCACGAGGGCCCGCACTCCTGCAATATCCGGATCGAACGTATCGTAGCCGGCCGCTGTCATGTTCCCGGCAAGGACGTCGCCCCGTGCGTACACGGGCAAAGGTGCAGTGTGTGCGCCGGGCCCGGTGGCCGCCGGTGCAAGGCAGCCCGCAGCGAGGAGGGCGAGGACCGCACAGAGGAGGAGGCATCCGCAATAGATTGAGCGGTTCATATACCCAAGAGATATCCGCGAGAGCCCATTAATCCCGCAGTGGATGGCAGGGAATGATCCGGGTTTTCCGGTGCATTGCAGGAGATGCACCCGGGCAGGGTGTCAACAGGCAGGTGATAACAGGGTCCGGACACAAGCGCCGATCTATTAACAGATCTTCCCTGCAAAATATGACCTTTCTCCGTAGTGGTCCGGCGGGGGCCACGTGATTAAGAGAAATCACCGGCCGGGAGCCGGAAACGGGATAGAGGGAAGTATCGCAGCCTGCCGGAAGGATGCGTCCCTCCCGGTGAGATGACGGGGAATGGGTCTCCTTTATCGTCCCCGGGCGGGAACCTCTGTGCCATGAAGGTACGTTTCCTCCCTGCCTGCTTATTCCTCCTCGCGCTTCTCCTCTGCACGGGGTGCAGCCAGCCTCACGGGAGTTCCTCCTGGTCTTTGCCGGGAACGCAAATAATGACAGCAGGATCGACCGTCCCACCCACGCCGGTCGCTATCTCAATCCGTACAACCCCCGACCGCTATATTCCACTCATGTCGTCGACTGTCGGGATCCGCCTCGAGCCAGAATTCAACGCGACCATTCCGGTGATCTACACGTGGACTGCGAGTTATGGCTACTTCGTCTCGTGGAATTCGACGGATCCCAGGGTTGTCATTCATAACGCGACCGTCCGGACCGTGGAACCATCGATTTACTGGTCCTATCCTCCGCAGGACATGGGGAGGGAAAAACCCCCTGTAAGGGTGCGGCTCGTCGTCGAGACGGAACGGGTAACCCACGGGGGACGGGGGACCGTTGGCTATTCGGAGTTTTTCATCGGGTGGGAGGGCAACGATACGGCCGTTGTCCGTGCCTGACGGCAGGCCCCATCCAAAGGCATTAACCGCCCGAAAAGAAGACAGGTACACGGGAACGATGGCACACCTTACCGTGGACATCGGGGGAAGGCCCGGTATCGACTGCCGGGGATTCTGCGAGTACTGCTACTTTAAGCACGTCCGGGACACGCCTCCCTTCGGCTGCCGGTACTGCCCGCCCTTCCGGAAGGGGTGCGACTACTGCAGCCGGAGCGTCCGCGAGTACTACAGCGGATTCCGGGACCTCCGCGACGTTGCCGACGATGTCCTCGCCCGCCTCCAGGCCATCCCCGACGAGGTGAGCCGCATCACCATCAGCGGCGGCGGGGACCCGAGCTGCTACCCCCGTTTCCGGGACCTCATCGAGCTCCTGGCGAGCATGGAGGCCCCGCTCCACATCGGGTACACGAGCGGGAAGGGGTTCGACGACCCCGGTATCGCGGATTTCCTGGTCGAATCCGGCCTTTCCGAGATCTCGTTCACGGTCTTCTCGGTCCGGCCCGGACTCCGGAAGCGCTACATGCACGACCCGACGCCGGAAGCATCGCTTGCGGTCCTCGAGAGGCTGTGCGGGGAGATCGACGTGTACGCTGCCTGCGTCGTCCTCCCGGGAGTCAACGACGGCCCCGTTCTCGAAGAGACCTGCCAGTGGCTCGAGGAGAGAGGTGCAAAGGGCACCATCCTGATGCGGTTTGCCAACCGGACGGACCAGGGCCTCATCCTCGGAAACGCCCCCGTCATCCAGGGCCAGAAGGTCCAGGAGGTCGCCGAATTCCGCGACATGGTCACCGCGCTCTCCCGGAAGTTCCGCATGAAGGTCAGCGGGACACCCCTCTGGGACCCCCGGATCGGGTCGCCCTTCGCCCTCGCCGCAGAACCGGACCTTGTCGTAAAACTGCCCCGCATCGGGAGGCGGGCAAGCGTCATCTCCGGCAGGATCGCCGCTCCCTTCATCGCGTCCATCCTCTCGCGGTGCGGGGAGGGGGCATCAGTCGTCCCGGTCGAAAAGGACATCGCCTGCCTGATCACCATCGATGATCTCCGGGCGCTGGACCCCCGGGACCTCGGGACCCTGGTCATCATCCCGGGCAGGGCATTCGTGTACGACAGGGAGGCCCAATCGGTCCTCTCGCGGGACGGTGTCGAAAGGACCGTGCTGCGGGGACCCGAGTGCCTCACGGCCGATGCCGAGACGAGCATGGGCATGGACAGGAACGCCGTGCTCGCCCTGGAGATGGAGGCATTCGCCGACCTGATCCGGCTCATCAACCGCTACGGGCAGCCGCTGTAGCCTCCCGCGATATCATTAAGAACACGCCTGCCCAACGGATACGCAGCACTTCTACGGGTGCTGGCAGATGTAAGTCCGACGTGCAAGACCATGCACGGGCCCGGATACCCCCGGGCCTCCTGGGATTACGGAGAGTCAGCCGATGGCTCTTTTCGGATTTACATTTGGGTATTTCGGAGGTGACACAAGACAATGGCACGAATGCACGCACGGCGCAGGGGACACTCGGGGTCGGTCCGTCCGTTCCGCAAGGAAGCCCCGTCATGGGCGAACACGGATGTCGCGGCCATCGAGAAGATCATCGTCGACCTGCGGAAAGAAGGCCTGTCCGCGAGCCGGATCGGCCTCATCCTGCGGGACCGCCACGGCGTCCCCGACGTGAAACTGGTCACGGGGAAACGGATCGGCCAGATCCTGAAAGAAAAGGGCATGGAACCCGAGATCCCGGAAGACCTGCGGAACCTGATAGCAAAAGCGCTCGGTCTTCGCAAGCACATGGCCGAGAACAAGAACGACCTGCACAACAAGAGGCAGCTGCAGCTCACCGAGTCCAAGGTCCGCCGCCTGGTCAAGTACTATACCGGGACCGGCCGGCTGCCCAGGGACTGGAGCTACAAGCCGGAGAGCGCCGAGATCCTGCTCTCGCGGTAAATTCCCATGACCCTGGCCGAGGCCGCAGCACACCTCGCCGGGCACCTTGCCCGGCAGGAGTTCGTGGAGGTGTACGCACACCACGATGCGGACGGGATAGCGGCAGGTGCCATCGTCTGCATGGCACTCCTCCGGAAGGGTATCCGCTTCAGGCTGCGTGTCGTTTCGCACATCAGCCCCGCGGCACTCTCCCCGGAAACGCCGGCACTCCTCTGCGACCTCGGGTCAGGGATCGCCGACCTGCCGCCGGAGGTCATGGTGATCGACCACCATGTCCCCCGGTTCAGCGGTGCCCTCCAGGTCAACCCCCGGCTCTGCGGCATCGACGGGGACCGCGACCTCTCTTCCGCGGGGGCCGCGTTCCTGGTCGCCCAGGCGCTGGGTGACAACCGCGACCTCGCCGGCCTCGTCATGCTCGGCATCATCGGCGACGGCCAGGACCTGGCCGGGGAGAACCTCGCCATCTTCAACGATGCCGTGGCCCTGGGCCTCGTCTCTCCCGGGAAAGGCCTGCTGCTTGCCGGCAGGGACGACCACGAGAGGCTCTACGGGGCGCTCAACCCCTACCTCCACCAGGTGAGCGGCGACGAGATGGCGGTCTCCGACCTCCTCGAGAGTGCAACCGTGGACGGGAAGGTCTCGCTCGAAAAGCTCCTCTCGCTCATCATCCTGCGGGTGGCGCCGTATGCCCCGGCAGAGACGCTCGAATCACTCTACGGGGACAGCTACAGCCTGCAGCGGGAGGTCGTCCCGGACGCCCATACGCTTACCGCTGTCGTGGATGCATGCGGGAAATCGGGGCACGGCGGGCTTGCCGCGTCCCTCTGCCTCCGGTCGGCCGCGTGCCTCGACGAGGCATACGAGTGCACGATCAGGCACAGGCTCAACGTGATCCGGAACCTCCGGTCGTGCTGGGAGAAAAAGGACGTCTCCGGCGTGGTGGAGGTCGGGGACCCGTCGGTTGCAAGCGATGTCGCCGACGCCTTCTCCCGGGACTGCCTGCATGACCGGCCCGTCGTGGCCGTTGCAGCGCAGAAAGACGACCTCGCCTTCGTCTCGGTCCGCGTCGTGCGGGGCCGCGACATCGACATCAGCGGGCACGTGCACACCGCGGCAGTCCAGGCCGGGGGATTCGGTGGCGGGCACAGGCAGCGGGCAGGAGCAACGGTCCCGGCAGGGCGGCTCTCCCAGTTCATGGACGCCCTGCAGAAATCGGTGGCGGCATGAGGGAGGTCCGGGGAATCCTGCGGACCCGGCACTCCCGGGCGGAGTGCATCGCGGCGTCCCTGCGTCCGGACAACCTCCAGAGCATGCGGACGTGGTCCGAAGGCGGGCAGGTCGTGACCGAGATCCGGGGAGACTCGCTCCGGTCGGTGATCGCATCAGTGGACGACTACCTCATGAACCTGGCAATTGCAGAAGACCTCTGCAGCCTCGTCCCGGAAAAAGGAAAAGAGAGGGCCCCGGCTCCGCGCAGGCCAAAACCGCCGTGCGACGGGCAGGGAGAGCCCCGGTGACAGGGCGGACAACGCCCCGAAGGGAAGGACAAAAAGAAGAAAGACAGGACGGAACCTGGTGATACAATGGCAAAGAAGAAACAATCAGGAAGACGAGTGGAAGGCTGGAAAGCCAAGAGTTGGTACAAGGTGTTTGCACCCGAGGTCCTTGGAAAGACCTACATCGGGGATACGATCGCCAACGACCCGGAGAGCGTGGTCGGGCGGATCCTGCAGACCACGCTGGGCGAGATCATCAACGATTACGCCCGGCAGAACGTCAAGATGAAGTTCAAGATCGCAAACGTGGCAGGGGACTCGGCGTATACCGAGTTTGTGGGCCACGAGATAGCCCGCGACTACCTGCGGTCGATGATCAAGAGGCGGACATCGCGCATCGACTGCCACGTCCCGGTCACGACGAAGGACGGGAAGAGGGTGGACCTCACGGTGACGTGCTTTACGCTCACCCGTGCGAACCTCTCCCAGGCCCACGAGATCCGGAGCATCATCTCCTCGATGATCGCAAAGATGGGATCGGAGGCGGACATGAACGGGATCATCTCCGGCATCGTCAACGGCGATTTCTCCCGCGAAGTCTTCAAGGCGGTCAAGCCCGTCTTCCCGGTCCGGCGTGTCGAGGTCATCAAGTCAAAGCTGACCACGGCCAAGGTCGTCTAGGAAAGATACCGCCCTTTTTTAGAGTGATTCCTTTTTTTCCCCGCTCCCGGCAGGAGACGTACCCCCGCTCTCCGGCCTTTCGGCATCCGGGGAGTGAAACATAAGTGAGCGTGGTGACAAAACTTCCCTGTCATGACGGCACACAAGATCCTCTTCCTCGTCCTCGACGGCGTCTCCGACCGCCCCTGCCCGGAACTCGGGAACCGGACCCCGCTCCAGGCGGCGGTCACCCCCATCCTCGACGGGATCGCAGGCGAAGGTGTCTGCGGTATCATGGACACGATCGCGCCGGGCATCCGGCCCGGTTCCGACACGGCCCACCTGAGCCTGCTCGGGTACGAGCCTGAAAAGTACTATACCGGGAGAGGGCCGCTCGAGGCCGAGGGCTGCGGGATTCCCATGGAACCCGGGATGATCGGATTCCGCTGCAACTACGCGACCCTGGACGACCAGGGCCGGGTGGTTGACCGGAGGGCCGGCCGGATACACGGGACAGAACCCCTCTCGCAGGCCATCCAGGAGGGAGTCGACCTCTCCTCCCTCGGCGTCCAATTCTTCTTCCGCTCGGGAGCCGGGCACAGGGCGGCCCTCGCGTTCCGGGGAGAGGGACTCGGCGTCGCGGTCACGTCGAACGACCCGAAGAAGGAGGGAGTGCCGCCGCTTCCCTTCGGGGCACGGAGCGGGGACGAGGCGGACAGGAAGACGGCACGGGCCCTGGCCGCGTTCGTGGCCCGGGCAGAAGAGATCCTGCGGGACCACCCCGTGAACGCAGCGAGGCGGGCACAGGGTCTTTTGCCTGCAAACACGGTCCTTATCCGGGGGGCCGGGAGGATGGGGACCTTCGAGCCGTTCTCCACGAAGTACGGCCTGTCCGGGAAGGTCATCTCTGCTGCCGCCCTCATCTCCGGGATCGGGACCGCCGTCGGGCTCACCCGCGTCGACGTGCCGGGGATCACCGGATCGGTCGACTCGGACCTGGGTGCAAAGGTCCGGGCCGCGAGGGAGGCGCTCTCTTCGGCAGACTTCGTCCTCGTCAACATCAAGGGGGCTGACGAGGCAGGACACGACGGAAACGTCCGGGAAAAGGTGGCTTTCATCGAGAAGATCGACCTTGCCCTTGCACCTCTTGCAAGATTGCCGGATACGCTCATCGTCGTCTGCGCAGACCACTCCACGCCCTGCAGCGTGAAGGATCACAGTGCCGACCCTGTCCCTGTCGTCATCGCGGGGGAGGGCGTCCGGGTCGATCGCGTGACCAGCTTCAACGAGATCTGCTGCGCCGAAGGCGGGCTCCACAGGATACGCGGGTCCTCCCTGATGCCGATCCTTCTCGACCTCCTGAACCGGTCGCCCAAGTACGGGGCGTGACCTGCCATGGATACGGGAGCACCACGAAAGACCCCTCTCCTCGAGGGTGTCATGGAGGTTACCGGTGGTCTGCGTTGCATCGAGCCGTCCTTTGCAGACCTCATCGACGACGCATACACCGCCTGGCTCGAGGACGTCCCTGCCGACGAGGGGAGGATGCTCGTCGACGAGGGGGATGAGCCGCTCGCATTCGCATTCCACACGGAACAGGGCTGGCTGATGGGCTCGTTCCACCTCAAAGAGCCGACCCTTGCCCTCATCGAGCACTTCGAGGAGATCCCCGGGGAGATATTCCAGGAGGAGCGGGCGGTCTTCGAGGATGCCGTCCGGGAATACTACAGCCTCGACCTTGCCCGGACCGTCACACCCGCCCTCGATGACCTCAACCCCGACAGGATCGGGAAGGCCCGCGACCTCCTCTCCGAGTTCTGGAAGGGGAGGTCATTTTCCTCGTGCCTTGACTGCTGTTGCGGGTCGGGCCTTGGGTCCCTCGTTTTGAGGGAACGCGGGATTGCCCCCCTTGCCTACGACAACGATCCTTCGCTCCTCTCGCTGGGCATCTCGCGGGGCCGCCTCCTGCCCGAAAAAACGATGTACATCGACGGGACCCTTGCGGAACACTACTGCAGGGGAGCAGACGCAGGCCTCGGCCTGATGTTCGGGGAGATCAATACCTTCAACGAGGGCACATGGGAGGCGATCACGGACGCTCTCCTCGGCCTTGCGGAATACTGCCTGATTACCGTCGGGACGGAGCGCGAGGCGGACCTCATCCGGTCCTGGGGAAAAAGCCGGGGCTGCCGGGTCGAAACAGCGGAAAACACCCGCGATCCCATCTACGACAGGTGGGTCTGCGAGCTGGAAAGGACGTGAAAGGGGGAGTGCATCCCCCAAAAAAATTTTTGTTCTCTATGGAGTCAGGGCGGGGAACCGGGAAACGTGAAATGGGAGACGGGGAAGCCCCCGTGTTCCCCCCTCCGAAATGACGGATGATGCGTTTTATCAAAAAATTACCTTTTCGTCCTCTTCTTCTCTTTCTCCTTCTCCTTTCTCCTCTCCGCGTCTGCACATGCAAGTTCGGCCACGATGTCGAGGGGATCCTCCATCTTCCGGGCCAGTTCCCGGACCTCGAGGAGGCGTTCCACCCCTATGAAGTGCTCGGCCATAACCCATGCGAGCGGCGAGAGCGCAATTCTGCCGTCTTCCCGTTTCACGAGACCCTTGTCGACAAGGACGTCGAGGACCGGCTCCATCGTTCCCACCATGGATGCGTTGATCTTCTCCAGGTCTGCGAGCTTTCCCCTGCAGACCACGGCATTTGCGACGTACTCCTCGGAGCTCTGTTCGAGGTCGTGATCGGGTGCGACCTCTTCCATCTCGCCCCGCAGCAGTTTCATCGCGACCTCTTCCTCTGTGATGCCCGACGTCCGGGAATAGGAAGCCCCCGGTTCGGCGAGCACAACGACCTTCCCGAGGTCATGGAAGTCAGGCCGGCCCGCCCTGCCCGACATCTGGCCGAACTCCTGGACAGAGAGCCACGATATTCCCATGGCGAGCGAGTCAAAGATGACCTGGGATGCCGGGAAGTCAACCCCCGCACCGAGCGCCGCAGTGGTGACAACGGCCTTTATTTTCCCGGACAGAAATTTGGACTCGATCTCGCGCTTTTCCTGCGACGTGAGCCCTGCGTGGTACGCCGCGTAACCGGGGCCGAGTGCATCGGCGATCACGTGCGTCCTCGCCCGGGAGTTCGTAAAGACGATCGATTGCCCGTGGAATCCCTTCGAGGAGACCCGGGAGTACTCCTGCGTGCACAGGCGCTTAATCGTCGGTATCTTCTGCTTGTTCTCGAGGAAAAGGAGGTAACGCTCGAGCGGGACGGGCCGGTCGTCGTACCGGACGAGGGTCGCACCAAGCTTCTTTGCAAGGACCTTCGGTACCCCGATCGTTGCCGAGAGGTACAGGAACTGGGCGCCGGGGTACAGGTACTTGAGCCGTGCGATGAGCCCGTCGAGCCGGTGACCCCGGTCAGGGTCGGTGAGCATCTGGACCTCGTCGATCACGACTGTCCCGATGGGCGGAAGAGTCCCCCCGGTACGGATGAAGTGGTCCACGCCCTCGTACGTCCCGACAACAAGGGGTGCCCGGATGTTCCTGTCGCCGGCCGGCCGGTTCTCGGGGATGTTGATCCGTGCCTGCCCGACGAGGAGGCCCACGCCCGCGATCTTCCCGTATCGTTCCTCGAACCTCTGGTACTTCTGGACGGCGAGGGCAACGAGCGGAACGAGGAAGAGGCAGTGTCCCCTCCCCTCCATGAAGTTTTTCAGACCCGCCATCTCGCCGATGAACGTCTTTCCGCTCGCGGTGGCAGAGACTATCAGGAGGTGTTTTCCGTGGAGCAGCCCCGCGTCGACTGCCATCTGCTGGACCGGCATGAGTTTTTCGACCCCCGAAGCATCCACGAACCCGCGGGGGAGGGGCAGCTCGACCAGGGCCTGGGTCTTCTGGACGGGGTGCGCTTCGAGACGGTCGAAGAGGGCCTGCGAGATACGGGCCTTCTCCGGTCCAACGGACGCAAGGACCTTCCCGACGTCGCGGAGCGATGAGAGGAGCTCCTCAAGATGCCCGAGCGCCCCCTTGCCGACCTTTCCCATCGTTGCAAGTTCCCGGCGCAGTTCCCTCTTGCCGCACTCGAAGCAGATCCTCTCTCCCGTTGTGTAAAGGACGCTGTTTTTTCGGGAGAGCGGCGTGACCCGGTCCTCCATCAGGCAGATCCGGCACACGTTCGTGATGGTATACGGGATCTGGAAGTCGTTGAGGAACCCTTCGAATGCCTCGTCTTTTCCCGACAGGTAAACGGAACCCTTCCGCAGGGAGACGACAAGTTCCTTTGACGGCGTGTGGCGGAACTGCTGCCTGCCGCCCCACCGCACCCTGTACCGCCCGGGCCGGTATCCCCGCGGGGTCTTCTCGACCTCCGCGATCCCGACGGCAACCACCTTGAGGTTGTCCAGGAAGAGGACCCTGTAGTCACCCTTCTGCGGCGCGACAAGTATGTTCATGGAGAGATGAGGTCATGGAGTGTGTAGGAGAGCCCGACACCCTCGAGCCGCTTGAGAAAGTCGGTGAACTCCTCGTCGACGATGATGATGACGCACTCCAGCCCGTGGAATGCAGCCTCGATCACCCCTTCCCGGGCACCGAAGAACATGTCCGGCTTCCTCCCGATCTGCTCCAGGGCAACGTACGCCTCGAGCCCGACAGCAGCGACAACAGCTGCATCCTGCACGAGGTCGCGGAGCAGATCCTTTTGCACGCGGCGGGATCCGCCCCGCTCGATCCGGGGGACCTTGCAGACGCGGATGACCCCCTCGGTATGGTCAATTAAGCCCGAGAGCCGGGCGACACCGACGTCCTCGCCCTCCCGGGCGTCCCGGACGACGGTCCCCATGGCACTCCTCGGCTCGCGGGAAGCGTACAGGAAACCGCCCTGCATGTAGACACCGACCGGTTCCCCCTCGCAAAGGTCGGTTGCGGCGATCGCCGTCCAGGTGGAGACCTGCTGGATGACGTCCCTCCTGATGTGGCGTGCATACGCTTCGAGGACTTCGGCCTGGGACTGGATCCACTCGATCCCGCTCCGGGTCACGCTGTAATGTCCCCGGCCATGGGCTGCAACCATGTCCTCCTCGACGAGTTCCCGGATGTATTCGGAGACTGCCTGAGGCGTGACCCCCAGTTTACGGGCGACCTCCTGCTGGCGGATGGCAGGCTGGTGTTCTGCGATCTCGACGAGGATCTGGAGTCTCGTGACCTCCCGCTTGCTGCGCAGGAGCGTCGAGAGCGGGTCAGTGTCTGTCGCGGTCAAGGAGAACCAGCCCCTGCCCTTTCACATCAAGGTGGGGAATACGCTTGGCAAGTCCCTTGATGAAGACGGGATTGACCCCGAATTTCCGTGCAATGTCGTTGATCGACGAGTTCCCGGAACGGAGTTCCTCTTCCACCTTCTCGACGAGTTCACGGAGGTACTCGTCGTTGGAGACCGCGATGAAGAGCAGGTCGGAGAGGTCGGCGAAGTTGCACTGGAAATTTGCCCGGAACTTGTTGTACGTCGCCCGGTACTCCTTGGACGGTTTCTGGCCGGGGACCGGCATCCTCCACTGTTCCTCGATCAAGCTCCCCTTCTTGAGGACCATCAGGCACTGGCCCACGTCCCCGTCTGATACCTGGGCACAGAGCTCTTCCTCGGTCATCCAGGACCTCGTCAACAGATCGTAGACTTTCTTGTAGGTAGCGTTGTGAAAAGTGATGAGGAGGGGGACGAGATCGACGGGATCGTTGACTATCCTGATATGGCCGGTCACTGCGAAAACCCTAGTATTATATGGCGTGATAAATCAATAAATCTTTGTTTGAACGGCATGCGCAGGAGTGGACGGATAAAAATCCGCGGAATCGTGCAGGGGGTTGGCTTCCGGCCTTTTGTGTATGCCACCGCAAAAAAGCTTGGCATAGTCGGTTTCGTGAAAAACAGGGGGAGCGAAGTCGAGATCCAGGCCCATGGCGACCGGTTCGAAGAGTTCCTGGCGGCGGTCTCGCGGGGGCCGCCAATGGCAGAAATCGACAGCGTCGAGGTCTTTTCCGACCCGGGGCCCTTTCCCGGCACCTTCCTGATCGCGGAGAGCGACAGGGGTTCGCTCTCTGGCATGATCCCCCCGGACATCGCCACGTGCGACGAGTGCATCCGGGACATCGGCACGCCGGGCGGGCGGTACGAGGGGTACTGGGCCACGTCCTGCGTCAACTGCGGACCCCGGTACAGCATCATCCGGGACCTGCCCTATGACAGGGAGAGGACGTCGATGGCCGCGTTCCCGCCCTGCCCGGCATGCGCAGGGGAATACGGCGACCCTTCCAGCAGGAGGCACCATGCCCAGACGATTGCGTGTGCCGCCTGCGGTCCGGCATTGCGCCTCCTCGATGCGTCCGGAAAGGAAGTTCCCTCTCCTGACGTCATACGCGAAACTGCCCGGCTCCTCGATGCCGGGTCCATCGTTGCCATCCGGGGAATCGGCGGTTTCCACCTCGCCTGCACCGAGGAACTCGCCGGTGAGCTGAAGCGGCGGCTCGGTCGCCAGGAACAGCCTTTTGCCGTCATGGTCAGGCCGGACCACGTGGAACGGATCGCTTTCGTCTCCCCGGAAGAGATGGCTGCACTGCAGGGCCACGAAAGGCCGATTGTCGTTTTGGAAAAGCGGGACCCGGAAGCCCACGCCACGATCTCGAACCTCCACACCATCGGGTGCATGTTCCCGTATACGGGCCTCCACCACCTCCTCTTCTCCCACCTTGCCCATCCCTTCCTGATCATGACGAGTGCCAACCTTCCCGGCTACCCGATGATCACGGAGATCGACGTCGCGATGGCGAAGTTGCACGACATGGCCGATTTCTTCCTCACCCACAACCGGGCGATCGTGAACCGGTGCGACGATTCCGTCGTCAGGGACGGGTTCATCATCCGGCTCTCCCGCGGGCTTGCGCCGAAGAGGACGCGGATTGACCTGGGGGATGCATCCATCCTCGCCGTCGGACCCGAACTGAACGCGAACGTGACCGTTTACCGCCAGGGTTTCTGCACGACCTCGCCCCACGTCGGCAACGTGCGCAACCCCCAGACCTATGCCTACCACCAGGAGACGATCGCCACCCTCTGCCGGTTCCTCGGGGAAGGGTTCGAGGTCATTGCCCACGACGCCCACCCCCAGTTCCTCTCCACCCGGTATGCACGGGAACTATCCCACCGCTGGGATGCGACCCTCGTCCCCGTCCAGCACCACCAGGCCCATATCGCTGCGACGACCCGGGAAGAGTGCATCGGGATAGCGATAGATGGTGTTGGGTACGGCACGGATGGTACGGTCTGGGGCGGGGAAGTCTTTGCAGGGTCCCCTGCCGGGTACGAGCGTGTCGGGCACCTCGAGGTCGTTCCCATGCCCGGCGGCGACCTCGCGACGCGTTTTCCCGAAAGAATGCTCTACGGGATTCTCCCCGTGCCGGAGGTGACGGCCCTCCTTGCCGCGAGGGGCTGGACGGACGTCGAGATCACGTTCCTCGAGACGCAGCTTGCGCAAAATCTCAACGTGGTCCCCACGTCCAGCACGGGCAGGGTCCTCGATGCGGTGTCTGCACTGCTGGGAGTCTGCCGGGAGAGGACATACGATGGTGAACCGGCGATGAAACTCGAATCGTTTGCCGCCGGGGGAAAGGCCGTCCCCTGGGACCTCGAGTACAGGGACGGCGGGGGCCGGGAAGTGCTCTCGACACGTGCCCTCGTGAAAAGGGCGCTTGCAGAAGCCGGAAAAGCGGGTGACCGTGCAGGGCTCCGGTCCGTTGCAGCATCCTTCCAGTTCAACCTGGCACGCGGGATCGCCGGGCTTGCAGTCCATGCCGCACAGGAAAGGGGTATTCCCCTCGTTGCCCTCTCGGGAGGCGTCGCCTACAACAGGTCCATCCGCGAGACCATCCGGGCCGAGGTGACGAAGGCAGGGCTTGCATTCCACATGAACCGCGGGTACCCCCTCGGGGACGGGTGCATATCCTATGGCCAGTGCATCGTTGCCGGGACACTCGAACGGGAAGGGTCGTGAGCGGGCGCGGTTCTTCACTGTACGTACCGGGGCAGGGGTCTGTCATAATGCCCCGGGGTAGGTGCCGTGCCAGGCAAAAAAGGGTCGAAAAGTCCCCGGGACAGTCCCCGGTTTGTCATTCCCCTCCCTGCCGCAGGATGGACAACCCTCCGGTGAGGACCCAACGCGAACCCATGCTTTCGATTCCGAAAAATTCCTGATTTACAGGAGTGTGCCGGTTCGTTGTCCCGGCATCAACAATACAGATAAAAAAAGAGTATATCCCGCTCTATCAGAAACCGGACCTTGTCGGACTGAGCACGATGAGGGGTACTTGTATCGTCTTTCCTGCCTGTACGGTCACCGTTTTCACGGTCGTCTTGTAGTTCTGTTTGGCTACCTTCAGTTCGTGGTTTCCGGCAGGTATATCGGAGATCGTGGCCGGGCTGATACCTTTTACCACGTCATCGATGTAGATGGTTGCTCCCCGCGGAACAGTACTGATCTTGAGTGCCCCGGTTCCTGTGGACCCTGTCACGGTTGCCGTCGGGGTGGGTGTCCCTGTCGGGACTGCCGTTGTGATCAGCGTGGTCACGGTGGTCGTCGGGATGGTCGTCGGGAACATCGTCGGTATTCCCTTCATGAAGATGATCAGCGGGACCCGCTTGTGCTCGCCGGGGCTGACCGATACCGTCGTTGTGTATTCCCTGTACCCCGGGTAAGAAGCCGTGAGGGTGTGTGTCCCCGGTTCAACCGCGTAATCCTGGAGCGGCGTTGTCCCTATCACGGTCCCGTCGAGGGCAACCGACCCCCCGAGCGGGTAGGAGAAGACCGTGATGTATCCGGGTTCCTGCCCGGGTTGTGTCGGGGTTGCAGTCGGGGTCGCCGTGGGTGTTGCCGTCGGGGTTGCCGTCGGTGTTGCCGTCGGGGTCGCCGTGGGTGTTGCCGTCGGGGTTGCCGTCGGTGTCGCCGTCGGGGTTGCTGTCGGAGTTATCGTCGGGGTTGCCGTCGGTGTCGCCGTCGGTGTTGCCGTTGGGGTCGCCGTTGGGGTCGCCGTGGGTGTTACTGTCGCTGTCGGAACAACGCCTCCGACAGAGATGGTGCCCGGGATGACTGTCGGATTGATCGGGTCGCCAGCTCCGTCAGGGTCCATCTGCCTCACAGTGAGACCGAGGGTTGTCGCTCCCGCGATCTTCCCCTTCACCGTCAGGGTCACGAGAGTGACGCCCGTGGCCCCCGGTGAAACGCCGAGGGAGAGATCACTTGCCCGCAAGGAGACTTCCGATGCAGGCACAGCCGAGTTCAGCTTCATCGACGCCCATGACGGGAATGTAACCGCCGTTATCTCTGCAACGGACGGGTCTGCAACTGATGCAGTCATGATGTAACCCGAGAGCCCTGTCGGGAGGCTGTCGGCCACGATTGTCACATCGACACTCGAGCCTGCGTCAGGTATCGTGGCGGGACTGACTGTGACGGTCGTTGCCAGTGCCGGAACAGCGAGCAGGCAGATGCATGCGCACAGGATGACCGTTTCTTTCCACTTGGTGAAATACATGTGAATCCCCCTCCTCACACCATCGTAAAGAGGATGTAGAGGTCGTCGAAGTCGATACGACCGTTGTTGTTGTAGTCAAACAGGCTCACGGGCTCGTTCTCCTGGATCCCCTCGAGGTAGAGGAAGTACTGGACCACGTCATCGAAGTCTATCCTTCCGTTCCCGTTGACATCCCAGTATACCCCGTCATGGAACGGGTCGGTTGGCGGGTTCGTATAGCCTGGCAGGGGGAGGAGGACAACGACCTGGACGGGTGCCTTGTTGACCCACGTATAGACCGGGTCCCCCGTGTCGGTATCGATCTGCGAGACGGTGACGTCGAGGGTGGTTGTCATCGGTGTTTTTCCCGTGCTGTTGAAGAGCGCGAGCTCGACGTTCGTTGCACCGGGCCTGATGACGTCATCGATGTCCGACGCCTTTATCCAGACCGACGGCGCCGGGACCGTGCTGGTAATAACGAAACTCTCGTTCAGCCACGAGGGTGGACGGAACGTCACCATGTCTGCCGCGGAGGCATTCGTGAAGAAGATCGTGATGTTGTACCCGGAAAGCCCCCTCTCCGCGTACTCGAGGACGAGTTTCATTGCCGTCGTGGAATTGGTCGGTATGATCGCAGAGGACGGGACGAACGTCAGGTTCACTGTCGTTGCATTTCCTGCGACGGATATGTACCTGCTGCGGGTCATCGTGTTCGTTCCGAACTCGTTTCCGGCCGTCAGGGAGACTGTGTAGTTACCGGCATGGAGGTAAGTGTGGTTGAACGTGAGGTTGTTCGTCCTGTTCTCAGTCTGACCGTCGCCAAATGTCCACAACCACCAGGCCGGGTATCCCGTGGAGAAGTCGGTGAAGGTAACATTGAGGGGCTCGACGCCGATCACGGGATCAGCCGTGAAATTCGCCACCGGTATCTCGCCGACCCGGATATACTCGAACCGGGACATCGTGTCGTTGCCGTAGAGGTTCCTCACCGTGAGGTTGACCGTGTAGTTGCCCATCGCCGTGAACACGTGGACGGGGTTCTTGGCAGTTCCGTTGGGCGACCCGTCACCAAACGTCCAGTTCCAGGAGGTTACTGCAGGAATGGCGGTCGAGAGGTCAGTGAACTGCACGGCAAGGGGTGCGAGACCGGATGTGACATTGGCAGTGAAATTGGCGGTGGGAACGTCCCCGGCCTCGACGAGTGCCCACTTCGTTGTGCTGTTGGAACCAAACTCGTTCGTTGCGGTCAGGCTGACATTGTAGAGCCCGGGTACGTGGTACGTCCAGTTGGTGTGCTGGTCCGTGCTGACGTTCCCGTCACCGAAACTCCAGTTCCATGCGATCGGTGTATCGTTCGTAAGATCCGTGAAGTTCACGTCGAAGGGGACCTGTCCCTGGCAGAAGGTGCACTCCACTCCCGAGACGTTTGCCGAGAAGTTCACGATGAGCGGGTCCCCGACCTGGATGTAGTGGTATTTTCCGGTCGAGTTGCTCCCGTCGAGGTTGCTCACCGTCAGGTTGACAGTCCAGTTCCCGGTATAGTAGGTGTGGCTGGGATGCTGGAGGGTCGACGTGTTGCCATCGCCAAGGAGCCATGACCAGGCCGTCGGTTCACCGGTCGAGAGATCGGTAAAGTTGACGAGCAGCGGGGGCAGGCCCCTGATGAGGGTATAGTTTTCCACGCCGTTGGCCTCCGCCGTGAAGTTTGCTACCGGCGGAACGGAGGCGATCCGGGCGACGAATGCGTCGCTAATCCCTGCAAGTGTCGGCTGGACGGCATTCTTTACCGGGAAGTTTGCTGATTCTGTATATCCGACGATCGTTACATTGGAGTCTAAAAGTGCTATTCCCATGGCCCTGTCATCGAGCCGGCCACCCA
Source organism: Methanolinea sp. (assembly GCA_029907345.1). Taxonomy (GTDB): domain Archaea; phylum Halobacteriota; class Methanomicrobia; order Methanomicrobiales; family Methanospirillaceae; genus Methanolinea_A. The sequence continues at coordinate 52,519 of JARYMB010000009.1, forward strand.
GGTACGTCGAGTACATGAGCGCTGTCCCGTTCGGGTAGAACCGGGTCACAAATGCGTCGTACGTGTAGGAATCAAGGGCTGACTGGACGGCATTCTTCACCGGGAAATCGAGCGAATCCGTGTAGCCGGTCACGAATATTGATCCCATGTTATCGACAGCAACCCCCCTGCCGTCCTCGACCAGCTGTCCGCCCAGGTACGTGGAAAAGTTCACCGTGCGCCCTTCCGGGTTCAGTTTTGTCAGGAACGCGTCCTGGAGACCGTTCAGGCGCGACTGGTATGCAGTCCCGTAGGGGACTTTCGGCCAGACGGGGTAATCCATCGACTGGGTGAATCCCGTGATGTACATCGCACCGGCGGGGTCCACAGCAATCGCATTCCCGTTATCATCGCTGACACCCCCGAGGTACGTGGAAGAGAGAATATCGCTCGCATCAGGGAGGAGACGTGTCACGAAGGCGTCCTGGCCCCCGGAAAGCGAGCGCTGGAACCAGTTCCGGGTGGGGAACTGCGACGACTGCGTCAGCCCGGTCACGAAAATATCCCCGTTTGCGCCCAGCGCTATCCCGTTGGCCTTGTCGATGTTCCCTCCGCCGAGGTAGGTCGAAAACCCGATGGACGAAACTGATCCATCGTAGGAGATTCCCGTGATGAACGCGTCCCAGGTTCCGTTCAATGTCGTATCATACGCACCCGCTGTCGTCGGGAAGTTGTCCGATGCCGTGGAACCGGCAATGACCGGCATCCCGGTATTGTTAAGGGCAATGGCCTGGCCGATATCGGTCATGTTCCCGCCCAGGTACGACGAGAATTCGAGGTCGTACCCCTCGGGTGTCAGGACGGTGATGAACGCATCCGCAGAGGAACAGCAGGTCCCGCTGTAACTGATATTCTCCTGGAAGGCTTTGAGAACAGGGAAATCGGGGGAGATCGTCTCTCCCGTGACAAACGCGTAGCCCGTGTCGTTCACGGCAATTCCGTGCCCGATATCGTCATAGTATCCCCCGAGGTACGTCGAGTAGTTCATGGAAAGACCATCGGGCTCGAACTTGGTGACAAACGCATCCAGCCCGCCACCGGGGTCTTCCTGGTACTGGGGTTTCCAGGGCGGGTACGGGAAGTTAATCGACTGCGTGCTCCCCGTCACGTATGTTCCCCCCTGGGAATCGACGGCAACCGCATAGCCCCGGTCGTCCATGCTCCCCCCGAGGTACGTGGAGAAGTCAAGGTATGGGTCTATGACGAGCGGGAGGGCGGGGTCGTACGCACCGGTGTCAAAACCAACAAGCCCGTCACCGGCGAGGACGTACCTGCAGGAGACAGGTATTCTCTCTCCGTTCCGCTCCTGGTAACAGACCGGGGCCTCCTCCCTGATCGTTCCGGCGGATGTCTTCACGAGGAGGTTTCCGCCGGCATCGAGGACAAGGTCATCCTGGCCGGAATACCGGAAGAGGAGGGCTGAAGGATCGGCTCCGGGGGCAAGGACGATATCGCGCTTGAGGACTCCCTGCGTTCCGGAATAGACGATATCAACTCCCGGCAGGATATTGCTGTACCGCACCCTTCCATACGTCGGGACACCCCGGACCCATTTCGAGGGATCGTTCCCGATGAAGAAGTTCGCTCTTCCTCCGAGTTTGTCTTCACCCGTGACGACCACGCCGGGGGAATGCCCCTCGGGCGCGATCCCGACTGTTGCCGGGGACGGATCCCCGCTTCCCAGGGTGAATACCACGGCATCCTTCGTGAAGAAGATGCTGTGTGCGGGTGCATTCGCGTGGTAGAGCACGTCATCGCTCACCTGCCCTTCGTTCTGGATGAAAACGAGGGGCAGCCCGGATACATCAACGGACAGGGATGTTCCGGCTGTTGCCGGTGATACGGCCATTGCAAGGAAAACAAGGACGGCAACAAGTAGCACTGTGTTTCTTTGACTCGATCTCATGAATTTCGCCTCCAGTCATGACCGGCATGGCAGATCCCGGGGGAGGTGCATTCCCGCCACCTTGAGAGGAACACGACCCGAAAACCCGGTGAATTCCAGGCCAGGGAAAGGGGTGGTTTCTGATCAGATTCCTTTATAAAAAACCCTCTCTTCTCCATGCTTATAAATATTTCCCTGAATGTGCCAGAAATTTTCTCCTTTTTCCCTAACAGAAACAAAAAACATGCATCCATCGATCAGGGTCCTGCACCTGAGTCGTCCCGGTTCATTTCACAGTCCTTTACCCCGCAAGGAGATTTACAGGACTGGGATTTCACCAGTACCCCGGTAACCTCCCTGCCTCAAGGTTCACCCGCCACTCCTGCCGCTGGAGCGCAACAGTCCCCGGATTGAGGAAAATGTTTTCCAAAACGAGGAGGAATCGAAGTTATCTTCCCTTTCCGCCAAAAAATTTATCATGAGCATGTGCAGACAGCTAGAAGCAATACCATCAGGAAGGTGAATGCACATGTTGCTTGCAAATGCTGTCGTAGGTATTATTCAGCTGGTCATTGCCATCATCCTGGCAGTTATCGCGCTCTACATCGGGTTTTCGGTACTCTCGCGGATCACGAAGGGTATCGACGAGGAGAAGGAACTTGCAAAGGGTAACGCTGCCGTTGGTATCATCGTCGCGGCTGTCTTCTTTGCCATTGCACTCGTCGTCCAGTCCGGGGTGTCGGGGATATCGCTCGGGGTCTCAAAGGCCCTCGCTGTCGGTCTCTTCTCGGTGGACGGGATCATCGCAATCGGCGTGGCGATCCTCCAGCTCATCCTCGGTATCGTCCTTGCGGTGGCCGCCATTTACCTCGCACTCTCGATCCTGGACAGGCTGACCAAGGGTGTCTCGGAGTTCGAGGAGATCAAGAAGGGCAACGTGGCAGTCGCCCTGGAGATGGCAGGAGTCATCATCGCCACCGCTGTCATCATCCAGTCCGGGGTCATCGGGGTTACGTCTGCTCTCCTCTGATGCACCCGGAGGAAAACACACCTTTTTTCCTTTTCACCGGCCAGGCGGAATGACCATCCGGGAAGATGGGGAACCGTATCAGGAAGGCTCCCTGCTCTTTTGAGTGGTTCGGGGAAAACCGATACGGGGGGGGTTGCCCCGCCTCAGGCGCCGGTCCCGCCCCTGTTCCCGGCCCCGGGTTCCGGTTTCATCTGGGGAAAGAGGATGACCTCCTTGATAGAGGGCCGGTTGGAGAGCAGCATCACCAGGCGGTCGATCCCGATCCCGACACCGCCTGTCGGGGGCATCCCGTAACCCAGTGCGTTGATGAAGTCATAGTCCAGCATCTGGGCCTCGAGGTCCCCTGCCTTCCTCTTCTCCTCCTGGCGCTGGAACCGGGCGAGCTGGTCGACCGGGTCGTTCAGTTCTGAAAAGCCGTTTGCAAGTTCCATGCCCGCCACGAAGAGCTCGAACCTCTCGGTGAAGCCCTCGCGCGACCTGTGCCGCTTTGCGAGTGGCGAGTTCTCGATGGGAAAATCATGGATGAACGTCGGCTGGACGAGCTGATCCTCGACGAGTCCCTCAAAGAGGACGACGAGCATCTCGCGGTGGTTTTTCGCGTTCTCCCACTCTTCAACTCCCCGGTCCCGAGCGATCACCTGGAGCTCTTCGAGGGTATGACTCCATATGTCGATCCCTGCAAGCTCCCGCACCGCCCCGTCCATCGTCATCCTCCGGAACGGCGGGGTAAGATCGAGGGTGGTCTCCCCGAAGGCAACGAGCGTCTTTCCATGGATCTCCTGCGTAATCGTCGAGATGATCCCCTCGCAAAGGGCCATCATGTCGCTGTAGTCGCGGTACGCCTCGTAGATCTCCACCATGGAGAACTCGGGGTTGTGCTGGGTATCGATGTCCTCGTTCCGGAAGTTCCGCGAGATCTCGTAGACCTTCTCGAATCCCCCGACAACGAGCCGTTTTAAGTAGAGTTCCGGGGCGATGCGGAGGAACAGCGTCTGCTGGAGGTAGTGGTGGAACGTCGTGAACGGCCGGGCATTCGCACCGCCGTACACGGGCTGGAGGATGGGGGTTTCGAACTCGAGGAACCCGCGGTCACCGAGGTAATTCCGGAGGGCTGCAATGATCCTGCTCCGGGTCCGGAACGTCTCGCGCACGTCCGGGTTCACGATGAGGTCAACGTACCTCTGCCGGTACCTCTTCTCGACGTCACGCAGGCCGTGGAACTTCTCGGGGAGAGAGCAGAGTGCCTTGGAAAGGATGGTGATATCCCCGACCCAGAGCGTGAGTTCTCCGACCTTCGTCCGGAACGCGTATCCCTGCACCCCGACGATGTCCCCCCTCTCAAAGCACGTCTCAAAGAGGGTGAACTTCTCCTCCCCGAGGTCGTTCTTCCGGATGTACAGCTGGATCCGGCCGCTCTCGTCCTGGAGGTCGGAAAAGATGGTCTTGCCGTGGTTCCTGACCGTATAAAGCCTGCCGGCGACCCGGAAAAGTTCCGTTCCCTTCTCATGGCCGGCACCGGCCGACCGTTCCCGGACTGCGGCAATCGTCTCCCGCCCCGGAAAAACATAGGGATAGGGTTCGATCCCCCTCGCTTTCAGCTCGTTTACCTTCTCCTGCCGCGATTCTTCGAATGCAAGGTCACTGTTCTCCATCGGCCTCTCCGTCACACTCCCGTGGCGCTTCCCCGGCGCGGCGAAGATATGGTTCCCGCCATCCCTCCCCCGCCCTCTCCCCCGGGGGATGACCCGTCCCCCCTGCCACGGGTTTTTCCCAAGAATTGGCGGGATAAGGTAATAATGGTATATTACCCGGGGGAAAAAGGACGACGGGGACTCCTTTTTCCAACCGCGGGGCAACCATAACCCCCATACCTAAATAAAAAGCGCACGCACACTTTCCCGGAGAGACTGGTTATGAAAGTCGTACTGCTCTGCGGGAGCCCGCGACCGGGGGGAAACACATCCCAGATCGTCGAGGAATGTGCCCGGGTCATCCAGGAGAACGGGCTCGAGACGGAGATAATCTCGCTTGCAGGAAAGAAGATCGAGTCCTGCACGGCATGCAACCGGTGCGCAACAGAGGGCAACTGCGTTCTTCCCGATGGCCTTGCCGATGTCATCGACGCCGTCCGGCGAGCCGAAGGGTTTATCGTCGCATCCCCGGTCTACTTCGGGACTGCAAGGGGCGACGTGATGGCAGCCCTCCAGAGGATAGGCATGGTGTCCCGCTCGACGGACCGGTTCCTCACCTGGAAAGTCGGGGGGCCGATCGCGGTCGCCCGGAGGGGAGGCCACACCGCGACCATCCAGGAGATGCTCATGTTCTTTTTGATCAACAACATGATCGTTCCCGGTTCCACGTACTGGAACATCGTCTTTGGCAGGGAACCCGGCGAGTGCTGGAAGGACGTGGAGGGGATGAACACGGTGCGCGTCTTTGCCGAGAACGTGGCGCGCCTGATCACAAGGATCGTGCGATGACAATACCGGAGAGTTGCGCGATACCATGGGAAGCCCGCCCATCATCGAAGTCTCCTCGCTCTTCCATTCCTACGGGGAGACAGAGGCCGTCAGGGGAGTCTCGTTCTTTGTCCGGGAGGGTGAGATATTCTCGCTCCTCGGCCCGAACGGCGCGGGAAAGAGTACCGTCATCAACGTGCTGATCACCCTTCTCCCGCTCCAGAAGGGCAATGTCACGATCGCGGGATACGACCTCGCCCGCGATCCCGCGCACGTCCGCAGGTCGATCGGGATAGTCTTCCAGGAGGTCACGCTCGACCGCGACATGACATGCAGGGAGATCCTCGAGTTCCACGGCAGGCTCTACCAGATGCCGGCGGCGGAACGGAAGGCCCGGATAGAGGAACTCCTCGCGCTCGTTGAACTTCGGGGAAAGGCCGACACCCTCACCCGGCACCTCTCGGGCGGGATGAAGCGCCGCCTTGAGATAGCCCGGGGGCTCATGACGCGCCCCCGCATCCTCTTCCTGGACGAGCCGACGATCGGCCTCGACCCGCAGACCCGGCGGAGGATGTGGGACTACATCAGGGCTGTCAACAGGGAGGGAACGACGATATTCTTAACAACCCACTACATGGACGAGGCCGACAGCTTGTCCGACCGCATCAGTATCATGGACCACGGGACGATCGTGACGACCGGGACGGGCTGGGAGCTCAAGAACAGGCTCGGCGAAGACCTCATTTACCTGGAGACGAGCGATAATGCCCGGGCCCGCGATGTGCTCGGCGGCGTGCCGGACGTCGGGGAGCTCCGGGAGAAGTCCCACGGCATCGTTGCAATGGTCAAAAAGGACGGGACGTTCCTCCTCCCTGTCCTGATCGAGAGGCTCATCTCGGAGGGCATCAGGGTCCATGCCGTGAATCTCAAGAAACCGTCGCTTGACGACGTCTTCGTCCACTATACCGGGCGGGAACTCCGCGACGAGGGGCAGGGACGGGGGCCCCTCCAGGGAGGCCCGGCGGGGGTGAGGCCGGGATGAGGCAATGGACAGGCTTTCTCACGATTTACTGGCGCGACATGCTCCGGTTCTTCCGGTTCAAGACCCTCCTCGTCTCCTCGCTCGTCCAGCCGGCACTCTGGCTGGCCTTCTTTGGCATCGCGATGTCGGCAAACTTCGCCAGGCTCTCGTCCGGGATGGCCCCCCTCCCCGGTATCCGCGAGGTCGGGTACCTGACGTTCATGGCTGCGGGGGTCATCGCCCTGACGACGCTCTTTACGAGCCTCTTTGGGGGCATCGTGATCCTCTTTGACAAGAACTGGGGCCTGATGCGTGAGGTGATGGCAAGCCCCCTTCCCCGGGGACATGTCATCGTGGGGATTGGCCTTTCAGGAATGACCAAGTCGTTCATCCAGGTCTCCATCATAACGGCTTTTGGTATCCTCATCGGCGTGGAGTTCTTCTCCGGGAATACCCCGGTCCAGGTCCTCGTCTCCCTGCTCGGCATGTTCCTCTTCGTCGGGATCTTTTCGCTTGGGTTCGTCTTCCTGTCCTCTGCCATCGCCGCATCCCTGGAGAGCCCCGAGGGACTCCAGGGAATCATGACACTCCTCTCGCTCCCGCTCTTCTTCGTGAGCAATGCCCTCTACCCTGCTGCGGTCTTTCCCCCGGCCCTCAGTGCCCTCTCGGCTGCAAACCCCCTCACGCACCTGATCAACGGGGTGCGGTACTTCACCATCGGGCCGGACTTCCAGGTCATCGGTGTCCACTATGCACTATCGGTGCAGGACGTGGCGCTCTCCCTGGGAGTGCTTGCCGTCTTTACCGCCGCGATGTTCGGCATCGCGCTCTGGAGGTTTGGAAAGGCGGTCGTGACCTGAAAAAAAAAGAACCGCGGGCCGGTTATACACCCCGCGTCCCGTGGAGTCCCGCGTGGCAGGGTTCAGGACCCGGGGCCGGCCGGTTCGCCGGGGGCCTGGACCCGGTACAGCGGGAGACTTCCAAACTCCTCTGCAAACTCCTGTACCTGCCAGGTGTCAGAGGCTGCCATTTCGTGGAGGAACGCGGGGGGTAATGCTGCGCCGAACTTCCATGCCGACGGGTGCGGAACGGGAATGGCCGCCCCGATCCCGGAAACGGACATCTCCTGTATCTTCCGGAATGCTTCCAGGACCCGGTCCGCCGATCCGGGTCCTCCCACGCGGGGAAAGAGGAGGGATATGTCGTCGTACCGGACCTTCGTGCGTTCACCGAGGACCGTCCGGGCCAGCAGCGCAAGGAGGGCGTTCCTGCCGCGGGACAGGAACGTGAGAGCCACGACATCCCGTTTCTTCCCCTGACCCGTCTCCCAGACGTGGATCCCCCTGGGGTGCAGCGGGGGGAAGGATGCGATGCAGGATGCAATCTCCTCCTCTTCACGCGGTCCGAGCGGCAGGAGCGTGCGGCCGCGCCCGAGGATCCGCTGCACCGACCGGCAGACCTCGGGCGACAGTCCTGCCTGTTGACCGCCCGTCCAGAAGGCCCTTCCATTGGTCTCTTTCCCGGGAACCACGACAACGAGCCCGTGCTGGTCGTCCCTCCCGACGAGCGTCCAGTCCCTTCCGCCAAGCGAGAAACCCTCCCGCCCCTTCCCTGCAACGAACCTTGCGTCCAGCCTCCCGATCTGTTCCCCGTCTGGTGTCACGGCCCTCAGCTCGCCCCCGCCCTGGATGACGGAGTAGAGGTCCTTTCCCTGTGACCTGCCGTACAGGGCCTCCATGCGGGGACCGCTCATCAGGAACTCGCCGTCCCTGACGAGGAATCCCTCCTGCGCAAGGAACGCGATGAGCTCCCTCACCGTGCCGGCCGGAAGGTCGCAGAAAACCGGAAGGGCCCCTGTCTCCCTCTCGATGCGGGCCGCAGTCGTCCGCCGGTTCCGGAGGACTGCGAGGAGGACCTGCTGGACGAGAACGTTGTACGGTTTCTTCTTCGGGATGAGCGGTTCCACCCTCTTTTTCCGGGCACTCTCGATGACCGCCGTGCTCACGAGGAGGGACCACGCATCAGGGAGGACGAATGCCATGTACGGTGACCCGCCCCTCCTCCCGCCCCGCCCCATCCTCTGGAGGAAGGAGGAGACCGATGCCGGTGCCCCGACCTGGACGACGATGTCCAGGTCGCCGATGTCGATCCCGAGTTCGAGCGTGCTCGTGCAGATGATGCAGGCGCTTTCGCTCCCCTCCAGGGATTCTTCGGCAGCCTTCCGCATCTGGGGCGAGAGGGACGAGTGGTGCACGAAGAGGTGCCCGACAGTCCCCCGCAGCGCTCTGCCCAGTTCCTCTGCCTCTGCCCGGCTGTTGACAAAGACCAGGGCTTTCTTTCCCGCAACGAGACCTGCCACGACCTGCGTCCGCCGCTTAGGATCCGCCTGGACGCTGAAGGAGAACTTCTTCTCCCGGGGCGGCTGCAAAACCTCCACGACTTCTCCCCCGCGCCGGGGGCCCGAGAACCATGCAAGCACCCCGGCCGGGTTTCCCACCGTTGCCGAGAGCCCTATCCTCTGCACGGGCGACCCGGCCAGCGCGTCCAGCCTGTCGAGGAGGATACGGAGGTGCGCCCCCCGTTCAGACTCCACGAACGAGTGGAGCTCGTCCACGATCACGAACCGCGTGCGGGCGAGGTCCCCCGCAAGGGCCTTCTCTCCCATGAGGACTTCGAGGGACTCGGGCGTGATCATCAGGAAATGGGGCGGTTCCCCGTCGTCCCAGGACCGGTCCCCCCTGGGCACGTCCCCGTGCCAGACCTTCAGGTCGAGTCCTGTCGGGATGCAGAACGAGAGGAAACGTTCCTCCTGGTCGTTGATCAGGGCCTTGAGCGGCGAGATGTAGAGGCATGCGACGCCGGAGAGCCCCTCTTTGAGGATCGCATCGATGACCGGGATGAGTGCGGCCTCGGTCTTTCCTCCCGCCGTGGGGGCGATGGCGAGGACGTCCCTCCCCGTCCTGACCGCCCGGTAGGTCCGGGCCTGGACTTCCCGGAGGTGGGACCATCCCAGCCTGTGGGAGAGAACGTCCTGGAGGGCCTCGTGCAGGCCGAAAAAGACCTCGGAATCCATCCGCTGATCCACATGTTCTCTCCCTCCCCGGTTATCTCTTGTGCTGCTGCAAAGAAAAACCCATAAATAAGGGGTGCAATCCACATACTTACAGGGATGACGGCGACGCTTTCGACATACTCTTTGCCTTCCGGCGCCGGCGTGTTCTTCTTCCTGTTTCGGTAGGGGACCGGTCACTCTTCCTGGTCCCCTGTAACGGTATCATCCCTCGAGTTTACCGGAGGTTTCTCTCATGCTCGGAATTCCTGACCCGCAAATCTGGATCGCGTACCTGCTCTGCATAGCCCTCGCGTTCGCATGCATCGTCTATGGTTACCTCAACTGGAACAACGGGGGGGATTGAGGGATGGCGGTCAACGTTCTCCTGGTCGCCACCATCACCCTCATCTATCTGGTCGTCATTCTCTGCCTCGGGTACGTGGGTTATAAAAAGACCCGCGAAGCTGAGGACTATCTCGTTGCCGGGCGGAAAGCCCATCCCGTTGTCATTGCCCTCTCGTACGGTGCCACGTTCATCTCCACCTCGGCCATCGTGGGGTTCGGCGGCCAGGCTGCAAACCTCGGGATGGGCCTGATCTGGCTGACGGTCTTCAACATCGGCGTGGGCATCCTGCTCGCCTTCGTTGTGTTCGGCAAAAAGACAAGGGAGGTCGGGCAACGCCTCAAAGCAGTCACGTTCCCCGACCTGATGGGCAAGATCTACTCGTCGACGTTCATGCAGGTCGTCTCGGGCCTCGTCATCGTCGTGGGGATGCCGCTTTATTCCGCCGCCGTCCTCATCGGGGGTGCCCAGTTCATCAAGGAGACTCTCGGGATCTCCTATGCCGCGTCCCTGATCGGGTTTGCCGTGATCGTGGCCATCTACGTTGTCTTCGGCGGGCTCATCGCCGTGATGTACACGGACGCGGTCCAGGGGACGATCATGCTCGTCGGGATGACGTTCCTCCTCGTCCTGACCTACGTGATCCTGGGGGGCGTGACGGCCGCCCATTCCGCGCTGACCGCGATCGCGGACATGGTCCCCCCGAAACTTGCCGAACAGGGGATGCACGGCTGGACCGTCATGCCGGATTTCGGGTCCCCGATCTGGTACACTCTCGTCACGACCCTCGTCCTCGGTGTCGGGATCGGCGTCCTCGCCCAGCCGCAGCTCGTGGTCCGCTTCATGACGGCGAAGGACAACCGTTCCCTCAACAGGGCGGTCCTCGTCGGGGGCCCGTTCATCCTCATGATGACCGGTGTCGCGTTCACGGTCGGTGCCCTCACCAACGTCTACTTCGTCAATACGCAGGGGAAGATCGCGATTGCGGCTGCCGGGGGAAACGTTGATGCCGTTATTCCCCTGTTCATCAACCTTGCGACACCCGAATGGTTCACCGTTGTCTTCATGGTCACCCTGCTTGCCGCAGCCATGTCGACGCTGTCATCGCTCTTCCATACCATGGGAACCGCTCTCATCTGCGACCTCTGGGGGAGGGGGAGGGAGTGTGCCCTCTCCCTGAAGGCAAACCAGGCCGGTGTCATCGCCATGATCGTCGCGAGCGTTGTCATCGCATTCCTGATGCCGGGAAGCATCATCGCCATCGCGACCGCCATGTTCATGGGGCTGTGCGCCTGTGCCTTCCTGCCCGTCTTTGCCGTGGCCGTCTACTGCAAAAACCCAAGTCCCCTTGCGGCCAAGGCCAGTCTCCTGACCGGGGCCCTGGTCTGGTTTGCATGGGCCCTCTTCGTGAACGCCCGGTATTCCGCAGTGTTCGGGCTCTCCTCCGCACTTATCGGGAAAACGGGCGTTCTGCCATTCCCCTGGAGTGCGATGGACCCCCTCATCATCGGGCTGCCGCTCTCTGCCGCGGTGATCCTCGTCCTCCAGTTCCTCCACCGCCCGGGAGGGGCAAAGGAAAGCCCCTCCTGAATCTTTTTTCGTTTGGGCTGCACATCCGCGGTTTCACACGGTTTCCCGGAAATTTTGACCGGATAGGGGAAGACGGAATGAGTGCAAGCCCTGCCTCCCGACCCTCCGCCCGGAGATGCTCCGCCGGTTACGGCTCTTCCGGCCCCGGTGGTTTTTCCATTTTCCAGCGGTAGACGAGGTATGCTGCCGCAAGGGTGCCGATGATTCCCACCGCAAGGGAAATGCCGGCAGCAGGGCTGGCAACGATGATCTCCCAGACAAATGCCGACCCGAGAGCGATCAGGTAACAGCCGAGGAATGCCCCGGTGACGATGGCAAAAAAGACGTCCCACCGCTGCATCCCGAGCAGCCTCCCGAGCAGGGTGGCCCCGATACCTCCCGAGCCCTGGAGGGGAAACATCACGAAGAGAACGACACCCGCAAAGCAGAACCTCTTCAGCCACGGGCGGCGGGACAGGTATTCCTGCCCGTGGCCCATGAACCGCTCGATCCAGGCTCCGAGCAGGGGGATACGGAGGGCTGCATCGAAGTTCAGGGCCATGAACAGGCCGGCGAGGACATCCAGGAGCGCCATTGACGTCCCGACCAGCCACCACGGGAGACCGAGGGCGATACCGAGCGGGATGACCGTCTCCTTTCCTGCCGGCGGGATCACGTATGCCAGCATGAGGGCCCCGAGGAGGAGTGCGGGTTGCCTGGGGAGGAACAGGAAGCAGAGCCCATAATAGATCCCCGCGAGGAGGAAGGGCACAAAAATCCGGAAGACGACGTGATCGGCTGGAGACAGGGAGTGCCCGGTGTAATCGTCCATTGACTTAAGGTATGTTGTCTTTTTAGGAAACTACATAAATGCACGGTCCTCCCGGTCATGGCAGGACTGCCGGATGCAGTGCGCCGGACCGGGTGGAGATGTCTTTTACCGCGGTTTTGCCCCCCGGATCCCCGCCCGCCGGATCTCGGCGTGCAGGAGAACGAGGGAGAGCGAGATTAAGTTCAGCGTGGTTGCCGCGTACCAGAACCAGGCCTCCACGGTGGAGAGGAGGGTTATCCACCCTGACCAGAGCATCGCGCTGATGATGAGGAACGTCACCAGCGTATCCAGTGCCAGGAAGACGGACGGGACCCCGAAGAAGGCCCCGGCCTGCGCTATCGTGCAGTACTCGAACCGGGCCTCCCGGTGGACCAGGTCAAAGAGGGCTCTGCCTGCGTTCATGACGATGTCTGCAAGTGCCCATGCTGCAACGGCGAGCCCGGCGACGAGGAGAAATCCATCCGGGAGACGTGACCCGACGCGGAACGCCGTTATGCCAAACAGCAGCTTGAACGTGCAGAACGGGATGCCGATCGTGAGGGAGAGAAAGACGGGTCGCGAAAAGAGTACTGCAAGTCGATCGGAGTTCTGGTTGGCATCCTGCCCTCCCTCTCCCTTCTCCTTTTGTTTGGTGCGGGCCATTGCGAATCTGACCCTCCTTCTGTTGCTTCCCGCACCCGGCATCGAATGACCGGGAACGATGCGGCGAGCCCGGCGGCCGGGTGCAGGGTGCGGGTGTTACGTCGTCTCCCCTTCTCTCCACTTCCGGTAGAGGTTGTGCTCGATGCCGAGGATGTCAAAGACCTTCCCGACGACATGGTCCACGAGACCCTGGATGTTCTGCGGCCTGTGGTAGAACCCGGGGCAGGCGGGAAGGATGACTGCTCCTGCCTCTGCGAGCGTGAGCATGTTGCGGAGGTGGATGGCGGAAAGCGGCGTCTCGCGGGGGACGAGGACGAGCGGGCGGCGTTCCTTCAGCGTGCAGTCGGCGGCACGCAGGAGGAGGTTGTCGGAAAAGCCGCAGGCTATTCCCGCCACTGTCTTCATGCTGCACGGGATGACTACCATGCCCTGGTGCCTGATCCCGCCCGACGCGAGGGGAGACGTGAAATCGAAACTGTCATGGACTCTCGTTGCGAGGGCATTGACCTGGTCGGGTTCCAGGGACGTCTCTATCCCAATCATCCGGGCGGCAAGATCCGTCATGATGAGGTCTGTCTCGAGGCCGAGCTCGCGGGCGGCTTCGAGGAGGCGGATCCCGTAAACGATGCCGCTTGCACCCGAGAGAGCGACGATGATGCGGGTTTTTGCCATTCAGATAAAATAGTGACGGCCATGGCATAAATAGGGTTGCGTGGAACGGGGGCCATGATCCGGGAAGACAGGGGGCTTATCCCCCGAGAACGGGGCGATTCCCGCGAAAATATCACCCTTCCAGCCCGAACGCCCGGATGATGCGTGCCCTGATCGTCTCTTTGGGGTATGCCCCGATGATCCTGTCCAGGAGTGCCCCTTCGCGGAAGAGGAGGATGGTCGGGATCGCGGAGATCCCGAACCGCGCTGCGAGCCGGGGGTTCTGGTCCGTATTGCACTTCCCGAATGCGACACGCCCGGCCATCTCCATGGCGAGTTCCCCGATGACCGGGGCCACCATGCGGCACGGGCCGCACCATTCTGCCCAGAAATCGATGACCAGCCGCGGGTGGCCGGAAAGGAGGGTGGAAAACCGGGACTCGTCGACCGTCAGGACGCGGGCAGGCTGTGGCTGTCCTTTCCCCCTCTGTTCCAGCAGCCGGGCCTCGAGCTCGCGGAGCTTCTTTTCCCTGATCCGTTGCAGTTCGTCATCGTCCATGTACCCTTCCTATGGTGCATCGTCCAGATAATCACTTCTCCCGTCCGTCCCCTGCCCGCCCGGCTTTCATTCCGGGGCAAACTATATCTCTGCGGATAGTGAATTAATTACCCACCACATACGTCTCAGCGAGGTGGGGTAGTCAGGATATCCCGACGGGCTCATAACCCGTAGACCGATGGTTCAAATCCATCCCTCGCTATGGAGTAATCCTGTTTTTCGCGTTTTGGAACCTGGTGCAAAGCCCCGTGCCGGGTTTGACCATTTGCGGCAGGAGAAGAGATTTTTTTAAAAACCCTGCAGTTTGGGAGACTACTCTTTCCCGGTCCCGAACTTTTCAAGGCGGGTCTGGTACGTCCCGTCGAGGAAGTCAACGGCGACCGGAGACGAGACCTCCCCGGGGATATCGACAGGGTATGTCCCCGTCAGGCAGCCCATGCAGAGGTTCTCCCTCCCGATCCCGATGGACTCGACAAGGGCATCGATGGTGACATGGTGCAGGGACGTGGCCGTGATGTGCCTCCGGACCTCCTCCTCGTCCCGCCGGTGTGCGATCAGTTCCTCGCGCGTGGGCATGTCGACACCGAGGTAACAGGGAGCGACGATCGAGGGAGACCCGATGCGGACGTGAATCTCGCGGGCACCCGCTTCGCGCATGATGCCGATGATCCGGCGGGATGTCGTTCCGCGGACGATACTGTCATCCACGAGCACGACGGCCCCGTTCTCGAGGTGCTTCCGGATGGGGTTGAGCTTGATCCGGACGGCCCGTTCCCTCTCGTTCTGGGTGGACATGATGAACGTCCTGCCCATGTACCGGTTCTTGAGAAGGCTTTCCATGAAGGGGATACCTGACCGGGCCGAGTACCCCACTGCATAGGCCGTGCCCGAATCAGGGACCGGGCAGACCGAATCCGCCTGCACCGGCGCTTCCTCGTGGAGTTTTGCCCCGATCCTCAGCCTGACGTCGTACACGAGCGCCCCGTCGAGGACGGCATCCGCCCGGGCGAAGTAGATATACTCGAATATGCAGTGGGCCCTGCGTGATGCCCGGGCAATCTGCATGCTCCGCATCCCCTCCCCGTCGATGCAGATCAGCTCACCGGGTGCGACGTCCCGCAGGAACGTCCCGCCGAGCGCATCGACGGCAACGCTCTCGGAGGCGATGATCAGCCCTTTCTGAGTCCTGCCGAGGCAGAGCGGCTTGATACCGAGGGGGTCGCGGAACCCGTAGAGCACGCCGTCGATCATCATCACGACGGAATAGGAGCCGCGGAGCACTCTCATGCACCTGTGGACCGCGTCCTCGATGCACCCCGAGTTGCTCATCTCCTCGGTGATGACCTTTGCAATCAGTTCCGTATCGGTTGTGGAACAGAATATCTGGCCGCGGCACTCGTACTCGTCCCGGAGCTGGCGGCTGTTGACGAGGTTGCCATTGTGGGCGATCGAGATGGTATGGTCGCGGAACGCGAAGTTGAAGGGCTGGGCATTTTCAGGCCGGTTTGCGCCCGTCGTCGGGTACCGGACGTGCCCTATTCCGACATTACCCTCGAGGGACTCGAGGATGGCGGAGTCAAAGACCTCGGCAACGAGGCCCTGGCCCTTGTGCTTGAAGAGTCGTGTCCCGTCGAACGTGGAGATCCCGGCACTCTCCTGGCCCCTGTGCTGGAGTGCATAGAGTGCATAATAAATGGAAAAAGAGACCCCGCCAGCATCCCTGATGCCAACGATACCGCACATGATGGGTCGCTTACGGAGTCGGGACCTTTGGCCGTTTCATCGTCCACTTGTAACTGCGCAATCTTGAACTTCTTCCAAAGCCACAGGCAGAACAGGTCTTGTGTCGCACGTGGTACGAGATACTCCCGCACCTGCGACAGGCAATGTGCGTCTTTTTCTGCCTTTTTCCCATTGATGGTGTTCCTTTCGACATAACTCACCTTATCTTCTTTTTATTCCAGGGAAGGGGAAATGTAGATCACGTTGTCCCCACGCACGATCAGGGTGCCAACGCTCCGCGACTGTCCACCCTCAATCTCCTCTGCCTTGTCCAGCACGAGGTTCATGTGCACATCATAACCCTGCAGGACCCCGCGAAGTTCCCTTCCGCCCTTGAGGGATACGATGACAGGCTGCCGGTTCAGCACCTGATCCAAAATATCCAACGGCCGTTTGGTCATAATCGTACCCGCGTTCTGTCAGTTTGGGGTACTATATGTGAGCAACCCGGATACATAAATGTACTGCAGGGGAAAGGGTATCGCCTGCGGCTTTCCCTTTTGTTCTCCTCCCGCTGTTCCGGTCACGGCCATTTTTCAGGCTTTTTCCCGCGACGACGGTTTTTTTGTGTCCGGCAGCCATAGTTCCAGAGGGAGAGAGAGATGGTCAGGATCACGCCGAAGAAGCGGCACACCCTGCGTAAGTCACAGGCAGAAGACCTGAAAAACAGGTTGCATGCAGAGATCGGGGACTCCGCGAGCCTCTTTTCCTGCGAGGGGATAGAGATCGTCGGGACGGATGGAGAGGTCACCCTCTTCCTCGTCGGGAAAAAGCCCCTCCTGATGGAGACGAAGGGGATCGTCTTTCCCACCCTCCGCGGGCTCCTCGAGCACCCGTTTCCGGAACGGAAGATCGTGGTTGACTCGGGAGCCGTCCCCTTCGTTGCAAAGGGTGCAGACGTGATGCGGCCCGGCATCACGGCGATATCGCCCGACGTCCGGGCTGGCCGGCCCGTCCAGGTGGTGGAGGAGAAGTATGGAAAACCCCTGGCAGTCGGGATCGCCCTCCTCGATGCTGCCGCGATGCAGGAGAAAGAGACCGGAAAGGTCGTCAAGACCATCCACTTCGTCGGAGACGAGATCTGGGCACTCGAATTCTAACGGGTCTCCCCCCGCTTCTTCTGCCTTCCCGGGATCAGGCAATCCGGGCCCCTGGAACGGAGATATCGCCGATTGCATAGATACTATTAAATAAATAACAATAGACAATTTTTCCATGGTAAAATTCCTGGATACCCTGCTTGGAAAGAGTACTCCGTCGTCGGAAGACGATTATATGGACCTCGACCTCGAAGCCCTCGAAGCGGAAGAGGAGGGGGCACCCGCGCTTTTTGTCAAGATTGCATCGGTCGGGGACATCAAGGACAGCCCGCGTGTCAAGGACGAAGTTTATAACGGGAACATCGTGATCGTTGATATCGCGAAGCTGAAAGCCGACAAGGTCATGTACGAGCGGGTCTTAAAAGACTTAAAAGAGGTTGCAAAGGACGTCAACGGCGACATCATCGGCCTCGGTGACCAGCGCTACGTGGTAATCACGCCCAATTCCGTGAAGATCTCGCGGGAAAAGATCGGCGGGGTCAGCTGATCTGTGCGCAAGGTCGTACCTGGTCCCTGCCCCGTCTGCAACACAGAGATCGAGTACATCTACCAGACTGAAGATATTCCATACTTTTTCGGACTCCTCCTCATCAGCACCCGCTGTCCCTCCTGCGGTTTCCGGTTCGTCGATACGCAGCTCCTGGAGCATGCCGGGCCCTCGCGGTGGGAGTTTTCCGTCGTGTCCGAGCAAGATCTTTCCGCACGCGTCGTCAGGAGCATGAACGGCACCATCACCATCCCCGAGCTCGGGGTCGAGATTGCGCCCGGGCCTGCATGCGAGGGCTTCGTCTCGAACGTGGAAGGCGTCCTCGACCGGGTGGAGAGGGTCGTCGAGAGCGTCATCCTCTGGGCTGAAAACGAGGAGGAGCGGGTCCGTGCCCGTGCCCTCCGCGAAAAGATAGCCTGCGCACGGGACGGTCGTTTCCCTGTCACGCTCATCATCGAGGACCCGACGGGCAACTCTGCGATCCTCGACGACCGGGCACTGGTCTCTCCCCTCGCCGTGGAACCGGACGGGGAAGAAGAAGGCCGGGAGACCTGACAGGACAAGAACCTTCCCGGGGGATTCGGGCCGGAAAAAAGGGGATCCCGGTCCGGGCCCGTCAGCGGATGGGGGTTCCTTCGAGCCGGACGCCGGGCGTTTCCGATACCCTGCCCACGACCCTGCTCCCCTCCACGCAGGAGAGGACGGCGTCCACGGAAGACCCGGGCACGATATAGGCATAACCCATGCCCATGTTGAAGGTCCGGTACATCTCGACCGTTCCGACCTTCCCTTTCTCCCTGATCCAAGTGAAGATCTCGTGGGGGGGCAGGGGATCGGTGATATCGAACCCGTAACGCGAGAGCCTCGTGAAGTTGAGGAGGCCCCCTCCCGTGATGTGGCACATTCCGTGGACCTCGGTTTCAGCGGCGACGTCGAGCGCTTCCCGGTAGATACGCGTCGGGACGAGGAGTTCACGGGCGATCGTCCGCCCGGAGGAGAGCATCTCGTCCCAGGCGTCCAGGCTTTCGGCGATCCTCCTTGCAAGCGAGAGCCCGTTGCTGTGGATCCCCGAGGATGCAACACCGATGATGACGTCTCCCGGCCGGATCTTCTCCCCACAGATCACCCTGTCCCTCTCCTGGATGCCAAGGCACGTACCTGCAAGGTCGAGGCCGTTGACCAGGCCCTTAAGGGTCGCCGTCTCGCCGCCGACGATGCTCACGTTCGCCTGCCGGGCCCCCTCGTTCAGGCCTGCACCGATCTGGGCCATCTGCTCGACAGAGAGCGAGTCTGCCGCGATGTAGTCCACGAAGGCCACCGGCTCGATGTTCATGACGTAGAGGTCGTTGACGTTCATGGCCATGCAGTCGATGCCGACCGTTGTCCAGTCGCGGAGCCGGTCGGCGACCTTCATCTTGGTCCCGACACCGTCCACGGTGAGGGCAAGGACGTGCCTGCCGCACTCGACGAAACCCGCAAAATGCCCGGGCGGGGAGACCATCCGGAACCTTCCCTCGCGCCGGAAGGAGAGGTTTTGGACGAGGGCGGAGATGGCTCTTGCCTCGAGGTCGATGTCGACCCCTGCGTCGCGGTACGTCCCGGGCGGACCGTTACCCATTGTCCTCCTCGGAGAGCCGGAACTCGTCGTGCAGGATCCGGACTGCCTTTGGCCCGTCCGCCTTGGTCACAACGAACGAGATGTTCAGCTCGGACGAACCCTGAGAGATCATCATCACGTTGACACCGCCGTTTCCCAGCGCAGAAAAGATCCTTCCTCCCGTTCCCCTCGCACCTGCCATGCCTGCCCCCACGACGGCGACGGCACAGACATCGCTGTTCGTGGTCACCTCCCTGACCCGGCCTTCCGCGACGAGCACGGAGAGTGCTTCCTTTGCGGCATCCTCCTGGCTTTCATCGATGACGAGGGAGATATTGGCCTCCGACGAGCCCTGAGAGATCATCATCACGTTGATGTCCCGGTCGGCAAGGAGCGTGAAAATTGCCTTGGCAACCCCGGGTCTCCCGATCATCTGGGCCCCGCAGATGTTGACGAGGGCAACCTTCTCGATGTAGGTGAGGGCCTTGACGACGCGGCTGTCCCTCTTCTGACCGCGGACGATGGCTGTTCCCGGGTGATCGGGGTTGAACGTGTTCTTCACCCGGACGAGGATGTCCTTTTTCATGGCAGGCTCGATGGACCGGGGGTGCATGACCTTTGCCCCGAAATACGAGAGTTCCATGACCTCGTGGTAGGATATCACCGGGATCACCCGGGCATCGTTGATGATGCGCGGGTCCGATGTCATGATGCCATCGACATCCGTCCAGATCACGATCTCGTCCGCATCGATTGCCGCCCCGATCAGCGCTGCCGAGTAGTCGGACCCCGACCTCCCGAGGGTCGTGACAACGCCCTTCTCCGTGCACCCCATGAAGCCCATGATGACAGGCACGGTGTTCGTCAGGAGGGGCAGAACCCGGCTCTTTATCTTCCCCTCGCTCGCAGGGATGGCAACGGCCTCGCCGTGGTTGGCTGTCGTCACGATGCCGGCCTCGCAGCCGTCGAGCGTCATGGACGGGATGCCCCTCTGTTTCAGTGCCGCAGAAACGACGAGGCTGTTGAGCCTCTCGCCGAACGTGATGATGTAATCGCGGGAGCGGGGGGTGAGTTCCCGGAGGTTGTGCACCGCGGTGAGGATGTTTTCCAGGTTGCAGAGCTGCTCCTCGAGGAGGATTCCCACCTCGTCGGCATAATCCTCGGCAGTCTCGAGGAGAACCTTCCCGTGCCGGACACGCAGGGAGTTGATGAACCGTCCGATCTCGTCGGAGTTATGGTTATTGGCCAGTTCCGATGCAATGGCGATGAGCTGGTCAGTCACTCCCCTCTGGGCCGAGACCACGACTGCGACCTCGTTCCCTGCGCGGTAGCAGGACTCCACGATGTCCACCACGCGGGAGACACTTCCGCCATCTGCAACGGAAGTGCCGCCAAATTTCATCAAAAACCTCATTTGGGCTCACGCTGTCCTTTACTATCTCTTTATGTACGTATATGACCCACATTATAATAAGATGCGGTCAGCCGAGGTTTTGGACTGCCACGTCCTTGTCATCGGGAGTGGCGGAGCAGGGGTCAGGGCTGCTATCGAGGCTTCGGGGTACGGGGAGACCATCCTCGTCTCCAAGACGCTTGTGGGCAAGGGCGGGTGCACCACCATGGCAGAGGGAGGCTACAACGCGGTCCTCCGGGAACAGGATTCCTGCGAGATACACTTTGAGGACACGATGAAGGGCGGGGCATACCTCAACGACCCCGGACTCGTCAGTATCCTCGTTGCGGAAGCCCCGCAGAGGATCAGCGACCTGCTCGCATGGGGTGCTGTCTTTGACGTGACAGACTCCTGCGATGTTGCCCAGAGGCCGTTTGGGGGACAGACATTTCCCCGGACCTGCTACGCGGGGGACAGGACCGGTCACGAGATGATGATGACCCTCATCGAGCGGCTGGCGTCGACCAACGTCGAGACAGAAAACGAGGTGACCGCCCTTGACCTCGTGCGGGAAGGAGAAAGAGTGGTCGGTGCCCTCTGCCTCGACGGAAAGGGTGAGGTCATGGTCATCCGTGCAGACGCAACGGTCCTTGCAACCGGAGGGGGCACGCAGATTTACGATATTTCCACGAATTCCTCGAGCGGAACCGGCGACGGGTTTGCCATCGGGTACCGGGCCG